>JBLHNU010000019.1:0-87422 GCA_047622095.1 Desulforhopalus sp.
TTTCCACAAAACACCAGTTAAGCGACTTTACATGATACATTTAAGTGTTTGGCGTATGGGTAATTGCAGGTCTCTATAAAGGAAAAGTGATACTTGCCCGATTTTTGTGTCCGGCTGGGAATAGCTGCATGGCATTTATCTGTTCATCTTCCACGACTAGAACCTTACCCACCAAAAGCTCACTCGCTTCAAACGCTGCTTCTTCTTCCACACACTCAACTTCACACCGTTCTTGTGAGGCAAATAATTCTGCGGGTACCGTGAAACAAACTGTAGTTCCTTCACCTCGTATCGAAGAAAGAGTGATCTTCCCTCCCATCATTTCGACAAGTTTTTTAACAATACTAAGCCCTAACCCGGTTCCGCCATATTTCCTTCTAAAACTCCCATCTTCTTGACTAAACGGCTCAAAGAGATGGTTTTGCATATTCTTAGAAATACCAATTCCGGTATCCTTAACGTCAAATTGCAGAAGTAGCTGATCCGGATCATCCCTTGGAATTACCATCACATCTAATTCTATTGTACCGCTGGAGGTGAATTTTACTGCATTACCAATAAGGTTAAACAATATCTGTTTTAGCCTTGATTCACACGCAACAATATTTTCTGGTATTAAAGGATCAACTGCAACGGTGAGTTGTACATTCTCTTCATCAACCATCGTCTCAAAAGAGGCTACAACAGAAGCAACTAAAAAACGAAGTGATACAGGGCCTGTTGAACACTCAACTTTACCGGCCTCAATTTTGGAAAAATCAAGAATATCACTAATGATGCGAAGTAAACTCTTTCCTGCTCCGAGCGCGGTTGAAACATATTTCTCCTGTAACTCAGTCAATTCAGTTTCCTGCAACAACTGTAACAGTCCGAGTACCCCATTCATTGGTGTACGAATTTCATGACTCATATTGGCTAAAAATTCTGACTTCGTCTGACTTGCAGCGATGGCAATTTTCGTTTCATTTCTCAGTTCAAGCTGTGCCTGAACACGTTTAGTCGAATCGCGAATCATTCCTGTAAAACCTTTAAGGTTTCCAGAATAGTCCCACATAGCACTGGTAGCAATTTCAACCCAAACTATGGTGCCGTTTTTACGTTTGCATTCAAACTCATAAAAATTCGAAGACAACTCCTCATCATTTTGAATCGCCCCCACCATTTTTTTAATCACCCAACCAAAACGTCTCTGACATTTCGGGGTCATATGACTGATAAAAGGCATTCGAATGAATTCCTCAGAAGTGTAACCAGCAAAGGCCTCAATTGAAGGAGTCACATAAATTGGATTGAGATCAACATCAGCTATCCAGAGTACATCTTTTATGCTGTTTGCAAGAAGTTGGAATCTGCCTTCACTTTCCTCAAGAGCCTTCTGTATTTTAATATCTGCTGTTACATCTCTTCCAGCTCCCACGGTGCCGATTAACTCACCCGTATCGTCAAACATCGGAGCTTTATGAACATCAAGCGCCAGATATTGTCCACGAACCAAACCATCTTCAAGAAAACGTCCTTTTTTCTTCGTTCTCTTTACAATTTCATCTGAGTTAATACAAATCTCGCCAAAGGTATGACGTTGGCCTTCATTTCGTTCTCGGAGTGCAAAATAGAGATCATTTTTTCCCTCAATTAGCTCTCCTTCTCTACATTTAAGTAGTTTTTCCCGAATAGCGGTGTTAGCAAAAATATATTTATCTTCCAAGTCTTTAGCCCAAACAAGGTCTGGTAATGTGTTAGCCATAAGCTTTACCATACGATACATACTGTGATATCTGTTTTCACTTTCCTTGAACGCATTCTGGGCAATAACGCGTTCAGTTATATCACTAAATATTGTATATATTGCTTGTTGGGATTTATACTGTATGAGTCTTGAGGAGAGAAGAACATGCCTTCTTTTTTTCTGCGCAGTGATCAATACCGCCTGAAAGTCTTTCACTTCTTTTTCTATAAGGATTTTCTGCAAGAACTGTTGACGGGAAGGAGCATCCGCCCAGAAATCTGTTACCCTTTGCAACCCATGATCCTGTCCACAATTCCCGAAAAAATCTTGAGCATATTTATTTGCGTAAAGAATAGATTCTTTTTCAACACTCACTATCAGTAAGGGAAACATTGCGTTATCAATCAGACTGGAAAACAACGGATCCACGACTGACTGGTGACCAAAGGGGCCTTCCACACCCTCAGAGTCTATATTGCAGTTATCATCACCTTCTAGACTGTTTGTGTTCGCCTTTTCATGAAATCGATCATTTTCCATATTATCGTTTTTCCTGTTAACACACTCTATTTCGCCCTTCTTCCTTTGCTCGGTACAATGCTTTATCTGCTCGTCCAATAAGGTCCGCACGGTTGTCTGTTTTATCAGGAGACAACACAGCAACACCGAGACTTATAGTTACGTAAGAACTCACAGAGGAATTGGTATGCTCTATCTTTAATAATTCGATTTTTTCTTTCATTATCCTGGCAATCTTTAGGCAACCTTCCAGGTTCGTATCCGGTAAAACAATAACAAATTCTTCTCCCCCATATCTCGCCACGAGATCACCAGGGCGATGAATGACAGAATTTAAAGCTGTTGCTATAGACACAAGGCAGTCATCTCCAACTTGATGTCCATAAAGATCATTAAACTGTTTAAAAAAATCAACATCCGCAAGGATCAATCCCAAACATTTCTTTTCCCTGTACATGCGGAGCCATTCATCTTCGAGAACCTTATCAAATCTCCTTCTATTTGCAACTTGGGTCAACCCATCAATATGAGCTAATTTATCTAACGCTAGATTTGCACGCTCTAAAGCCATCTCAGCAATTTTACGTTCTGTAATATCACGGTAAAGTAAGATAACTAAATTATCTTGTAATCTTTTTCCGCTCACTTCACATAAAAGGTAAATACCACTTACAGTTTGTAATCTTCGTTCGACTTGAATCGTTTTCCCTGAATGAAGCTTATCTAATTGAAGTGGTAAAATTTTTAAATCATCCTCGTGCACCAAACTAGAAACATTTTTACCGACAAGATCCTTTTCAGCGTAGCCAAGCATAGTTAATATTTGTGGATTACACTCAATAATATCCCCATAATTATCAATAAGCAGAATCCCTTCAACAGCTCCAAGGTAGATCGCTTCGTAACGCAGTTCCCGATCTGTCAATGAACGTTCAGCATTTTCTCTTTCTTGTATCTGCTCTATGAGTTTGAGATTTTTTCCTTCAAGATCGTTTTTGTAATTTGATCGAAATCTTTCATAAGCATATGTAACAGCCGAAAGTATTATGAAAACAATAAGAAAACGAATCACAAAAAATGAGCTATAGCCTTTAGCTGTCTCTAAATCGAACGGACCAAAAAAGAACACTACAATAAAACCAACCATAACCAGTGTCCAAACAACCCCTTCCTTTTGGCCCAAAAGATAAAAAACAATGGTTGGAAAAATATACATCCATAACATCATGGAATTTTGATCAGTCCCTAAAATCATAAGGTAAACAAGAAAACAGAAAAACAGACTGGTATTAACTCGGTAAACTACATTCTCAAACAACCCATGATACAGAAGAACCCAACCAAAGCTCAGAAATAAACAAAGACCCACGATGTTAATACTGATACCGATATTCCCATAAAATAAATGGAACAGACCAAAGGGTAAGGTCGTAATGAACGCTGCCAACAAAAAAACAGTATACTGAAAGAACCTCGCCTCTCCTTCGGTTTGTCTAAACCTTCCGGTTTTTTCGGCAAATATGTTTGATATAAATTGGGGGAGTTTGATGGGAGTCCTCTTTTTAGTCAACGAAGAGTGTTCGCCTTCCTGGTTTGTTCGCACCCTTCACGAGTGCGTCTCACCTGTTCGAGACAATCCTGCTATTTAGAGTATGGGAGGTTATAGAAAAATTCGATTCGGAGTACGAATTACTCCAGTACCAATCCTTAGAATTTCTCAATTCTTAAAGTTGAACAAATAATCTCACTACTCACGGCAATAATAGTATACAACGGATTGTAATGAAGATGAAATTACAATTGGCATTTTTTATATTATTATAAATTTTAGTAAGCTAACCGTGAAAGTAGTTCCTTCAAACCAAAATATTGTTCATCCCATAGAAAAGAACGTTTTTTGAACACAAAAAACTCGCAATTATTCACTACAGTGGTAAATTTCCGCTTTTGGTTGCAACATGAGCCGATTGGATTGTAGCGCTCCACACAGAAGTAAAACACTTCACGGATTTTGATTTCTTGCAGGATCAGGGAAAACCTCCCACCCCTTCGATCATTTCCAGACGCATATGTCCAACGAACATTTAAGCTTGTAATGGTTCTAATTTTACGACGTAAACATATCAATTTTTTTGATACACAACTCACAAAAGCCACATGCTTTATTAAAAGGCCATCGACATGAACACAAATGACTACAGAGAAATCCCTTATAATTTCACTTCTGCCGACGATAAGCTCATCATTAATCATCTTTTTGGTCAGGAGGTATGGGATAGCCTTGAAGAGCTGAGAAGCCAAAGAATTACAGGAAGATCAGCGCGGCTTGTCATGAGATTTATCGGAGATCTGTTTATCCTGAGTCGTAATCCTTTTCTCTTTCAGGAGTTGATAGATTCACCCACCAGACGCCAACGCTTTTTCAAAACGGCGAAAGCAGATCTTTCCATTATTGTCACTGCAGCAAAAACAAGCACTAACACTAAAGAGAGAACCAAAAAAGTTCTTGATCTCGTTGACCTCTGCAAACAACAACTCAAAAAACTAAAAAGCCAACTGAGCGATGTACCAACTCAACGCACTCTTATGGTGAAAAAACTGGGCCCAATCATTGGCAAAGAAAACGTCAATTTTGACCCATTTTCCATCATCAGTCACGCAACAGATGCTACCGACTGGAGACTCTATCTCCCTCAGGCTGTATTACGCCCTGCAACTGAAGAACAGGTTCCACAACTGATGAAAGCTGTTACCGAGTTGGGATTCACCATAATTCCAAGGGGTGGCGGTACCGGCCTTACCGGTGGAAGTGTTCCTCTTACCCCAAATTGCGTCATAATCAACACCGAAAAACTGACTAAAATTCACTCAATTACCCATAGACCTTTCCCACATCTCGGTGACGATGTAACGGTTCCTACCCTGAAACTGGAATCGGGTGTTGTCACATCAGATGCAATGAGACAAGCGAAAAAATCGGACCTTGTTTTTGCAACTGACCCTACGAGTTCCTGGGCCTCTACCATTGGTGGCAATATTGCAGAAAACGCTGGAGGTAAAACTGCGGTACTCTGGGGAACTGCTATAGACAACATCCTCTCCTACTCTATTGCAATGCCTGGGCAAGACCTGTTAACCGTCAGAAGAATAAAGCATCCCATGCGAAAAATCCTGCCTGACGATATCCTTGAATTTGAGGTGCTCAACAAGCAAGACAGGGTTTTAAAGACGATTTCTCTTGCAGGCACTGATATCCGTAAAAAAGGTTTAGGGAAGGACATTACCAACAAAGCTCTCCGTGGTCTTCCAGGTTTTCAAAAAGAAGGTACTGATGGTGTTATAACATCCGGTGAATTTGTTCTCTACGACGCATATGAGAGAAAAGTAACCTTCTGCCTTGAATTTTATGGCGCCGATATGGATGAAGCCAGCCGAGTCATTGTTGAGATTTCTGATGAATTTCATGATGAAGGCAAAGAAGTTCTCATGGCCCTTGAACATTTTGATGAAGAGTACATCAGAGCTATTAAGTATAAGTTCAAAGCAGCACGGAGTGAACATCCTAAGGCGGTTTTGCTTATTGATATGGTAGGTCATGACACAGAGCAGATAGAAAGAGGAAAACAGCGCCTTGCGCAACTCCTGTCCCCTTACAAAAATACTGAAATCTTTACTGCTCAAGACGCAGATGAGGCTGAGAGATTTTGGAGAGACAGGAAAAAATTAGGTGCAATTTCTGCTCGAACCAACGCATTTAAGCTTAATGAAGATATTGTTCTACCACTTTCTGCACTTGCCGAATTCACAAGATTTGTCGATGCCTACAACATTGAAGAAGATATTATAAACAAAGAACAATTTATTCATGACATCAAAGAGTACCTTGAAACAGCAGAGCCTATAGAAGATCCAGACTGGCTTGAGGCAAAAATCCCTAAGGCGAACGATCTTTGTAATGAGACACTCAAAAAACTCGCACTTCGAACAACAGAATCCATCCGCAATGAAGCGTATATAAAACAACTCATGGTTGACCTTCTTGAGCTCTTTAGCGGTTATGAAAAAGTAAGTCATACTGTCGAGTCAATTTTTACTTCTGTTCGTTCAAAGAGGATTGTTATTGCCACCCATATGCACGCAGGTGATGGTAACAACCACGTCAACATCCCTGTTTTTTCTAATGATCGAAAAATGATGAAACGGGCTGAGAAAACGGCCGAAGATGTCATGACCAAAACCGTTGAGCTTGGTGGAGTGGTCAGTGGAGAACACGGTATAGGTATCACTAAGATGAAGTTTTTAGAAGAGAAACGTCTCAGTGAATTACACGACTATCGTCTAGAAGTTGACCCCGATTCAATCATGAACCCGGGGATGCTTCGTGATCCGAAAATAATAGATAAGGTTTTCACACCATCTTTTAACCTTCTTGAACTTGAAGCAAAAATTCTGCAATACGGTTCGGTTGCTGAACTTGCATCAATGATATCAAAATGTATCAGATGTGGGAAATGTATGCCGGTATGCTGTGTGTACTATCCAGGCACAAATATATTTTTCCATCCAAGAAACAAAAACATGGTGATCGGTGCCCTTATTGAAGCCCTTCTCTATGATGTACAACGATCTCATCTGCCAAGGTTTAACCAACTGAAAAACCTTGAAGAGATTGCTGACCATTGCACCATGTGTAAAAAATGTCTGGCACCATGTCCGGTAGATATCGACACCGCTGAAGTGTCTATTCTCGAAAGAGAGATTTTAAGTGATTTTGGTTACAAACATACAGCTCCAGCAACAAAACTAACTCTGATGTACCTGCAGAACCGCAATAAAGTTTTCAACGGTATCTTCAGAAAAGGTGTTGTGGAACTGGGTAGCTCCATGCAAAGAGTTGGCGCCAAACTCTTCAAAAAAGCTCCACCTAAAATCACAGAAAATGAGTGGCGTCCACTGAACATGCTCAAATCCCCAATGGCAAAATCGTCAGTACAGGAGTTATCAGCCCTGCTTCCACAGTGTTCTGAAAATGAAGCTCTCATCGTGATGCCTGAAAGTGGTGAGGTAAAATCCACCGTATTTTACTTCCCTGGATGTGGATCTGAGCGATTATTTTCTGATATTTCTGTAGCCGCAATTTACCTGCTTGCTAAAAATAACGTACGTACTGTTCTCCCTCCACCGTATCTATGTTGCGGCTTTCCAGCAAAAGTAAACGCTAAGAAAAAGATGGCCGGTGAAATTTCCTTGCGTGACACCATAATTCTGAGCCAAATTAAAGAAATGCTCGGGCATTTCGTTTTTGATAGCTTTCTCATCAGCTGTGGTACCTGTCGCGAATCGCTCCATGAGATAGGGTGTGAGAAAATTTTTAACTGTGGAATGGATGATATTTCTAACTATGTGCTCGAGAACACTGATTGGCAGTACGGTCCTAAGAAAAATGTAACAGCACTCTATCATACTCCGTGCCACGACTCCTTTGACGGAGAAGGTGCCCCACTACTGAGTCGCTTTTACAATAACGTTGAAAGTATTCCAAACTGTTGCTCTGAAGCTGGAACACTTGCGATCTCCAGACCAGATATATCTTATGCAATGCTTGAAAGAAAAAGAGAGGCTATTACTGAAAAAGCTCTACCGGGCACTAAACAGGTGATGGCAACCAACTGCCCATCATGCCTGTCCGGATTAGGTCGAAACCTCGACCTCAATATAGATCCTAAACACATGACTGTTTTACTTGCGGAAACCTTAGGTGGAACGAATTGGAAGGATGAGTTCAACGGTCTCATTGCTCACTCCGAGAAGGTTACCTTTTAACAAAAAGGCTTTTACGCCTTAGACAAAAAAGGGGCTCACACCAAATTCTTTGGTGTGAGCCCCTTTTTTTATTTCTTTAGCTTAACAGTGGAACTACGCTTTTACTAACCTTGCCAAAGTCTTTTCAAACTGATTCTTCAAGAGATCAATATGTACCCTCAGGTTGTACAATTCCTCCGCATACGACAAAGGTACTTCAACCTCTCGGACCTCTTGTTCCATCGCGTTAACTACTTTAATTGCTTCCGTCAGGGTTGCCACATTTTCATCGCTTTTCAATTCAACATCAAGTTCATGCAATTGGTCGTACCAGCGATATATCCGTGAACGAATACGCCACCTATAGGTCGGAGGCAATACCTTCATTAAAGGAATGAGCAGAGCAATAAGAGGTAGTATCATAAATTTGAGCCGATCTATAAGTGATGCCGCCCAAAATGGCAGGTATCTCTGCAAAAACGGAGGTCCATGCTTAAAATAACGATCAGCCTCTGAGCTGAGTGGGAAATCAATATTATCGGGAGAAGGATACTCACGATTGGCAGTGAGAACAGAACTCCGATCATGCACCCTTTTCCGCCACCTGCATCATCAGATCAACCAGCGCCGGATGAATGTCCTGATGTGCAACGAGAGTCGCAGACGGAGCGATGAGATGATAAGCTTTATTTGGAATATTTTTTGCCATGTCGAGTACTCCCTCAACAAGAACAATATGCGAGAGATAGTTATGCAAACGTGTATATGCCTCGGCCCTATCGAGACTCACAAGATCGACGTTCTTGTCTACAAATAGCTGTTGAACAATTTGTGAATCTGCCCTGATAACCATCATCAAAGCATCAACATTACCTGCTAGAAGTGCCTTTGCCCCTTCAGTCCCACCAAGTGGGACAAGTTCAATATCATCTTTATCGCTCAACTCGTTGTCAGCTAAAAGCTGTTCTACAATTTTTCGGGTTCCACTACCATCCTCACCCGCAGCAATTTTTTTTCCGGTAAAATCGGCAAATGTTTCAATCTTTAGTCCCTTACGAACAAAGATAATAAGCGGTTCCTCATACAAACTCAGGAAAATCTTTAGCATTCCCAATGCCACCCTGCAAAAATGCGATATCAACCTTACCGCTTTGCAATAGTTCAAAGTTTTCAACAGAACCGGACGTCTCTATCACTTCAAGATCTATGCTTTCTTTCGAAAAATGCTCTTTATACTCGTTGGCAAAAGAATAATAGGCTCCTTCTGAGGAAGCAGTTGCAATGCTCAAGCTTTTTGGTGGAGCAGGTTCTACAAACTGATAGGTAATCATTACGGCAGTTAGGGCAAGCACTGCTCCAATACCGTATATCTTTATCATCTCCTTAGCAGTTTTGTTACTTCGCCTCTTTTTGGTCTTGGATTTTTTCATTTTCCACAATCTCCTAATAACTTTATAACCTTGAAAAAAAACACCTCAAACTTGCTCGTTCACCTTATGTCTGAGGCTTTCAAGTAAGATACGAGAACATCCTTACAACAAACAAAAAAAGGGCTGAGAATAAATCCTCAGCCCTTTTGAATCACTTTTAATCTAAATGAGATTAAGTAATTATTTTTTCATAATACTTCTTCAGATCGTTATTGAGAAAATTCTGAATCTTAGTCAAGCTACGACCATAACCTCTCCACAGATCGTAAGGTCCAAGTGCTTCGAGATTTTCTTTTGCTTTACCGGACATTTTATCCCAAAGATTTTTACGATAATCAGTATCAAGTTCCAGCAGTTCAGCTCCGTTGGCAACAGCTTTCTTTTTGAGCTGCCTAAAAGCAATCTTACTATACGCAAGCGAGCCAATCACAATTGTTGCAAGAGCAAGTAATGATGGTAAAATCAACGTTGATAATGCAAAAGGACCAACTCGTACTGAGGTGAGCAAAGTCGTCTCAGGATAACCCGAAATTGCATTGAGAATAACATCACCAAAAAAGAACAGTAGAGCTGCAACAACAATGCTTACGTTGGCAAACTTCCAGTAGACCTTATTAGCACGCTTTAGAAACGCTCCAACTGATTCGGCAACCATCTCTACTTCATTGACCTGGCGATCAATATCTTCGAGAATATGATTAATCCTAAATCCAGATGCTCTCGTAATTTTTTCAATAAGCTCTTCACGCTCCTGTGGCCATCCTTCGGCCACATCACCGGCCCTTACTGTTCCTGGTGCATAGGTCAGGTAGATATGAGGAATATCTTTACGACCAGTCATCTGAGACATATTCCAGCAAAGCGTTCCATATGATCTGGTAAAATCACTGAGATTATCACACTCATCAATACGACTCATCACAAAAACAATACGGTGCTCACCTGATTTTTCTGGAAGCGTATTGCGGATAGCATCGTAGGACTCTTTGATTGTACCAGCCTTGTGCGGGTCAAACATCAGAACAATGAGGTCAGCCATTTTGGCGAACTCACCTAAAACCTGCATATAATCATAGCCACGATCTTTTTCACTGGTTGCATCAAGCATACCGGGACTATCAATAATGGCCATATTGTCAAGCATCGGGCTGTTCACCTGCTTCATGCAGATGTGAGAAATAAGTTTCTCTCCATATCCCTTAAAGTGTTGAAACGGCAGATTAGGGTCATTAACAATTGTAGATCCAGGAGTTTCAACATCCTCATGGCCGGTGTCAGAAGTAATGATGGTAAAAGAATCATCAGTAGGTGCCTGACCAGTACGCTGAACATCCTGCCCAATAAGTTCATTGATAAGCGTAGATTTTCCTGAAGAATAGTTACCAATTATGAGAACAAGTGGCTTCCATTTCAACGTGGCATCTATCCCACCAAAATCCATATTATATTTGGCGAATAATGGTTCGAGCTTCTTCTTCACCTTTGTCTGTAATTGCTTCTGCAGTTCTTTTTCGTTCATTACGTGACCCAGTTGATGTTTAATCTGACATTGATAATGTTAAAATTATGGTTCATCTTACTCCAACTCATAAAAACTCACGAACATTTATTAGCCTAATCATTCCTTAAATAAGGATGCGGACTAGAATAGTATTCGATTTCAACGACATATCAAAAGTTTAGAAGAAGATACGCGGATGAGTAATTTTATGTACAGATGTTGAATATATTCCAGTTTTTTATCAATTTTGGCTTTTTTGATCTATATTTTATATGGTAGCAATAATAGATACCATATGAATACAAAGATTTTTCCAAACTGTAAACAAAGGAGACCTTTTTTACCAATCACTTACACTTAAATCGGAAAATAAACTCATTTATACATCAAACAGTATCTCAACTGTAACGCTTATATTTTATCCATACATCGTCAACTGACAATAAAGCCTGACCAGCTACATTTTAGTTTGACTAATATCAGCGTGGTATCGGATAACCATAGGTTCAATATTTGCGTTGACAGGACAAGCTATTTTCGGACTAACAGGCTGAATATGTTTCCTGTGAAAGTTGACTTTCACGTGAGTTGAGCTGTTCGATGACAGAAAGAAGAGATGAACAAGAATAAGATCAAATCGTTGGATCAATCTGCTCACTCTCATTGGCAGTGGAAATCGCTCTCCGATACTGCAAGATTCTGCACGGTCCTGTCACGGCATTAGCCTGGTGCCTGACAACTATTGCGCTTCAAAAATAATTACTGAGCATATAATTTATCTGCATAAGCATAGCCGTTTTTTTGACCTAACATTAAAAACAGGGTAATTTAAACTGGTTGGAAAAAGTATTTTCTAGAGCCAACCTCTAATGAATGGTCCTTCCCGAGAAAAGTGGACATAAGGTCAGTGCAAGCTTGAATCCTTATTGGGTAGAGCAAACAGTGTTAATTATACATATATAAAGATAGAGGGAATGCATGGTCAAAATTATCGCAATTTATGGTAGCCCCCGAAGGGATGGAAATAGTGCTACTCTACTGAATCAAGCTGTTGCTGGCGCTCGCCAGGAAGGGGCAGATGTAGAAGAAGTGTTTCTTCGAGACTATAAAATTTCACCGTGCTTGGAAATATACCAGTGTATCAAAACGGGTGAATGCGCAATACGCGATGATTTTCCAAAAATTTTGGCCAAACTTGAATCCAGTTCAGGTATTATGTTAGCATCTCCAATCTTTTTCTATACAGTGAGTGCGCACACAAAAATTTTTATGGATCGATGCCAGTCTCTTTGGGTCCGGAAGTACTGGATTGAAAAACAGGTTTTTAAGGAGGCCCCGGAAACGCGCAAAGGATTATTTATTTCTGTTGGGGCTACGGAAGGGAAAAAACTCTTTGATGGAGCTATACTCACTGTTAAATATTTTTTCGATGTCCTGAATGCTGGACTATGGAAAACTGTTCTCTGTAGAGGAGTAGACCGCAAGGGCGATATAGAAAAAAAAGATGATTATCTAAAAGAGGCTTACCAGGCAGGGAAGGATTTAGCAAAGGTGCTGCAGGAGACAACAGGCGAGCAGTAATTCCAGTCTCTAAGATACCTCATTCCCCCTGGTGAAAGACCAGAATTTCCAATGGGCCCTAAATCTTTCAACTGGCAAGCTCGGAGTCTGCACAACCTGACAAATATACGAGGCACCGGAGCTACAGACGTATAAATATACTTCAAAGCTCTAGCAACAGAGCAGATCCGGTGGAAAGGCAAGTCCCGAATGATAGTAAATATGAGAAAACGATACTCATAGAAAGAGATCGCGCATCATGTTGTAACAAAATGCAGCAACTTCTGTTTTAACTCGATGCGATAAGTTTTTTGGCGAATAAGGCTCCTAAAATACTTACCGATTCCATATCAAGAAATTTTTCAATTGTTTCTAGAAACAAGATCGTACATTGAGCTGGGAAATCTTCATCTGCATCATTAAACCTTAAAAACAAGGGTACATGAGGCATCACGTTAAATTGAATAGAAAGATCATATGATGCATTATCCGTTACGACAACTCCTCCTATATTTTTACTAAATTGTTCAAGCATCGTCAGCTTTCCTGAAAAAAAATCTTCCATAGGTTTTGTTGTTTCTCTGGCGAAGTAGTGCAATAACGGCTGTGCATTTTTGAAAGAGTGATACGCAACCCAATTAATTTCTGTCGGTACGTCCTTAGGGCACATCAGAAGATATTTAAAAATTACTATACACTTTTCAAAATCAACCTTTCTCCCATCTAATCCAAAAACTCCAGATTCCGATACTCGATAATCTGTACCCAATAATGACACCAGAACATCATGCCCAGCTACCTTCAAATTTAGATTTCGTGCTATCTCAGGCAAGTTTAATATCTTAAGCTTATCCAGATACTCATTATATGTTTTATTAAACACTTCATTCTTTTGATCCATGTAGCCTTCTGTCGGTTAAGTTAAATAACTGAGGCGTTATTGTCTTGTTAAAAAAAGTAACAAGTAAGCATGTAGTTGCTCGATTTGCTACTTTCTCCATCCTGCTCAAAAGGGAACTTCACGTTGAAGTTGTGCCATATATGGTCAGTAAGGTAAACGTCAAAAGCCCTGTACCTGGGATGGTACAAAGCCTTTGACGTTTATAACTCATGCCTCAGAGCAGATATTACTCGTCAGGTTTAACATGAGTTTTCATGTCCGAAAAATCGATTTCACGTTGACCCTCTGCTTCAATTTTCAAGGCTCGGTTTCGAAAATCACCGTTGTCAATTTTATCCTTTACCCACTGTTGCCAGGCAGCTTTGTTTGAAGCAACAATACCATCGAAATCCTTAAACTGATCTAATCGACCAAGGGCGTCATCAGCAATCCAGACACAGTAATTACATTTTTTTTCATCATTTTCCAGAATCTTAAAAAAATAACGAAATGTTTTACTTCCAGGCTTTAGACCTTCTTCGATCTCATGATTTTTATATGTCCATGCATTGTTCATGTAATCCCCTTTAAAAAAGTTGATACCTAAATTTTGCATAAGTAATATGAGAAAAACGAATTAACTATGTGAAATTCGCCCACTACAGCCAAATACGCGATTTTGATGATTCACTTTTTCAGTGAGCAATATTTTTCTCATATTTACGTACCCTTCGGGATTTACAATTTCACCGAATCTGCGTTGTTATTGAGGCTTTGAAGTATTCTTATACGCCAGCAACCTCAATGCCTCACATCTCCGGTAGGTAGCGCAGACTCCGAACTTGCCAATTGCAAAATCTAGGTGATATTCCTAAGGCTTAAACATATAAATTCTATTTTGATTTGCAACTTATATCGATATCAGTGCTTTTCGAGTGTCTCCTGAGAGCGGGAGATGATTTAACCTCTCGTAAGTCTCCGGTAAAAAACCAGTATTTTCAACTTTCCCCTTATACCGATGGGGTACTACCCACACAAAAATGTATCTCTGTTCAGAATCTCTTATCAAGCACTTTTTTATTCTTTTAGTTAGCAGCCCCCTGCGAATTACTGGGAGGCGTGATCCTTTTTTGTTGCTTGAAGTATTGATCTCTGTCAATGCCTTGAGGGTGATATGTAGTAAACTACTCTTTTCCAGCATCAAGGCCAAAAAGTTTTAATTTCCTGTAAATTGTTGGCCGGCTGATACCAAGTACTTTTGCTGTCTTACAAATATTTCCATTAAAATGAGCCAAGGTCTTTGCAAGTGCTGCTTTCTCCACCTCAGCAAGAGATTGTATTCCTGACTCATATATTCCTGAAATATTTTCCTGTTGCTGAAAGGCTGATATTCCAAAATTTTCAGGAAACAATTCATCACCTTCAGCCAGATGAACCGCGCGCTCAACCGCTCCTTCGAGTTGCCTGATATTTCCTGGCCAATTATATCGTAACAATGCGTCTTCGGTTTCCGGGGTTTTAAATCTGAGATCTCTGTTGAGCTTTGTGGAGTGACGATCTAAAAAATGTTCTGCTAAACGAACAATATCTGTTCCACGAACACGCAGGGCTGGAATATCAATTTTCAGTGTACAAATCCGGTAATATAAATCTTCCCTGAACTCTCTGTTTTCGATTGCCTGTTTCAGATTTTTATTGGTAGCAGAAATAATACGCAAATTAACAGAAACCGTGCGCAAACCACCTACCCGCTGAATCTCACCAGTCTGTAATACCCGCAACAGTTTGACCTGCATATCAAAAGGCATATCACCGATTTCATCAAGAAATAATGTCCCGTTATCTGCCAACTCAAACTTGCCCGGCCGACCGCCTTTCTGTGCGCCGGTAAAAGCGCCTTCTTCATAACCAAAAAGCTCACTTTCCAGCAATTCTTTCGGGATAGCCCCGCAATTAATTGCTACAAACGGCTGATCTCGCCGTTTACTTTCATTATGTATAGCCTGGGCAAACAATTCCTTTCCTGTTCCAGTTTCCCCAGCGAGCATTACTGTCGTTGAACTGCTTGCCGCAATTTTTGCGACGTGAAGGGCAGAGTGTAAATCCTTGCTGTTTCCAATAATAGAATCAAAGGTAAAATGAGCATGAGATCCGCTCATTACTGATGCAACACGGTACATTTCTTTTTTCTCTATTACAGTTATTAACCCTCCTGCAAGATTATTATCTCCCGGACGAATCGGATCAAATGATGCAAAGTAGCTGACACCATCTTTTCTTGTTAAAAATTCTCTTGAGTTAAACGGTTTTCCACTCTTAAGGTTTTTTGAAATATCAAAGTTTGCCCCGACACAATCAGACAGTAGCTCACCTATAACCTGGCCCGGAAGATTCATCAGTGTACGTGCCCGACGACTAACCTGTACTATTCTCCCCTCTCGATCAACAGTCAGCATCCCACGAGAACTTGACTCCAGTATGGCCTCCATGTAACGATTTTGTACATCAAGCTCTCGGTTACGTAGCTTTTCCCGTAGATTTGCAGTTATGGTTTCAGCCGCCTGGCGAACCAGACCAAGGGTGTGCACATGCATTTTTTCAGAATAACCGCTTAAACTAACAACCCCGATAATATCGTTCCCATCTGTTGAGTATACAGGAGCGCCAGCGTTACTTATACTTTGGGCAAGAGCTGCAAACATTCTATCACCCGGCAGAAAAATTGGCATGCCCTCAGCCAGAGCAAGACCTATAGCACAGGTCCCAATATCGCGCTCTGTCCAACGATATCCAGGGATACATCGTCTACTTTTAAAGTGTTCAATGAGATCAGGGTCCCCCACAACATAAAGGATGTAGCCATCACTATCCGCCAAGGCCATGCAGAACCCAGTATCTTTAAGTAGACGATACAAGGATTCTAATTGTTCCTTGCCTATGTCATAATACTCCTGCTGCTCACTGATTCTCTCTGCAAGTTTTTCAGGTAAGAGACGACTTGATTCAGGGGACGCAAGTGCATTTGGATCAACACCATAACTTGCCGACCGCTCATGGGATCGCTCAATAATTGCTTTAAGATTTGGAATACCTTCTAAGTGCTTCACCACACAATCTCCTGTAACTTTTCGTTACACTGTAACTATTTATTACAATCCCACACCGACAAAACATTTACATCATATTATCTAGCACTTATGCTGTCACAATTTCATATTTTCACAATTACTGTAACATAACATTACAACACAGAACATATGCAAGCATCAGTGTTGTCGTGCTACTCACTTGATATAACACCACATAATACAGTTAATCAGTTTGGCACCATACTTGCTTCATAATTGTATCCAAGTAAAACGTTAGGATGTTCATTATTACAAAATTCATTAACTGTAACATATTGAAACATGATTCGGCTAAGAAATGAATAATTTGATAAAATTCATCCGGAGATTAAAGACTCATTTACACTGAAAGAGTCCTATAAAAACAAACTACGGCTGACGAAGAATAGGTCGTCAGCATTCAGGAGACAATGATGTCAATTGAGAGATACGGAACGCCAAAAAGCGGTGGACTCCCCTTTGCAAAAGCCGCTGGAGCTGACGGCTGGCTCTATGTAAGTGGTCAGGTTCCACGTGATAGTGAAGGGCAAATAGTGTACGGCAACATGGCTACACAAGCAAGAGTCACCCTTGATAATCTAAAATCCGTCCTCGAACTCGCAGGATATACACTCAATGATGTTGTCAGAGTCGGAGTCTGGATTGATGACCCCAGAGATTTCCCAGAATTCAACAAAGTCTATGCAGAATATTTCTCATCCGATCACGCCCCCGCAAGAGTTACAGTACAGGCGATGATGATGAGTGATCTCCGCGTAGAGGTTGACTGCATCGCGTATAAACAACCGTAAGTAATATTCACTTTAAAATAGCTATCGAGCCAAATAATGGGAAAGTTCAATCAACAGCATTCTGAGCATGATATAATTATCGCCGGAGGTGGCATTAGCGGATTAGCCCTGGCATACGGATTAGTTGCTAAAGGTGCTAAAGTTACGTTACTCGACGCCCCGACACAAACCAACAAGGCCTCCCGCACAAACGTCGGTCTTATATGGTGTCAATCCAAATTCCTACATCTTCCTAATTACGCGAAATGGGGGTTCCATTCCTCAAACCTCTTTCCCGCACTGACTCAAGAGCTAGAAGAGATATCAGGGTTAGATATTCCTGTAAACTATACCGGCGGACTTATTGCCTGTGTAGGTCAAAAGGACTACGAAGCAAGAGCTGCTTACATAGAAAAGTTACGGCAAGCCCTGGGAGATTACCCCGGTGGAATGCTTTCCAGAAGCGAACTGGAAAAGAAACTCCCTAAAATTGGTTTTGGCCCAGATGTCGTTGGCGCCGCCTGGTGCGAAGCAGATGGCGTTGTGGAGCCACTTTCTCTTATGCGCGCTTACAAAGCTGCTTTTTGTAAATTAGGGGGTAACTTCGTTGAGACCCTCATCCATGATGTGCAGCCTAAAGATGGTGGCTATAGCGTATTTACTAATAAAGGTCAGATGAACTGTGGCCGTCTAGTTCTTGCTGCCGGTCTTGCAAATAGACGATTTTCCCGGTTTGCTTTACCTAATCTACCCGTCAGTGCAGACAAGGGCCAGGTTCTTCTTGTTGAGCGTATGCCTCAGGTTATGCCAATTCCTCTACTTGGTGTCACTCAGACATTCGGAGGGACAGTTATTATTGGATTTCGTCATGAATTTATCGGACACGATACACGAATAGTTCCTGAAGACGTTGCTACAGAAGGTCAGGCTGCTATAAAAATATGGCCTGAACTAGCAAAAAAACGACTCATCCGTGCATGGTGTGGTCTTCGCGTTATGCCTGAAGATAAACAGGCAATTTACAGCAAACTCCCCGACCACCCTAAGGTGACCCTGATTAACACCCATAGTGCCGTTACCTTGGCAGCAGCCCATACCCGTCACCTACCTGAATTTATTCTTGGCGGCAATTTACCTGAGCTTGCACGTGACATGACCCTTGAACGTTTCGGCATCGCCGTTAATTGAGGAAAAGACAATGGAGAAAAATGAAACTTATGAGACTGTGACCATTATGGTTGATGATACCAAAGTTACAGTCCCCGCCGGTATTTCAGTTGCCGCAGCAGTTCTTGGACATCATCATGCAGACGAAACGTACACACACCCAGTCGACGGGAGCCCTAGAGCCCCCTATTGCCTCATGGGCGTATGCTTTGAATGTATGATGGAGATAAACGGAGAGCCCAATGTACAGTCTTGTCTTGTTACTGTAGAGGACGGTTTAGTTGTAAAAAGACAGGTCGAAACAGTAGAGGCAAAATGATGGAACGGCAAACAGATCTTGTAGTAGTCGGGGCTGGTCCTGCAGGCCTTGCAGCAGCATGTTCAGCCAGCAACTGTGGCCTTGAAGTAAGCCTTGTTGATGAGCAGTCTTCTCCGGGCGGCCAGCTTTTCAGAAATATTGAATCTCCTCTAGGTCAGGCATCCCTCGATGCCAAAGAGCGTGCAGCTGGGGTGGCGCTTGCTCAAGAGTTCAGAGAGTCAGGAGTAAATTACAATCCTGAGACAATTGTCTGGGGACTTGAACCACGCAGAGTATCTGGCACAACGCGTGGTCAAACCAAAATTTTCCAAACCCAGTCAGTCATAGTGGCCCCAGGAGCCATGGAACGCCCAGTACCTTTTCCAGGCTGGACACTTCCTGGTGTTATGGGAGCAGGTGGAGCAGACATACTTCTTAGAGCAGGTGGTTCGCTTCTAAGGAACCCTTCAGAACCTATAGTACTTGCCGGTAACGGTCCATTACTCCTCTTACTCGCCTGCCACTTAATTGATCGTGGTGTAAAAATTGCGGCCTGGCTTGATACTGGTTACTGGAGTAAAAGAGTGGTCTCCGGAATACCAATGGCTGTGTCATTTCTTGACTCTGCCTACATGGGTAAGGGTTTATCCATGGCACTCAAAATTGCCAAAGCAAAAATCCCATTTGTATTAGGTGTCAAAAACATCCAGGCAATTGGCGAAACCAGGGTTACAAAGGTTTCATATGAAGTACGGGGAAAGGTAAGAGAGATAGAAACCAATTGCCTCCTCAGACATGAAGGTGTCATCCCACGAACCCAGATCCTTAATTCAATGGGAGCGAAACATCTCTGGGACCCTGTACAACGTTACTGGTATCCAAATGTTACTGAATGCGGAGCAACAACTATTGACGGCGTTTACCTTGCAGGCGATGCAGGCTATGTTCACGGTGGAGATGCAAGCATAATTAAAGGTACACTTGCTGGAATTGATGCAGCCCGACGTCTTGGAGTTATTACAAAGAGCGAAGCTGCGTTTCGCTCTAAAGAGTCTTTAAATAAACTCAGATTAACCAGGTTTGCCAGAGGGTTTCTAAGATACGTCTTTGCTCCTAATCCAAACATTTTTGACGTACCTGATAACACGACTGTATGTCGATGTGAATCCGTTACTGCAGGAGAAATCAGGCAGGTTGTTCTTGAAGGTAACAGCGATGTGAACGAAGTAAAATTGTATAGTCGCTGTGGCATGGGGCCCTGCCAGGGAAGGATGTGTGGTTCGGCACTTGCTGAGATTACGGCTTCTACCCTTTCAACCTCTCCTAAAAAAGTCGGAAGTCTACAGGTCAGACAACCATTCAGACCAGTTTCACTTGAAAATTATTGTGATCTTACAACAGGACAGTAACAAGCTCGTTGTAAGCCAAACCTCATCTCATAGGTGAAATGATGAATAGAAGGAAAGTTGATGTTGTCCTCTCAGCAATACTTATAACCGTATCGCTGATAATTCTAACCAATGACGGTCTCGTCGAAGGTGGAATGGAGACGGAGCTTGGATCGATGTTTGTACCAAGAATTATTGCTTTTTGCATACTCCTCTTCTCAAGCACCATAGGGGTCCAGTCATTATTGAAGATGCGTAAAAACCAAGAACTCGAACTCGTTGAACATATAGACACCACAGGTTTTGGTGGCGTTGCTGTATACTTTGGTATCTTCATTTTGTATTGGCTGGCTGTTCCCTATGTCGGTTTCATTGTAGCCACACCATTTACCATCTTTTCGGTAGCTTTTCTTCTAGGTGGGCGAAGCTGGGTTCCCATTGGTATCCTCTCCATCGTCACTCCAATTTTAATATATTACGGTTGCAGCCAATACCTACGCGTATTTCTACCAACCTGGTCCTTATCATAAGAGAGGTAGACAATGTTTGAAAATATCATTCAAGGCTTTGGAACTGTATTTGCCGTCGGCCCGATCCTCGGTATCATTACTGGAGTCATCGTTGGAATTGTTTTTGGCGCCATTCCCGGTGTTTCAGGAATCATGGCAATCGCAATCATGCTGCCACTTACCTTTTACGTCGACCCGGTGGTTGGAATAACCATGCTGCTTGCTGTATACAAAGCAGGAATTTATGGTGGCTCAATATCGGCCATACTTATAAATACTCCAGGAGCAGCTGCTGCATTTCTTACGGCCCAGGATGGCTACGCCTTAACCCGAGCAGGTAAATCAGGAAAAGCGCTCTGCATGGCGCTATACGCCTCTGTCACAGGAGAGATGCTAAGCACTTTGGTTCTCATCTTTGTTGCAGCACCAATCTCACTTTTATCACTTAAAGCGGGTCCAATAGAGAAAGTATACCTTCTCCTCTTTGCCTTTACAGTAATCGGTTCAGTAACCGGGGAGTCTATTTCGAGAGGATTGCTCTCTACCTGCCTAGGTATGCTCTTTGCCACAGTTGGAATGTCCTCTATTACCGGAGCCACCCGTTTCACCTTTGGCGTCCCTGAGCTCATGAGCGGCTTTACCTTTACTCCCATGCTCATTGGTGTGCTCGTTATGCCTGAGGTCATAATGGCAATACGACGGCGAAATGACGCCCACGCCAGCATGGCACTCACTATTTCTCCCAACCCGGATGACAACCGGATCAGCTGGAGAGAGTACAAGTCAGTACTTGGCACAATAATAAAATCTTCTGGTATAGGCACCGTACTTGGCTCCCTCCCAGGACTCGGTTCAACCCCGGCTGCATTTTTAGCCTATGGTGAAGCAAAACGAACTTCTAAAAATCCTGAGAAATTTGGTAAAGGTTCAATTCGTGGTATTGCCGCGGCAGAATCAGCAAACAATGCTGTCTGCGCAGCTGCTATGATCCCTATGCTTACACTCAGTATCCCGGGTGACGATGTAACCGCCCTACTGTTCGGTGCATTTCTCATCCAGGGCATTACTCCAGGACCAACTATTTTCTTTGAGCACACCCAGGTCATCTACGGAATTTTTGCCGGTTTTCTCATAACAGATCTCGTTCTGCTCGTGGTTGCCAGGATCGGTTTTAAATTCTGGACCAAGGTGGCTTCAGTTCCACGCCATTACATCTTTCCCTGTGTTACCATTTTTGCCTTCGCCGGTGCATTCACAGCAAACCAAAATATCAATGACGTGATGATCCTCATTCTGTTCACTATGTTTGGATTCGGTATGAGACTCGTTGGTCTTAACCCGGCTGCTTACCTCATTGGTTTTATCTTAACACCGATGCTCGAGCAGAACCTTGACCAGGCTGTTGCCATTGTCGGAAACGAATATCACTTATATTTTACAACTCCATTTGCATGGATCTTTACTGCACTGGCTGCAATTTCAGTATATTCCACGATTCGCCAGAGAAAGAAAGCGGCATTGAGACAACAGGCGTCAGCTTTAGAAGAAAACACTACTACACCATAAGTTATTAATTAAAGGGCGGTTTTTGAACACAATAACCGTATAAGTCACAGCGTAACATTAAATCAATTGTTAAGGAGCTAGGTATTATGAAATGGAATAAAGCATTAACATCAATTGCAGCAGCACTTGCTATCTCACTGGTAACAGTATCTGCACAGGCTGAATATCCTAAAAAGCCAATCAATGTTATTGTCCCTTGGGGCGCAGGCGGTGATTCCGATCTCACCACCCGTGTATGGGCCGATGCAATGGAAAAAGAGCTTGGAGTTCCTGTTGTTGTAATTAATAAAGCAGGTGGTGGTGGAGTTATCGGAACCACCTATGTGGCAAACTCTAAAAAAGACGGATACACCCTGATTAATGCTGGCCTCAGCAATGTCTTGGTTACTCCTAATTTTAGCAAGACCCCTTATAGCTTTGACAGCTTTGTACCTGTTGTTAAATTCACAGCTGTACCTCTTGGTATTCTGGTAGCAAAAGACAGCGAATTTAAAACTTTTGATGATTTTATCGCAGCAGCAAAATCAAAGAAAGTAACTCAAGGTTCTTGGGGTGCTGCGTCTTCAGGTACTATCCTTGCAAACATCATTGCTGACCAGGCGGGATATAAAGTTAAGTTTGTTCACGCTAACACCACAGCAGAATCCATGGTTTCTGTTATTGGTGGCCACATTGACTCTGCAGTTTCATTCCCACCCGCTTTTGGTCCTCACGTGAAATCCGACCGCGCTAGAGTACTTGTAATGAACTCTAAGATGGATGCTTATCCTGGCGTTCCTACCTATGCTGACTACGGCATCAAAGGTAGCTTTGAAGGCTGGTCAGGAGTTTTTGCCCCTAAAGGTGTTCCTGAAGAAGTTGTGACCACACTTGTTGAAGCAAGCAAGAAAGTTATGAAAGATCCTAAAGTTCTCAAAGCATTTGAAAACATGGGTGCTGTAGTAGACCTTCGTTATGGTGATGATTGGGTTAAAGACCTCAAAGTAACCTATGGTATCATGGGTGAAGCTGCTGCTAAAATGAAGAAGAAATAAATAGAGCTTCTCAGATTGTACATAGGGTACTCATAAGTGTTTCTCCAAGGGCAGCCACATATTGTGTAGCTGCCCTTGTTTTGTTTAATATTTGGTAAAAAACAATGACCCATACTACAAATATACTAAAAGGTGGTTTTCTCTACCATGACACTCCCATTGGAGTGCTCTGTCTAGAGAGCATGTTTCCTAAACCTCGTGGACATATTAGAAACCCAAGGACCTACGATTTTCCTGTTGTCTGTTCCGTAGTAAAAGGGGTTGATATTCCAAAACTTCTTTTTGATCCACAGCCTGAGCTTCTACAGCCATTTATTGATGCCGCAAAACAACTTGAGCAAGACGGTGTGGCGGCCATTACTGGAAGTTGTGGTTTTCTGGCAAGATTTCAGGCAGAACTTGCAGCTGCCGTAGATATACCTGTCTTTGTCTCCAGCCTTCTCCAACTACCTGTTATGCGTCTCATGCACGGTGCATCAGCAAACATCGGTATTTTGACAGCAAGCGCAAAGGCTCTCAGCGTAGATCACTTCAAAAATGCGGCAAGCGATATAGACGACTATGCTATACGAGGAATGGAGGGATATCCAGAATTTTGGGAAACCATCATTGAAGGAAAGCGTAATGATTTTGATATGGTAAAGCTAGAAAAAGAAATCTGTGATTCTGCAAAACAACTTGTATCAGATTCCAACCTTGATGCTCTTTTGCTTGAGTGTACCGATCTCTCTGCTTTTTCTCATCAGATTCAACAAGCAACAAACATCCCTGTATACGACATCAACTCCCTTGTTGAATACGTGGCCTATTCAGTGAGTCGAAAACAGTATACGTAAGAACAGATGTAAAAAAGATTACAGGACAGCGTGGCCTGTAATCTTTCTCGAGCTTACCTTAGGAGCTTATCCGAGAATAGGCATTTTGTTCAAAATCGAGAAATTTAAAAAAAATAAGCACAGCCATATATTTGATATTGCGAGCATTATTTTTTATGAATTCCGAAGAGTTTGGGCACAAGGGCATTCTCGGACAGCCTCATATTAAGATAAATGGAACTTAACGTGCATGCATAGGAACATAATCGTATTTCTGCGCCCCTGTGTATATCTGGCGCGGACGGCTGATCTTCCAGAGCGGATCATCCGTACTTTCTCTCCACTGCGCAATCCATCCTGGCAACCTACCTAGAGCAAACATCACTGTAAACATATTAGTTGGGATACCAATAGCACGCAGTACTATACCACTGTAGAAATCAACATTGGGGTAGAGATTGTGATCGATGAAATATGGATCTTTGAGAGCGATTTCTTCAAGTTCCCTTGCTCTATCGAGCAGCGGGTCATCAATTTGCATCGATTCCAGCAACTCGTCACACATCTTTTTCATTATCTTGGCTCGTGGATCATAGGTCTTGTAGACGCGATGACCAAAGCCCATAAGTCTAAAAGGATCACTTTTATCTTTTGCCCTTTCCACAACTTTGGCACACGATTCACTGCCATTTTCAATTTGTGTGAGCATCTCAATAACAGCCTGATTAGCACCTCCATGGAGTGGTCCCCAAAGAGCGGCAATGCCAGCTGAAATAGCGGCATACAAATTCACCCTCGCACTTCCGACCATGCGAACAGATGAGGTGGAACAGTTCTGTTCGTGATCCGCATGCAAAATCCAGAAAACCCTCAGTGCATTAACCGCTTCCCGCTTCATCTCGTAGGGTTTAACCGGGGTATCAAACATCATATTGAGAAAATTCTCACAATAGGTAAGATCCGGCCTTGGCAAGACGATCTCATGGCCTCTGGAGATTTTATAGGACATCGCAGCCATGGTACGCACTTTGGCGAGTAATCTCGTCATAGTGATATTTATTTCTTCTTCCATGGTATCAAGCGCCGGGTAAAAGCTTTTCATGGCGTTCACCATGGAAGACAATATGCCCATAGGATGTGAGCCCCTGGGATAATTGGAAAAAAAAGCTTTTAAATCAGTATGTACCAGGCTGTTATCATTAAGCATTATAGAGAACTGGGTGTGTTCATCTCTAGTTGGGAGCCTGCCGTTTATGAGTAGATAGACCGTCTCTTTAAAAGTCGATTGTTCTGCAAGCTGTTCTACAGGAATACCGCGATAGCGTAGGATCCCTGTCTCCCCATCCATAAATGTTATAGCACTCAGACAACTTCCAGTATTAGCATAACCCGGATCCATAGTTATAAGGCCGGTTTCAGCCCTCAACCTGGATATATCAATCGCACCTTCTCCTTCACTTCCCGTGATCAAGGGAAGTTGTATTTCTTTTCCTTCGTAAGTTAGAGTTACAAATTTATCCAAAATACCTCCTAAAATAGAATTCCAGCCATCCCCACATAGAACGACTATTAGCGGTGACACTAACTACATTAATGTAATATAATTTGGTTTCTAATGCTACAAAAGAAGAGAAAAAACTTTGAAATTATGCGGTTTTAACAAAAGAACAGTGTTTTTTCCCAGACCATCAGACAGGAACATACAGTAGTAGAGAGCACTTCATTTCGAGACAATTTAAAAATAAAAAAAGCCCACCATCCAATGCACAGGATAGCAGGCCCAAATCATTGCCCCAAAATACTATATAAACACATTCCTATCAGACTAACTTCCATAAACAACCTTTGGAAGCCAGGTAATAAGCTGTGGCCACTTTGCAAGAATACCGAGCAGGATGATCTGAATGACTACAAACGGAATAATCCCCTTATACAGATCCGTCGTCTTCACTTCAGGAGGACAGACGCTTTTGAGGTAAAAAAGGGACGGCCCAAAAGGTGGAGTCATAAACGAGGTCTGCAAATTGACGGCAAACATAATACCAAACCAGAGCGGATCATAACCATATTCGACAACAATTGGTGCAATGATTGGAATTTGAATATAAGTGATTTCAATAAAATCAAGGAAGAACCCAAGGATAAAAATAAAAATCATTACCATCGTGATCAACTGCCAACCCTGCAAGTTCATGGAATCGATAAACTCACGCAGCAGATCATCACCACCAAAACCACGAAAGACGAGTGAAAAGCAGGTTGCTCCCATGATAATGATAAAGACCATGGAAGACAGCTTAATGGTCCCCTTGGCGACATCATGGAGCAATTCTTTTGAAAGTTTACCATTTAAAGCGGTAAGAATAAGCGCGCCAACTGCACCCATTGCACCCGATTCTGTTGGGGTGGCAATGCCCGCAAAAATACTCCCCAGTACAGCGAGAATCAAAAAGAGACAGGGGAGCAATGCTCGACACAGGCGACCAATAAAGGCTTTGTCAAACTCTACTCTGGTCTCACTTGCAGGGGGAATATGCTTTGAGCCGAAAAACGACGCTCCCCAGATAAAGACGCAGTACAGAGCCACAAGGATGCAGCCGGGAATAACTGCACCAATAAACATATCGCCAATGGGAACCTCCATTACAGGTCCCAGAAGAAGAAGTACAATACTCGGAGGAATAATCTGACCAAGAGTACCGGAAGCAGCTACAGTTCCTGCTGCAAAGGAGCGAGAATAGTTGTGTTTGAGCATTGTGGGAAGCGACATCAATCCCATGGTAACAACGGTGGCACCAACAATTCCTGTAGATGCGCCAAGCAGAGCACCCACGACCACAACAGATATTGCAAGACCTCCACGGACATTTTGAAACAACTCTTCCATTGTTTCAAGCAGGTCTCTGGCGAGCCCAGATCTTTCAAGGGCAAAACCCATAAAAATAAAGAGAGGTACTGCCATCAACATTGTGTTGGTCATCACCCCCCACATGCGAAGTGGCATCAGATCAAAAAAGGAGGGGTCAAGCCCGATGAGTCCAAACAGAAAGGAGACGCCCATCATGGTGAGAGTCACCGGGAAGCCAATCATCAATGCTATGGTCATGACCAAAAAAAGCCATCCCGCCATATAATCCGCTATCCAAAAAGGTAAAAAATCAATCAACATATCAAAATCCGACCAGAGGTCGTGCACACTAGTATTTTATAGTAACGAATCAGGACGAGTGGTCCAGTGGTCTATCCAACAGAACAAAAACATTCTTTAAAAACAGAGATACACCCTGAAGAAGCACCAGAAAATAGCCTATCGGAAGAACTGCTTTGAGCAGAAAACGAAAGGGAATTCCACCAGGATCGATGGAAACCTCACCAATATCGTAGGCCACCTTAACCCAGGGAATAGAGGTGTTTAAAACCAGATAACACGAGGGGAGCAGAAAAATCAGCACCCCCACACAATTTACAAATGCCCGCAGTTTTGGACTCATTATCGAATAGAAGATATCCACCCGAACATGCCTGTCATGAAGCAAGGTATACCCGGCACCAATCAGGAAAACAAAGGCGAAAAGATGCCACTCCAGCTCTGCCATAAAGACAAAGCTGGTGTTAAACACATACCTCATAATCACGTTGGAAAAGATAGTTCCAACGAAAATAAAGACGGCAGCTGAAACCAGATAGCTGCCGATCCATTCGTTCAAGCCATCACAAAAATGGACGATTTTTTTACAAATTTCCATCAATTAGGCCATGGTGTTCCAATAAACTTTTTCAGACATTTTTCCCCAAACGGCAGTTTTTGCCTGGAACGCTTTATAGTCTGCATGTACTTTAGCTGCAAATGGATCTTTTGCAGCTTCTGCTTCAATCACCTCTGCAGAAATCCTCTTTATCTCGGCCATTACATCGTCAGGATACACCTCTACCTTGACATTGTGCTCGTTGACAAGTGTATCAAGAGCCACACCGCTACGAGCATCAAAAGCAGCTAGAGTGCGAATGCTAATATCACCCGCAGCAACATCTAGTATACGCTGAAGATGTTTGGGCAGATCATAGTATGCTTTTTTGTTAAAAAAGACGTCAAGTACAGGGCCAGGCTCATGCCAGCCTGGAGTGTAGTAATATGGCGCAACTCTGTGCAGTCCAAGCAAAATGTCATGAACTGGGCCGACAAACTCAGCCGCATCAACCACACCACGTTCAAGAGCCGGAAAAATCTCCGAAGGTGGCATCATAACGGTGGTTACTCCCATCTCAGAAAGTACCTTACCCGCGATGCTACCAATACGCATCTTCAACCCTTTGAAGTCTTCCACAGAGTTTATCTTCTTTTTGTACCAGCCGCCCATCTGCACGCCAGAATTACCAACAACACGAGGAACGAGATCAAACTGATCGTAGAGTTCCGTCATCAGTTTCATTCCGTTTCCTTCATAAAACCATGCATTCATTGACTGGGCGTTCATACCAAAAGGTATAGAACCAAACCAGTTAAACGCCGTGGATTTTCCCGCCCAGAAATATGGAGATCCGGTACCCATTTGAAGAGTTCCCTTAGATACCGCATCAAAAGCACCAAAGGGAGGAACAAGTTCACCGCCACCATACATTTTAATATCCAACTGTCCGTCGGACATCTCTTTGACGTTTTTGCAGAACTCTTTCACGCCATCAAACAGTATTTTAACTTTTGGATTCCAAAACGATGTAGCCTGCCAGCGAATCTTCTTCTGTGATGCTATAACCGCAGGCGCACCCAGGGTTATGGATGCTGCGACGGTTGCCGCGCCAACTCCAGCTTTTTTGAGAAATTCCCTTCTTTCCATGATACCTCCAGTCTAAAGTCTTAACAGGTTGGCCCTCACTTCAGACCCACCTCACTAATGGTTATACCTAAATCTTGCATACGCAAAATAAGAAAATAATTTAACTTATCAAAACAGTATATTATGTTCATGATACTTATTTTAAAGATCACATTCCATGAGTATTATTTTCTCATATTTACGACCCTTCGGGACTTGCAATTCCACCGAATCTGCTTTGTTACCGAAGCCTTGAAGTATAATTATACGTCTGCAGCTCCGCTGCCTCGCATATCCGGTAGGTAGCGTAGACTCCGAACTTACCAGTTGCAAGATTTAGGTTATCTTTCTTCTGCCATGCGAACAATTGGCAAAATATTTTCAGCAAAAGGTATAATATAGCCTTTTCCTGTAAGGTTGTTAACATAGATTTCCGAATTTTCTATAAATTTAAATCCCAGCTCACAGGTTTCTTGCTTGGACAAGCCTGATAAGAGCGTGATTTGAAATCTATTCAACAGATCAATAACCCTGTATGCAACATAGGACGGCATATTAAAAGACGTTACAAGTTCTCTCCCTAGTGTTTCGGGATCGTTATGATATTTCCTAAGAGCTGATTCAAAAATCGGGTTTCCTATACCATCAGCGCACTCCGCAACAAAGAGTATCCGCCCTCCTTCTTTTACCGCACAAACACCATTAAATAGGGCTTTGGTTGACTGGTAGAGTTGCCCATCTGCTCTATGGCCACCTGCTGAGATGAGAGCAAAATCTAATTTATCTTCAATGAACAGACAACACGCCTCATCAAGTTTCACACAACTTTTGGAAAACGCCTCTTCAAGCCCCCCTACTTCCACATGAAATATTTCACCCTGTCCATTAGCCGTAACCCCGACGTATGTACACCCTTTACCTTCCAAAAAGATTTCTGCTGCTTCCTGAATATCCTCGTGAACGGGGTTCCCGGCAAGTTCTGTCTGCCGCACCTTAGGATGAGCGCCTCCCTCAGGCAGCATCGCAAGTGAATGGTTCTGTTGAATGGATTCGTAACCAGCAATTCCAGGGAAGATATATTTCCTCCCTCCTCCATATCCAGCCAGCATATGATGGAGTACTCCACCAAAGATAATTATATGATCAGCACTGGAAGCTTCTTTGGTAAAATACAAATCGGTTTGTCTTGTTGTTTTACCAAAGGATACAAGCCGTTTTTGATTTTTATTGGCTGAATTGAAGATCTGAATCGTTTCAACTGCAAAATCGCCAGCAAGAATTGGAAATTTCGTTTGCTCCATATCAGCATGGGTTCCCAATGCGATTATCACACAAATGTTCTCCGGTGGGACACCAATACTTAAGAGTGTTTTCACAATCTCAGAGACAAAAACATCTCCTCTTGCCCACAGCCTGGTGTCGTCAGGAATAAGAACAGCAATTTTTTTAGTGGTGATATCATGAGGCAGATCAACTTTCAAAGATTCCCTCATCTTTTTAGTGAGAACCTCCAGCCCTACTGCTGTAACTTTTTTTCCAAGGAGGACATCAGCAATTTTGTGGCCAGGAACATTCATCGCTACATGACTATGCCCTTTTTCTAACTGAATATTCATTATTATTCCCTGTGCATTATAGATAAAACAGACCTGAATCAGTGAAATTTCCGATCTCACTCAGAGATCATGACCAGCTTAGTTCCAGTCCAACTCCTACCTCTTCAATCGAAACAACCTTAGACAAGGCAATTTTCGATTGTAGATCAGTGCAGTGACAGGCATGAATCTTTTCTAAACCCAACGATCCAAGATATTGAATTGTTCCTTCAAGTTGCTTTGGAACGGGATTCATGAGATGAAACCCACCAATTATATCCACAACACGGTCTTCGTCACATACGCTTTTTGCATGTTCGACAATATTGCAAATGCCAGCATGGGAACAACCTGTGATGACGACCAAACCTTTTTCGGACCTGTAAACGAGTGCACTATCGTCAGGAACCATATCAACAGCAGTTTCACCATCTTTTCGGCCAAAACTCTGTAGATTTTCAAAGTCCCATTTTCTGGGAATTTCTCCAAGCCATGTAAGCCGCGGTGTGATCTTTACAGGTGTGCGAGATAGAGTCAGGTCAAAATGCTTTGACAATTTATTAGCTGACATTATCGAACCGAATTCATTACTCTCTTCACCATTTACACTTGTAAAAGCTAGCGGATGAGCGATAAGACGGGGGCGACTGCACTTTCGTTTTTCAAAACACGCCTCATTTAATCTGCGGGCATATGGTTCAAGTCCCCAAGTATGATCAAGATGACCATGGGAAATGACAACATCTTGTATTTGTAAAAGATCCAACCCCATCTTCTCTGCATTCTGAAAAAATATATCCGAGTATCCCAGGTCAAACAGGAGTTCATGACCTTCGTCATTTATGTAAAAAGAAAGTCCTGGCTCCGCTAGGAAATATCTATCTATAAGAGTGTTGTTATCTACAAGTACCTTGAGATCCATACTTACTCCAAATGGGTGTTATTTTTTACCAAAGGATTATTCTGTGTAATACCTTTTTAAATACATTTCATACAACTATGAGTGCATCAGCTTGCTCTACCGGTCTTAAGAAAACCGGTCCAATCGTTTCGCTGTAACTTTTCACATTGTTGAACCGCCAAATCGACTTCATATGGAATCTTGAAATGTTCTACCCGCCAATCATGCTGGTGTTTTTCAATAATTGCATATGTTGCATGGGGAGAATAATTTTCCATACGATGTGGAACAGGTAGGTCATCGGCGTAGGCTGGAAGCCCAACACTACCAGGATTTACAATAAGCTGCCCTGATGCAAGGCTTACACTTCTTGGCACATGAGTGTGGCCACAGAGTATAAGCGAAGCAGACTCACCCTTTAACATTGAGCTTATCTCAGTATCAGAGCGTACAACAGGATATCCGCTCTCAACATTTTCGAGGAAGTACAAAAGATCATCCCCCGGACCTCCATGGCAGAGATATACGTCGTCACTGAGATGCAATTCGTGAGGTAGTGAACGGAGCCATTGTAGTGGCTCTCCCTTCAATTGGCCTACAACAAAAGCCATGGTTGGGTTGTTTATTATTTCATCAGGTTGTGCTTCGGACACCTGCCTGTCCTGATTGCCCTGAATTGTCACAATTTCATATTGCTGTAACAGATCATACGTCGCCTTGGGGGCAATAGGTCCGTAAAAAATATCGCCAAGATTCACAATCTTGTCCACATCACGTTTTTTAAGGTCGTCCAACACCGCTTTTAAGGCAAATACATTCCCGTGTATATCAGAGATAACTGCTATTTTCATTGCATCAATCCTTTCTCACCTAAATATTGCATTTCAAACATGCAAAAAACACATTTACTATATCAATTCAATACGTTCACGCCCATTTGGAAAAAGAAGCTCTTCATTATTAATAAACGCAAATCAGTGTTTTTGAAAAAAGATAACGTCATTGGTTACAAAAGTTACACTAGCTCCAAATTGATCAGCGATATAAGTAAACGTCTCTTTACTATAAAAAGCTACATGAGTGGGATCTCGAATATAGTGCCACGTCTTAAAGGCCGCATCATCTTTAACCATTTTTGTCATAATCCCTAAGTAACCACCTGATACAATCATCTGAAACAATTGTGCGAATTCTTTAGCTGGATCTCTAAAATGTTCAACCACCTCTGTTGCAGTGACGAAATCATATTCTTTACTCAAAACAGTTTTGTCATTTCTATACAGAGGATCATAGAGAGCAACACTATGTCCATGTTGCTCTATAAGTCCTGCCAAAGCAGGACCTGGTCCACAACCAAAATCCAGACCATTCTTTTGGTCTTTTAAAGTTTTTACAAACGGATCACTAAACCGTGAAAGAAACCGCAGATAGCCTTCATCCTCACAATTATTTTCATGCAGGTCATATTCTTGTTTTTCTCTTTCAGGAGTTACATGAAACGGTTCTGGGACAAAAACAAGTTTGCAAATTGCACACCTGTTATACTGACGCACGAAATCCTGATGAAAGAAAACAGTCTCTCCAGAACAAAGCGGACAACCGACCATATTTTGATTAGTAGTTACCATTGTATTTTGAGCCTAGCCCATCCATTCGAATAAACACCATCTATCCAATATTTTTTCCGCACATACCACAAAAGGCACTATTGAAATTGAGAAAACTCATTTCAAGAATGCCTTTTATAGTTTTAGTAATCTCAATCTGTTGCTATCAGCCCAAAGCAACATCGAGCATCATCATAACAGAAAAGCCAACCATTGTAGCCATTGTGACAAAGTCGATGTTTTTATGATTTCGCTGAGATTCAGGGATGAGTTCTTCTACTACGACAAAAATCATCGCTCCCGCAGCAAAACAAAGTGCATATGGCAGGATGTGTTGCATTTTCAAAACGAAATATGCTCCAAAAACACCTGCAATTGGTTCGACCATACCTGAGGCCTGACCCATCATAAAACTTTTTTTCTTACTCATGCCCTCTCGTCTGAGTGGCATAGAAACGGCTGTACCTTCAGGAAAATTCTGAATCCCTATACCAATTGCAAGTGCAATCGCTCCTCCAATAGTGGCGGATGGAAGATCCGCTGCAACCGCACCAAAGGCAACTCCCACCGCAAGCCCCTCTGGTATGTTATGAAGAGTAATTGCAAGTACCAAAAGTGTGGACCGTTGCCAAGACGTTTTGACCCCTTCACTCTCACTCATGTCAAAACCAGGGTGTAAATGAGGCAAAAATTTATCAGTCAATCGCATAAAGACACCACCACCCAAAAAGCCCACTGCAGCTGTAAGCCAAGGAATATGACCTAAATCTTCGGCCATTTCAATACCCGGTGCAAGCAGGGACCAAAAACTGGCGGCAATCATTACACCTGCCGCGAACCCAAGCATGCCATCCATGGTCCTGGGTTTAATTTCATTTGTCAAAAATACAAGTGCAGCTCCCGCAGCAGTGACAGCCCAGGTGAAAAGTGTAGCCAATAACGCCTGAGTAACAGGATGAAACTGCAGTATAAAATCAACCATGCAAAACCTCCTCTGTTTCGTGATATTAAATAGAGTGAGTACATCCAAAGACGTAATAAAAACAAATATTTTCAACAGTCGAGTTATCAGATTAACCCAACAACACAATCCCCGCCACCCAACTCATTGGCTCATCATCCGGCTCTTTAGTCTTTATATTTGACTTCCAACCACATGTTTTAATGAGCTCGGATACATTGACACCATAGCCTGACATAGATCGACGTGCCCGGTCAGGGTTACGACAATCTCCTCTGCCGGAGAGAACATTACAGTCAACTTCATCAAAACAAAACAGATCCTTACACGATCCACCCGCAAAGGCCTTCGACTTTGCAAATCCATTTTCAATTGCTGCAAGCTCGACCTTTGCTACCAATTCATGCAAAAAAGCCATGACTTCTCTTCTTTCATCGGAAAAAAGAACCGAAGAAGGTACAACAATACGAATTACCAGCACATGAGATCGCTCTTTTAGCAACTCACGAAAGCCATCTGGGCCACTCACATGAGGGGGACAGCTTGGAGATAAACCATAATTTGGACATCTGGGTTCTTTACAAAAACTGACAAGTTTTTCGTCTACCATTATATCTGCTGTAGACCTGATAGCCACATTTGTAGCGCCAAGTGACATGGCAAGTTGCTCTAGTTCTTCAAAATCGGTTGCATCTTCCATCCAACCACCATCAATAAATTTATACAGTTATACTGAATCCTCAGACCATACGGCATATTCATTGCCATTTGGATCAGCAAAATGAAACCGTCGTCCTCCTGGAAAAGTGAAAACAGGGGTTATAATATTGCCTCCTGCATCTTCAATTTTTTTCTCAGTCTCCTTTAGGGAATTACTATAGAAAACTATAAGAGCACTACCTGTACTCGAAGACGACACGAGATCTGAAGTAAAAAACCCACCATCTACTCCAGCTCCTGAAAATGCGGAGTATTCAGGACCATAATCAACAAAGGACCAGTTAAATACAGTGCTAAAAAATTGTTTTGCGGCGTTTATATCTTTGGCCGGTAATTCTAAATAATTAATTTTTTCATGTTCTTTCATAGTCAGACACCTCGTTGTAAACAATCTATTCTGATTATCAATATCAGCGACACCTGAACAACCTGAAATACTATCATAAAATGAGTCAGCACAATCACACACGTACAGTAATTACAATACTTCATCTGGATAGGGTAGTACAGATGAGATTTTTTAGTATAAGGAGATTTATTGGTTGGATTTCCTGCAGGCCCACGCATTAGATTCAATGGCCATAATGATTGTCAAAATCGGCTCTTTTGTAAAAAAAAGCCCTGAACAAGTGACTAAAGTAGGAGGTAAATTCTTTTAATCAATTTCGGAGAAATAGATTCTTATACATCAGTTCAAGTGTAGAAATCCACACCCAATTCGGCACATTTCGTTTTCAACTTTCAACTTAATCGGACAATCGCCTGTTTGAGATTATCATGGATAATCTCTAATCTCAAATTCCTTTTTTGTTGTTAGCGAGTCCCCCGGCCAACAACGGGTCCAAACCGTAAAGTAACGCCTTTCATAGACGGCCTCATTCCGTTATAAAGAGACAGAGGCGGTTCGAAGTAAGCCGAATAACCAATGGTGTCATCCGGTTCACAGAACCCGTTTGTTAGAGTGGCTCCGGTTGTTGTGACCCAAACATTGGTGAAGCCGGGACATTTTGTGTCATGACTATCCCGTTTAGAAGAATACTATTAAATCACCTTCCGGCGACCGCCAATATCTATGGGAGGTATAACGATGGCCAAACGAAAGAAAAAAGGAAAAACGGTAAAAGTACTGCATGTTTTACAACCTAACGCGGCCGGCATTGATATCGGAGCGACCGAGATTTACATTGCCGTACCGGATGATCGTGCACAGGAGTCAATTCGCCATTTCGGCACCTTCACTGAAAAATTTCACGCAGCAGCCCAATGGTTAAAGTCGTGCAATATCGATTCAATCGCCATAGAGTCAACAGGTGTCTACTGGATTCCTGTCTATCAGGTTCTGGACAGCTATGGGTTTGACGTTATACTGGTGAATGCTCGCCATGTGAAAAACGTACCTGGACGTAAAACTGACGTTCAAGATTGCCAATGGCTCCAATATCTTCATTCCGTCGGTCTTTTGCGAGGATCTTTTCGACCCGGCCAAGATATCTGCGCGATACGTTCCTTACTTCGCCATCGGGACACCATGGTCAAATCCGCATCAAGCCACGTACAGCATATTCAAAAGGCCCTGACCCAAATGAATTTCCAGATCCATAACGTGATCAGCGATATTGTAGGTCTAACCGGTCTTTCGATCATCGATGCCATTGTCGCTGGTGAACGAGATCGTAAAAAATTGGCAAACCTGACTGATCCAAGGATAAAAGCAGATCGAAAAACCATCATTAAATCACTTGAGGGTGATTTTCGTTCGGAACATCTTTTTACCCTCAAGCAGGCTCTATCATCCTATCGTCATCATCAGCAAATGATCAGAGACTGCGATCTAGAAATTGAGAATCATCTTACCTCAGTTGATTCCGATATTGATGTTGACGAGAACTCCATACCACCATCGAACCGTTCAAAATCTAAAGAGAAGGACGATGGATCAATCTTTGATTTACGAAGCCATTTACACCGTCTGTTTGGAACCGACCTAACCCTAACTGACGGTATTAGCACACTCACCAGTCAGAAACTTTATACGGAAATCGGCCCCGATCTATCCATGTTTCCAACGGCCAATCATTTTTGTTCCTGGTTAGGATTGAGCCCCCAAAACAAGATCAGTGGGGGAAAAATACTTTCATCAAGAACTCAAGCAGGTTCCAATCGTGCAGCCCAAGCTTTACGCCTATCTGCAAACACGTTATGGCGAAGTAAATCTTATCTCGGCCATTATTATCGACGAATGCGTACACGTCTTGGTGCTCCAAAAGCGATAACAGCAACTGCCCATAAATTGGCTCGAATCATCTATCATTTAATCAAAAATCGAAAACCGTTTGACGAAACCGTATTTGCCGAGCAAGAACAAAAGCATCAGGAACGAATGAAAAAACGCTTTATTAATCGAGCAAAATCATTTGGTTTACAGCTTGTTACGGCTTGATATTCATTTTTTGTTACTTGGAAGGTTTTGAAGACTCATTGAAAATGCGATTATATGCTGGAATTATATGTATTTATCCAAAAGAATAAATAACACCAGCTCTAATGCAGAAAAAGACACCATGACCAAGACAATCAAAAACGGTTCTGTGATTATCTGGCAACACTTCAACTTGCAGGGAGAATATGATTTTTCTGAGGAAAATTTAAAGAATCCAATTCAATTTCAACTTCCAGAATTATTGGATCTACAGGTACTCTAAAATGGGAAGTGGAATTTTGGCGTAAAACCTTGGGTGTATTGTCATTTGATAAAATCCTATGACGGATTTACCCTAAATGTGCAATTACACCCACATTGTACAATCTTTTTTGGACACTCATTCGAGAACGAACTCAAGCTGGACTTTCTGCTACGTGAGAAAAAGGAAGAATTGGCGGTCGCCCATCTATTTCAAAGTGACCGAAAGGAGCAACTCGCTCAGGAGATGACAGATAAAGGTAGGAAGATAACGTATGTCTGCCTGGCTCTTGGTATCAGTAGATCAACTTAAAATCATCACAGTCAGAGCAAAATTCTGACTGTGATGACAGTCAATCCGACTCTACAGATCTTCTGCGGCGTAGTAGTAATATCGGTTCAGGTCCATAAGACCTCCCTCACTTCCATGAAACTTGTTAAATTCGGTTTGAAACCAGTCGTAGACATCCCAGAAGTTATCTTCGGCTCTATTGACTCCGTATTTCTCAAGTCTTGTGATGTATTCACTACTATTATTGTAATTGTTGAGAATATCAAAAAAGTCGGGTACATCTGCAGCCTTCACTACAAAGAAATAATTAGGATAAGAACCGACAAAACCCTCTAAGAAATCCGCCCTATCTTTATCTGGGTTAAGATTACCACCTTCACTAAATAGGGCCCTGACATTATCGTGCCAGCGGTCAACAACGACAGATATAACAAGGTCATCTTCGCCTTCAATGTCAGTTATTCTTACCCAGGCTACGTTCGCGTCATGATCTCCAACATGTCGAAAAAAAGATACCCCTGGTGCAGAGACCGCAATAAAGCCATCAAGAATATCTTCATCGGTTTGGAATGTTTTCGGTACCTTAGGATATGAACTACCAGCAGGCAGATAGTTCTGATCAAAATCGATACCGGCCACCTTAATCTGGTTCTTGACCACCTCTTCTATAAACTCTCTTTTGGGCTCTTTTGTTACAAAATTCATTCCGGCAGGAATTTGCGCTGGAGTATGATGTAGATCTTTGTACTTAACGCCCAAATTCCAGTCTTGCATCATCTCCTGTCTCTTTTCTTCCGGCATAAGATCTATAAAATAGCTTTCACCTTCAATACGTAAGGCATCCATATACAGTCTGGTTGCAAGCTGATGCCCTGCTGTGCCATAAATATCAAACCCTGCAACAAGTGAATAATAGATGCGCTCAAGGAGTGGATAATCGACCAACCATACGGTCTTTGGCAGTCCTCCTAGAACGCCACTATGCACAGAAGCACTGTCAAAATGTCGAAATACAGTAAGTAGTGGATCATCATCAGGCTGGTTGCCCTTCCAGATCATGCTCGGCGTTAGTCCGTCAGGATAATGTGCACTATAAAATTGTTGGCGCTGCTTGTAGTAATCGACCGCATACGTGTAATGGTTGTTTTCAAGAATGGTTTTATACAGTTTATAATCGCTGCCTTTTTCTCCAGGCATCCTCAGATTCGGATACTGCAATTTCAAAAATCCATGGTACTTGGTTGATAAATCATACTCAGGATCCATAAACATGACCCAAAAATGATCATCAATGACATTAAGAGCTATCTGTCCTTTACATACTGGCCCCCTGATGAAAGTCTTCATGATATAATGTGCATTATCAAGCAGCCATTGATAACGTGATTGAATCGGAATCTGATCGTACGTAGAAAAAGGGTTGGCACTTTCTATCTTATCGTAACCCGCGATATAAGGAGTTTTGTTCCAATCAGGTTTGATGAACAGTTCCTGCACTCTCGTGTATTGTGCTTCACCCATGCTGAACACCATATGGGTTTTATAGACTATTGTAGAGTATATTTTTCTAAACCTATAATAGAATTGATCAACTCCCGGATCATCGTAGGGCCTTACTGTGGGAATAATATCAATAGCTTCACCAGGCGCTGTTGTAGAGCGGACAAGCTCATAGAAAGCGTCGGTTCCCGTGTCAAAAGTTAAATGGGCAAGAAAGAGGTGCTCGTAGAGATACCGAGCCGTCATCTGTTTTTTGGCATCCGGGTTATTAAGAAACTTTTCCCATTTTTTAATCATTGCCTGGTCTTTTGGGACAACAGCTTTAAGTGCTATCTGTTCTTCAGCAGATGGACCATGGGCACCCTGACTTAGCCAGCCAGCTACAGTATTGAACTCTTGTTGTGTTAAAGGCGGAAAGCCAAAAGGCATACCCCGATTTGGATGTTTTTTCAGATAACTTTTTAACTCACTTTTATTTTCTGAGCAGGTGAGATCAGTTGCCTCTGAGAAATACTCTCCACGCACCGCTGGAGCAATCCGTTTATGATCCAGAAGCATATACATCATAGAGTCTGTATACTCTTGGGATTGTTCTTGTTTTACCGTAAAGAACCCTTTTTTCCGCCACTCGCTTTCGGAATGTGCATCAATAAGTAGACGACTGGGGTCCATTGTCTTTAAGCGACCACCATTGTAAATCATTTCCTTGCTCGCACCTCTCTCCAAACCATCCCAGGAACTGAGTTTAAGTTGACAGGGTGAGTTATAACAGGAGTGGCATACGACACATCTTTTCACAAGTACAGGTTCCACATCGGCAAGGTAACTCAACTCCCTTGTGGGTGGTTCAAATTGATAGGCAGGGTTTTGCGGGACAGGGGGCTTTGCGCATCCACTAAGAAGTATGAAAAGCAACGGTACAGCATAAAATAGTAGTCTCATTTTTTCTCCTTTCTCTGTTACTGTATTTGCAACTTTGATATAATTCTTAGTTTGTTTTCAATACAATTTAAATGTGTTCCCGCATTCTATTTGAAAAATTTTCTTTGCCTTCTTGCTGCATAATCAGATCAACTCGACTCACCTTTCGAAGTTCAGCAAAGGATAAATCAGATTGAACGACCCCGCGATCATAAAGCAGTTCGTCAACATGACCACTTGCAATAAGCCTCCAGTCTAGAGGCGGTGGAACATCCTTTCTGGCCGCATTTGCGTGTATTTGAATTGTGGTCGTGCAATTATGGGTAAGTGCGTTATAGAACTCAGGCGTTTGCACCAAGCTGTTCATTTTTGCCAGATAATCTTTGAGCAACGCCAAGACTTGATCCTTTGAAGCCTTGAGCCTGTAGAGATAGACCCTCTCTTTTCTGTAGTTTGTCCGGAGTCGGATGATATCTTTTTCATCGGCTGCAATATAGGCAATTTCAAACTGCTTAAAAAAGCCTTTCACAGACGAGTATTCCTGACTCTTGTCTTTTCTGGTTTCAATTGAAATAGGCAGGTGTCCGTCCACACCAAAATCCCAACTAAGAATTGTATGGGCAATATGTTCAGACGCCCAGTAAGAAAGAAAGAGATCAATTCCCTCAAGATTATTGAGATTATATGTTCTTGTACCCCAGTGTTGATAATACAGTTGTTCACTTTTATATTCGAAATTTCTCACATTAAACATGGTTAGAATATCTCCATGAATCTCTCCGTGGGATATTTTAGCCACATCAGGCGCCCAATCTTTATCCCCTGTAGGCGTCAACGTCTGCCACCAAAGAAGCAATACAGCAAAGACACACAGGCCTAACATGGTTCCCTGAAGACAAGACCTGCTGTAAATAAAAACAGCTGGGAGTAACACTGCAAAAATAATTGAGACACAATATTTAATCAGCATGGGCTCAGGAACATTGAGAAAAAGAGCAACCACCCCCCATATCCATACCAAAATCAGTGCAACTACTACTACAATTTTAAAGAGTACAACAATCTTATATTGCCAAGCTTTCATGCGTGTCCTTATTAATTTTCCTGCGTGCTCTTTTCAGAATTTATCGTACTTTTTTCCTCACCATCCGAACTTTTATTTCCAGATGATTCAGGAAGCATTTTACCACCGAGATGAAATGGTAACTTCAGGGTTCGGTAAAGTATTTCAGCCGGGTAGACAACAATATTCTTCACGAGAGAGTGATCCACAGCAGGATCATCGAGATGGCCTTCAATCTTCACGTTTAATGACTCATCATCTTCATTTCCAGCAAGTACGTAGCCCACGACTGGTATTTTCCCTACATTGCGACCAGCCTGGGTTTTTAAATTAATATCCATATCTATCATTTTAGTGGAAAAGTCTATCGTCCCCTGCCCCTTAGCATATATTTCAGGAGAGAAGACCTCTAACGATTCGATATCAGAAACTTTATCTTTGTATTTCATTCCAACCACAGCTGAATCTATTGGAAACCCACTGGTATCAAATTCAGGCAAAGAAAACGTTACAAGGGCGGGGATTGTGTTAAGAAATGCCATAACATTGTTTACAGTCGCCATCTCATATAAGAGGGTGTCTTTTATTTCAAAAACCGCTGAGAATTCGTTCAACATTCCCTTTGCGGCGATGGACATAGCTCCACCTTGAAATTTTGAATTATGGATTAAAGCCCCCATAAACGCGTCATTAAGGTCTTTACCATCAAGAACAAACGATCCTTTGTCCAACTGAAAAGAAAGCTGACCCTCGCCATGATCCAGCTTCATATTAAATTTACCATCAAGCAAATCAACCTGCATGTTGTCAGCAAGAATGCTACTTTTGGGACCAAGGTAAATATGACTCTGATCGGCAGACATCTTCAGGGTAAATGGTGACGTTTCATCACTCTTTTCTTCACTGTCTGCTGAACGGGTGGGCAGCTCTTCAATAATCTGTAAAATAGCGGACAAGTTATAGCCAATTTTATGGGATTTAATGTCCAGTTTTTTGTCAGCAAAGCTTAACTCAAGATCTTCATTAATATGTGCAAATGTTTCTTTATCTGTGAGTTGACCGGTAATATGCAAAAGATCAATTGGACCGTCATCATCGACCAATAACGGATATGACGATTTAATGTCAGCAGAAAAGCTGTATGGCTTTTTACCGTTTTTCGATGACATTTCTATTTTGCCTTCTTTGATATTATATTTTTGGAGAATTTTTGACCGAGGATAAACGGCAGAAAGGTCACCAAACTTAGCGGCCCAATTTTTTTCCTTATCTGTACTGATCGTTAAATCAAAAAGAGGAAAGAAGATTATAAAATTTCCACTTTCGCTATTTATCTCCACATCAACATTTTGACCAAGGGTAAGCCTCTCTTCAAGATCCTCACTTTTTACATCAATTTTTTCGAGAGAAAAACGGCCATTGTTCTCATCTATATTGAAATAGCCTGCAAGGTAGCTATCAAATAACTCTCCGTAACTTATCCTGCTTGAGACTACAGAAAAGACATCATCTTCAAATTCAAACTGTGAAGGAAAGAGAGAGATTGGCATTTTGCTCAATTCCCACTCAGCTATTTCTTCAGTGGTGACAAAAAGACCCTCATCATACGTAATGTCGATAGCGATATGCGGGGTCTTTAACTTCAAATCATTGACATGAAATTTTAATAAGTCGCAGGTGAAATCCGCCTGCATCTTTTTCATGGAAAAAAATCCTGATATTTCAGACGCTATTCCAGGGGGAGTCCCAAGTTTAACCTTAGACACCTTGAGACTTAAATCGTTATAATCCAAGGGCGCTTTAAAAGAACCTAACTCCAGCACCAATGTATCGAGTAACCATGATGACGCCTGGGCCTCTATCATATGTCCTGTGGGGTCGAAATGATACGAGGCCTTAAGAGGTTTACTCTTGTCAATTGTTAATCTGGATTCTCCAAGTTTAAGATTCATCTTTTCCAAACCTAAATCCAAATCCCCCGTTTTCTGTTTGGCCAGGATAGTCCCGGCAACTTGTACAGTTAACAGATCATCGTAAATAACAGTCAACCGATCTATAATTACATCAGAATTAACCAGCTTTATATGCGCATTTTTAACCCTATGGTTTTTGCCACCCCACTCAATAACACCATCCTCAATATCAAAGACACCTCTTGCCTCTAGTTGTTGTTTGTTAAGGATAATAGCCAGTTCAAGGTCGGTCGCAGTGTCACCTGCCACCTGTTTAAATGGGAGTGGAATTTTGTAATAGTTCAGAAGGGTCAGAATATCGTCATTGGCAACGGCTGTGGTTTTGATATAGGCAGTTAAAAGGATGTTCTTGGGATCATTAAAGTTGATGTCAACCCAGCTTTCGCCACAGTCTTGCCCATAAAAGGTTGCTCCGTTTGGTAAAATATCAAGCACACCGTGTTTAAATAAAACCTGTGTGTAGCCGGCTTTGACCGGCTCCAGGCCCGGTGCAAAGGTATATTCCGTATCATCAACTGTTACTTCCGCTTCTAGTGTGTTGAGAATCTCTTTAGGATTGTTCCATGGGAGAACACCTTTAAATGATTTTAAATGATAGCGACTTCCACTCAGGTAATCTGTAATCCAGCGCTGGATACCGTGTCTTAAGCCAAAAAGATCCACAAGTGAATTGATCTCAGTGATCTCACCTGCCTCTTTACCAGAAAACGAGAGAGAATCTTTATCGGCTGCGAAATGTACAGCTACGGGGAATGCTTTATTAATGAGAGCTGTAAGGTCCCCGGATAATTTACCCTGGGCACCATCGAGTTGCATACTGCCAGTTACACCTGTATTAAAGCGCGCACTGGAAGCTTCTATAATTTCAATGGTCAGGCTATCTTTTTTAAAGGTTAAATCTGAGCTAAAAGAAAAATCATCAGACTTCACAAGGAGGCGATTAAACTGGGAGTCGGAATTATTTAAGTCAATTTCTATGGAACTCGTTCCAAGTTTCAGATTCTTAATGTGGAGTTTAGAAAAAACCTTCAACAGGTAGTTACCGTACTCAATACCCTTTCCAATGAGTCTCGTAGGATTTTTCTCAGCTTGTGGAGTCGAAGTTTTTTGTTGTTTATCTAGAGAAATTTCAGAAATTTCAAGTTCGAGTTTTTTATTCCAAATAACACTACTATTGGAAATAGTTACCCCACCAAACGTCAACTCCTCAACTTGAAAGCCTTTTTTAAGAAAATATCCACAAGCCATCAACATCGTTAAGAATAGAAGGCAAAAAATGATGAGAAACCGAAAATAAATCTTCTTTTTACCAATGCCTTCAGATGTCAAAATTAGTACCCGCCTTCGGATTTAAGTTTTTCAAGAAGTTCTTCTCTATGTCCCGTGACGATATCATGCAACCTAAGGTCTAATCACTTGGGAAACGATATGCCTTGGAACGGTCTTTAAACCAATGTTCCTCTAACCCTCTCTCAAGAGGTGAGGCATTAAACAGCAAGGACATTAACACACCTGAGCTCACCCTGGTATTATTACTATACCATAAATCGTGGACCTCGCCTATATAGACCACTTCAAAGCCACTAACGTAAAGTATATCAATCTCAGGTGTTTTTGATGCTTCAATGAGAATATTTAATTCCTCTTCTGTAGCTTCTGACACGTCCGGTTTTCCGAGCCTCGACATGCCATTTTCAAAACTGAGAATCTGAGCACAGAGTCATTCTGGCTTACGTTTACAGTCGTTCTTTCAACAACATCCTTAAACTTCATATAGTGTTGAGCAAATGATTTGAAGGCCGTATCTGGTGCCGAAAAATACACTTCACTTATACGAAGTTGATTCTTTAAATCCTCTTTAGACATGTCGGGATAAATATCTTCAAATAGTGCAAGAGCGGGTATTACTACTTGGGCACCTGCACTATAAGCAAGTATGTTGATATGTTTTGCCGAAGTATGATTGGCAAGTAACTTCTACCAATCTTGAAAAAGCTGGTACTGACTGTTTTGCATGTAAAAGGTCAGCCGCCAAATGATATACAGCCATCTCATGACTGTATTCCTGCTATATCAAAAGATCGGCCTTACGATCTTTCTGAAGTGAGAGTTACAAAACCTCCTCCCAGTTCATTTGCTTTTTGCTGTTGCGATGGACAACAAACCCAAGCCTGAGATTATCTGATGGAAAAATATTGTATTTACTCTTTCTGTTTGTTGCATCAAGGGATGAACTAGTGGTATGCAGATTTTTTATTGAGACTATGAAACGTTCAACCAGAGGATATACAGATAACGCCAACATCCGAGACAAGTGCCTTGTATTTGTCGGCGTACAAAATAATTTGACCAAAAGTTTTTTTCGCGAGGGTATTGATGTTACTCAGTATATTGGTGTGATCTCTTGTAGATTGCCTGACACACTTTGATTGTGTATAATACATCTACATACACATAATGTGTTAACTGATAATATCTCAGGGGTAACAATGGAAAATGGATTCAATTTTTTTGTTATGATTTTAGCCGAATCTTTAGGTGAAAAAACAATATCTACAGGTTTTTTTTCGGCCCTTGCCTTGACTATTTATTTCTATCTGTTTTTTAACCAACTTCAAACTTCAAAATTCCTTTATTCTCTGAGCAAGTGTGCCATTGTACGTATAGTGAGTTGGTTCTTAGTAAAACACTATCACCTCATGGCCATGCTTAAGGTGAAAACAACTTTTAGAAAGAATCAGACAGCTCCTTGGTCTGCTATTGTCATCATCACGAGGGAAATATGTTAATTGCTATGTGCCGCACAACTGTTTTTGTCAGACTTACCCGACAAGTCGTGCCCTATATTCTGTTATTTTTTGTCTTCCTTAGCCTTTTCCCCACGGCGGTCAACGCAGAGCTCAGTCGCCCTGGCCTTTCCGGAAGATCGACGGCCGTAACTGTCGACATCTACGTTTTAGATCTCGACGAAGTGAACACTGCGAGCCAAACCTTCGACGCCAATGTCTTTGTTGAATTGAGCTGGCAAGATGCCCGACTTGAGCACAATGAGGCTAGTGCCTTGTCCAGAAAGCTTAGTGATATCTGGTCACCACGTATCCAGATAGCTAATTTACAACGATCATGGAAGACCTTTGACGAGAAAGTCAAGGTGAACTCTGATGGAACTGTTATCTATGCGCAGCGTTACTGGGGGAGTTTTCCCAGCCATTGCGCTTAAAAGAGTTCCCTTTTGACTCACAAAATTTCAACATACAATTAATGTCTGTTGATTTCTCGCCTGAGGAGGTACATTTTGTACCCGGTCCTAGCAACGGTATTGCGGAAGATATTTCAGTTGCCGACTGGTCTGTGACTGGATTCAAGTCATCAACTAAACCATTTATTGTCAGCACATCGAAAATGCCACTCGCAAACTTTACGGTAATAATCGAGGCAAAACGTAAAAATAACTATTTTTGGCTCAAGGTGATCCTGCCATTGGTTCTTATCGTCATGATGTCCTGGGTGGTGTTCTGGATCGATCCGCAAGAGGGGAATACCCAGATCAGCGTTGCCATTACTAGTATGTTGACCTTAATCGCCTATCGCTTTGCTATTAGCACAGATATACCGCAAATATCCTACCTGACCCGCCTCGACTTCTTTGTTCTCGGTAGCACTATCCTGGTGTTTGCCGGTTTGATCGAAGTGCTCATTACCTCAACCTACGCTAAAATGGGTCAGATTGAAAAGGCTCAACGGATTGACATCTGGTCGCGTGTACTGTTCCCGGTCACTTTTGTTTTGTTGATGTGGGAGTCCCTGCTTGGCATCTCATGACCATATTTCATAACTACTGTTTTGTGGGAGGTTAGAGTAACCCGAAAATCGTACGGTCAAACGGCGGAATAATTGGATTCGGATTAGTGGCTAGATCTAGCCTATCCTCCGGCTCACGAATCAGCCCACCGGCAAAAAGACCTTCACGGTAGAGAACGTCGGAACCCGCTATGCCCTCATTGGAATTCGAACCTTTGTGGATGCCCATGATCCTGCCGACATCAAGTCCGCCCATGCGCTGCAGGATGCAGTCAAGGTTGAACAGGCTGACATCGGTAACCTCGAACTCCCTAACGGGGACAATCAGTGTTTAGAACGTTTGTTTGAAATTACTAGTAAAGGTTGTGTTATGGTCAAAAATCGAAAAACCGATACTTTCATGGAGACATAGAATTATGAATATTATTCCGCATTTAATGCTCACATCGACAATTAGAATAGGTTGTGTTGCACTACTATTGACAATCACCAGTTGTGCCAGTTTACCTCTTGACGAGGTAAACCTGATGCCAGCTCCAGATGTTTATGGAGATGGTCTGCTTAACCCACTCCCGGAAATTAATCCATTTCCGAATATTCCCTACAAAGGGATATTGTATGCAACTGACCGGCAACCAGCGGGGGAAGGCGATCCTGAGCAGTACTACTCAAACCATCGAGGGTTGATGGTTCGCCTTGGAGTCGCTAAAGTGGCTCTTGGCAACCGACAATTTGATTGGAAATATGCACGTAATATCTCGATGTTGAAAACCCGGACTGATAAGTTGCCAATCAAGATCGAATCTGTCGAAGAATGGGGCTTATTGGGGAGCACCGTACCCTATTGGGCAGACATCGACTTAATGTTTCCTGATAACCCTCCGCCTGATGCAACTTCGCGATTTGCTGATGCGATAAACGCTCAGCTCGCCTTGTCGGAAAAAAAGCACGTCTATATTTATGTGCATGGTTACAAGGTTGTTTATGAGAATCCCGTTCTCATAGCATCCGAACTCTGGCACTTTATGGGCTATAACGGTGCTTTTATCGCTTACGCATGGCCGTCCACCCCGAGTGCATTTGCATACATCAAAGATTCGGACACGTCTGGTGGTTACGCCCGGAATTTACGGCTCTTATTGGAAGCTATTTCTGAGCAGACGGATGTTGAACAGATTCACTTGATCGGCTACAGCAACGGTACTCGTTTGGTTACACGAGCCCTGGAACAACTCGCACTGATTCATCAAGGAAAAACTTCGGAAGAAATCTACGCAAAGCTGCGAATTCATAACGTCATATTGGTCGGGAGTGACCTGGATAGGGGTGTGTTCACTTCCTATCTGTCAGACGGATTATTGAACGTACAAAAGCATATGACGATATATATGTCTGAAACCGATAAAGCATTGGGGATCTCCCATTTTCTGACAAGGCGTCAACGGGTAGGCCAAATGTTCGGTGGATCAGGGGGAGAGATGAGTCCCTGGGGCAGCAAGGCAATGATTGAATACGCAGATCAAATAAGTCTAATCAATGTAACGAGTGCAGAAGCCGCTGGAAGTGCAAATGGACATGGCTATTTTCGTTCCAGCCCGTGGGTAAGCAGCGACATTTTGATGACATTGTTCTATGGACTGGAACCTAAACAGCGAGGTCTTGTCGACGAAGATGGTCTCCCTATGTACACCTTTCCCCCTGACTTTATTAACCGCTTATGGAGTGCAATTGAAAAAGTGGATCCAGAGTTTGCGAAAGATTATCAAAATATTAAGGCAGCAAAAGCTCGTCAACCATCGTTCCAGTAATAAAAAAAATCTGACAAGCCTCCGTTGAAACGTGCATCTCATAGAGCTAAGACTCTTCTTGAAGAGTCTTAGAATGGCAATAGCTGAAATATGAAAAATTGGTTTTGTTGCGTATATTCAGGATGCATGTAAAGCTACCGGTTTCATAGGGATTCAATAAGGTAGTAGGATTTACGAAACAAGAAAGCACTGTATGGAGCTCAAAATATCTTGTTCGTGAGAGCTATGTTTTATCGGATGGCCTAAATTGTTCCTCAGGAATTGAAGATGCATTATCGAATCAATTATCGATTCCAACCGACAAGTACGAGGGCCTATCACGAAGTATATTTAAATGGCTCAATACCATTCTTATTCAATGAATGAAATGGGGTCAAAATGGGGTCAGGTTTGCAAAGTTGTAAATTTGAGATAGCATAAACCCATGGCACAAAATCCCCGCACCCATTATCACGTCGAAATTTATCATATCATACTGCGAGGCAATTGTGGCGTAGACATTTTTTCGAGAACCATGCTCGGTATCAACAGGTCCCTTTAGTAAACTTGACCTAAAGGGTGAAAGGCGGTAACATTCCGCCAGAAAACGGTTTTTAGCTGAACCTGTAGTGCATCATTCTTCTTACTGGGGCACTGACACCGTTTCTCAAAACATACTCCGATGAATGGCGATCAGGAATGAGGACGAAATCGTAAGTTTTTCGCAATTTGCTTTATCAAGATGATGAATGACAGAGTTATTACTTTTATTTAAAATGATATATCAACGATTATGACTATATTTTCTTTCTCATTTATATTCGTGGGGAGCATTTGCTTTGGCCTTGCAGGTCTTCACCTGCTGGTATTCCTGCGCAGACAGGAACTGAAGGTTGATTTGTTCTTTTCTTTAACAGCTTTTGCCATCTCGTTCTCTATCTTTTTAGAAATGTGGACCTTCAAAGTTGGCACTCTGACATCCTACCTGACATTGTTTAAATCAACGATTTGTGCTCAGGCAGTTCTCTGGGCATGTTTTGCCTGGTTCATCCATTTTTTTACCCTATCAAAAAGATTCTGGCCCCCTGTTCTTATTTCTGTCCTCTATGCTCTCGCTCTGATAATAAATATCTTCTCACCCAGCGGTCTCCTGTTCAATGAAATAACCGAGTTGACGTCCTACACGATGTCGTCCGGAGAAGTTCTATTTGCCGGCACTGGACCGGCAAACCCATTCAGACTCATAGCGGATATCGCCTGGATCACTCTCCTTATATACACAGCCGAAGCCTTTATAGATTTGGCACGGAAGGGCTACAAAAAGAAGGCCATAATCTTTGCCACGACGGTTTTCCTCTGCCTGGGGATCGGTTATCTGCATGGAACGCTGATAGATATAGGCATTGCCGAGCCTCCCTACTTGGGAAGCATTCTTTTTCTGCCGCTTTCCATGGTGATGAGTTTCTCGCTATCAAGTGACGTTGTTAGCGCCTCCCTTTTAAGCAAAGAGATCAAAGCGGCTGAAGCACGCTGGAGCGCCCTGCTTGAAAATGTTCACCTGATCGTTCTGGGTATTGATCCAGACAAAACTGTTTCGTACGTAAACCCATATTTCCAGCAATTGACGGGTTATGATGGAAGCGACATCCTCAATCAACCCTTTGTCAACGTCCTTCCAGAAAAAAACCGCGAGGCAATAGCAGTACGGCTAGAAGAAATTATCAGCGAAAAAGCCACTATTTTAAGTGAACGCATTACCCCCGTCCTCACCAAATCTGGTGAACATCTTAAAATACAATGGTCAAGCGTCTTGCTGCCGAAATCCGGAAACCTGCCAACCGGGATAATGAGCATCGGTAAAGACATCACGGGCCAAGAACATGCTGAAGAGGCCAGAGATCTCGCCATTTTAGAACTTAAAGTGTTAAAGGAAAAACTTGAGGAGGAAAACTTCTCTCTTAAGGAAATGATCGGTGCCGAAAACGGCTTTAAAGAAATCGTAGGCGAGAGCAACGGGCTTCTCTATGTTTTAAGCAAGGTGCAGCAGGTTGCCGATACTGATGCCACTGTCTTGATAATGGGTGAAACGGGGACCGGCAAGGAGTTGATTGCCCAGGCCATTCGCCAGGCAAGTAACCGCAATCGCAAACCGTTTATCCGGGTCAATTGTGCAGCTATTCCTGCAAACCTCGTTGAAAGCGAACTGTTCGGGCATGAGCCGGGATCGTTCACCAATGCCGACAAACTTCGGCGTGGAAAGTTTGAACTTGCTGCCGGGGGAACGATTTTTCTTGACGAAATCAGCGAAATGCCTCTCGATGCCCAGGCAAAACTGCTTAATGTCCTGCAGGAAAGGGAAATAGAACGAGTCGGCGGCTCACAGACCATTGAGGTTGATGTCAGGGTGATTTCTGCGACAAACCGTAATTTAAGCGTTGAAGTTGCTGAAGGCCGTTTTCGGGCCGACCTCTATTATCGCCTCAATATCTATCCGGTAACCCTTCCGCCTCTGCGAAACAGGAAGGAAGATATTCCCCTGCTGGTCAAGCATTTCATTGCATTATTCAATAAGCAATTCGGCAGAAATGTTGTGGAGGTGCCAGTACTGATCATGGAGACTCTTACAGGCTATCACTGGCCGGGTAATGTCCGTGAGCTTCGCAATATCCTTGAAAGGGCTGTGATCACCTGTAGCGGATCAACCCTGATTCTTCCGGATGCACTCAAACCCACCAGGATGAACGACGTCAACAACACGTCACATGAAACCGAAATCCTGCCCATGGAAGAAGTCGAGCGCCAACATATCCTCCGAACTCTCCAACACTCTAATTGGCAGATAAACGGCTTGAGCGGAGCTGCCCAAATTCTCAAAATGAACCCTTCAACCCTTCGCTCCCGGATGAAAAAACATGGTTTGCAAAAACCCTGAATCTTCTACCTCTTCTCTCAACTCTTAATCACCCTCTTCTCCAAATCGTTATATTTCAACGCGAAATACCGCGGATCTGTGAAATCTCACATCGTGCTCGTTTCGATCATCCGGCTATTAGATCTTAATTATTCTGCATTTCCAGCCAGTTAATTTCTGTCAATCTTCCACGTAGAGAATGGCCCACTTGTTGCTAGTCCACCTGTGTGTGAGAAACCTTTATTAGAGGGGAGTTATGGTTGGACTTGAAATCTTAATTAGAATCCGTCCAGAGAAAAGGGTCGAATTTCTCCAGGCATTTGACATGCTGACAAAGCTAGGGCAAACGGAAGACAAATGCATTGAGCTGGAACTTTTTGAGATGGTGACGGAAGTCAACACTATTCTCTGGCTTGAACATTGGGCCGATGAAGAATCTCTGGCCAATTATTATTTGAGCAATAAGTTTAGATCCCTAATGGGTGCAATCGATGTCATGGGTGAAATTGTTAGAAGAGAAACATTTTATATCAAGGATGAAAGTGCGCCCCCCTGACCCAACGGTTTTTTTCACCAGGCGAGCAAGGTTGACTTCTCGCCAACAGCAGCCGGATTTCTAGGCTTTGTTCTGGATAAACGTAATGCATACTTGCCGCCCTCAGCTTTGCGCAGATCGGTCCTTTGGCGGGTATATAATATTAACCAACGAGCAAAAGGATAAAGAAGATCCATAATGAACAAATATGGGTGCAATTACACCCAATACTTCCCTGTATACTCATTGAGTAGTTTTCAGGACTGGACAAGAGGGCTTAAGTGACCTGAGCCATTGTGTTAGGCATGTAAGTAATAGGTCTGATTGATGAAAACTGAACCACCTAGAAACAGTAAGGTAGATATAGAAATCTGCAAAACCCTAACACCACCTGGGGAAACAGTGACGATTTGTGAAATCTGAGGTGTGTGCGGTAAGTCATTGATCTAGTATGTTAAAGAAACAGAAAACATCTTTTTTCTGGGGGGGGTGTGGTTTTTTTATACCGCACCATCAGGATAATGGTTATGATAGTGTTCTAAATCATGGTTCATATCGAAATCATGAGACCAATAAATATCCAGGAGATAACTATGAGAACGAAGATTTGTGCAATCGTGATGGTTTTGATGATGAGTTCTGGCATGGCCGTTGCCTCAGGGGATTCTGAGGGTTTTTATCTAAAGGGTGGGTTGGCATATACCAGCCCTGTAGATGCTACTATTAACGGGACTAACCTTAGTGTATCCCTTGATTCGGATTTAGGTTACAAACTCGCAGTGGGTTATGATTTTGGCCAAATGTTCAGGATTGAGGGTGAGTGGTTGTACCAGAAGAATGATGCCGAAAACATCAACGTCAGTAGTATCGGTAAAGAGAACATCACTAATAGCAATATAGCTTACAACGCCTTTCTGGTGAATGGTATCGTTGACTTTATGGTAGCCGATAGTTTCGGTATGTATGGTGTTGGTGGTATTGGTTGGGGTGATGTTGATGCATCCCTCTATAGTGGTGGTGCTGATGATAGTGGTCTTGCATGGAAAATTGGATTTGGTGCTTTCTATGACATCACCGAAAATTGGGTTGTTGATCTTGGTTATGAATATCTAGTGTTTGATAACGTTGATCTTGTTGGTTATGAACTTAAAGACCTCGAATCTCATAATATCGTAGCATCGGTCATCTATAAGTTCTAAGATACTTAGATATAGTGTAATATGTAAAAACCCCTTGCCTTTATTGGTAAGGGGTTTTCTTTTGCCTGAATAGTGGTAAGAGGTTTAATAATAGGACAAACCGATTCGTGAAAGACCAAGTAGAACCAGAACTAAACATAAAAGAAATTAATGTTATATTCAACGTCGATATCGCAACCAATCAGGTATGGATAGAGACACAGGTCAATTGATATACGGGTGTAATTGAAATTTGGCCGAGATCCTTCATAAGACTTTATCTAGTATCAGACATTACAAGACTTACAATTAATATTCCACTTCCCATTTTATAGCAAGGGGTCTGGTCGATTGCCTCCGCTACCGCTACAACAAAGCGTCACCATAGCCAATGGCAAGATCAGGTTTGTTCAAATCGGCATTTGATTTACACTATTCCTGTTACTCCTAGCATTCTATGGAGAACTTTTGTCACCCATTTTCCAATGTGCTACTATAAGAAAATGTGTTACAGCCTGCACGGGAAGTGGTGCAGGAGAACCCAACCCAAGAAATTGCAGTTCTGCCGCTTGAAGAAGTTAAGCGTCAACATATTCAGCGTACCCTTGAAAAAACTGACTGGCAAATAAGTGGTGCAAAAGGTGCTGCTCGTCTTCTTGACATGAACCCTTCAACCCTCCGTTAACGGATTAAAAAACTTAAATTGGAAAGGATCTAAATTACCCTCTCTTTCCCACAGAATGTGCTAATTATGGTTTCGAAATATCGCGCATTCGTGATATTTCGAAACTCCGCCATGGTCTGCGACGGCTGAATAATCCATATAATTCCTATAATACCAGTATCTTAAATGCAGTGCTGTTTTTTGTTAAGCCTTGGTCCGTTAATTGAATAACAAACCAATAAGCTAACTATTTCTTTTAAAGGAGGACTTATGGTTGGGCTAGAGCTATTGGTCGAAATCCGTACAGAGAAAAGAACAGAATTCCTTCAGCTGTTTGACCTGCTGAAATCAACAGGAGCCCCGTTTATTGATCGCACTAAAATTGAGCTTTTTGAACGGGTAAATGCGCCAGATATTTTTCTCTGGAGAGAGCATTGGGAAAACAGTCAATCTTTAGAAGACTACTATACGCAAAATGCGTTTCGATCGATGCTTGGCGCGATTAGTATTCTTGGAAAACTTTTGCATATGAAAACATTTTCATTTGAGGAGGAGGGACAGGATGTATAGGAAAAGAATAAGCGTACTATTAGTTGGCCTGTTGATTTTGGCGGGTGCCACGTCTGTTCAGGGTAAAGATCAAGGGGCTGGAGGCGACGATTTAGCAGCTAAGACCCAAAACCCCGTAGGAGCAATGTACAGTTTGCCATTCAAATTCAGCTTTGACTATGGAGCTGAGAATGGTGAGGCAAGTTTTCTCAATATTCAGCCGGTGATTCCCGTAACCATAGGAGATTGGAACCTGATTAATCGTGTGATTATGCCCCTTATCGATACTCCGGGAATGGTGACTGGGACTCCAGAGATTCCAAACCCAATACAAGGCGATGGTGCTACAGGACTTGGCGATATCAATTACTCTGTCTTCCTTTCTCCTGCCGAACCAGGGAAGGTGATTTGGGGCGTTGGACCATCAATCATGATGGACACTGCCACAGATGATCAACTTGGCAGCGGCAAGTGGAGTGCAGGACCTACCGCTGTAATTCTTGTGCAGCCAAAACCCTGGACTTTAGGGCTCCTTGGCAGGCAGCTCTGGTCTTATGCTGGTGACTCCGATCGAAACAACGTCAGTCAGATGCTTCTTGAACCATTCGTCAACTATAATCTGGATGATGGCTGGTATTTGATTTCAGATATGATTGTTACTGCTAACTGGGAGGCAAAATCAGGTAATCAATGGACGGTACCACTCGGCGGTGGTTTTGGAAAAATGTTTGAAATTGGTAGCCAGAAAATGAACACAAAACTTGAGGCTTATTACAATGTTGAAAAGCCGGACGGTGCTCCGGATTGGTCGTTTGCCTGGACATTGCAGTTTTTATTTCCTCGCTGAAATGGTGGAATTAGTATGAAATCACCTAGACTTACCCGAGGCGATTAAAGTGGCTCCAGGAAGAGCAAGAAACGATGTATCTTCCTGTGAGTTAATATTTAAATTTTACGTGAGTTACAATTATCAGATTGAGATATAAGTGGAAATACCTAGCCGCTGTGGACAACGGCATGGGACACTAAGAACAACGTTCTCTACTATCATACTCAATACAACAGCTGGGTGCGGAAATTTTACTTAGCCACAATAGATTTTACTACGGTAGGGGGTACTATATTTTACATCCTTCTTGATCAGAAGAAAGCACAGGACGTTGAGGACATTACTTTAGGGAAATAAAAAATCGTTTTACCAATGGTTTCGTAGGCGAAGAATAGCTAGAATCTTCGAACTTCAATAATTTAATAGGAGGAAAATGTATGAAACAAAAAACACATTGTAAATATCTGATCTCCATAGGTGCGATGGCCCTGGTAATCGGGTTATCAGCGTCTATTCAGGCGGCTCAGGAAAAACCCAACATCCTCGTTATCATGTCCGATGACGTTGGAATTACCAATCTCAGTGCCTACAGTCGTGGAATGGCGGGATATCATACCCCCAACATTGATCGTATTGGCAATGAGGGTGTTTTATTTACAGATTATTATGCTGAACAAAGTTGTACCGCAGGCCGATCTGCCTTTATTACGGGTCAGTCACCTATCCGAACAGGCCTGGCCAAGGTTGGTTTCCCTGGTGCCACAATCGGCTTGCAAAAAGAAGACCCGACTCTGGCTGAAATGTTAAAGCCACTCGGTTATGCCACCGGTCAATTCGGCAAGAACCATCTGGGTGACCGTAACGAATTCCTGCCGACGGTACACGGTTTCGATGAGTTCTATGGCAATCTCTATCACCTCAATGCAGAGGAAGAACCCGAGAATCCGGATTATCCTAAAGACCCAGCATTTCTTGCGGAGTTCGGCCCCCGAGGTGTGCTTGATTGCAAAGCATCAGACAAAGACGACCCAACTGAGGACCCACGTTTCGGTAAGGTTGGCAAGCAGGTTTGCAAAGACACTGGTCCACTGACTAAAAAGCGGATGGAAACCGCTGACGATGAGTTTGTTGGTCGCGCCATAGATTTTATCAAGACCAATACCAAGGAGAAGAATCCTTGGTTCGCCTGGGTTAACACCTCACGCATGCATTTCTACACCCACCTGAAACAAGAAAGTTCAGGCGTTACAGGTCTGGGTATCTTCGCAGACGGCATGGTAGAGCATGACGGCCATGTGGGCCAGCTCCTAGACCTTCTGGAAGAACTCGGGGTCAATGAAAACACGATTGTACTGTACACTGCTGACAACGGCCCCCATTACAACGAATGGCCAGACGGCGGTCTTTCTCCATTCCGCGGCGAGAAAAACACCAACTGGGAGGGCGGTTACCGAGTTCCGATGCTCGCACGTTGGCCTGCAAAAATCAAAGGCGGCAAGATTGTTAACGACATCACTTCAGCACTTGACTGGGTGCCCACTCTCGTTGCAGCAGCTGGAAATAATGAAATTAAAGAGAATCTTAAAGCTGGTACCAAACTTGACAGCAAAGAGTTCAAAGTATATCTGGACGGCTACAACCTCCTGCCAAACTTAAGTGACACTGATAAAGAATGGCCTCGCAACGAATTTTTCTACTGGAACGATGGTGGCGGTCTGGTCGCATTGCGGTATAATAAATGGAAACTGGTATTTCAGGAACAACGCGCGAGCAAATTTATGGTATGGGCCGAACCGTTTATACCACTGCGTGTTCCGAAACTCTTCAACCTGCGCACGGATCCCTTTGAGCGTGCCGACACCGACTCCAATAATTACAACAGATGGTGGATTAAGCGGGTCTTTGCTATGGTTCCGGCACAAACCTTTGTTGGTGAGTATATTGCAACCTTCAAGGAATTTCCACCGCGACAGAAGCCTTCAAAATTCAATGTTGACGATGCTCTGTCTGCTATGAAATCAGCTGGGAATGCGGGAAACTAAATGGCATGAAAGTAGGTTTGAACTGATGTTATGATATGACCTAATACTAAAGCCCGTTACACACTGTGCGACGGGCTTTTTATATTTACATGAGCAGATTCACCACAAAGTAAATAGCTTGTGGTGCCACTGCTAACCTCAACCAAAGAACAATTCCACCAAAGTTGAGATTATCTGCGAGGAGATTATCAACACAAAAACATTTACGAAAACCATCTAGCACAGAAAAAAGTTTGGGACGACGTAAGTAATCCTGTCGGCCGTATGTGTTCTAATGCGTGCATCAGCTTTGAAGTTTACCAAAAATAAGACACTTTTTATATAAGTGACTCGCTGTTTCTCAAGTTGACGATTGCCATTCTAATTATTTGGATATATTATGATTATACGAATATCTATCCCTTTTCTATTGATCCTGTTGATACTTTTACAGGGAGGAGCGGCTACAGCTACTGACCCCGGGGTAGAACCTGATGCATGGGCAACAAAACAGTTCACCGGTGATTTTGGGGAGATGGCTAAAGTACGAGTTGTCAGGGCACTGGTTCCGTATAGCAAGACGTTTTATTTTCTTGACAGGGGTACGGCAAAAGGAGCGAGCCATGACCTGCTTAAAGAGTTTGAGAAGGAGTTAAATAAAAAACAAAAGGATAAACACCTCAAAACTCACGTGCTTATCATCCCAACAGCCCGCGACAAATTGCTCCCAAACCTGCAGGCTGGTTTAGGAGATTTGGCAGTGGGGAATCTGACTATTACAAAGGAGAGACAAAAAATAGTCGATTTTTCCGATCCTTTTTTAAGTGGTGTAGACGAAATTGTGGTAACAGCTGGTAACGCCGCCAAGCTTTTGAGTGTCAGCGATCTCTCCGGTAAAACAATCCATGTTAGAAAGTCGAGCAGTTATTACGAGAGCTTACGTTCACTTAACGCAAAGCTGAGTAAGGAAAATAAGGATGTCATTATCTTGATTCCAGCTGACGAAAATCTGGAGGACGAGGATCTCCTTGAAATGGTTAATGGAGGGCTGATGCCAATGGTGGTTGTTGATAGTCACAAGGCAGCCTTCTGGGGCCAGATTTTCAAGAATATAAAAATTCATAGCGACATCAAGGTAAACAGTGGGGGGAGTATCGCGTGGGCCATGCGAAAAAATTCACCCCAGCTAAAAAAGGTCGTCAATAGCTTTGTGAAGAAGAATAAGAAGGGCACCCTGATGGGTAATATTCTCTTCAAACGATATCTGCAGAACACCAAATACGTGAAAAATGCTCTCAGCGATGCTGAAATAAAACGATTTAATCAAACAATTGAAATATTCAAAAAATATGGTAAAGATTATGACTTCGATTGGCTCATGATTGCAGCGCTTTCGTACCAGGAATCCGGAATTGATCAGACTAAGAAAAGTCATGCAGGGGCAATAGGGGCCATGCAGATACTCCCCTCTACAGCCAGGGATAAAAATGTAAACATTCCTGATATCGATAAAATCGACGCAAACATACACGCGGGCACCAAGTATCTACGTTTTATGATGGATCGCTATTTTGCTGATGAAAAAATGGATACGGTCAATAAGGGACTTTTTTCTTTTGCCTCCTATAATGCAGGGCCAGCTAAGGTTGCTAAACTTAGAGCTGAGGCTGCGAGAATGGGGCTTGATCCTAACATCTGGTTTCGAAATGTTGAAATTGTCGCAGCCAAACGAATCGGCCGCGAGACAGTACAGTATGTGAGCAATATCTATAAGTATTATGTGGCCTATAAGCTTATTGTAGGGAATCGGGAAAAGTCATCAAAGGCGAGCGCTGTAAAGGAATAGTTGACGTTTAAGGTGCCTTATAACTTACTTTGGGGGAGTTATGAATCGAATCAGTGGTACGACAATGTGTGTGGGTTTACTTGCTGCACTTTTTTTTGTTACCGGGGTGTCAGAAAGTTATGCAAAGCCCAGTGCAAGTCTAAAATTTACTACAAATCGGGAGGAAAACCTCAAGGATGGAAAGGAAACTTTAGTTCTTCCTTACGCCTTTCCATCGGAATCAATGGGCACAACTCTTGGGGTGGGAGCTCTGGCAAAAGGTTATGGTCAGGACCAGCTGCTGGTTGCCGCATCAGCCTGGGGGAGTGCCGATGACGCTGTTGGTGTTGTCCTTGGGCTTTGGGATTATAAGCTCCCTGCTACCAACAGGTTCTTTTTTAGTATTCTGGGGTCAGCTGGAGATTATCCTCGTCAGCGCGCTTATTCCATTCCGGGTTTAAAGGGGCAGGACGGTTCCCCGGGGTCAAATGACTCGGATAAAGATGACTACCTCGAAACCAGCGGTGTGGATAATTGGTGGGAGATGAAGGTCGAATATGTTCTGCCGATTGGCGGGATGAAAAATGATGGAATGGCCAATTACAAGCTCAAGCGAGGGATGCTTGTTTCTGGTGCTGCAGGAGGAAAAGAGTGGAATCCACTGACTAGTGGTGCGACTGTAGTAGTGCTGAAGAATTTCAACCGCTATCAGGAATTTGAGACAGATGAAGGCGATTTAGATGGAACCATGCACCCCCTTGAGCTTGGTCTCTTATATAACAATACTGATTTTTATACCAATCCATCTGAAGGCAGCAGCCAGTACCTGTCAATTACCCATGATTTTGGCTGGATGGAATCACCTGAAACCTGGACTTTTTTGGAGTTTGAGGGGAGCAAATATTTTTCCCTTGGAGCAAATGACCTCGCCAGGCAGCAGGTAGTAGCCCTTAATTTGTGGACTGGTAGTTCACCATCCTGGGAGACAACAACTAACGCCGATGGTCGGGAGGAGGTTTCTCATGATCCCCCTTATCTGGCTGGTGCCAGACTTGGTGGGTTTTATCGGTTTCGGGCATATCCAACGAATAGATTTAATGATAGATCTGTTATTTATACCACAGCAGAATATCGCTTTACTCCTGAATGGAATCCCATTGGTGAAACATCCTGGTTACGTTGGTTAAAGATGGATTGGATGCAGCTGGTCGGTTTTGTAGAGGGTGGTCGGGTAGCAGACGAATACTCCGATTTGTTTTCCGACTGGAAGGGTGATATCGGTTTCGGTTTCAGGGCAATGCTCGCTGGTGGTGTTGTCAGGTTCGATTATGCCGTCTCAGATGAAGGCTCTGCCGGCTGGGTGATGTTTGGTCAACCCTTCTGATCGATGTGGAGATTTTCTGCTTTTCATAAATGATAGGAGGTTGTCTGAGAATTTGCAATTGGTTCAAAATTGAGGTATTCTCGCTCAGGCCCAAACGCCCCGTAGGGGCCTGAGCGTCTCGAAGGTCTATCTACGTTTGCTATCTGAAGATTACATCCTGAAGAGAGTGATAGTGGGGATTAAAGGACCAGCACTGAAATAAAGTGGTACTGATAGTAGTGGACCACCCACACCTTCCCAATGATGGTTGAGCTTGTGAGTAGCGATGCTCAATCTCCACGTCTTGTCGATTAAATTATCCAGATGAGCTGTAATACAATAAGTTTCTCAGAATTTATTAGGACATTTCTATGCTAAAAACATTTTTACCTTTTTCCCGGCCAAGCATCAGCAGGGAAGAGATTGACGCAGTCACCCAGGTTCTTGAGAGTGGTTGGATTACCACCGGCAGCAACTGTGCTGAGTTTGAAAAACGATTTTGTGCGTACTGCGGCGCTGATGGTGCGGTAGCTCTTGCCTCGGCAACGGCAGGTATGCATCTTGTCCTCAAATACTACGGTATTGGACCAGGCGATGAGGTTATAACGCCCTCCATGACCTGGGTGTCGACGGTTAATTTAATAACTCTTGCCGGAGCAACTCCAGTTTTTGCTGATATCGATAAAGATACACTTATGGTTGATGTTGAGCACATTGCAGCCTGTATTACTGAACGCACAAAACTCATCATCCCTGTTCACTTTGCGGGTTCACCTGTTGACATGCAGCCCATAAGAGAACTTGGTCAACAAAAGAATATTCCAGTGGTGGAAGATGCAGCCCATGCGGCTGGTACGGAATATTATGGTAAACGAGTCGGCGGAGAGGGAACGGCTATCTTTTCTTTTCATCCCACAAAAAATATAACCACCGGCGAAGGCGGGATGGTTGTCTCAGGTGATGTGGAACTCCTCGACAGTATACGACGCTTAAAATTTCATGGTCTTGGAGTCGATGCATTTGACCGAAAACAACAGGGCAGATCCAGGCAGGCGGAAGTGCTCGAACCAGGATATAAATATAACCTTACCGATATGGCTGCGGCAATTGGTCTCGGGCAGTTACAACGACTCGAGGGTTTTATTGACAAAAGGCAAGCCCTTGCTGAAAGGTATCTGGAGAAGTTCCGCGATATTGAGGGGATACTCCCTTTGTCTTTTCCAGCAATCCCCCACAAACACTCCTGGCATCTTTTTGTTGTACGACTTGATGTTGATAAAGTGGCAATGAGCAGAGAAGATTTTTTGGTCAGGCTTCAGGAGGAAAATGTCGGGACCGGCCTGCACTTTCGGGCTGTTCACCAACAAAAATATTACCGGGAACACTGTATCATCGAAAAGGGAACCTTAGCCAATACAGAGTGGAATTCTGAGAGAATTCTTTCCTTGCCTCTTTTTCCGGACATGACCGTAACTGATGTTGATGGGGTTGTTGCTGCAATCAGGAGGGTGCTCTCATGATAGGCGACCTTATTTCCATTGTAATACCTATTTTTAACGAAGAAGGAAATCTTGTAGAACTCATCGACAGAACGCTCAAGGCCTGCCAGACGACCGACTATGCTTTTGAAGTAATTCTCGTCGATGATGGGAGCAGTGATGACTCGGCCTCGATCATTGGAGAAGCAACAGCCACCAACAGAGAAGTAATAGGTGTTTTTCTCAACCGGAATTACGGCCAGCACGCCGCAGTATTCGCAGGGTTTGAGCAGAGTCAGGGTCATGTTGTAATTACAATTGATGGTGATCTGCAGAACCCACCTGAAGAGATACCAAGGCTTATCGATGAAATTGAAAAAGGCTACGATGTGGTTGGTACGTTCCGGAAAATTCGAAATGATTCCCTCTTTCGACGGACGGCTTCCGCTATGGTTAATCGTGCAGTCAGGCACGTAACCGGGGTTATGATGAGTGACTATGGCTGTATGCTCCGAGCCTACAGGAAACCGGTGGTGAAAGCGATGCTTGAGTGTCATGAACATTCAACCTTTATCCCGATCCTGGCGAATTCCTTTGCCCGCAACACAACTGAAATCGAAGTCAGCCACGATGAAAGGCGCAGTGGCGACTCAAAATACGGTGTTTTCAAACTCATTGCCCTGCAATTCGATCTACTTACATCCATGTCCACCTTTCCCTTAAAAATTCTTTCAATTATTGGTGCGGCTATGGCGATAGCAGGTTTTGCATTTGCAATCATATTGCTGGTGGCCAGAATCCTTCTCGGAAGCGCTTGGGCTGCTGATGGTATATTCACCCTGTTTGTTCCGCTTTTTTTCTTTGTAGGTGCACAGTTTATGGGCCTTGGAATACTTGGGGAATATATTGGCAGAATTTATAACGATGTGCGTAGCCGTCCACGATTTTTTGTCCAGGAAGTTAAAACATTTGAATCTGCGACATCTTTATCAAAATGATCAGCTTATGATTTTCCCCTAATACGTTTCATTGAAATGTTATGTTATGTTAAAATATCAATATATTAAAAAGGTTATGTTACTTTTATGAAAGCAATTGTTCTCGCCTACCACGATATAGGATGTACAGGCATACAGCAGCTCATAGAGCACGGTTTTGATATTCAGGCTGTTTTTACCCACAACGATAACCCGGAAGAGAATCTTTGGTTTTCGTCCGTTGCTGAAACTGCTGTCTCCCACGGACTTCAGGTATACGCTCCGGAAGACATTAATCATCCGATCTGGGTTGAAAAAATTCGAGAACTACAGCCGGATATCATTTTCTCTTTTTACTATCGAAACATGGTGCGACAAGAGATTCTTGATATGCCGAAATACGGCTGCATAAACCTGCACGGCTCACTGCTGCCAAAGTACCGGGGACGCTGTCCTGTCAACTGGGCAATACTTCACGGAGAGAAAGAAACCGGAGTAACTCTGCATTATATGCTGGAGAAACCAGATGCCGGTGATATCCTCGGGCAGATACCTGTCGAAATCGCTGATGCTGATACTGCCTTAGATCTTCATGGCAAGCTCAATCGAGCAAGTAAGAAAGTGCTGCAGAGCACCTTGCCGGCGATTCTTGATAATACTCTTAAGAGCCACCCGCAGGACCATGCAGATTCTACTTATTTTGGCGGACGTACACCAGCAGACGGGCAGATCGAATGGCAGCAGAGTGCTACCACTATTCGAAATCTGGTGCGTGCCGTTACCCGACCATATCCGGGGGCGTTCACCTTCCTTGGAAATCGGAAATGTTTTATTTGGCAGGTACAAATTGTGCGGGGACAAGCGAATGAAAAAGCGGGTACAATTTTATCCACTGATCCACTTGTCATTAACTGCCTCGAGGACGCTCTTCAGGTCGATGTTGGACAGTCTGAAGGAGGTCCTTTGATAGGTGGCGCTCAACTCGCTCAAGAAATGAACATGGCCGGGAATATGGTTTTTGGCCCGAGAAAAGATCTGGTTCGAGAGCTTCACCGCAAGAAACATGTTCTCATTCTCGGAGTCAACGGCTTTATCGGCAATCATTTGAGTGAAAGACTCCTTGACTCGAAACGTTATGTCGTTCATGGCATGGATCTGTCTTCCGATGCAATCAGCCGGGTGCGACAACATCCTGATTTTCATTTCAGTGAAGGGGATATATCGATCCACAGAGAATGGATTGAACACCATGTGAAAAAATGTGACATTGTCCTCCCCCTTGTTGCTATTGCGACTCCTGCTGAATATGTCAAAAATCCGTTAAAGGTTTTTGAACTTGATTTTGAGGAAAATCTGCGCGTTATCCGCTATTGTGCAAAATATAACAAAAGGGTGCTCTTCCCATCAACATCTGAAGTGTATGGTATGTGTACTGATGATGTGTTTGATGAGAACCGGTCTAATTGTGTTCTTGGGCCCATACATAAACAGCGCTGGATTTATTCATGCAGCAAGCAATTACTCGATCGGGTCATTTGGGCCTATGGAGCAACCAAGGGACTTCAATTTACTCTGTTCAGACCCTTCAACTGGGTCGGACCACGCCTTGACAGTCTAGAGTCAGCCAGGATTGGCAGCTCAAGAGTTATCACCCAGCTCATACTGAATTTAGTTGAGGGAACCCCCATACAGTTGGTTGATGGTGGAAACCAGAAGCGTTGTTTCACTGATGTTGTGGACGGTGTTGAGTGTCTGTTTCGAATCATAGAAAATGAAAATGACTGTTGCAACGGCAAGATATTCAATATAGGAAATCCGGATAACGAGGCGAGTATTAGTGAACTTGCTCAGATACTGACAGAAAAATTTAAGCAACACCCTCTTCGCCATAAATTTCCGCCTCTTGCAGGTATAGATACTATTGAGAGTCGAGCCTTTTATGGTGCAGGTTATCAGGATGTGCAGTATCGCAGGCCTTCTATCAAACTTGCCAACAAGTTCTTAAACTGGACGCCGACTGTTCCATTTACCGAATCCATTGAAAAAACCCTAGATTATTTTCTACGGCACGATCAGGGAGAGGATATTTAGTGGTGGCAGAGACTCTATCAGCCGGGCTGCGCATAGATGTTGATACAATGAGGGGCACAGAAATTGGTGTGCCCAATCTTGTATCGATACTTGCCAAACATGGGATACATGCCACCTTCTTTTTTTCGGTTGGCCCGGACAACATGGGGAGACACCTCTGGAGATTATTTCGTCCATCCTTTCTTTTTAAAATGCTTCGCAGTAAAGCGGTCAGTCTCTATGGGTACGACATACTTTTGAGGGGAACCTTCTGGCCTGGAGCATTAATCGGCGATAAGGCAGCTCCGCAGATCCGGCTGGCAGCCATTGAACATGAAATTGGTCTGCACGCCTGGGACCATCACCGTGAACAAACCAGTATAGAAAAGATGAGTGACAAAGAGATTGCCAGGTGTATTGACCGGGGAAAGCGCTCCCTCGAGGCCATTATCGACCGCAAAGTAGGCTGCATGGCTGCCCCGTCGTGGAAAGCAACAGATACTTTACTCAAAGTAAAAGAGACCTTTGAACTGCTCTACAATTCGGACTGTCGTGGATTTTCCATGTTTCAACCGATAGTAGAAGGGCAGGTTATGGACCAGTATCAAATTCCGACGACCCTGCCCACCTATGACGAAGTAGTAGGCAAAAATGGCATTACCGCTGAAAACTATAACGAATATATATTGAATCTGTTCCGACCTGGAAATTTGAATGTGTTAACCATCCATGCTGAGGTAGAAGGTATTTCCTGCAAAGGAATGTTTTCCGATTTTTTAGTAGATGCTACGAAAAAAGGTATTCAGTTTCAACCGTTAGGCGAGCTTATTGACAAAAATTGCAAAACAGCCACCGCAGAAATCATCAAAGAAGAAGTTCCAGGCAGAGACGGCTGGGTAGGCTTGCAAAAGACTCGAGAAGGTAAGAATTAATGCAAAAACATCACTACATATTCATATTATTATTATTTTATACCCTTGTTTATCTTGCGCCCCTGGGGGTTCGTCCTTTGGTGGTACCCGATGAATCACGGTATGCGGAAGTACCAAGAGAAATGATTGCCTCCGGTGACTGGGTAGTACCTCAGCTTAATGGATTAAAATACTATGAAAAACCTGTTATGGGCTATTGGGTGCACGCTCTGTCCCAACAAGTTTTTGGCCAGTCAAACTTTGCTGTACGGCTCCCTTGTGCTGCTTCAATAGGTCTTGTCGGCTTGCTCATTTACACTTTGTTGGCAACTACGCTGGGTAAGGAGGATAGCAGGGTTTATTTAGCCCCGCTTATTTTTCTATCAAGCCTCGGTATGTTTGGTATTGGTACTATCACTGTACTGGATAATGTATTAAATTTTTTCCTGACAGCAAGTGTTGTGTCGTTTTATCTCGCAAGTGAAAAACAGAGTCGTTCCTCTGGCGAAAAAGCCCTGCTCCTTATGGCGGGTATCTTTGTTGGTTGTGCCTTTATGACCAAAGGTTTTCTTGCTTTTGTTGTACCGATTATAACGGTTAGTCCTTATCTCCTCTGGCAGCGACGGGGGAAAGAAATTATCCGTATGCTCTGCTGGCCAGCCGTCTCTGCTGTGTTGGTTTCTCTACCGTGGTCAATTATGATTCATTTGAGAGACCCAGAATTTTGGAACTTCTTCTTCTGGCATGAACACGTAAAACGCTTTTTCTCTGACAACGCCCAACATCATGAGTCGTTCTGGTATTATTTTTTAGTCATTATACCACTTTTTCTGCCATGGATATTTCTGATTCCTGCGGCATTTTCAGGACTCTTTAATGAGAGTAATCGCGGGGAGAAACTTGTTCGATTAATCGGCTTGTGTGTGTGTTGGGTCGTTTTTCCTCTTCTCTTTTTTTCCATCTCCAATGGAAAACTGGCTACCTATATTCTCCCCTGCTTTGTTCCCCTGGCCATTCTTACGGCGATTGGTCTGTATGGCTCTATAAATGGATCAAGGAAATTTCTTGGTTTAGGCATCTCAATTTTTACCTTTCTTGCCACAGTTGGCCTTTTAGCAATTATTGGAACCCAAATTCTTGGCTCCGATCTTATTCCTATGCCCGAATCAACCTGGAAGTACAGTGCGGATTCCTTGCGTTATTCCGATACTTTATGGAAACCGACTCTCATTGTAAGCTCCCTGGCTTTTATGGTTGTGTTGTGTTTTATGGCACTGCGATGTAAGCACGGAGAAAAAAAGCTGGTTTTGCTCGCTCTCTCACCAGTTTTACTGATGATAGCAAGTTGTATTGCACTACCAGATCTTACTCTGGTGGTTAAAGCACCAGGGATTTTTCTCGAAAAAAACATCAAGAGTATTCCCGATAATGCGATTGTTATTTCAGATCCAGAAACTGTCGCAGCTGCATGCTGGTATCTAAAGAGAAGTGATCTCTTTCTTTTTAAAGGCCAGGGCGAATTGAAGTACGGTTTGGCAAGACCAGATGGTAAATTTCGCTTTTTGAAATATGCTGAAATTCAGCAGCTTATTGATTCAAAGAAAGAGAGGCCGATTGTGCTCATCCTTAAGACAAAAAATTGGGAAAGGAATCGGCTCAAATTTTCAGAGCCTCATGAACTTTCTAGTTCTGGTAGATATGGTCATTCTATTGTGAAGTACGAACCCTTCTCAAAAAGTGCTAAAAACTGACAGTATTTCAGAAGTAAGACACTCATTGAATATCCGTATCTACAGTGGATTGTGACAGATGTATATAGGTACATACAGACAATAGTGGAGAAATGATATGAGTGCCGATACAGATTCATTGGAGATGCAAACATCGGGTTGGCGCATAAAGTTAGGAGCGGCGCTCTTTGGCATAAGTATTGTACTTCCGATTGCAGGCATTCCGCTGGTGACGACGCTCGGCCTGTCTACGAAAATGACCGCATCTGTCTCTGGGGGACTCCTGGTGGGAGCTGAGGTTCTTGGCGTCTGTGCCATCGCGGTCATGGGAAAAAGGGGCTATGCCCTCATCAAAAACCAGGTTTTCGGGTTTTTAAAGCAGTATGGTCCACCTCGGAAGGTTAGTCGTGGTCGTTACAACATCGGGCTCGTGATGTTTTGTCTGCCTTTGCTATTTGGCTGGTTGGCACCATATTTATCTATGTGGGTTCCTGGTTTGTTGACTTATCCGCTCCCTTTTGCAATTGGTGGTGACATCCTGATCGTGGTTAGTTTGTTCGTTCTCGGAGGGGAATTCTGGGACAAAATTCGTTCGCTATTTATTCATGACGCAGAGGCGTCCTTTTTTTAAGTAACTCATTATTTTAATTGTGAGCAAGAGAGCATCTTGTTCTCACAACTTTGAGGAGGCTTGGAGTGTAATGTACGAGAAAAAAATATCAAAATCAGGCTTTGGGATGAAAGGAACTAATCAACTTGGAGTAGAGATTGGCGACATAGTTTCTACTTCATTTATTACAGATCATTCGGACGGGAAATGCCTTGATGCATCGATAAGATATATAGTAGCCAATGAAGATTTACAGCATTATGGGTGCAAGTTCACAGACTCATGCTCGAGTGATAAAAAATAATGCTATTCCTCTTATGATGGAGTCGAAAAAAGGGAGCTGCTCCTGGTCGGGTCCGGTGTCCCTGAATCTTAAATCATCGCTGACTACAAACAAAACTCCCTGCCCTGAACGACCAAAGTGTTTATGACATCGTTCAGGTTATGTTATCGGATTATATCCCCGAAGAAGTTATCGAATGGGATAATCGGGGAATCAGGGAACTATCTGCGGGGTAAATAGATAATCAATTATTTCCCCTAATACCACCAAGACATCGTTTCCTCCATTATAGAGGTTTTTATGCATTAAGTCCTTGTCCTTACATCATGTTTGGCAATTCTTTTCAACACCCTTCTATAAAGGAAATTTCAGTTTTTTCATAGATAACAACGATGGTACTGTCGAAATATCCAGTCAACTTGATCACAGGGCTCAAAGAGATGCCGACCGGATATTTGGATACGATGAGGATCATGGCAGGATCATGGAAAGCAAAGAGTTTATCGATCAATTTATCCGAATCCTGATGATAGAAGGAGTCAAGCAGCGAACGAACACTAAAAAGGATTACTATATCGATTAAAATATATTAGTGGTGTAGCAGACAGCTGAGGTGTATCTTTGGGATAAAAAAATTTGAATTTAAGTCTGCAAGAAGCTCAGAATAGCCAAGTTGACGTCTTGATAATTCTGAGACCTGATAGGTGCCGCTAAATATATCTTTTCACGGGCGATAGGCCCACAACTCAAGCAGTTAAGCGCTTAAAGAGAAATTGGGGCTAGTATGCAGAAGTCATTACAATGTAACGAGAAGGCTTCAGGAATCAATATGCGCTATCAGGTAAAACAAAAAATATGGCTCAGTTAGCACGTAGTAGTCGCAGGAAGTTTTTCAGTGGTTTCCTGCTGCATGTTCACCCAAGAAAGGTGAGTACAGAAACTCTTCGTTTTTCTCTGAGTTTTGGTCTTGGTGGCATGTCAGCAACCCTTGTCGGGCTCCTTATGGTTACCGGGCTCCTCCAGATCTTGTCCTATTCTCCTAACATTCATGAAACATATGGCTCAGTTAAAAATATGTATGTAGGAAACAGCTTTAGCGGATGGACGAGGAACATCCATTTCTGGTCAGGTAATTTGTTGGTTGTTGTTACCTTTCTCCATTGCTGTCGTGTTTTTCTTACAGGGGCGATAGGGGGTGAAAGAAGGCGAAACTGGTATGTGGGGCTTTTTCTGCTCGGTGTAATTCTCTTTGCCAATTTTTCCGGCTATCTCTTGCCGTGGGACCAGCTGGCTTTTTGGGCTGTTACTATTTTCACAAGTATGATGAGCTATATTCCTTTTGTTGGAAACGAAATTGTTGAACTTCTTCGAGGTGGAAATGAGATTGGTAGCGCAACGCTTTCAAACTTTTATGCGATCCATACAGGGATACTACCTTTTTGCCTGGTGCTGTTCTTAGTTTACCATTTTTGGTTGATCCGAAAAGCTGGTGGTCTGGTTCGCCGTGAAAGTCCAAAAGAATCAACCGCAAATCTCACACCGGTGGCACCAAATTTGATAGTGCGTGAAGCGGCAGTGGGATTACTACTGATTGCGGTTATACTACTTTTCTCTGCACTTGTGGATGCACCTCTTGGTGAAGAAGCTAACCCTGCAATGAGTCCGAATCCGGCGAAGGCGGCCTGGTATTTTCTTGGTTTTCAGGAACTGTTGATGCATCTCCATCCAACATATGTGATATTTGTAGTACCTAGCCTGGTACTGCTTTCTCTGCTGATACTTCCCTATTGGCAAGATTCAATCTTACCGCAAGGGTTCTGGTTTGGTGGTTCAGCTGGAAAGATACTGGCTTTCTGGACGAGCCTTGCTGGATTCAGTTGTACTGTTATTAGCATAATTTTAAGCGAAAAACTAAGGATTGCAACTGAAAGCGGTGCAACAGATTCTCTGACCAGAGGAGCACTTCCCACGTTGGCTCTTCTGCTGGTGTATTATCTATCCTACCGTCTACTTACTACACGACTAAAATATACAAGGGCTGAGGCGGTAATGGCAGGGTTTATATTTTCGCTCACCGTTCTACTCTGCTTAACTCTATCTGGTGTTTGGTTTCGTGGACCGGGTATGCAGCTTACTTTTTTCCTATAACTACTCTGGTCACAATCTATGGATATGGATAACAATTGCCACTGTTGCAAAACTGAACCTTCAGCTCCCAGCAACAGAAGGAAGTTTCTGAATTGGTTATGGATTGTACTTGGCGGACTTGCATGTGTCGAGTTTGGCTGGCTGACAAAGTCCATTCTTCAGTCTCAGCAAGGCAATAAAAATCGGAACAGCAAAACGGTATTTGTTACTGCCGGTACTGTAGATACGTTCCCCGTGAATTCAGTTACAGCTATTGCAAAAGGACAGTTTCATCTGGCCCGCCTTGCAGATGGTAGTTTTTTGGCACTCTCCAGGACATGTACTCATCTTGGGTGTGCTGTGCCATGGGATGAGGCAAGGAAACAATTCATCTGCCCATGTCATGGATCAACTTTTGATATCAATGGTGAAGTACTGACTCCACCGGCTACCAGGGGCTTGGATAGTTATCAAGTTCGAATTGAAAATGGAACTGTTCTAGTCAATATAGCGAGTGCAAAAAAACACCTACAGTCTGGAGTCTCCAGATCGGTGAAGGTTTAATATGTCATTAAATACCGGTCATAGAGAGACAGAAGAGGGGTGTGGCAAGACGGGTAATTGCTGGGAAATTTTGGCAATTACAGCACTTTGTATCATCCTTGTAACGCCTTTCATCTATAACTGGCGTGCAGGCAGCAGTGCCTCCACACCGATCCTGACGGATGAGGCTGAGTTTGCGGGTACAGCTTCATGTAAAGAGTGTCACCCTGATGCATATCAAAAATGGCAGGGATCAGACCATGACAAGGCTATGGCAGAGGCCACTGAAAAAAGCGTTCTCGGGAACTTTAATGATGTCACATTTGTAGACCCATATTCCAAGAAGAATAGCCGTTTTTTTAAAGAAGATACAACGTTTATGGTGGAAACTGAAGGACCGGATGGAAAGCCCGGTATCTTCAACATCACCCACACCTTCGGCGTGTATCCTTTGCAACAGTATCTTATACCGTTTCCTGGGGGGAGACTGCAATGTTTGACTATTGCCTGGGATATTGAAAAGAAGCAATGGTACCGTTTGCCACCATATGACATTGCTGGGCATACAGACTGGTTACATTGGACAAAAGGAGCACAGACCTGGAACGGTATGTGCGCTGAATGTCATTCCACAAAGCTACAAAAAGGATTTGATATAGAAAGCGAGAGCTATAAAACAACGTGGTTTGAAATTAATGTGGGTTGTGAAGCCTGTCATGGACCAGCTGCGAAACATGTGAGTTGGGCTAAGAGGCCGGCCTTGGGTAGACCTCAAATAGGAAACTATGGTTTTCTTCAACCCGAAGATTTTCTTAGTTCAGAAAAACAGATTATTGCCTGTGCACCCTGTCACTCAAGACGGTACCAGTTGGGGGACAATGATCATACTGAAACAGAACTGCTCGACCTTATGGTACCGTCGCTGCTCACGGCAGATTTATACCATGCAGATGGCCAGATCAAGGAGGAAGTGTATGTTTACGGTTCCTTTACCCAATCGAAAATGTATCAAAAGGGTGTCCGGTGTAATGACTGTCACGATCCACACTCACTGAAACCACACAAGGAAAAAAACGATCTCTGTTTGCAATGTCACAGGGCATCCGAATACGATAGTACGACCCATCATTTTCACGAAAAAATGGTTAAGGGAAAACCAAATGAGGGGGCTCTCTGTGTGAAGTGTCATATGCCAGGACAATATTATATGGGTATAGATTATCGACCCGACCACAGCCTACGTATTCCCCGGCCAGATATAAGTAAGAAACTTGGAACACCCAATGGTTGTTCAGCCAAAGACTGTCATGGAGATAAATCTCTGGAATGGAACATTGAGCACTATAGAAAGTGGTACGGAGAGGATCTGAAACCGCACTATGGTGAGATACTAGCTGCCGGTAGGGCACGAAAACCCGGAGCAGACATAGATCTTATCGCGTTGGTTGAGGACGGGTTGCTGCCGGCAATTGTTCGGGCAACAGCTTTGAATTTACTTGAAAACTATCCCGGTGAAAAAAGAGAGTCCACAGCCAGAATGGCTCTGCAAAGCGATGAATCTCTCATTCGTCAAACAGCTTTTCGCCTGCTGGAGCAGGCGAGTGAACAAGACAAATTGAAACTCATTGCCCCCAAACTGTACGATCCGGTAAAGGGGGTACGAATTGAGGCGGCATTAGCACTTGCCCAGTTGCCTCCTGAGAAGATCAGGGAGGATGATCGACTACAATTCGCTACGAATCTGTCTGCCTACCGTGAGGCCATGGAATACAATGCTGATTTTGCAGCTCAGCGTTATAATTTAGGCAACCTTGAGAGAAAAACTGGAAATCCAGAAAAAGCGGTCGAATATTACCTGGCAGCAATTGCAATAGATAGCCAGTTTTTTCCAGCCAAAGTAAACCTGGCCATGGAGTATAATAGCGCTGGCAAAAACAAACAGGCCCTGATTCTTCTTAAAGAAGTTGTTGCTGCACAACCAGAGTTATTTGAAGTGGCTTACTCTCTCGGGCTTCTACTGTCGGAGATGAAGAACTACGAGGAAGCAGCTGGCTATCTTGGTCAAGCAGCTGATGGAATGCCCGGATATGCCAGGGTTCGTTATAATCAAGGCCTTGCACTCTTGAAGCTCAAACGCTGGGAAGAAGGCGGTACTGCACTACGGAAGGCTGTTCTCCAAGATCCTTATGTGAATGAGTATTTTGTTACACTGGTTAATCTATATTTAAACTTTAGAATGAATGATCATGCTCAAAAGTTAGCAGAAGAAGTGTTGAGAATTGCTCCTGATCACGTATCTGCAAAAGAACTTATCGAAGCGATGAGCCGAAAGAAGGTAAAATGATATAACTAACACCTCTCAAAGGGGTGTTAGTTATATGCCAATACGCTTCTTTAGATTCTGCTCCTGTTTTATCATAATTACAAGAGTTGCGTGGCAGGGAAAATTCAGTCAATCAGGCACAGCTTAGATCCCTCCCTCTCTATTGCGGTATGCAACTTGCCCACATAATTCTCAGAAAAGCTCCAAATTGGGTTATCATTTAGCCGCTCCAATCCCCGGTCCCCCGGTTTGAGGTCAAGTGCCAAGGTTGCCAAAATATCACTACCCGTGAGAATGACCTGCCCTATGCGCCATTTTTCTGATCCATCCGCATCAGCCATTCCTGAATGTATAAGCGCCAATTGGTCTAAAGCCTGTGCTACGACCCGTGTTCCTGCACTGTAACCGATGATGTGAATCCGTTGAGCCTCGGTTTGTTCAGCTAAATATTGGATCAGGACTCGAAGACTCCCCGCGGAAAGAGCAGCCGTCTCTAAGTCCGCAAAATATGCCAGGGTATCAGGTGTGGATGGCCAGGAAAAAGCAATGAAAGAACCTTCGTAGCCAAGGAAATTCCATAGTTCAGAGGCAACCAGCAGTGGGTTTTCAAACACCACTTTATAGCCGTGCACGTAGATGAAAACATCTTTTTGCTGCGAAATATGCAGTTTGGCATTAATTTTAGCGGCAAATTTCCCACCTGGGATATGGCGCTGATCCTCAGGCCCCGTTAACTCGGTAAGCGAGTTGGTACTCCGATCTAAGACACCATCCTCTGTAATCCCAGTTATTTTGAGTGGATACCCTTCCGGGCGATCCTTAAGCAGGGAGATCTTCCGAGCCTCTGCCCAAGTCATACCCTCTTTCCCTTGAGTAACTTGGGCCACCCCTAGACGTAGTACATGCCCCCTGTCATTCAGGTAACCCACCTTCCTCAAGATCCGGTTGGCGATCAGTAGCATAGAGGATACCACCATAAGGGATATCTTCTATTGGGTTGCGATCCGTAAAAGGGTCCCAATCACCTCTATCGAAAACATCTGGTGCTGGCATCAACATCAGCTGCCCTTTCGGTTTGGAGCTGCATGCGCTGAGTAACAGCATCATCACGAGCATTATCAGAATATTACAACAAAAAAAATCATATTTTTTCATGACTTATTCGACCAATTTAAAGAACATGGATATGCATTTTTGTTTCTGCATATATATTTCGGGACGTGCGGAAAGCTTAGCATGGTTCAATAACTAATATTATGCTAAGTTGCCTCAAATCTCAGGAAACAGAATGTAAATAAAAAGGAATAACTATGGCAAAATACTTACCTCTTATTGTTTTTGGTGTGCTTCTCAACGCCTCAGCCCAATTGGCTCTCAAGCAAGGAATGCGTCAAGTCGGCTATTTTGAATTCAAATTGGCAAACTGCGGAAATGTTCTCCTCGCTATAGCTGCAAACCCCTATATACTGGTCGGCCTGACGTGCTACGTTGTAAGCGTTGGGGTCTGGCTGTTGGTACTTTCGAGAGTTGAGGTCAGTTATGCCTATCCGCTTCTTTCTATCGGCTACATCGTCACATCCTTCGCCGGACAAGTATTTTTTCATGAGACCGTTGACGCTACCCGGTGGGCTGGTATCCTTTTGATATGTGCAGGCGTTTGGCTGATTACCCGGTCGGCATAAAGGTTCCGACTCAGAAATCAAGATCTTGAACGAACACCTAAATTTTGCAATTGACTAGTCCGGAGTCTACGCTTACCTGCCGGAAATGCGAGGCAGCGAAGCTGAAGACGTATAAATATACTCCAAAGTTTCGATAACAATGCAGATTCGGTGGAATTGTCAATCCGAAGGGTAGCAAATAACAGAAAAATTGTACTCATGCAAAGATGAGTTTTTAAAGTGATTCTTATGAATGCAACATGTTGATTTGCAGTGATAAATCATTTTTTCTGTACTTTGTGTATGCAAGATTTAGGTAACAATAAAATATTCGATGGCAAGAAGAGTAATCCAATACCATTGGATAGAAGATCAAAACAAGATTATCAATACGTGTGGCCAATTTCACCTGATCTTTGGCAACAAGACGTTTCTGGAAGACACTGATAATAACCACCAGGGCGGCGCAGCCGAAACTGGTGATGATCATTCGATCTAGTAAGGTCAAATATCCCAACCGTGGTAAATCATTTGAAATGATAAAATCAAAAGATAAGAATACCAGTAAGTTACCACTAACAACGTCGAATTGTTTGCTGTAATCTTTTAGAAAAAAATCATCCAGGAAACACAGAGAATCAAGATCATTGGTACAGAAATTCGAACTACATAAAAAATCAAATGCCGTTTCATCTCCAAAGTCGTCGTCAAACGCGAATTTTTCAAATCCTTAGCATAGGGTACTTCGTTGGTTACTTGAACAAATTTATCAAGCAACCACTCCTCTTCACCCAGTTGATCGCCAAGGGGGGTAACTGGATTCTCAATCTCTTCGAAGCTAAATATCTGGGTAGGTACGGAGAGATCTATGTGAACATTCAATTTCTGACTGTCAAAAGGATAGTTAGTAAAGTCAAAGTCTGGCGCCTGAAGGGTGACGGTAAACCTTTCACGATACGTTGTTTTGCCTAATGGGTCGATAAAAACAGCCTGATCCTGTGTCCAGCGATTGCCCTGTTGATTGAAAAATGTGAATAGAGGCAAAAAAATGTCGTTTTTATTTGCCAGAGCCATTAGTGCATTGAGGTCCATACTTTTAATCGGACAATTACAGGTATCAGGGCTGAAAGCCAAAGCGGGATCCTGCCAAACCCTATGCAGTGAACCCACAATGGTAAAGGTTTCACTCTGCTGGTCAACATCAACTATCTGGTCGATTGACATGCCGATTTTTACATTTTTTGTCTCCACAAATACCGGGAGCTCACCCGCTGCGGCTTCGTCTTTTAGAACCTCCGGGGCATTGATACCCACGGCAAGGTGATATTTTCCCACTTCAGTCGTGCTGCTTATACTGCTGCCATCAATATAAAGATTCAAGCCAGCGGTACCTTCCTTGTTGTGGTAGGTCAACATCACTACCCCGACTGTCTCATCAGTTTTACCGAAGATCAAAGGCTTACTACCAAAATCACCCAGGAAAAAACGAGGAAACGGCGCTCCGTCTCTGCTCTCCATTCGAGCATAGACGGAATCACCTGAATGCAATGTTCTCAGCTGGTGGAAATTAAGAGGCTTGTCTGCGGTCAGCTCGAGCTCAAGATGCTGTACAAGTACAGATAGCTTGTTCTATTTACTCTCGACAATAGCAAACGAGTGGCCACTGGGGTCACCAGTCCCCCCTGCAACACCAGGGGCATTCAGGCCCAGTAAGAGTCGATACGATCCGAAAGTAAAGCTCGGTTTGAAGTCTGCAAAAGACTGATTAATAACCATACTTCCAGCCAGGAGGACATAGGTTCCATCTGCTGGTATGTTAAATTGTAAGCTTGCGTCATAGCCGTTACTGTTATCATCATCCCATACAATGAAATGCGTATCCGCAATTCGAGAAAATGTCTCTACGATGTTTTCCTCGGAAGTGCCAAGACTCTGCACTACCTCTTTATATATCACCTCCGGATCTCCAGCTTTTTTTAGTACGCCAAGCATGGGATCCAGGTTACCACTGGTGTTTGTCAGATAGACATAAAGTGTATCGCCTTTTTCCACATTTTTTCCAATTATTGCCATTTTATAGAATGCAAAGGCCAAGATTAAACACTTAAGATAAAGTGAAATTAAATATGTTCCCTGTATCTTTTGTAAGTGAACTGGCCCAAAAAACCATTCGAAAAGGAGAAATCTGGCAAGTAGAATAATTCAAAAATTCCCCAGAAAACCATAGCAAATGTAGCACCATAAATTATTGATGTTTCCATTTTCAATATTGTCTGGAAACATCTGGGACTGGAATGTAATTATTCTTGTCAGGAAAATCTTGCTTTTCAGAGGGGCAGAGAATCCTTTTTATGTTGCTAGTTTTTTGAGAAAACTTATTGATTAGACAGTAGGAAGTTAAACTTGAGGTTAATTAAAATTCTTCATATCTTGGTTGTGGCAATATTAACGATTGAGTTCCGCGGGGCGGCTTTGTGCGGTTCCGCTACGACGATTTCACTGCGTCGGAACAAGGGTCCGAAATATATTCTGAGCCTACCTGAAGGTCGCAAGCTGAACCTGTTATGAAACAGTGATAAATCGATTAAGCCACTGTTTGATAAGATGGCAGGAAATTCAAGTTTTTAAAATTCTGCTCACAAAACGATTGGAATCGAGATTCATGAATTTCTCAGACCCTCTCACATTATCAGTATTGGGAAATATGGATATACTTTATTAAAACCCACGCCAACCCCGGATATATTATGGTAGATATGTCGATTTCAATAGAAAAACAAAGTAGTTACTGACTGCTTATCCTAGTTATTGGAATGAGTTCCAAATCTAAAGAAACCGGAGTACCTAAAGTATGTTCCATCCTTGTTCGCAAAGACTCAACTTCAGCATCTGTAAGTTGTCGTGTTGCTTCCAATCGAAGATTGAACTTTGTAGTTCCAGAACTCGCTGCGGTCATACTCCAACGACCCACAGTTGCCGGTAACTCAAGGTCCGTCAAGTAGGCGGTAAGTTCCTCTTGAACGTCATCATCGAAATTTGCTTCTCTTACCTCTTCAACTGTTCTTGTGACAAGTAATAGCAACATCACTACAACCAGCGTGGCTGATGCAATGATAGAGCGCTGAAAGACAGTAATTTTCCTCTGATCTTTGGTGTTATCAAGATTGGGTTTAAAACCTAGGCTTGCGAACACCAGGGCACTGGCAAACACGATTCCCACCATATTGCTAAGAAACAACTTTAAGGCACCAAATGACAAAGACCAAAACCCTATGGAAAGACAAACACCAACGGTTGTTAACGGAGGTACCAAGGCAACAGCAATGGCCACACCAGGAAGAGAGCTGGAAACGTTTTTTCGGCACAGGGCATAGGCCGCTGCAACACCGGAGATGATGGCAACAACAAGATCAAGGATTGAGGGTGATGTTCTTTGAAGCATCTGAGCGGTGGCTTCCCCGTGGAAATTGATTAATCCAAATATGAAACCTGTGAGAATTGCATAGAGTGCCCCTTTGAGAACAGCAGTGGTGGTAAGTTTCAGAAATTTAATATCACCATGAATAATTGCCATTCCCATTCCAATTATTGCCGACATCAAGGGTGCTACCAGCATGGCACCAATAATTACTGCGGCACTGTCAAGAATTAAACCAAGACTTGCAATGGCGGCAGATAAAATTATCATGCTAAAAAAATCCCGACTTGGACGCCCACCCCGTCGAATCTGCCGATATGCTTCAATTCGATCCTCTTTCGACAGGTTTGGCAGTAGACGATCGAATACAGTCCAGGTGCGTGACATGGTGGCTCCTGCCCTGCCTTGATATTCGCGGAGTATGATGGCTGGTCCTTCAACCTGATTGACAATCTTATTTCTGGAGTCACCGAAAAGAGTTCGTGCCATCAGATTTCCTCGGCTGGCACCCAAGACAATAAAATCATGATTTTTCGCTTCTTCCAGAAAAGCTTGGTTTTCCGAGTCTCCCCTTAATATTTTAGTTGTAAAGCCTTTGTATTTGTGCCATTTGCTTGTTTGAAGAGAGAAATCTTCGTCTTGCATACTTACGTCGTCTGGAGCGGCAAAAGGTTGCGCAACGATGCTGGCAGTAATTTGAATGTTCGGATTAAGCGCTAAGAGGGTATCGATGGCGAAATGGGTGTTGGTATCATCCCAGAATGGTACTAAAGCTTTGAGATTGTTGGATAGTGACCATCCATACGGGCTTTTGATAACGTAAATGGGACAGGGGGCCTGCTGGACGATGATGTTAAGATTTTTACCCGCAAGATACTGTGTATCCTGTCTGTCAGTATTCATCTGTAGTCCGAGCAGAATAGGGCGGAATCGTTTAATATGTTTGAGTATGCTATCTACAGAAGAGATATCTGAAAAGCATTCGATTACTATTTGTACGGAGTCGTATTCTTCGGGTATGTGTAACCAACTGTTTAAAGCTTCTTCTGTTACAAAAATAACTAGATACGCTTTTTGAATCTCTGCTGTTTTATAACCTGTAGAGAGCAAACCAGAGAAAGCTTCCTGCTGATTGACGATAATGGCAACAATTTTGTCCTTACTTGGTGTTAGGTCCGCGAGAGTTTTATATCCAGTTTTCATGGTGTTTCCTCTTTTTTCAACCTTTTCTTGACTCATTTTGTCAAAAAAGATAATTAGGATTCTGTTTTGACCTGTTTGTTCTCACTTTCATCAAATTCTATTATACATTTTTTTTCTCGTACATTATACCCAAGGTCTCATCAAAGTTGAGAATTCACTTTTCAACCTATTCAACGCGCAAGCCAACCAAACATTTCCATAAGCACTTCTCGTCCTTAGACCAACTCCAATAACGCATCGTGTTTTTACGGCTTTTCTTAGAGCGTTTTAAAGGGCAGTTGGTGATCGTTGGAGAGCATGCAAAATCGGGGGAGGCTAAGCAGCCCTTTTGAGTTTGTCATCACCCGTTATCCGAAATCCTGGATGCCAATTCCGAAAAATTTGTTCTAACTCTCCGTTGAGTACCCGTGTCCGCATTTGCAAGAGTAAATGGGCACCCTCAGGGCTCCACTGCATTTGTTGTCGCTTTGTAAAACGCTTGGAAACGACGTAGCTCACTGTAGATTCAACGAAGGCCGTACTGATTCTGTCTCCCTGGCGATAGCGCTCCCCGTAGTTGGTTATGAATGCTTGATTGTTTGTAATGTACGTTTGGAATTCTCTAACAGCTCGCAACAACTTGTGCGTTGCCGACTTCTTACTTTCTTCATCTGCGGCATCCAGATCCATATCGACGCTATCCAGGTGCTGAAGTGCTTCGTAGCTGTTACCGTGCCAGAGATACCATTTGATACTTTTGAACACTTTCAATGTGGGCTCTCTTAATTCATACTTTTCATCACCTTCTCCAACCGTCACAGGCAGGCCCTTGGCGATCTGACGGAGCACGGTCAAACGCATCGTGACATGGAACCAATCAAGCAGATGTTCAGCTTCCGGATTGAGATAGAGCTGTAGGTTGCGTACTGTGTCACCACCATCGGAGAGAAATACAATTTGCTGATTTAGCTGCATCCCTTGTCCCTTGAGGACCTCAAAGACCCGCCGCTTGGGTTTGTCGTCAAAAGATTGTACGAGGCCAAAACATTTGCTGGTACCTTCCTCAGGAATTGATTTGCCAACGATTACTTCAAAGTGAGTTTTCTTCTTATCCCATTTTCTAACGTAACCACCAACTATCCCGACGGTGAGGGGTGCAGGCGGTCGCGGTCACCTCTTGCGTATTGCCGTAGACGAGCATTGACTTCACGGCGAGAAAAGTAATCTGGGTTAACCGGTCGATTTTCTCGTGACCATTCGTCTTCCAGATCAGTCTCGTCATCGAAATCGTCATTTATCCCGTTGTCTCCAAACAGTTCCCGGTACTTGAGTTCTTGCCGTATCTGTAAATAGGCCACCGGACCGCCGCAGTCTTCTGCCGGCGGTGCGTGTTTCCCATCGATACAGACAGGGTATATTCGCTTGGGATCAAGCGGTATGTTTTTTTTCAATACGAACCTCATGCAACCAGGCATCGCCGAAGTCGTATTCGTAGAGAAACCGTTCGCGTGGGCGAAAACCAAAAGTGGAAAGAAGGACTTGTTCAGGGTTGTCGGCAAAACCGATCCCGCCATCGTGATAAACGCCATAGTCTTGACCATGAATGTGGAACAGATTTAAATGGGTATCCGTCCAGCCAATAGCGATTTGAATTGTATAGTGGAGATCTGCAATAGTGCTGTCACTACGGACGAGCAATCGCCTCCAAATCATGGGACTAATCCCCTGTAGCCATACCTTCAGTTGATAAACATGAGCTTGCTTGAGCTCTGTCATAGCCCCTCGTTTCTTTACGTGAAAATATTGACACATCGACAGCTACCGGACGTTGTTTTCTGTCGATGATGGGAGCTATTCACCAAATGGAGCGTGAATTGCGGGCAGAGCGTGCTGCCGCAGGTCGCTCATCAGCTAAAGCGAGGGGTAGAACCGGGGGAAGACCTAAAACTGACCCAGCAAAATTGGAAAATGCCAGGATCTTGTACGAAAACTCAGACAAGACCGCAGCCGAGGTTTGTGAGATTGCCGGCGTCGGAAGAAGGACATTTTTTGCCCACATTGCCGCAAAGAGAAAAGAGTTGGCAAAACTTGAAATTTCATGAGCGCTATGGCTTGATAACGCAGAATCGTCGACTCTCTCAAAAGAGCCTCCCCCGGTTTTGCATGCTCTCTATACTGCATCCCTCCCAAGATATGTCTCTTGGCAAACTTAACAATTTGAGGAAAGCCGCAAATTGGCCTTAGTTCCTGATAGGCTATCCGAACCACCGTTCAGTATGATATTTTGTTACTCTCCGATAGCAAACATTGAAAATGACTAAAGTTGACGCTCTCCTCTCTCTTCAATGACAATATCAGGTTTAAAAGTCCGGAGTAGCTCTTCAACGTTTGCCTGATCATACTTTTTCCAAAGATATATAACCTCATTAAAATTCTCTGTCATATACGGTTCAAGAGCTTCAAAAAAAGAATCTCTGAAAACAATGGTTTTGAGTCTTCGACTCTTACAGGCTTTTGCTAAATACGGATCCTTGGCGCTCATATCAAGATTGCTAAATCTGTAATCAATACTTTGTGGCACAGTGCAACTTGAATAATCGTCAACAGTTTTGAATGACTCTTCGAACGTCTCATACTCTAATAGCATTAGAGTCAGATCACCGCAGTTGGCTTTCTTTTCACATTTCCGTGTTATTGTTTTCGAGAATGTAAAATCTCTTTTGAAATGATTTTGCGGGAACGTAGATTCAAGCCTATCTGCGATGGCCAGATACCCTAAAAATGCACCATATTCCGTCCAGTGTGTGTCACTCTGAAAAAACAATCTTCCAGAGTGACGCCCATTGAGTAGCGCCTGAGAAATATCCAGAAATGTTGATTTGTCGTTCTCACTCATCACACTCTGGAGTTGTGAAAGCCGTGTCCTGCCTCTTTTCTCAACCCACGGTTCTCCTAAAAGGTCACCATAGATTGTCATTTTGTTCGGTGGGATAATAAGTAAATATTGGATTCCCTGTTGTTCGAGCCACTTTTGTTTATTTCTATAGTCCTCCAACCACTCGCTTAATTCATTATCACTACGCAAGTTACTGCCGGTAAAGTCTTTTAACATGTCGTTTCCAGTATAAAAATACCAGTTATCAACACCTTTCGTTACTTTTGTTATCCTTTCAACATCTTTAAACCGTTTTTTGACTTCTCTTTGATACCGATAAACCATCAATTCACGAAAACCAAAATGGTCGTTTAGGTAGTTGTCTACCTTGATAAAGAAACCGCGTACTTGAGACAGACGTCCCGGTAATAATGGAAAGGTTGCAAGTGTCCTCTTTTCTGTATACGAAAACACCTGTTTTTCACCAGCGGCCATCCATAGACATGGCGTAGAGATAACCAATCCAAAAATGCCAATTTTGATCCACTGAAAAATCATATCGAGCTTTTCAACGTTCATGGGTTCTAAAATCTAAAATATATAAAAGGGTTATAGACTCCAGATGCGAGACTAATACAGGAATAATAGATCAGTGCGGTAGTAAACAAAAGTTGAGATAAATGAGCGGTAAAGTTTAAAAAATAACGACCGGTCATTGGTATTCTATCCGATAGTTTAAGGCGAAGAGCAACCAGTGCTGGGTATACGGGCATCGCTAGAATAACGCCAACAGTCATCTCAAAGAGCACCTTACTGTTCAGGTAACTCGCCGCCAAATGTGTCGATGTCGATTCTCCGACCATACCGATCATGACCAAAAAGTAATACCATGCAGTCGGTAAAGTTGGATTGCAAAAGATCACCATACCAAACATAAAGATCAACAAGAAATTCAGGACCTGCAATGGGAACCATAGCTTACGTCGATAATCTGAATATCGGGTTCGTTCGATTAAAATAAATACACCGTTGTAAATGCCCCAAACCACATAATTCCAACTCGCACCATGCCATAACCCACAGATAAAGAAGATGGTAAATAAATTTATCTGAGTACGAATCTCTCCAAGTTTACTTCCTCCAAGGGGGAGGTATATGTAATCACGAATCCATGTTCCCAGGGAGATATGCCATCTTCTCCAGAATTCACCCATAGACCTGGATATGTATGGATAGTTGAAGTTTTCCAGCAAATGAAAGCCAAACATTCTGCCGAGCCCGATCGCCATATCGGAATACCCTGAAAAGTCATAGTATAATTGTAAAATAAAACAAAAAATCCCTAGCCACGCCACAGGAGTTGTGAGCTCAGATCCTGGAAGTGCAAATATTTGGTCAGCAATTACCGCCATTGGATTTGCAAGTAATACCTTTTTACTCAGACCAAATAGAAAACGCTGAACACCTGTTGCAAAGCCTTCAGTTGTCACCTTTCGTTTTGCCAATTGTTCTGCGATGTCACAGTAACGGACTATTGGTCCTGCAATGAGTTGTGGAAAGAGCGCTATATACAACCCCAAATTGATAAATTTCTTCTGCGGTTCTATTTTCTGCCGATATACATCTATGATGTAGGAGAGAGCCTGAAAGGTAAAAAATGAAATACCAATTGGAAGGCGAATCGGATCGAGTTGTATTAATGGTAGTTCGAGCAGATTGAGCACAAAATTTACGTTGTCAGCTACAAAATGACCGTACTTATAATAGCCGAGGAGAAGTAGATTGAGGACGATCGCGACAACAAGAACATACTTCCCCATTGATGTTGATCTATAGGAATGGATAATTCTTCCACCTACATAATTAATGCAGATGGAGGCGAGCATGAGAATCAGATAGATTCCTTCACCCCATGCATAAAAGAACAGACTGGCAATTAAAAGAAGAAAATTTCGGTGCTTTTTTCCCACGAGCCAATAAGAGAGAAGAACGCCCGGCAAAAAATAGAACAAAAACGTAATTGATGAAAAAACCATATAGAATTTAAAGTCAAATTTATTTTTAAAGAACCAACACTTTGGTGCGGAATTATTGTTTTGCCAGACTACCACTACCGCAACTGAATATCGCCATATTTTCAGGATAATAGCTGTTTTTGATGTGTTTCACAAGGGCGGTGCATATGTTTGTTCTACGGCTGGACGCATCACCACTGTAAGGGAATTCGCAGGAGTCGTTGAAAGAGGTTCACCCGGCTCAATCGCACTTTTTATATGAAGCTAGGATTTATCAACGTTCTAAAAGGAATCAATTATCTAGTCGCATTAACTAGTGTATTTTTTAGTAAAAGCCGTTAGTTTTCTTTATACCTAAATCTTGCAATTGTCCTCCGTAATGTGTTCCTAATCAGTACGTGCCATCTTGAGTAGTTTCTGGTCTTCAACCTAAACACATTGAGGCGTATTTTAAGTCTTGAAAACAAGCTCACAGCGGTTAGAATCCGTTACATTTTGCCATCTTTTCAGTAAAAAGACGCAGGTATCCAATCACTTCTTACCGCTCTTCATTTTTGAGGCCTCCTCGTTCAGCCTAAACCTACCGCTACCGAGGTGTCCCACTGTTTCGGATGTAAATGATTTGCAGGAGTATTTAATCCGAGTTGGTTAGATCCTGTCCGCAGTTTACCTGCCACTCTGATTAAGAAGGCACGTATTGTTGAAGGCTCCCAGCAACGTAATTGCCTAGAGGTTATTATTGGCAATGTTAACCATTTAAGCAAACCTGCAACTTATTCCTGTAAAGCTACTGTTTGAAAAGGGCAGAGCGGTGTGTAAACTTGAAATGAAAGAGATACAGGAAGCACCTTTCGTTGGCGTTAAATGCTACATTTATTAGCTTCGTTGTGGCAATGGTAACTTTCAGTGATCAGTCGTTGAGATTACGTTATCAGGAACTTTCTCAGGCTATGTGATCGGCGAATTGGTTGTGGTTGCCAATAGCTATTTTACTATTGTAGGATGAATGATATTAGAAAACTGGTTATCATTCCTATGCTGTATGATATCCAGTTAGAAAGCGGGGGATTTGCTGGAATTAGGCCAATAGCCATTCCTTTGTTTGAATGATACCCTGTTTTTTGGTAGTAATTTGTTAGCCAAAAAGGAGAAGTGAGCTATGAAATTTATAAACAAATCTTTCATCCACACGATAGTCTTGGCCCTTGTTGTTTCCTTGTTGTTGCCTTTAACAGCATTAGCTTGTACGAGTTTCGTTTTAAAAGCAGCGGATGGCGCTGCTGTATACGGCCGGACTATGGAATGGGGGGCGTTCGACCTGAACTCTCGACTAGTTATCGTACCTCGGGGGCATGAGTTCACTGGGCATACGCCCGATGGGAAGGGTGGGCTCACCTGGAGGGGTAAGTATGGCGTGGTCGCTCTGGACGCACTTGAGAAGGATTTGCTCACGGATGGAATGAATGAGAAGGGACTGGTGGTTGGAGCGTTGTACCTCCCTGGATTCGCCGAATTCCAGCCCTATGAACCGGGAATAGCTAGCAGATCAATGGGACCAAGCGACCTTGCATCTTACTTGCTTTCACAGTTCGCCAAGGTGGATGAGGTACGAGCGAGCCTGAAAGATGTGCGCGTCATACCGATTCCGGAACCGGCCCTTGGTGGTATCTCGGCGCCCCTTCATTGGATTGTCGTAGACCAAAGCGGTGAGGCGATTGTCATCGAATACCTCAAGGGTCAGTTACACGTCTTTAACAATCCGCTGAGAGTCTTGACGAATGCTCCCAGTTTTGATTGGCACATGATCAATCTTCGCAACTACATCAATCTGTCATTTGTTGCTTTACCGGGTAAGAAGGTCGAGGACCTTGATTTCAAGCCGCTCGGCGTTGGCAGTGGCATGATCGGGCTCCCTGGCGACTTCACGCCACCCTCACGTTTCGTGCGTACCGTGGCCTTTACGCAAACAGCTCGCAAAACTCCCAACGGACCAGAGACCGTTTATGAAGCCCTCCGTATTCTGGATAACTTCAACGTACCCCTGGGTGCATCCAAAGGTTCTGACACGCAAAACAAAAAACTGGCCGGAATGCGCAGTTCTACGATATGGACGAGTGTCGCCGACACCAAGAATCTCGTTTATTACTACCATACTCAGCATAACCGCAAACTCAGAATGGTGGATCTGAAAAATGTCGACTTCTCGCCACATGCAGCCGGGTTCCTACGTTTTGCCCTGGAGAAAAGAAAGTCACAAGAGATTGAGGATGTGACACCGAGAAGGTAAGAGAGACCCACCGAGATAGCTGACAACAAAAATGCAGCGGACGGGAAAACCCGCCGCTGATTTTAACGTTAAGGTGCCACATCGAAGCATTGAGTTTATTACCAACTCCAAAACTTGACCTTGCTAGTTAGTTCGCAGGGATACACATTATCGCAATGGTAGAGGCGAGTGTTGGCAATGTTAACCATTTATGCAAATTTGAAAGTTTACGCTATTCCTTCGTATACGTAACAAAACCTGTTTTTTCTTTTTATTTTAGGTTGTTGTCTTGTTAGTATTTTCGCTGTTTTTGGTCCTCCAAGTCAAGTTATTTCGCTCCAAGAGAGTGAGTAGCAGTAGCCGATTCTGA
>JBLHNU010000020.1:0-85944 GCA_047622095.1 Desulforhopalus sp.
TTCTTAGCTCGCTTTTATGTCAAGTAAAATTTTATCGTAATCGAATATTTTTCGTACAATCTTTACGAAGACTCCTTTATTAAATTGCGCTATTGCAGCGTTTCAAGGGTGGCTGGGAATTGCTGAGGCATCGTTCAGTTCCGGATTCGTTGTGGGAGATAGTCTGGTGCAGGGGGTCCTCTGTACACAACTGGCGTTTCGCGCTGCAGATACCGACATGCAGATCTGGATAACACAAGGTGATCACCCTTTGCCCAGAAAATTCATTATTGCCTCGCGCTGGATTACCGGAGCCCCGCAATATGCGGTAAGCTTCTTCGACTGGGCTGTCCAGGATGACATCGAGGATGCGGCTTTTGTTTTTAAAGCACCGCAAGATGCAAAGGAAATCCCCTTTACAGAGACCACGGTAACGCAGGAGGTCATCAAATGAAAAAACTACTTATCGGTACATTAAGTTTTTTGACCATTGGTTTTGGCCTTCACGTTGAACGCATTAACCTGAACCCTTCCGATCTGGTCACAATCAGTGAGGCCGAGGCCCGAAGAGGAGGAGGAAGGGGAAGAGTCAGTCGTGGTGGCGGTCGTGGTGGCGGTCGTCGTGCGCACAAGAGTGTTAACGTAAGCGTCAACCGGCGTGGCGGTCGTGGCGGGGCTTTTGTCGGTGCAGCGGTTGCTTCCATTGGCACCCGGTATACCTATCTTCCTGCCAGCTGTCCCCCTTATGACTACTATGGAAGACGATACTACCATTGCAGCGGAGTCTATTATCAACCGGTTTATGATGGTCCGGATGTGGTCTATGTCGTTGTCGAGAAGCCTTGAGATTTGTTTGCTGTATAGGCAGTTTTTGTAGTGTCGCAGAATTACATGTGGAGGTTACCATGACACCTATCGTACAAAGTAAGAGTTCTTGTCGTATGGAGTACTTGCTGCTGTTATTTTCCACACTGCTTGTAAGCACAATACAAACAGTGCCGGCTTGTGCTACCCAGAATGATTTTGAAAAATCACCTATATTTAATGCAGCAACAATAATGTCTGCAAAGAGCATAGAAGGACCACTCTATAAATTGGATGCCAAGGTCTCCAACAACGGCTTTGTCAATACCTATAATGTCTGGTCCAAATTTGGTCGTTTTGAGGTTGTTTCAACTCCATCTCTTCACATACTCCTCCATGAGATTGACGCCATTGCTGCCATGAAGAAAATTGAAAGAGATGATGTCTTTGTGGATTCCCTGCACCAGTCGGCAAAAAACACAGCCCATGGCATAAAACGATTATTTACCGAGCCGGGTGAAACATTTAAGGGTGCCGGAGAGGGCATCAAGGGTCTGTTTGCCAGGGCCGAAGAATCACTCACTAAGAGTGAACCAAGTGATGCCGAGGACAGCAGAATGGCCCAGATCCTTGGTTTCTCCAAGGCCAAGGGCGAAATCGCTAACCAATTTACTGTCAGCATCTACACGGACAACCTGGCTCTTGAAGAAGAACTGGATTCGCTGGCCTGGGCAAATTATTTGGGTGGCCTGGGAATGGCAGCGATACAGACTGCGGTTCCGGGAGGGGCCGGGGTTCTCCTGTCCGCCTCCGGCGCTGTTCGTTTGCTGAATGAGACCGTCAACCTCACCCCTCCCACTGAATTGCGGGTGCAAAATCGCCGCAAACTCACAACAATGAGTGTAGACGAAGATCTTATTCAGCTCTTTATCAATAATCCTGCATTCACCCCACGTAACCAGACATTTTTAGTTACTGCTCTGGAAAAACTCGACGGATCTGAGAATCGGGAGCTCTTCATCAAGGTGGCACTACAGCTCCATGATACTGACACCATCATGCTTGTTACCAGAATAAGCCTAATGTTTGCGGCCTACCATAACAATATTACACCGGTAAAACGTTTTTACCCCTTCAGTCGCTTCGTTTTTGCAAAATTACAAGATGATCGGGTGATTCTCATGCTGCCCACGGATTATATTACCTGGAACAAAGAGTTTGCAGGTGCCATTGATGCACTTGCAAGAGAACCTGACAAGCAACAACTGAACAAGGCTGAACTGTGGACGCTTGGTACGGTCAGCAAACAGGCACAGGATGAATTGTCGAAACGAGGTTGGATCATTAAAACAAATGTCTCCAAAGTTTTGAAAATTGATCCGTCATAATTTCGATCCGTCACGAAGAATAATTTTAAGGATACCCTCATATGGTCGAGGAAAAAGAAAATAGAAGCATGAGCGAAAAGACAAACGACCCCTCGAGTATACCCGATGGTTCAAGGCGCACTTTTCTAAAATTTGGTCTTGCCGGAGCCGGTGCTGCAGCAGCTGCGGTAACCGGGGCCACCATTGTCAAGCGTATGGAAGGTCTTCCTCATGATGGATTTCCACTGTCTATGGATGAGAGCTATAAACCCATTGATCAGCGCAATGTGATTCTCACATTTGCTCATTCCAAAAAGTTAAATGAAAAACACCCAGAGCGAATTAAAAAGTTTAACAACTTTCATTTCCATGAACGGTATAAACAATTTTTAAAACAACCTTACCGAACAGAGGCTGGATATACCCAACTCGATCGAGCCCTTCAGGTCAGCGGCTTCTCAGGGGTTTTCGAGCAGGTTCCCGACGGTATTGACGGCACTGACTCCGGTGTTTTTTCCTGGAAACAGGAGATGCTGGCTGAGGAACAGTATAACTTCAGCTCAAAAGAAGAAGCAGCCATGGCCATTAAGAGTGCGGCCAGACTCTTTGGTGCTGTTCGCTGCGGTATTACCAAACGTGACAGGCGTTGGGACTATGACCCGATGTACGATCCAGTCAAAGGAGACAAGGAACTGAGTTGGGAGAATGATTTTCCCTTTGTTCCCAAGACGGTGATCGTCTTTATGGTGGAGATGGACTACCATACTGTTGGCACAGCACCTGCTTGGTTGGCCGACGGCACCGTTGGCAACGCTTACAGCGATGCCGCCAAATTATCCGGGCAGATGGCTATTTTTATTCGCCAACTTGGATTTAAAGCAGTAGCCTCCATGAATGATTTGGGAGTAAATGCCGCCTATGCCGTGGCCGCTGGCCTTGGTGAAGGGGGACGCAATGGATCGGTTATCACTCCACACTATGGCCCGCGAGTACGGATTAGTAAGGTCTATACAGATTTTGATTTTGTTGAATATGACAAGGCTCGCACCTTTGGCGTTGCCAGTTTTTGCAAAAACTGTAAACGCTGTGCAGATGCCTGTCCCTCCCAGGCAATTACCTTTGAAGATGCCACCATGGGCCCAACCTACTCCGATGACCCCGAGTACACTTGGAATGCAGCCCCAGGTATTCTTAAATTCCATAACGATGCCAAGAAATGTTACCAGTTCTGGTGTGACAATGATAGCGGCTGTTCCAACTGTGTAGCCGCCTGCCCTTACAACAAACCAGACTTCTGGCATCATCGTCTTGTTGATGCCCAAAATGTTATTGCTCCAGGTCCCATGCATTCCTTTATGCGGGAAATGGATATCCTCTTTGGCTACGGCAAGGTCAGTGATCCGGAACAGGTTAATAAATTTTGGCAGACAGGAAATCAGATATGAGCAAACATGACATGAAAGAACCTGACGCAAAAAGTGACCAGAGCGATAATCCGGACAAACCTCCGAACGAGTCAGCAAATGAGTCTCGCCGAAACTTTCTTAAGCTGGGAGCTGCAGGCGCAGGTCTTGCAGCAGTGGCGGCAGGAGGTATCACGGTGGTCAAACGCATGGAAGGCATACCGTTGGATCACTTCCCCCTACCCATCAATGATGAGTATGAACGCATTGATCAGCGTAACCAAATTAACACCTATTCTTTCAGTAAAAAACTCAACGATTCCCATCCTGAGCGGACTAAAAAATTTTTGGATTGGAACTTTTATGAAAAGAAAAAAGACTTTTTCATAGGGCCGTACCGTGACAAAGCGGCAGGTCAGGGCCAACTCGACCGAGCACTTGGTGCTGCCGGGTTTTTCAGCCCGGTATCTCAACTTGCATACAAATCCACTGGTATGGACTCTATTAATTCGGGTGTTGCTTCCTGGGAGCAAACCATGCTTGCCGATAATAAATACAAGTTTGAAACTCCTGAACAGGCAACACTCTGTATCAAAAGTGCGGCTCGGCTCTTTGGTGCGGTACGTTGCGGCATCACCCCACGGGATGAACGATGGGATTACGATCCACTCTATGATGCTGACAGCGATGAGGTATTAACCTGGGAAAAGGATTTCCCCTTCAAACCCAGAAGCGTCATCGTGGTTATGGTGGATATGGATTATGACGCCATTGCCACAGCTCCTGCCTGGACCACTGATGGTGCAACTGGCGATGGCTATGGTAAAGCTATTAAACTTGCAGGACAGCTTGCTGTTTTTATGAGGCAGCTTGGCTATCAGGCGGTGGCTTCCATGAACGATCTGGGCATGAATGTTCCTTATGCCGTAGCTGCCGGTCTTGGTGAAGCGGCACGTAACGGGGCTGTGATTACGCCCCATTTCGGCCCTAGAGTTCGTGTTGCCAAGATCTATACAGATTTTGATTTTGTCGAATATACCAAGCCACGCGATTTCGGAGTTGCCAGCTTCTGTAAAAATTGTAAACGTTGTGCCGATTCTTGTCCATCTAAGGCCATTACCTTTGGAGACCCTTCCTGGGGGCCGGAATACTCAACTGATCCCGATTATATCTGGCAGGCCAGTAAAGGTGTGCTCAAGTTTCATAACGATTCTAAACTCTGTTTTAAATTCTGGATTGAAAATGATGGATCCTGTGCCGCCTGTATTGCCTCCTGTCCCTACAATAAACCGGATTTCTGGCATCACCGCCTGGTTGATGCCCAGAACGTTATTGCCCCGGGGCCTGTCCACAGTTTTATGCGGGAAATGGATATCCTCTTTGGCTATGGCAAAGTGAGCGATCCCGAGCGGGTAATAAAATTCTGGAAGTCGGGGGCCAAGATATGATGGATCTTACCTGGTATCTTCTGGGCGCGATAAGCTGCACAATTGTTTATGGCCTTTATGTGCTGTCACACAAACAGCGTTTGAGCTGGGTTGACTGGACAGGTCTTGTCTTGGGTGCCATTCTGATTCTCTTTGCCATTGCCTGGTCAGTGGGTGCGGTATTGGAAGGCGTGCCACGTGCTGGCAGCATGGGCATGCTTCTCTTTGGCCTGCCCGGAATCATCATCACCACCTTGACTCTCCGATTTGTTTCTGCCAGGAAGGAGAAAAACTCATGATGGGTCTTACCTGGTATTTTCTCGGCTTTCTCACCACAGCGTCGTTAATACTGTTCTGGCGGCTATCAAAACAGTATCGCTTGAACTGGATAGCCTGGTCCATGCTGGTTAGTGGTATGGTTCTCGTCCTCTTTGCGATTGCCTGGTCAGTTGGTGCGGTATTGGAAGGCGTGCCAAGAGCCGGCAGTATGGGGATGCTCCTGTTTGGCCTGCCTGGTATCATATGCCTGACCCTGGGGATGCGCTATGTCACCAACCGGCTCGAAAAGAGAAAGGCACTCACTGTGAGGCAGGAGGTAGCACCAGCAGAGATCTTCACGCCGGTAGAAATAACACCTCATAAAATGGTAACGAGACAGGGCCTCAAGGTACCACCCTTTATCCGTTTTGGGGCCTATGTCTCCCTTGCGGCTGCCTTTCTTCTGGGCCTTGCCAGTGCAGACACAGATTATGAGTCCATGGTCCAGAGACAGGTAACGGACAAGGTGCTCATTAAGATAAACGCTAATCCTGTGGTCTTTCAGCTTGGTGAAAAGGTGGACGGCAAGGGAGAATATGTCATCATTCAGGAAGGCCAAGGCTACGGCGGTCCCTTTGTCCTTGGTATCCGTATTAAAGATGATGCCAAGATCTCAGGTATCCTCCCTTTGGATGACCGGGAGACCCCGGCCTTTCTGGAACGAGTCAAGAAGGCAAACTACCTTGATCAATATATCAACAAGGCGGTGACCGATAATTTTGTGGTGGGAGATGACATTGATACCGTCTCCGGTGCCACAGTAACCACCATGGCAGCCACTCAGGCCGTGCGAGATGGCGCCCATATCGCTGCTCTGCAGTATTTCAAGCTGCAGCCGAGCTGGACATCAGTGCCCTGGAAATTCGGCCTGGGAGAGATCCTGATCATCGTTATTTTCGGGTTTGCCTTTGTCCCAATGGTCTCTCAAAAAAAACCATGGAAGTATGTATACATGGCTGCCTGTGTGGCAATTGTCGGTTTTTACTTGAACGCCTCCATCTCTGTGGGCAACCTCTCCGGGATGCTCATGGGCTTTGTTCCCGGGATATCTCAACACCTTGGCTGGTGGGTGCTGGTGATCGGTACGGTGGTGACCATTCTGATCAGCGGCAAAAATATCTATTGCTTCCGGATCTGCCCCTTTTTCGGGGTAGAGTTTTTTCTCTCAAAGCTCAGTAGCATGCGCATGAGTCCCTCTCCTACTTTCGCTCGTAATGCAAAGCTGGTATCAAACAGTCTGCTCTGGGCTGCACTGATGATCATTTTTCTCTCCAGGTATCCGGCCCTTGGCTCCTATGAGCCATTTGCCATGATGTTTTCTTTAGAGGGAATCGGAATTCAATGGTATATCCTGCCCCTAGCCTTGATTGGCTCCTTCTTCATGTCCACGTTCTGGTGCCATTTTTTCTGTCCGGCGGGCAACATGCTGTCACATCTTGTGAAACTACGAAAATTTGTTTTAAAAGGACTACAAAAGAAGGAAGGTATCCCATGAGTTCCTATTCCAAAAGCGCACAACCGAAACAGACAGATAACTCTGGCAAATCAAAGTTTGGGGTCTATTTAACCAACACGATCTATCTTCTGACAATTGTTGGTGTGCTGGCATTTTTATATCAATCGATCACGGCCTCTTTCTTCGGGCAGTAATGGGCATGACCAAAAATGTTTTTATTAGTTACCAGCGTGCACACCGGGCAAGTGAACAGGATGCTGATGCTAACAGTTAACCTCATTCACTTCTGCCAATAAAACAATACCGATTATTATCTATGGATACTCAAATTTGGCTTATAGATGCTGCCTGGATTTCTTTTGCTTTTCTCTGCGGTTTTATTGCCCGTTTGCTAAAATTCCCTCCTCTGATCGGGTTTCTTGCCGCCGGTTTTTTGCTTAATGGTTTAGGGATACGCGAGGCAGGAGAGGCATTGCAAGAGCTTGCAGATCTTGGCGTTACTTTGCTGCTGTTTACCATCGGATTGAAGCTTGACGTAAAAAGTCTGCTCCGGCGAGAAGTTTGGCTGGGAACAAGTCTTCATATGATGATAACCACGGTGGTACTGGGTGGAGTTGTTTTTCTGCTCACCTTTACCCCGCTATTGGGCAGGATTCCTCTGAGCACTGCCATTCTGATTGGTTTCGCCCTTTCATTTTCAAGTACCGTTTTTGCCATCAAAATACTTGAAGAGAGAGGCGAGTTGAATGCTCTGCATGGCGTAACAGTAATGGGTATCCTGGTCATGCAGGATATTATTGCTGTAATTTATCTTACTGTATCAGCTGGGAAAGTCCCTTCTCTCTGGGTACTTGCCCTGCCTATATTGATACTGCTGCGGCAACTATTTTTTAAAATGCTTGAACTCAGCGATCATGGCGAGTTATTAACGCTCTTTGGTCTCTTTCTGGCTATAGTTGCCGGTGCTGGTAGTTTCGAGCTTGTTGGTTTAAAACCGGATCTGGGTGCACTGCTCATTGGTATTATGATTGGCTCCCATCCTAAAGCCAAAGAGCTTGGCCATACCTTGATGGGGTTCAAAAACTTGTTCCTGGTTGCTTTTTTTCTAAGTATTGGTCTTTCCGGGTTACCAGATGCAAAAATTTTTATCTGCAGTGCATTGCTGTCCCTTTTTATGGTTTTTAAGGGATTGCTGTTTTTTCGTCTGGCGAGCTTTTTCAACTTTCGTTCCAGGACAGCGCTTTTCACGGCAGTCCCTCTAGCCAATTTTAGCGAATTTGGTCTCATTGTCGCCGCCGTGGGAGTGAAGAGTGGCTGGCTGGACAGTTCTTGGCTGATTCTGATTGCCATGTGTCTTACTTTATCTTTCATCGTGGGCGCACCAATTAATGACTCCGTTTATGGGATCTATGGTCGCTTTCGAGATCTACTCAAACGTTATGAACATCCTGTTCGGCATCCATCAGACCAGTTAATTGAACTCGATACAGATTTTTTGATTATCGGCATGGGAAGGATTGGTACAGGAATGTATGACGCTACCCGTGATAGCTATGACCGGAAGGTAATTGGGTTAGACAACAATAGCTCTGCAGTCAAACAACACAAAGAATCTGGTCGCGATGTTGTTTTTGGTGATGTTACAGACATTGATTTCTGGGACAAAATCAAACCGGAACAGGTCAGTTTTATTATTCTTTGCATGCCTCTGCATGAGGCGAATGTGATTGCTGTGAAACAGCTGAAAAACGCTGGTTATAAAGGTTTTATAGCAGCATCGGCCCGTTTTGAAGACCAGGTAGAAGAATTACGCAAGATGGGTGTTCACTCTGTATATAACATTTATGATAATCTGGGTGCTGCTTATGCTGAATATGCGCGTAATGATTGCATGTCACACCCACAATTTGGTGAGCATTTCATAGGTAATAGAAAAGATAATTCCGAGTGAATTTTTCTATTCTCTCTAGACATTTGTCAGTTCAGTCTTCTTGTACCATAAATCAAAGTCCTGAGCTGAAGTTGTCTTACAAGACACAAATAATACAGTAATTACATATCTTAAAGCCTCAACCGCGTGCGATTTGTCGGATTTATTGAAGATGGATGCTGGTATCGGTCTTCGAGCCATGATGGCAGGTTGAGTGATTCGCCTGAATGCCGCCTTCTCGGATGAGGGATCTTCAGTCTGGGTGATGTTTGGCCACCCGTTTTGATAGCGTCGTAAAAGTCCAATCTCATTCTTTGTAGGTTGTTGACCATTAACTGTATAGGAGAGATGGTTATGGAGAGGTTAGGCGTGGCTTACAAAGAAATTACTTATCACCCAGCTACTATGAAAGCTGATAATGTTTATAGACAAACTATTCATTTTCGCAAACGCAGTAATTTTACAAATCTGAAAGGTCCCATATCACCAATTTCAAGTTCTAAATGATTTTTTCTGGAAAGGGAATGTACCATGTGTTATCCAACTAGAGAATTTTTTGTTGCGTCGTTTGTGTTCAGTATTTTTCTTCTTGGCTGTCAGCCAAAAGTATACCTCATGCCGCCGCCGGTAGGATTGTTCTATAACGACCATTTTTTTAAAATGAGCAATGAAACAGTCGACGAAAATTATCTCCACACACTTTATGCCACTAACCGGAAACCTGTTGAAAAGTTAAATCAAAAAATTGGGTATACAATACTTCCTTCCGATACACTCAGGCTCGGTTTTGTCGTTCACAGTGCTGGTGGTGAAGGTATGGAATGGGAAGACCTTAAGCAGCAATCGCTTAAGACAAAACAGGCCAAAGATCTTCTACTTAACCAAGAATATGTTAAAGAAATCGTACAATATTCCAAGGGTGACGATTTAAGTAAGACCTCTTCTCAAGCTGATGGTTTTTTTGATCGGATAAACAATATTTTAGATAAGACCTTGGACAAGGATATTCTGGTTTATGTCCATGGAGCCAACTCGAATTTTTATAGGGCTTCTGCTCAGGGAACCCAATACTTTCACTTTACCGGCCATAATTCACTTGTACTAACCTTTTCCTGGCCCTCGGCAGAGAATATCCTGAAATACAAAGTCGATGTTCGTCATGCCAAAAAGACGGTACCAGCCTTTGCCCGACTGCTTGAAATCCTGGCTCACCATACTAAAGCTAAAAATATAAATATATTAGCCTACAGTGCCGGGGCGGAGGTGGTTGCTCCAGGGCTCGCCTATTTGCATGATCTTTATCCTGAATTGCCCACAGAAGAGCTGAAAAAACGATTGCGGATTGGTGAGGTTTATTTTGCCGCTCCAGATACAAATTTCAAAAAATTTGTCATGTTGTATCTGAACTTTAGAGACATTGTTGAACGAACCACAATAAACATTAATCAAAATGACCAAATCTTACGATTTGCTGCATTTCAAAATGGGGTTTCCCGACTGGGGAGACCGGATGCTTCAGAACTTAACGAAAAAGAAAAGCAAGTGTTGATTGCAGCAATGAAGACACCGCGACTTGATGTTCTGGATGTTGGCAGGTCAAAGGCACTCGATATAGGAGGAGCCCACGACTCATGGTATAACCACCCCTGGGTCAGCAATGATTTGCTTCTTCTCTTTCTCTTCAAAGCGAATCCGGAAGATCGTAGCTTGGAAAAATTTTTCCTCCAAAGCGGGGCTGAAGTCTACCTGTTCCCTTTAGATTATGACAGCAGGGTCAAGCAAATAATTGATGAACACCGTGATGAAGTTTGGCAGAAAGCAAAAGTAGAGGTCTTACAGGAAGTGCAATGGTGAGCATTTTCTTTTTCGGAATGCCACATCGAGGGATAATTGTCAGTTAAGGTATCTTCAGCCAAGTAAATTTTTTAAAAAGAAACTCGCTATAGAGGAGAATCATTAATTATGCATACGATACGCTTAGTGCCTTTACAGATGGTGCAACTGCAAGGCAGACCTTACCAAAGAGCAGGTGTTACTGAATAGATTTGTTTTTTAGCCGCTTTCCATATCATGCCACACTTATATAAAAACAGGTAGAAGGTGTTGTGGTTATTATTTCAACACTATTTGATTGGCAGTGGTTTTTCTTTTGAGGTCGAATAGACAGTTTTATTTAGAAAGGAGTTGGGGGCATTTCCTTTAAATAAGATTACAATTAATAAAATCAGTAGCTAATCATATGTTTCAGTTTACCGAAAAAGGCATCGGCAACGGCACTCAACTTTAGGATTTAGGGGAGTTCAAAGTGAAAATTGAATTTTGGTTTGATTTTGCCAGTACGTATTCTTACCCCACAGCAATGCGCATCGAACATCTTGCTGCAAGGGAAAATCTAAAAATCACATGGCGTCCTTTTCTATTAGGGGTGATTTTTAATAAGCAAGGCTGGAATGATTCTCCTTTTAATATTTATCCAGCTAAAGGCGAGTACATGTGGAAAGATTTGATGAGAGTATGTGGAGATCTGGAAATACCTTTGAATCGTCCTACCATTTTCCCACAAAATGGGTTACTTGCAGCACGAGTCGCAGCAAGGTTTTCTGAGTCTCCATGGGTCCCAAGCTTCATAAGATCAGTTTTTGCTGCAAATTTTGAACATAATCAAGAGATCTCTTCGCCAGAGATAATCTCAAGCTGTCTTAATTGTTCTGGTGAGAATGTTGATTCGATTCTAAATGAAGCTAACTCACAGGCGTCAAAAGACATGTTACGAAAACAAACCGATGAAGCTTACAAGCGAGGTATTTTTGGGGCTCCTTCTTTTTATGTTGGCAACGAACTTTTTTGGGGCAATGACCGATTAGAAAGAGCAATCAAATGGGCTAAAGGTGAAAAAGCTTAATAAGCCAGATACACAAAAGTGCCGGTCTTGAAACGTTAACCTTACCGTTTCTAAGATCACTAAACCTCAACTCCTGCTCAACTTATTATTATTCCTGTATCTATGGACCTACCTGATTTAAGCCATCTGCAGGTGAAAATAAGGGGATGAGAAAGATGTGCCTACTTTTTACACGTATCATGTACTGACCCCTAAAACAAATTCACTACTCTTTTGTTTCTGTTGGACTTTCTTCCTTGGCCTGTTCTGTAGTTTGCTCCTCTCCATCTACCGTCAGGCCTGGGAGTGGGAGGTTTCTTTTTAAAATGGACTCCTGTGGGCCAGTAGAAGCAGACACCCTACGAACCACTCTTGTTGAAACACGTTTTCCTTTAGCGGAGGCGTTTTTAATAAGGTAGTCGTCAAAACTAATATCGAGATTATTCGTTCTGGCCCGAGCTGAAGGCATTAAGTTGACCCGGGTATACTGACCGTCACCAAAGGACATAAAAAGAATTTTCGAGCGCTTATGCTCTGCAAAGAGTCTGTATTCTTTTTCTAGTATAAAACTTGGTGTTTTAAATCGTTTGATATATCCAAAATTTTCGGCCCCATCTTTGTAGACGATATTAAATATACATTTTTTTTGCACGATCCCTACCCACTCAAGGTCGGGACCAGCGTAAAACTTTTCACCCACCGGGATAAATTTATACAAACCATTTCTGTAGATAAGAAATAATTTGTCATACTCAGAGCACGTAACACTCAAATCTTCCTTCTCGTCTTCCTCTTTTACCTGAGTACCAATAAAACCAGACTCTCTGTTGTATATCATGTTGAGGTTTGATAAGGCTGCTTTACGAAAACTGACCTCGGAAAAGCTTGTGAGTTCAGTTAGTCGCGGATAGTGTGCTCCATATTTTTCTAAGATTTTATCAATAAACGATATTGTGTAACCGATGATATCTTTAAGTGATAGTTTGACTGCTTTGATCTGCTTACGAATATCTTTTATTTCTTTTTCTTGCTTATTGATATCGTATCGAGAAATACGTTTAATTTTAATTTCAAGCAGCCTTTCGATGTCCTCAATAGTCGGAGGTCTCATAAGCTCACTGCTAAATAAAAGTAACGCTTTGTCGACACTCTCAGTTACGGCTTTATAGCTCGTTTCTTCTTCTATGGATTTGTAGAGTCGTTCTTCGATGAAGATCTGTTCAAGCAGTCGGTGGTGTAGTTTGTCTTCGAATTTTGAGAGCTGTATTTCCAATTCTCGCTTTAAGTCATCTTTTAGTTTATGCGTATTGTAGGTAATGACCTCAGAGACGGATACCGTTTGCGGCGTTTTGTCGTTAATCAGGGTTAGGTTAGGAGTAATTGGTACTTCGCAATCAGTGAAGGCATAAAGAGCTTTGATCGTATCTTTTGCGTAAACCCCTCTTGCTACCTTTATCTCAATCTCAACTTCTTCCGCCGTATAATCGTTGATTGAAACAATTTTAATTTTCCCGAGTTTCGCAGCTTTTTCAATAGAATCAGTAAGGGATTGAGTCGTTGTCGTGTATGGGATTTCTTTAATTATTATTGTTTTTTCATTGAGTTCTTCTATGCGTGCTCTGCAGCGTACCTTTCCGTTTCCATCGTCGTAGTTTGCGAAATCCAGCAATCCTTTTTGAGGGAAATCAGGATAGAGGGTGAACTCTTCACCAAGTAAGATTGCTTTTTGTGCCAACAATAACTCACAAAAGTTGTGTGGCAAAATTTTGGTTGCCATTCCAACAGCGATTCCATCAGCTCCCATAAGCAGAAGCAACGGTAATCTTGCAGGTAGAGTAACCGGCTCTTGCATTCTACCATCATAGGAATCGACAAACTCAGTGAGGTCCTTGTTGAATAGAATTTCTTTTGCAAGGGGCGACAGCCTACATTCTATATACCTGGCAGCAGCGGCTCGGTCCCCTGTAAAGATATTTCCATAATTCCCCTGACGATCAATGAGGAAGCCCTTGTTGGCAAGGTTTACAAAAGCTGCAAATATCGATTGATCACCGTGGGGATGGAGCTTCATCGTCTCCCCCACGAGATTTGCAACCTTATGGAATCGCCCATCTTCCATATTATATAAGGTTTGCAAGATACGACGCTGTACGGGCTTTAGCCCATCTTCAATCGCAGGTATTGCACGTTCACGTATAACGTATGATGTGTATTCTAGGAAATTTTCATCAAAGAGTTGGTGGAGTTTCCCTGGGTGATTGCTCATAGTGATTGGCCTGATCAGTGAAATATTTCGAGTGTTATTTTGCCTGCGTCAGGCTATTGGTCTACAACCAGGTTGTCCATGATATACTGTCTTCTTGTAGGGGTGTTTTTACCCATGTAAAAGGAAAGTACTTTGGAAACTTCGCTCAGTGAGTCCAGCGTAACACTTCGTAAACGTATATTGTCGTCAATAAATTGCTTAAACTCTTTTGGCGAAATTTCACCGAGGCCCTTGAAACGGGTTATCTCGATGCTCATATTTTTGTACCCTTTTCCTGAAAGTTTCTTCTGGGCTGCTTGTCGTTCTTTTTCCGAATAACAATAAATTGTTTCTTTTTTGTTTCGTACTCTAAAGAGAGGTGTCTCAAGGATATAAATATGTCCTAGTTTAACGAGTGGCTCAAAGTAGTGGAGGAAAAATGTAAGGAGAAGATTTCTGATATGAAATCCGTCTACATCGGCATCTGTTGCCAGTATAACCTTATCAAATCGAAGATCTGAAATAGACTCTTCAACGTTTAATGAGCGCATAAGTGCATACATTTCTTCATTTTTATACAAGGTGGTCATCTTCTGACCAAACACGTTAAGTGGTTTTCCTTTAAGAGAGAATACGGCCTGTCTCATTGGGTCGCGGGAAGACACAATTGACCCGGCAGCGGATTGACCTTCGGTAATGAAAATCATATTTTCTTTACCTTCCGGTGAAGGCTTATCTCTACCAGGGTGGTACTTGCAATCTTTAAGTTGGTGAATTTTAAAAGCTACTTTTTTAGCATTGGCCTTTGCTTCCGTTCGAACGCTATGGAGTTCTTTTCTGACCTGTTCATTGCGATTTATTTTTTCAATGAATCTCTGTGCTGTCTCTGGATTTTTATATAGTGCGCTGGACACCGCATCCTTCACAGTATTCACTATCCAGGAACGTACTTCAGTATTGCCAAGCTTGTTTTTAGTCTGCGACTCAAAGACCGGATCTTTTATTTTAACTGCCAGGGTTCCCACAATGCCATCACGAACATCAGTATTGACAAATTTTTTGCCGGAAAACTCGTTTACTCCTTTTAGGATTCCTTCTCTAAAGGCGGATAGATGTGTCCCACCCTCGTTGGTATATGTTCCGTTGACAAACGTAAAATAGCAATCGTTGAAACTATCGGTGTGAGAGAATGCCAACTCAAGAGTATCGTCTCTATAATAGATAGGTTGGTAAAGCTGTGCTCCGTCTAGTTCCTTGTCGAGGAGGTCAAGTAATCCGTTTGTTGAGTGGTAGAGAGATTTGTCGAAATATATTTTTAGGCCAGCATTGAGATACGCATATCGCCAAAGTCTTTTATCTATATAGGTATCGTCAAACTGAAAGTTCGGGAACATCTCCCTGGATGGCATAAATTCAATACATGTGCCATTCTTTTCTTCTGCATCGCCCTCTTCCTTATTCAGCAGTTTGCCGTCAGAAAATGATGCCCGTGTAAATTGTCCCTCCCTATAGGAGGTTACGGTGAAATGTTCAGAAAGAGCATTAACCGCTTTTGTGCCTACTCCATTGAGGCCAACAGAGAACTGAAAGACTTCGGTATTATATTTAGCACCGGTATTAATGATTGAAACACAATCTACTACCTTGCCAAGAGGAATACCCCGCCCAAAATCTCGTATGCTTACATATCCATCTTCTCGGATGTTTATATTCACCCGTTTTCCGGCTCCCATAATAAATTCATCAACCGAGTTATCTACAACTTCTTTTAAGAGGATGTAAATACCGTCATTTGGGTTGCTCCCGTCACCGAGCCTTCCGATATACATTCCGGGACGTTTTCGAATATGCTCAAGAGAACTGAGTGTTTTGATTTTACTTTCGTCGTAAGTATTAGAGGGTGTGTTCATATTAAAAAATTGTAGAATGAATAGTTGTAAGCAAACAATGTATACTATTGCATTTTAGTTTTATCTGCAACCATGCTAGGAGCTTGTCCGAGAATGCCATTTTGCCCAAATTCATCGTTATTTCCCAAAAACAATGCTCGCAATATCAAACATATGGCTGTGCTTGTTTTTGGGAAAGGCCTCGACTTTAACCAAAAGCCCTATTCTCGGATAAGCTCCTAGGCAGTGGAAAGGGCCATATGACAGAGAAAAAAGGCTTTTCACATCATTCGTATGCGTTCACAATCTGGACAAATCCAGGTTGGCCCATTACTTATCCCCCATTTGTTTTCCTCAAAACAATCTTTGCAAATCATAAAACCACAGGGACAGCTCCAGCAAAATGTCTGTTTCTTCTTGCAGCAATGACATACGTACTCGCCGATTTTTCGTTTCCTGTACCCCCCTTTTTTAGGTTCAGACATTATTAACCTCATCGAATACCCAGTTTTTATAATCTTCGGAACAATACATAAGAGGTTGTCCCCCAATTTCGGCTAATTCATATGGGTGAATTGCTTTTATTTTTTCTATAACCTGCTCGGCAAGATCATTGGTTGATTTCACAGATAATCTGTATTCTTGTTCGGTCTCAATTGAATCCTTCCACCTGTATATACTTTCAATTGGCCCATCTATTTGGGCACAGGCGACGAGTTTAAGGCTTAATAAAACCTGAGCTATTTTTCTGGCATCTTCAATCTTTGCAACAGTTGTGTGTAAAACGATAATATTTTTCATTGGCGTGGTAATTGTAAAATGGTACATCTTCCGAGCGCATGGCAAAATTGATTTACAGTATCAATTCCTTGATCGTTATAATCAATGCCATGCATGTAAATTCACGCTGGTGCTTTTGCACATTTCTATTATATCAAAGTTACAAAAACCTTTACATGAAAATAGGTGCGATATGTTTCTTGTCGTTGATATAGGCAACTCACACACAGTAACAGGGATGTATGAAAACAACGAGCTTGTTGGGCATTGGCGCATTAAGTCTGATACCAAGACTACGGCTGATGAGCTTGCAGTATGTTACCATGCGCTTTTTGCCATGGCCGGAATTAAAATAGACAATATTGAAGGTATTGTAATAGCAAGTGTTGTCCCTAATCTACAAACGGCATGGATCGCCTACTGTGAAAAACATTTTTCAGCTCATTTACAAAATAAGACTATCGTCGTCACGGTTGATAAGATTAAGAAATTAATCGACGTGCAATTAGATAATCCAGAAGAAGTCGGGGCGGATAGGCTCGTGAATGGGGTTGCAGCTTGGAAAATACAACAGTGTAAACAGGTCGTCATTGATTTTGGTACTGCCATTACCTTTGATTGCATCACCGAAAAATGTGAGTATCGTGGGGGGGTAATTCTGCCTGGTATTGCCATTTCACTTGAAGCACTCGCGAACAAAACAGCAAAGCTGCCCCATGTGGATGTGTCAGATGTTCCTTCGCATATCATTGGAAAATCCACTGTTCAGGCAATGAAGAGTGGTGTCTTGTATGGTTATGGTGCAATGATTGACGGATTAATCAAAGGTATTCGCAGGGAGATGATTCATCAAGAGGATGAACCCTTTCGCGTTATTGCAACCGGCGGTATGGCACAACTTATCGCCCCCTTTGCAAGCTCAATTGATATAGTAGAGCCGATGTTAACCCTCCAGGGACTAAAAATAATTTACAATGAACTTGCAGAATAAGATGAATCCGATGCTCCTTCCTAGGCCGTTACAAAAAGGTGATCTTCTTGGGGTCATAGCACCTGCGGGTATGCTACATGATGAGGCTCTCTTTCACTCGGGAATAGAAATTTTAGCAGAAATGGGGTTTGAGGTTAAATTCCCAAGAGAGTTATGGCCAGGAGTTGACTATCTTGCGGACAGTGATGAAAACCGTGCCGCTGAGCTCAACGAGCTTTTTAGAGATTCTGAAGTTAAAGCAATTGTATCTATGAGAGGTGGATACGGCTGTTTACGTATCCTGGATAGAATAAACTTAGATATTATTGCCAATAACCCTAAATTTCTTATTGGGTTTTCTGATATCACTGTTTTACAACAATATTTATATTTTCAAACAGGCCTTGTCTCACTACATGGCCCTACCCTCACCTCACTTTCTCGTTCGACACAGGAAACGCTTGAAAAATTCAGGGCAAGTTTGCTTGGCCTGTGGAATGAACCTGTTAGTGATAAGAAAATTGTCCAACTCCAGGGCTCAGGATGTGTCGCAGCACCTCTTATCGGCGGAAATCTTGCCAGCTTAACGACTCTTCTCGGAACAAAATATGATTCAGATTGGTCAGATAGAATTGTTTTCCTCGAAGATGTAAATGAACCCATTTATAAAATTGATCGAATGATCACTCAACTCGCTGCTGCTGGTAAGTTTGAGAAAATCAGAGGTATTATTTTAGGTAACTTTGCTTCTCCTAAAAATGAAACAAGTCTGAATGAGCTTCGATACAAAGAGTCCGTCTGGACGAGAGTTCTTGAAGTGTGTCCCGATAAGAACATACCGGTATGGGGAGATTTTCCGTCTGGCCACTGTACACACAACATAACTTTTCCCATCGGAGCTACAGCCACAATGGATTGTAGCAAGTGCAGAGTTACTTTTGCTTGACTATTCCTGCCACTTTTTGATGGATATGAACGTTTGACTTGCACTTGTATTAGTGCTATAAAAAAGGGTCCAAGAAGCTGCGTTGAAGAAGGTAACGTGTTTATGTAGTTAAATAAAAATACATTTTTACGATTTTAGTACATATGAAAAATCAATTAAAAAAAATAGTAGTCATGAGTTCCATCGCGCTCTTTACCGCCACCTCGGCCTTTGCTGCGAACTATTTGTCTGTTACAACAGATAATGCCAATGTTCGAACTGGTCCTGGAACAAAATACCCCGTTGCTATGGAACTCTTCCAAGGCTACCCTCTCAAGGTATTAAAAAACCAGGGTGAATGGTATAAAATTAGCGATTACGAGAAAGATACCGGTTGGATTCACAATAGTATTGTGAAGAATAGCGATACAGTCATTGTAGATGCTAAGAAAAGCCTCAACATGCGCTCGGGACCATCTAAGAATAATCCGGTTGTTGCTGATGTTGAGCGCGGAGTTGTTCTGAAGAAAATATCCAAAGAAGGTAACTGGACAAAAGTACGTCACAGCAGTGGAACTATTGGTTGGATTTACAGTCCGCTTCTCTGGCCTTAATTGATTAGTCCCAATAGAGATGTAATTACTTAGGCCATCCTACTGATGGTCTAAGATTGTTTCTATGGATCTGTCTAGGGTTAAAGGTAGACGAACAACCTGTTTTGCTTTGTTGGCAAAAAGAAAAAATCCTTGGTCAAGTCCTTTCAGCAAAAGATCTTTCGTTATTTCAACATCTTTTTTGCAGTAGTGTTGGATAAGGTCTATTCTCCCTTCCTTATACCATTGTAATGCCTGTAATCCATCCCCAGTTTTTTGTACACCCAGTGTGTGTTCTGCAAGTCTATTGAGACTTAACCTATACCCTAGTATATTGTGGATTTCTTCTAGAAGATCCAAGTTTGGTAGAGCGTGAAGGTTAGTGGTTGTGTAGGCAGATAGGACCCTGTTGTCAAAACGCTTATTATTAAACCCTACGACAAGGTCAAGCTCAGAGAGATGTTTTACCAAATCTTCCATTTCGTGTTCGAGATAGGTGAAGTAGCTGTCTTGGGCAGAGTCATATAGCACCCCTACAGATATCCCCATCAACTCCGAACGATTCCATCCTCCGACCTCTTCAGCAGATCGTATTGTCTCTAAATCAAATACTCCAAATCTCTCAGGTAGTGCATCTAGCCCTATGTCATGTTTACAGTCATCCTGACGAGATTGATTGTTGGATTGTGCTCTAATAGGATAATTTCGAGCAGTTTTAAGAGGTAGGGCTAAGGGCTGCTGTTGTTCACTTAAAATCTTTGACAACAAGATAAGACATGCTTTTTTATCTATAGGACGATTTCCAGAGCCACATTTTGGTGAATGTACGCAGGAGGGGCAGCCTGTTTGGCAAGGGCACGATTCAACTGTGGTATTCGTTTGCGAAAGAAGCTCGTCTATCTTTTCATATGCTTCCTGAGCAAGGCCCACTCCGCCCGGATAACCATCATAAATAAAAACAGTTGCCTGCTCAGTTTGATCATGGATAGGACAGGAAATTCCACCAATGTCGTTACGATCACAGAGGACCATGAGAGGAAACAGTGCAATCATCGCATGTTCAAGTGCGTGTATTGCACCCATGAAATGATACATATCTTGCTCCATTTCTGTTACCATTTCAGGAGGAATCTCAAGCCAAATCCCTTCCGTTTCTATTGATTGCTCCGGTAGATTTAGTGGTGTGGTAGAAATGAGCTTTTGTGTTCTGTTATTTCTTTTTTGATAGCCGGTAACCTGCTCTCGGACGCGCAGACGGCCATAGGAAACCTGAACTCCAAAACTTGTCTTTGAGTCAATGAGCTCAAGAATTTCTGTGTTTTTCTCAACAGTAGGTCTCGTGAAATATTTAGGCGTTTGTTCAAGAGCTATCACCTCGTTGCCTTCCAGGTCTAACTTTTGAATAACCCAGGTTCTAGACCTATGTAAATAAATGGCTTCTGGATGGCATTCTTTTAATGCTCGGCTATTATCAACTTCCCCAATAATCTCACCACTGTTTCCATCAATAATATCCATCTGAGTTCCGCCACCTCTCAAGGTGACTAGACGTTGTGGGTATTTCCTGGTTGAGATCCATGTACCACCAGAAGCGGTTTCCAGCAGTATTCCACGTTGTACCAAATTGAGCAGCTCTTTTCTTACTGTCGCGTCATCTAGAAGAGATTCACCCTCTGTAAGTGGCAATTCAGCTGCTGCACAGTGGAGATGTCGACTGGCAATAATATTGTTTTCTGGATTGAGTAATGCCGATTCAGGAACCCTTGAGAAGAAATCTTCAGGTTGCCGCATAAAATGCTGATCCAAAGCATCTTCTTGGGCAATAAGGACAATCGCAGATGTGCGAAAAGATCTGCCGACACGCCCTCCCCTCTGCCAGGTAGCCATTATTGAACCAGGGTAGCCGACAAGTATACAAAGATCCAGATCTCCTACATCAATTCCAAGTTCAAGGGCTGATGTCGAGATAACACCGAGCAACTCTCCGCTAAACAGGAGCTTCTCAATCTCTCTTCGCTCTTGAGGTAGAAAACCAGCTCGATAACTTGATAATTTATCTGAGAGTGGGCCAAGTTTTGGTGCGGTCCAAAGATTAATGAGCTCAGTCATTTTTCTCGACTGTGTGTAGACAATAGTCCTAAGTCCTCGTTTTATTGATGCTTCAAGCAGTTGGCTTGCCGTGTAGGCAGCGCTGTCCCAGGGGTTGAGAAAGAGCATGTTTTTTTCAGCTTGTGGGGCACCGGACTCTGTTATTACCTCGACTTTTCGTCCTAAAAGTTTTTCTCCAAGTTGACCGGGATTTCCGATGGTAGCTGAAAGTAAAATAAAGGTAGGATTTGCACCATAAAATGATGCAATACGTTGCAACCGCCTCAGTACCCACGCCATATGGCTACCAAGGACACCTCTATAACTATGGACCTCATCAATTATTATAAATTTTAATTTTGATAGGAACTCGATCCAACTTTTATGATATGCAAGAATTGAAAGGTGAAGCATTTCGGGATTTGTGAGCAATGCGCTAGGAGGTGTGTCTCGAATCTTCCTTCTTTTGTAACTGGATGTATCGCCATCAAATAATTCTGAAAATGAACTACCGTTTGCCTTAATGTCGCTCGACAGTTCGTCGTATAAGTTTTCTAAAACTTTTCTCTGATCCTGGGCAAGCGCTTTAAGTGGAAAAAGATACAGTGATGTAGACCCGCTGCCCTGCATGAAATCATTTAATACAGGCAGGTTGTAGATCATGCTCTTACCTGACGCAGTAGGAGTTGCCACAATGATGTCACGTCCACTCATTATGTTTTCTACAGCCTTTGCCTGGTGCGTATAGAGTTTGTCTATTCCTTTTCTTTTGAGAAGCTGTTGCAGTTCAGGTTCCAGTAAGGTCTTTTTTGCAAAATGTGGCTTGTGGGGTTTAATTATCTTATGGCAAACCACTTGAGGCCCAAATTTAGGAGAGTCTTTTAGTGACCTGATATATTCAGCTACATCTGGAGCCATCGTATTTTATATGCTTATGTAATTCTGGAAAAAGTCTACTTATATACAGCTTGATAAATAGCTGTTAAGCGGATAGTTTGCGGACTTTACATATCAGTGAAGGTTTTTTGTACTTCTTTTCAGGTCCAGTATAACTACTGATCCATTAAACATTCTTTCTAATCGAACAAGCTCACTATGTCTTCTATAACTACTCTTGGTCCCGTTGGCTCGGATAGCTACCAGGCGTGCTGTCAGTATGATCCAAATGCGGACATCACACTCTCAACAAGAATATCCGAAGTTCTCGCAAACTTTTCAGGTCGAAATGACGAACTGGCACTTATACCGGTGTATAACACGAGAGAGGGAGAGGTAAAAGAGTATTTCCGATTAATCGCCAACATGGACAATTGTCATTGGATTGACAATGTTGTCCTGCCAATTCATCTTTCGCTGGGGGCGCTGGAAAATCCCGATAATGGTGGAGCACCAATCCACACTATCGTCGGACGTGGTTCTGTTTTCCGACAATGTGCCGAATATCTTGATGAACATTTCCCAGATGTTGTACTTATGGCGGTTACTGATATTGATAACGCAATGCTCTCAATTGTAAACGAGAACAAGCTTGGTGTTGCAGTCATTGAAACAGAGGAACTTGTAAAAAGGCATTCCTTCACACTACTTGCAAGAGAGGTTGTGTCGCACAATCGAACACGTTTTGCTGTACTCAGCGCAACTCCAGCAGTTGAAACGGGGTACGATGCTACGGCTGTCATCACCAAACCCCTAAAAGACAGAGTGGGAATGCTTGCTGATATCCTAGGAGAGTTTACCCGCAGAGGTATAAATATTCTCGATTTACAATCAGAAAATGACATTAAGACCCAGAAACTGCGTATATATCTCGAAATTGAAGGGCACATAAAAAACACCAACCTAAAAGAGGCTCTTACTACTATTGAGTCACGTATTATTCAGGAAGATGGTGCACTCAAAGTCCTAGGCTCTTTCCCCCGTGTTGATATGCGGGTGAAAAAAATCAGTTCTTTTGGCTTTATTGGTAGTGGCGACATGAGTTTATGGTTTGCAGACAGGCTCAGAAATGAAGGGTATAAAACTATTGTTACTGGTAGGTCAACAGAAATAACACCTGTAGAAATGATCAAAGAAGTAGATGTTGTAATGGTTTGTGTTCCTATCTCTGTAACCTCCTCAACAATAGCCGAATTTGGACCGCACATGCACGATGGCCAGGCTTTGATTATCCTTGCAGGGGAATCTGAAAACACCCTTGCAACGGCTCTTGAGGAAACAAGTCAGGGTGTTGAAGTGATGTTTGTCCACAATCTTTGGGGGCCGCAGGCTATTGCCATGAAGGATAAAAATGCCACAATAGTAAGGACCAACAGAAGCGGAAGTTTTTGTAGCGAATTTGAAGCATTTTTATATAAACATGGGGCTGATATCTTCCATGATAGTGCCCAAAAACATGATCTACTCATGGGAGTTGGTCAAAAGCTTCCCACCACTGTCTCGGTTGCACTTGCCATGACCTTAAAAGAGCATAAAATTAATTTTGAAGATATTGGTAGTCACTCTACCCTCACCTCTTTATACGGAATTATAGCCATGGCGCGAGTTCACAACCAGAACCCTAGAACCTATGCAGAGATTATGGCTACGGAAGGAGATGGAAGAAAAATCGTGCGTAGTTTTGCTGAAAATATACTCAAAATCATAGAGCTTGCCGAAAACGGAGAAATTACGACCTTACAAGACATAATGCAAACGAACAGAGGTGTGATGCCTCAAGACTTTTTGCAATCCAGAATGAAACAAGCCAAGGCTGTTGATGAAATATTGAGTCAACCAAACATGAAAATGAGCTAATTCATTTGTATTTTCAGTTGGGTTAACTATAGTAGACGATCATTGAATTAAACCGTACACACCTACAGAACAGTGGTTTGTTGGTGGGTACGAATTTTATATTTTTAATAGGAGTTGTACAATGTTAAGAAATCTGGATTATCTGGATGAGGTCAAAGTTTGCCCTCATTGCAAAGAAGAATTATCCTGTTGTGAAGCTCCACCAATCCATGTTGGTGATGGACTTGGATGGGGGTCTGACATTCTTTTTATCTGTCTCAACGATGGTTGCTCTGTTTTCTTAAATGGATGGAAGACAATTGAAGAGCAATATGGTCACCATTCGTCCTATCGTTATATGGAGCTGCCAGACAGCAAAGAAAAAAACTATATGATGGTGGGTAACGCTGATGCCTTTAAGGCCTGTGTTGTCAATAAGGATGAACTCCGCGCTCAAAACAAACACTACCAGGAACAGAAACGCGCAAAGGAAGCTCTGGTAACCTGTGTGGCTGACAAGAATCTCGAACCTGTACTTTTTCTGCTCCTTGATGAAGGTGCAGGAAAAAGCACACGGGCTGAAGCTGCTCAGTGCTTAGCCCCTATTAATAATTTGGAATGTTTGGATCCTTTAAGGAATCACAAATTTAAAGATCCTGCAATGAAACATGCCGTTGATGTAGGAATTAAACTACTACTCGAAAATAATTTTAAAAAGGAATGTCCCTATTGTTTGGAGGTTATTAAGGCCCAGGCGGTAAAATGTATGCATTGTAAAGAGGAGCTGTAACAATTTTATTGTTGCAAAAGAAATTCTGAATGGGTATATAGGACAAGCTTTTTAGCACAACTTGTTTTGTGGTGGGCGTGGCTCAATTGGTTAGAGCACCTGGTTGTGACCCAGGAGGTCGGGGGTTCAAGTCCCCTCGCTCACCCCACAATTATAAAACCCTCATCAGTGATTATTTCGCTGATGAGGGTTTTGTTTTTTAATGAGTTGCTGTAGCTGCCAATTTCTCCGCTGTGCCTTGTGTGCTTCCCCCTCTATCACTAATTTAGCAGTACTTCACATCACAAGCCTAAGTAGTGCTCGACCTAAAACCACCAATTATGCCGATTTCTTCGTTGGACTCAAATTTTAATCCTCAAAATACTCAATGTATTCCTCCGGTTAAAATTATCGTCCTCCTTGAACTCGACAGAATTTGCAGGTTTTCGTTCAGGCACTAAGTATCTATGGCTTTTTAGGTCACAATTATTTACATTGTCCCTCTAAAACGAAATACGACAAAACACCTTTAATTTATTTGAATAGATATGAGCCAAATTATAAATCACCCAGAAATTAATTCTGTTCTTTTTGATCATCAACGAGTGAGCTTTGATGCTACCAAAAGTACCGGAAAAGATATTATCTTTAAAGATTCATGCTCCGAGCCAATCATCGCTCGTTTTTTTTCTCTAGAAAAAAGTAGCCCAAATATCATTTTCTATCCTTCTACTGAGATTCCGTTGGTTCACATTGACGAAATGGCACGAAGTTACAATCAGTATGGGATTAATGTGCTTATTTTGTCCTACAGAGGAGATAACAGTAGTTCTAAGGTTTCAACATTGGATGAGTTTTATGAAGATGGTCGGGTTTTGTTTGATCAGGCATTCTCATGGCTCGTCACAAATGAATTTGTTGGGGCGAACTTCGTCATGGGACAGTCTTTAGGATCTATCCTTGCTATCGACACAGCCTTTAACAATCCTGATTCAGTCAAAGGGATATTGTTGGAAAGTGCGATGTGCCAAACAACTGAATATCTCACGAGCAGAGGTGTAGATACAAGTTCCATACTAAATCTTGAAGAACAGGGTTTTGGTAATGTAGAAAAAGTTGAAAAGATTGAGTTGCCTACGCTTATTTTCCATGGTGCAAAAGACGCACGGATTTCAATTGCCGATGCCGAGAAACTTCAGGCTTCAAGCGCAGCCAGAACTAAACAATTTTTCATTATACCTGGCGCTCAGCATGAGTTTTTGTATAAAAGCGGCGGAGAACTCTATTTTGAAACCATTAAAAAATTTATTGATACCCTTTGTGGTGTAAATACCTGGCGTCAAAAAAGAAGAAAATACCTCGAGGATCAGGCGAAATAAATATATGAAACGTAATGATTATTTATCCTGGGATGAGTATTTTATGTCTGTTGCCTTGCTATCAGCACAGCGAAGCAAGGACCCAAGCACTCAAGTAGGTGCATGTGTAGCTAATGAACAGAATAAAATAGTAGGTGTTGGATATAACGGGTTTCCATGGGGCTGTTCTGACGATGAAATGCCCTGGGGGCGTCAAGGCGCATTCCTGGACACCAAATATCCCTATGTCTGTCATGCAGAGCTCAATGCTGTGTTGAATGCAAACTCTACAAACCTTCGAGGTTGTAGAATTTATGTGGGCCTCTTTCCTTGCAATGAGTGTACGAAAGTAATCATTCAGGCGGGGATTAAAGAGATTATTTACCTCTCTGATAAGTACAAAGATACAGATCAGGTTAAAGCCTCTAAAATCATGTTGGACAAGTCTCCGAATATTACCTACAGGAAACTTGCGACAAAGCTCAAGGGATTAGAAATTAGTTTCATACCACCTGAGATTTTTTAATAGCAACTAGAATTAATACTACCTGGATTTTGCAACTGGCACGATTTAGGTAGTAACTGAACGTAGCTATTTCACTCTTTTTAACTGTGTTATCTTCTTTTCTTTTTTTACTGGAGAGGTTTTTTGTTCAGCGCTCTTAGTAAAGTCGACTGCCTGGATAAATCGTTCTTCCCCACCCATTGTAAATATTTCTTGTCCTGAAAGTTGCTCAGTGCGCAGTGTCCATGTCATCTTCTGCAGAGGGATGGACATCACGCTCATCTGCACATGCCACCATTCGTCTTTTCTACTCGTGTCGCGTTCTATATCGTCAATATGAGCATACAGAAGCATCTGTGGCTCTTTGGATGCAATAACTATTATATCGCCAATATTGGACGTGTCTTTTAGTGGAAGTACTTTTTTTAGTTCATCAACAATTTTTTGCATTACTTCGCCTCTATGCGGGTGTTCTTTTTTGCTATACTTGTTTTAGAATCAATCACAACCATACCTGGTGCAAAATAACTTCTAGTACAGCTTCTTTCAAATTCTTTAAGTCCTTCGATAAAAGGATTAAGCACTTCGGTAATGACGATTCGTGCTTTTTTAGCCTTTTCTCTATCTTCCATAGAAACCATTGTCCCAAGGGCAGATAGTAACCGTTGTGCTAATTCTAATATTTCAACATTATTAAAATAAGTAACCGAATTGTTGTCTTCTATAATGCCAGGATCAATATCTCTAATCTTTCGATTGGTGAGGAGTGATTTGTTTTCATTATAACCATCAATAACACGTTCGATGAGCTGAGCGCTGTTACCAATAAAAAAAAGATTGCTCCAAAAACCACACAACGGCTGTAAGCCATCTTGTGGCGAAGCTACCCAATAAAGATATGTGACAGAGTTATACACCTGTTCAATGACGGGAACCTCAAACGAGTCCACTATATAGTTTACTATTTCAGATATATCAACCTTAGGATTAACTCGAAAAAAGGCTGCTGCCAATGGGACTGGAATGAAATTATCACCACCGCTTTTTTCAATAACCAGACTTACTTCGTCTCCCAGTATTGATAATATTTGCTCTATGCTATAGGAGGAAACACTTTCTAACTTATTTATATAATTGTGAATAGGGTCACCCTCCCTCGTCGCTACAGGAAGGTATGTGAGAAAGTGTTTCAAGTCGATAGTGTTTGACCAGTAGTACGCAAGAGGATCATCAATCGTCATATCAAGCATTGAATTTTTACTGGGGGCAGTTGTCAAGTGCCGCTGTACAGTTTGATTCGTAAGCTTTTCATCATAACTGAAGATAATCTTTTCCTGTACCATGGTCTCTGTTGGCCATGCACCGTAACTTATCCCTAAGAAACCTTGAGTATTCGTCAGTTGTTGTTCAAGGAGGCTTTTGACCTCGGGGCTCAAAAAGCTATAAAACTGGCTGACAATTTTTTTCAGACCCTCTGTTGGAAGATATAAAAACCGTTGGGGTTGAACAAATTCTTTTTGGGCTTTTTCAAAGTGGCCACTATTAAAAAGTGATTTTATTTCACCATCGTATGCATCTATGGACAGCTTTAATTGTTTTTCATTAAAGCTTGCTATAAATAAACCCTCAATTGCTGAGAATGACACCAAACCTTCTGGAGTTGTAACTCTTGAAATCTGATGATTGCCGTACTGGATAGTTTGAAAGGATTTTTTTTTAAACTGTTTACCAAAATGCTCAGCAGTGTTTTTTAGGATTGCAGCATTATGCTTAGGTTCTGCAACGACAACAGAATTTTCTCTCAGATAGCTTTCTAGGTTTAGATCGCTGAGATCATTCTTTGGTAAAAAAAGGGCTACGGCAAATCGCTTGCCCAATAATTCGTTGATAATATTATTTTCAAAAACGTCGGGGTAATGTTTTTGTATTATTCCTACAGTATCAATGATTTTTTCAGAGAGGCCAATCTTTTCTCCTGTGGATTTAAAATTGATAGTATCGAAATTCTTTCCAAGTTGAGTGTTTCTAAAGCCTTTCACTGCGGATTTAGCGTCTCGTTGTTCAAAGTATATCAAAGCATTGTCCGGGATGAACTTCGCCATGTTTTCTTCATGGTCTGGATCAAAGCGATAGACCAGAAGATACACAACGACGAGTAACAGAGTATTGAAGTTTACAAAAGCATTGGTATTCATATTGAAATATAAGAGAGGTTATTATTCCTTACTTCCCGTTTACCGAGATTACGGTATTACTTGAATGCTTCTGCATAGTTGTACGGCTTCAGCCACATGTGAAACTTGAATATCTTGTATTGCTTCTAGATCAGCAATGGTTCTGGAGAGTTTTAATACCCGGTGGTAAGATCTTGCTGAAAGCCCGAGACGGTCGACGCTTATTTCAAGCAGTTTTTTGGAGTCTGTTTTTAGATTGCAGTATTCCTTGATATGGCGATTACTCATCTGAGCGTTGCAATACACACCCTCCACATCAACATAGCGCTGCAACTGTATTTGCCTTGCTGTATCTACTCTTGACTTAATTTGAACCGAACTTTCACCTAAATGATCAGAGCTCATGTCCTTGTATTCTAGGGCGGGAACATCTAAATGAATGTCAATCCGATCGAGTAAAGGGCCGGAAATCTTCGCTTTATATCTTCTTATATCTGTTTCAGTGCATCGGCACCTATTCCTCACATCGCCCAAAAAACCACAGGGGCATGGGTTCATCGCCGCTATAAGTGTGAATTTGGCAGGGAACGTCAGTGTCATATTAGCCCTTGCTATCGTTACCTCTCCATCTTCTATTGGTTGCCGCAACACTTCCAAAACATTTCTTTTAAACTCAGGAAGCTCATCTAAAAAAAGAATTCCGTTATGAGCCAGCGACACTTCTCCTGGTTGAGGAATATTCCCTCCGCCAATAAGGCCAGCATCTGAAATTGTATGATGAGGTGATCTGAACGGTCTGGTGGTGAGTGTTTCTCCTGTGGGCTGGAGCTTTCTGGAAATGGAATAGACCTTGGTCGTTTCAAGTACTTCTTCCCTGCTCATTGGTGGCAAAATGGTCGCAAAGCGCTTGGCAAGCATTGTTTTCCCACCACCTGGCGGGCCACTGAGAATAATGTTGTGTCCACCTGCTGCCGCAATTTCAAGGCCTCTTCGAACGTGGGCCTGCCCTTTTACCTCTGAGAAATCAACATCGTAGTTATGGTTTGTAACATCTTTTTGTTCTGCTTCTGGAACCAGTGGAGAAATGTTTCTTACTCCTGCTAAAAACTCAACAGCTTCCTGCAAACTTGTAACAGTGATAATGTCGAGATCTCCTGCCATGAGTAGAGCTTCCGACATGTTGTCACGGGGGATGATAGCCCCCTTAAGATTATTCTTCCTTGCAGCAAGAACCGCTGGTAAAACGCCAGCTACTTTATGTACCCCCCCGTCAAGAGATAATTCTCCGACGATACAATACTTGTCTTTCTTTTTTATTTTTAATGTTTGTGTGGCTTCTAAAATACCAAGCGCAATTGGGAGATCAAAGCTGGTACCCTCTTTGCGAATATCTGCTGGAGCAAGATTAACGGTGATTCTTTTGGACGGAAATTCGTAACCGCAATTCTTTATTGCAGCTTTCACCCTATCCTTACTTTCCCTCACCGCGCCATCGGGTAGACCAACTGTGGAAAAAACAGGCAATCCTCTTGCTACATCAACTTCAACCTGTATTAACCATCCATCGATACCAATGACCGAACAACTTATTGTCTTTGCAAGCATAATTATTTAAAACTCTGCCGTATATGAGTACTGATTTTATTTTTCATAAAATGTCTCAACTTCAGGTGTGTAAGGCCCATTTTTATAAGCGTAAATGTACAATGGCTCTGCAACAACAAGACCCTTACCACCATTTTTGGTTGCTTTAATTAATACAAGTTTTGCACCTTTATTGCTGTTGGGATAATTATAAATAAATCTGAGTTTTTTTCCCTCTAAGTTACAAAGAGTAGCTGTGGCAAGAAATTCAGCTAAAAGCTCCGCTGGGTAGATGAAATAGACACTTCCACGATTTTTTACTGCGTGGGCTGCTCCAGCCAAAAAATCTTTTAGTCCTCCAACCTTTTGATGCCTCGCGATGTTTGCCTCGCTCATCAGGTTATTTCTTCCTGTATTCTGAGGATAAAAAGGTGGATTGCAAACGACTCTATCGTATGACTCCGCTAAACAATAGTCCTTTATGTTTTTAACATCACAATGGAAAACATTGTTTTTATGTTCATAATTGTTTTTTTTCATGTTGCTCTGAACGAGATCAAATAAATCTTTTTGAATCTCTACTCCTGAGCACTCTGACAGGAGGTCAACATGTCGGTAGAGTAGTATAAGACTAATAATCCCTGAACCAGTACCGATGTCCAGGATCCTGTCATTTGCTTTTACTGAAATATAATGCGCTAACAGTACAGCATCTATTGAAAATCTGTACCCTTGTCGATGTTGATTACAATGTAACTGGCCATCGAAGAGACTATTGTTGTCATTGTTGCTATGCATTACTAAATATCGAACTCATGAAGTGTTAAATTAAAAAAAGGGTATTATAGTCGTCAGTATAGTTTGAAAATGTAAAAATGCACAATTACTTATTATAATTGCTTTTTAAAATAAATATTTTAAAGAGATTTACATATACGTAATTCTTTAATAAAGAGTAGATGATTAATTAATCTGAAAGAGCAAAAAAATATTCAGGTAACCTGACAATCAAGCCTGACAGAGGTTTTGAATCTCATTTACAACCTCTCTAAAAAAGGAGACATTAATGTTTGATATATTTATAGACACCCATTTCGCCGGAGCTCACCACTTACGTGATTATCCCGGTGAATGTGAGAAGCCGCATGGACATAACTGGAAAGTAAAAGTTACTGTAAGAGCTTCTTCAGTAGACCAATATGGTATGGGTATTGATTTTAAGGTTTTAAAAAAAGTTGTGAAACAGGCAATTGATAAGCTGGACCACAAAGACCTCAATGAGCTTCCCTATTTTAGTCAGCAAAACCCTTCATCTGAACATATTGCAGAGTTTTTGTATGAAGAAGTCAAAGATGAACTCACATCTGACACATATCATCTATCCAGTGTGCGTGTGCTTGAAACTGACACACAGGGACTCACCTATTACGGACCAACTACTCAACAGGATTAACACCGAAATATTGCATGTCAAACATGCAAAAAACATATTTACTGTATTAACTCAATATATTAGTGACAATTTGGAAATAGAAAATACTCCTTTACTAATGATCTTAAAACAGTGGGTTTTTCTCATATTTTCCACCCTCCGGGATCACCAAATTCACCGAAGCTGCTGCGTTAACAGCCACTTGTGGTACACAAGTACCCCTACGTGCCTGTTGCCTTTCATCTCCGATAGGTAGCGCAGACTCCGAATTTGGCGATTGCAAAATTTAGGTAACAAAATAAATGCTGACTTTAGATGATTCTCGAATTTGTATAATTGGTCTTGGGTATGTGGGTTTACCACTTGCCGTGGAGTTTGGAAAAAAATTTACAACCACAGGCTTTGATCTCAATCAAAAAAGAATTGATGAGTTAAAGAGTGGAAAAGATGCGACACTTGAAGTTGAAGGTGACGAACTTCAAGAGGCATCCTTTCTCTCGTTTACCTCTAGCCAGGATGAAATTAAAGACAGCAATATATATATCGTAGCTGTTCCGACACCTATAGATGCATCAAAACGACCCGACTTACGCCCCCTCGAAGGTGCTTCAACAACTGTCGGTAGAGTGTTGAAAAAGGGTGATATTGTCATCTATGAGTCAACGGTTTACCCGGGCGCTACTGAGGAGGTTTGTGTTCCTATTCTAGAGAATATCTCAGGCCTTACTTTTAACGAAGATTTTTTCTGTGGATACAGTCCTGAAAGAATCAATCCCGGCGATAAAACACATAGACTACCAAGTATTGTAAAAGTAACTTCTGGATCAACGCCTGAAATTGCTGTTTTTGTTGATGACCTCTATGGATCCATAATTACAGCGGGCACTTTTGCTGCGAGTTCGATAAAGGTGGCAGAGGCTGCCAAGGTTATTGAAAATACGCAACGAGACGTCAATATCGCTCTTATCAATGAACTAGCTCTTATTTTTGAGAAACTAGACATAAATACGCGCGAAGTTTTAGCGGCGGCAAGCACGAAATGGAACTTTTTACCTTTCCAGCCAGGTCTTGTTGGAGGACATTGTATTGGAGTTGATCCCTACTACCTCACCCATAAGGCGCAGGAGGTAGGTTATCAACCAGATATGATCCTTGCCGGAAGAAGACTTAACGATCATATGGGTGCGTACATTGCTAACACTGTTGTGAAAAAAATGGTCCAAAAAGGAATAGACACGTCTCAAAGTAATATCTTAATCCTTGGACTGAGTTTTAAGGAGAATTGCCCGGACCTGAGAAATACGAAAGTTGTAGATATTATTAACGAATTCAAGGAATACGGCATTAAGGTAGACGTTCATGACCCATGGGTAAATGCAGAGGAAGCTAAGGCAGAATATGATGTCAATCTTGTTGATGAACCACAACCAGGAAATTATGATGCCATCGTTTTAGCGGTTGCACATAAACAGTTTGTTGAGTTGACATTTGATTATTACAGAAATCTTGGTAAAGAAAAAGTAGTCATCTACGATGTAAAAGGTCTGCTGCCAAGAGACCTTGTTGATGGTTGTCTTTGATTTAAAAGGAATATAGCGTTCACATGTTACAGACAATACCAGTTGAGCAGGCAGTGGGCATGGTCTTACCCCATGACATCACCGTGATAATAAAAGACGTTAAGAAAGGTACAGCCTTTAAAAAAGGTCATATTATTAAGACCGAGGATATAGATGTTCTCAAACGCCTCGGAAAAGATAACATTTATGTCCTTTCTTTAACTCAAGATGAAATTCATGAAAATGAAGCTGCAGTAATTCTAGCCAAGAGTTTATCTGGAGCAGGTGTTATTTTTTCTGCAGAGGCTGAAGAGGGTAAAATTGCTCTTTACGCCGAATATGATGGCTTACTTAAAATCAAGAAAGATGCTCTCCTTGACTTTAATATGCTTGGTGAGGTGATGTGTTCTACCCTGCACAATTTCACCCCAGTTAAAAAGGGTGAAAACATTGCTGCAACAAGACTCATCCCCCTCATTTCTGGGCGTAAACTCATTGACAAAGCGGAACAGATTGCAACAGCAGCAGAGGGGATCGTTTCAGTTCACCAACTGGAAAAGAAAACAATTGGCCTTGTTATTACGGGGAACGAAGTCTTTTATAATAGAATAGAAGATCGATTTGAAGAAGTTCTACGAGGCAAAGCTATAGAATATGGAGCCGAAATAGGTTTGGTGAGAAAGGCTCCAGACGATAGTGATATTATTGCAAAGGAAATCGCGGCATGTATTGAGGCTGGTTGTGATTTAATTGTCACCAGTGGAGGCATGTCAGTTGACCCTGATGATGTGACAAGAGACGGTATTATCAAGGCAGGAGCCAAGTCATCAGTTTACGGAACACCAGTTCTTCCTGGTGCGATGTTTTTAAGCGGAAAGATAGGATCAATTCCAATTCTTGGCCTGCCAGCCTGTGGCATGTTCCATAAAATAACTGTTTTTGACCTCGTACTACCTAGAATTCTCACAGGAGAGTCGATAGGCAGAAAAGAATTTGCAGAACTTGGTCATGGTGGATTATGCAGAAACTGTAAGGTCTGTAGGTATCCTGTTTGTAACTTTGGAAAGTAAAAATGGATATCTAGAGATTTTGAGATTGCAGGTTACGTTACTCGTTACCTGTTTTTTTCAACTGAATTATTGTAGCTCCCCAGCTTCCGCTATTTTCATCTCCGAGTTTGTAGTGAAGGACGTTGGGGTTTCTATCAAGCAACGAATGTACTGAACGCCTGATGTTTCCTATGCCCTTGCCATGAATAATTTTCAAGTTTAAAATCCCAAGCTTAAGACACTCATCGATATAATCTGGGATGAGATACTTCAGGTCTTTAGGTGAAAATGGGTGTAGGTCGAGCACGCCATCTATTGCTATTTCGACCGTCTCATCAATATCTTCGAAGTTTTCATCATCCATAATTAACTGTTACCTAAATCTTGTAACTGGCAAGTTCGGAGTCTGCGCTACCTACCGGATATGCGAGGCATCGGGGTTGCAGACGCATACATATTCTTCAAGACTCCGATAACAAAGCAGATTCGGTGGAATTGATAGTCCCGCAGGGTAGCAAATATAAGAAAATAATACTCATGGAATGTGATTTGTAAAATAAGCATTATGAACGTAATATACTGTTTTTCAAACGTAAATTGTTTTCTTATTTTGCGTATACAATATTTAGGTATTAAGCATCTCAATGACTACATCTGCAGCTCTTGAAGATGCCCCTTTTGTACCTAGTCTATTATTTACCAGATCAAGTCCACTACGCATCATCTTGTTTTTTTGGTACACATTCAGAAGCATTGCCAGTTCATCGCAGATCGTCTGCCCTTCAACTTCATCCTGTAAGAGTTCGGGCACCACTGTAAAACCAGCTATTAAGTTGACCAGCGAAAAATGCTCTAGCTTGACAAGACGCTTAGCAAGAGAATACGTTAATGGTGAAAATTTGTAGGTTACAACCATGGGTGTTTTCAGTAATGCCAGTTCTAAGGTGACGGTTCCTGATGCTGCAACCACACAATCACATGCGGCCATAAGGTTATAGCGATCTCCTTCAATAATTCTGACATCAATATTCTTATTCCGCCCTACTCCAGCCTCTTTAAATAATCTAATATCAATTGAAGAAGCCTTTGGAATTACAAACACAAGCTTGTTGTTAACTGCTCTTTCTAGTTGAGCCGCGGCCTCTAAAAAAATCGGTAGAAGTGAGGACACTTCTCTTTTACGACTTCCCGGGAGCAGGCCGATAACTTTTGTTTCTGGGCTAACATTATGTTCGTCCAGAAATTGTTCCCTTGTTTTCGTCCTGCACACTGAATCAAGAAGAGGATGACCAACATATGTTGCATTGAGACCGCGCTCTTTAAAATATGTTTCCTCAAAAGGAAGTATTACTCCGAACTTATCCGCTCGTTTTTTAAGAGTTTTTATTCGGCCAGTCCTCCAGGCCCACACTTGGGGACATATGTAATAAAAGACAGGGATACCAAGTTTTTTTGCTTTTTTAGCAAGGAGTAAATTGAAATCAGGGAGATCTATAAGGACAAGTAAATCAGGAGGGTCTGAGGCAAGCTTTTTACGAAGTATCTTTTGTGCTCTGTAAATATCGCCTAGGTGTGAAAAAACTTCAAATATACCAACGACACTGACCTTATCTGCATCAAAAAGAATATCAACGCCGGATGAGCTCAATTCTGGACCACCCATACCGTAAAATTCTAGCTCACAGTATCTTTGTTGTAGAGCACGGACAAGATTTGAACCGTGCATATCACCGGAGGCTTCTCCAGTGACGATCATTATTTTCTTTCCCATTGACGGCTATGCGGTTTTCGGCAAAAAATCTTTAAATAGATCGAGCTGTTGATGCTCATTAATCTGCTTCATCACCTGCAAGGCCACTTCCAACGCTCTCCTACCTTCTATACCCGAACACCCAGGTTTAGTCCGATCTCTCACATGGGCCACAAACGCGACAATCTCAGCGAGCAAGGCGTCTCCATCTTTAAACGACTTAAGATCTACGACCTGTTTAGGCATACCACTTTCTTCCAATTCCTCTGAAAGCTGAAGAGTCATGACCTTTCTGTTTCCAAAATCAACGGTTATATGACTTCCTGGTTGGTAAATCTGCATCTTTCTCTCATTGGTTCTAGAGACGCGACTTACGGTTACATTGGCTGTAGCACCATTTTCAAAAATCAATCGCGCATTGGCGATATCGGTGTTAGCAGTTGCTACAGGTGCTCCAACTGTGTGAATGGTCTTAATGGGTGAATCGATGATATTGAGTATAATATCAATGTCATGGATCATAAGATCAAGTACAACACTCACATCCACGCCTCTCGGCTTAAATGTGGCGACACGGTTGCTTTCAATAAATATTGGAGTGGTGAGTGAAGGCTCCATAGCAATTAATGCTGGGTTAAACCTTTCCAGATGACCAATTTGAAGAACAAGATCCTGTGAAGATGCTTTACTGATAAGATCATCGGCTTCTTCAAGGGTGACCGTCATAGGCTTTTCAAGAAGTACATCAACACCAGCATCCAGGAATTCACCAGCAACTTTATGATGCAGCGAGGTTGGAACCACTATTGAGACTGCATCAACGAGGCTCAGCAACTCTTTATAATCTGTGAACGCTTTACAGTTACATTCTTTTGCTACACGTTCTGCCTGTTCAATATCCGGGTCTACAACGCCTAAAAGATTAACTCCTCTAAGAGCTGCATATTTTTGTGCATGAAATCGGCCGAGATACCCTACACCGATTACAGCTACATTCAGTTCTTTCATTGTATAAAATCCTTATTTTCTCTCTTAAATACCTATTTGTTTTGCGACTAAATCCCCAAATATGCTTTTTGAATATCGGAGTTTGCAAGCAGGTCTTCAGCAGGGCCTGCCAGAGTAATCTCACCATTTTCAATAACGTAACCGCGGTCAGCTATATGAAGAGCTTGATTTGCGTTTTGCTCCACCAGGAAAATAGTTGTGTTATTTTCTTTATTGATCTGTTTGATAATCTCAAAAATTCGTTTGATAACAAGCGGTGCCAACCCCATAGAAGGCTCATCTAATAAAAGGAGCTGAGGTCTTGCCATTAGGGCCCGAGACATGGCGAGCATCTGTTGCTCTCCCCCACTCAGGGTCCCTCCATCCTGAGTCTTTCTTTCTGCTAGAATGGGGAAAAGATCAAAAACATATTCGAGATCTTTTTTGATTTCAGCTTTATCTTTTCTAAGAAAGGCTCCCATATCAAGGTTTTCCTGAACTGTGAGCTGAGGAAAGATATGTCTTCCTTCAGGTACCTGACATATACCAAGCTTAACAATCTCATCTGAGGATTTCTTTTCAATCGATTCATTTTTGAAAAAGATTTTGCCAACTCGCGCAGACACAACACCTGAAATAGTCATTAGTGTGGTACTTTTTCCAGCACCGTTTGCACCAATGAGTGTGATAATTTCACCTTCATTTATTTCAAGGCTTACATCTTTAATGGCAACGATATTACCATATCCTGCTTGTATGTTTTCAAGTTTAAGCATCAACATCCTCACCTAGGTACGCTTTAATCACTTCAGGATTTGATCTAATTTCAACAGGTACACCTTCTGCAATTTTTTTACCATAATCCATAACATATATTCTGTCTGACAGACTCATGATAAGTTTCATGTCATGTTCAATAAGTAAAATAGCCTGTCCGTCTGACGCGATTCTCCTGATGAGGTCATCGAGCTCTAGAGTCTCTTGGGGATTCATTCCGGCAGCGGGTTCATCAAGCAATAACAACAAAGGTTCTGTTGCAAGCGCCCTTGCTATTTCAAGCTTTCTCTGGGCTCCGTATGACAAATTATCTGCAAATTCATTTGCAAGGTGATCAAGACCTACTTTTTCAAGTAAACCATAACTTGTTTCAAGTATTTCCCTTTCCTCTTTTCTAGTGGCGGCGGTGCGAAATATTGCGCCAAAAATAAATGAGTGGGTTCGACAGTGACGCCCAATCATTACGTTTTCGAGAACAGTCATTTTCGAAAATAGACGAATGTTCTGAAAAGTTCTTGCCAGCCCTTTTTCGGTCACTGTGTTGGGTTTTAAACCTTTTAAGCTTATACCCTTATCACTACCGGGTGGAGTCAAGATGACATCACCCGCAGTCGGTGTATAGATACCGGTTACACAGTTAAAAAAAGTAGTTTTTCCTGCACCATTTGGGCCAATCAGCGCAACTATTTCACCAGAACTAACTTCAAGATCTAGTTGATTAAGAGCACGGATCCCACCAAAATCCATAGTGAGGCCGGTTACTTTAAGTATTGGAGTAGTCATAATTACGTTCTAAGCACTATTTATCTTTTTCGAATTTATAGGTCCGGCGAATATTGGAAATGAGTCCCTGTGGTCGGAACACCATCATGGCAACAAGAATACCACCAAAAGCCAGCATTCTGTATTCTGAAAATGCTCTGAGATATTCGGGCAGTAGTATCAAAACCAGAGCGCCCATAATAACACCAACTATAGAGCCCATTCCGCCCAAGACTACAATGGACAAAATTATAGCTGACTCTAAAAAGGTGAAACTGGCAGGATTAATAAAGGTCGTTTTCGCAGCAAAAATAACTCCTACTATACCGGCCCAAAAGGCACCAAGGGAGAACGCTACGAGTTTTGTCTTTCGTTTGTCAATGCCCATGGCTTGACATGCAATTTCATCTTCTCTCAGGGCGATCCAAGCTCTTCCAAGTCGTGAATCCTGAAGCCTGTTTACAATAAAGATGGTGATTATCATGAAGACAATCATGATGTAATAAATATAAATAATCGACTGGTTAAGTGACAACTCCATACCAAAAAAACCGGGACGTGCGATGTTTGAGATCCCACTAGGCCCCATTGAAAATTCATTCCAATTTTCCAGGACTAGTCGAATAATTTCACCAAATCCCAAAGTCACAATGGCAAGGTAGTCCCCTCTTAACCTGAGCACTGGAAAACCCAATATAAGGCCAGCTGTAGCTGCCAAACAACCACCAATAGGGAGTACTGCCCAGAACCCTAGTCCAAAGTGGTAATTCAAAAGCCCATAAGAATAGGCACCTACAGCGTAAAATGCAACAAATCCCAAATCAAGAAGGCCGGCCATCCCTACCACGATATTTAAACCAAGCCCAAGCACAACATACATAAGGGCAGTGATCATGATATTGGTCTGGTACGTGTCAAAAATAAAGGGGAAAACAGTTGCAGCACCAAGAAGTACGGCTATAAGAATATTTCTCTGCTTTGGATTTGCGAGGATGGTATGAATTTTTGATACCGATTCTAATTCATCTTCGGTCTTTGTAGCGTTTCTTTTGTTATTTCTATCTTTTAAAAATTCAATGAAGAATCGAAGAAAAAATATTCCAACGCCAACATAAAGTGCATTTTCCCATCTCCACAGAACGGTATTTTCAATGGAGTCAACCTTGATGACCATTATCGGAAAAGTAAGGAACACAAACCATAGCGAAATAAGAGCCGTTTTTTTAATTTCTTTAAATGAAAACATAGCTATTACAATTACACCTTCTGTGTTTCAGCCTTACCAAGAAGGCCGGATGGTTTGAATATCAAGATGATCACCAGTAATGAAAATGCAAAAACATCTTCATAGTCACTGGACACATATCCCGTTGCAAAGGCCTCGGTCAGACCGAGTATCAAGCTACCAAGAACAGCACCTGGAATTGAACCGATGCCTCCTAGTACCGCTGCGGTAAATGCCTTAATACCGGCAATAAAACCAATGTAAAAGTTTATCATCCCAATATGGGAAGCGATGAGCAGCCCCCCGATGGCGGCCAGTGCTGAGCCTATGATGAAGGTTGCTGAAATAATATTATCAACATTTATCCCCACGAGCATGGCCATGGTACGATCTTGAGCAGTCGCTCTCATCGCTTTTCCAATTCGTGTGAATTTAATGACAAAAGTCAGAATTAACATCACCACTGTGGTGGTGACCAAAATAACGAGATCCGAGGAACCGACGATGTGTGCCACTGGTTCCATAAAGGCAAAGTCAGGAATGAGTTCAGGAAACGGTAAGAAATCTGATGTTTGTGCAAGTAATACGTAGTTTTGTAGGAAAATAGACATACCAATGGCGCTAATGAGCGGAGAGAGTCGGGGGGCATGTCTGAGTGGTTTATATGCTACCTTTTCAATGGTATATCCGTAGGCACTTGACCATACAGCAGCGGCAACGCCAGCCACAACGATAATTGCAAGCAGTGGAAAACCGTATATCGAAAGTACCGTTGCAACGATAAAAGAAGTAAATGCACCGATCATATAAATTTCACCATGGGCGAAATTAATCAGGCCAATAATTCCGTAAACCATTGTGTAACCCAAGGCGATAAGGGCGTAAATCGAGCCTCTGGTTAATCCGCTAAATAATAGTTCTATAAAGTAATCCATATGTAACCACAAAAAAAAGTACCTGAAGCTTGAAATAGATATTTCCTACCAAGCTTCAGGTAAAGATTGATCAAAAAAGAGAGTTGCGTCCTATAGTTCTACGAAAGCACCATCTTGAACTTGATATACAGAGAAGCCAACTCCAATAGCATCGCCCTTCTCATCGAAATAGATATTTCCAATAGGGGTATCAACTTTTTCGGTTTGCAGAGCTTTTTTAACAGCTTCTAACTCAGTTGAATCGGCTTTTTCGATTGCATTGAGCAAAGCAAGTGTAGCTGAATAGGCATTCTCAAAAAACGCACCAGCATCTGCATTGTATTTCGCTTTGTGAGCTTTAAATGCTTCAATGGATAATGGGTTTGCGGTAGTATCTTTTGGGCCAGAAGCATAGGCACCCTCAGCCTTTTTACCTGCAACCTTAATAAAGGTCTTATCCTTCACACCATCATCTGAAATGAAATCTATTTTGAGTCTTTTCTTTCTCATCATACCGATAATTTTGGAAGCTTCGGGATGGTAACCACCAAAAATGACAGCTTGTGCACCGGAACGCTTAATCTTTTGTACAATTGCAGAATAATCCACCGCACCTGGAGTCACACCTTCAAAGAGTACAACTTCTCCTTTTCCTGATTCCTCGATAAATTGCTTGGCAAACGAAGCAAAACCTTTACCGTAGTCACCCTTATCATGAATAACTGCAATTTTAGTGTACTTCAACGTATTAAGTGCAAAGTCCACATCAACTTGAGCCTGAGCATCATCTGGTGCAATGGTTCTAAAGAAGTTAGGGTAATCGCCACTCTGTGTCAAATCCGGGGTCGTCGCTGATGGAGACATAACTAAAACACCAGCATTCTTATAGATAGGTAAAGCTGCTTTGGTCGCACCAGAACAGATATGCCCGATTACCACATCTACACCATCGGAAACTAATTTAGTTGCTGTATTAGTCGCCACTTCAGGTTTACAAACATCATCTTCAATGAGTAATTCAACCATTTTGCCATTAACGCCACCTGCAGCATTAACTTTTTCAACGACGAGTTGGGCAGCATTTACTGTTGGCAGGCCGTATGAGGCCAAGTCACCACTATGCGCACCAGCTACTCCAAGCTTAATAGTATCTCCAGCGAGTGTCAGTGCTGGAGCAGATACCGCAATGAGAAAACAGGCGGCTGTTGCAACCAATCTACGATTCATATTCAACTTCATTCCTTCCTCCGTCTACTTTAGTTAATGAAATCCCCCCTTTTCCTCAGCCCAAAGTGCAAGAATAAAGAGTGAGCATATACCACGAAGTCATGATATTAGTCTTTTGAGAACGTTTTTGCAAAATCTAAAACATTCATAAAATTATTCGATAATCAATTTCAAGATAAAAAGCTATGGCAAATAAGTTAGATACCCTATTTTTCTTCGGTCGACCTTTTGGTCCATTGTATGGCCTTGTTATGAAAATAAGGCAAAAATTGTATACAAAACAAGTATTCAACCAAGAAAACCCTGGAGCAACTGTTATCTCAGTAGGTAATCTTGTTCTTGGCGGGACCGGTAAGACACCAACCGTTATTCATATTGCTCAAATGCTTAAAGCATACGGATTAAAACCTGCAATAGTGAGTCGCGGTTATGGTGGCAAATCAAAAGATCCAATTAATGTGGTCAGTGATGGCAGATCAATTTTAATGACTCCCGATTCTGCAGGAGATGAACCTGTACTGCTTGCTCATTCTATAAATGGGGTTCCGGTTCTCACAGGCAGAAAAAGAATACTTCCCTGTAGGTATGCAGTTGCTCACTTTGGAGTAGATATCATCTTGTTAGATGATGGATTTCAACACATGGGTGTATCAAGAGATTTGAATTTAGTACTTTTTGATGCTAGTGAACTTGCTGGAAACAGTCGTATATTCCCCGGTGGCCCATTGAGAGAACCTGTAGCAGCATTACACAGAAGCTCTGCATTTCTGATTACCGGGCAAAACGATAATAACAGAAAAAGAAGTGACGCATTTGCTGAGTTGTTACGTTCAAAATTTGAAGGTGTACCTGTTTTCACTTCTAGTATCAGCGTTCCAACAATCGTGGACGCTAACGAAAACATTGTCAATGCTCAAGATATTAAGAATGCATATCTCTTTTGTGCTATTGCAAACCCTGAACGGGTAACGGCATCAGTTAAAAGTCTCGACATAAATGTTTCAGGGTCAATTGAATATAAAGATCACAAAACATATCACCAGCAAACCATAACAACACTCTGTGAAAATGCGACGCAGGCCAATGCAGGGTGTCTCATCACAACCTCAAAAGATTTCGTCAAAGTAAAGGACCTTCACTTTAGTTTGCCATTATTTGTGCTGCACATTACGCAGGAGCCGGAGCCAGATTTTGATTCTTTTATTTTAGAAATGATCCCACACAAGGGTTAGGGCAAACGGCTTTGTAAGACATGTTTTTGTGTTGAAAAAACAATATTAACATAGTGTTGTGTTTTTTTAACCACAGCTTCCTAGGCTTTGTGGTTCTCCCAACAAAAATGACATTTGTCGATATTTCAACAACATACGCAATACGCGGCTACGGCACGGGAATGGCAAGATAATTGCATTGATTTATGGAAAGTTTAATACAACACAAGGAATTACAATGTCATTATCTTTAGATCCACATCAATACACATTAAATGAGTCTGTTAGCTGTTGTGGTGTTGGTCTTCATTCAGGCAGAACTGTTCATCTTTCTATTAAGCCTGCTGGAGTGAATAGTGGAATCCGATTTTTTAGAACGGATATTCCAATCGATACTGCATTGCCTGCACATATGGATAGGGTTGTTGATACTCGACTTGCTACGACCATTGGCAACGATCATTTTACGATTTCTACAACTGAACATCTTATGGCCGCATTTCAAGGCTTCGGTATTGATAATGCTGATGTCGAAATTGATGCTACCGAAGTTCCTATTATGGATGGTTCTGCTGGGCCCTTCTTCAATTTGCTTCGGATGGGTGGAAAGAAAAAACAAAACGGGTTTAAAAAAGTTATCCGTATTACCCGTCCGATCTCCTATACCGAGGGAGATAAACATATTAAAATATCACCATACGATGGTTTTAAAGTGACCGGTGAAATCCGCTTTGATGATATTCTTATACAAACTCAGAAATACACTTTTGACTTGATGACCGGTCATTTTGGTGATGAAATAGCCAAAGCGAGAACATTTGGATATGTAGAACAAGTTGAAGAGCTTTGGGCAAACGGATTAGCTCAGGGCGGCTCTCTTGCCAATGTCATCGCAATCCACTGGAACCGAAAATCGGTGTTAAACGAAGATGGTCTTCGTTATGACGATGAATTTATACGTCATAAGGTTCTCGATTTGGTGGGTGACCTTGCGCTCTTAGGAGGCCCCGTTCTTGGCCATGTCGAAGCGTACAAGGCAGGACATGCTCAACATCTTGGCCTCATGCAGGCGATTGCCGCATCCCCAGATAGTTGGGAACTTGTCGACATGAATAAAAATTGTCACCACTCGATATTAAAAAACATTGTCAATACTTCTAAGCCTAGAAACAAATCGATACTGCCAACATTTCATACTCACATGTTGCCTGCAGGATCTATCGCATAAAAAGCACAAATAACATTTCTAACTACGCCTATTTCATATCAGAAAATGGCGTATTTTTTTGTTTAATAACCTATCTACAATCTTAAGCACCAAGGTCCTGTTTTCTAAGTTAATACTTTGCAATTGAGCGAAGCAGATGGTATGTAACTGAACTCTTTAACGTTTAAGCAACATGCTGATTTAATATACTTATTTAAACATTCTTGTACCTGAACAAAAACAAAAAAACACTATTGCATTAGCTTGACCGTCAAGAAATATGTAGTATGTTTTCAGGTGGTATGAAGTGAAAAAACACAATATGCAATATGCAGTAGATAAAGCCAGTAAGGCTTTAGTATTTAGTGAGTGATTCTTTACAGGAGAGATAATGACATTACTTGAAGGACTTTTATGGTTGACGCTTAATGTGTACCATGAAGCAAGATCAGAACCTCAGGTAGGTCAAGTTGCAGTGGCTTTAGTTACACTTAACAGAGCTAACGAACGGCACCTACCAATTAAGACTATAGTTCAGGAGCCCTATCAATTTAGCTGGACCTTTCAAAAAGAATCATACGTACCAGAGGATCCTAAAGCCTTCCTAGAGTGTATGAAATCAGCATACTTAGCACTTAAGACCGAAGATTTCACCCAAGGGGCGACTCACTATCATCTCGATAGCGTGGATCCATATTGGTCAGCCGACTACACCTACCTCGCCCAGTTTGGATCACATAAATTCTATAAATAACACGAACTATAAATAGTATAAAAAAAGGGGTTTACAATAAACACTGTAAACCCCTTTTTATCTAGACTTTCACTGCATTTGTTAGTGCAGATGTCATCGTAGCTATTCGCTCACTATCCATATTTATTGATATTGGATAAACGAGAGTTCGCTCGAGAAGAGCAGCCGATTGGGGCAATGCATTGGGGTCGTAAACTATGCGTCTCTTTCCACCTGCATCGTTAAATGGGTAACCTGAGGAAATTGGGCTCTTTGCTTCAAGTAGATGCTCCCATTTTGGGTAAAAATGCCAGGTATTTTCAGCAAAATTTATCGCTCCACAACCATCAGCCTGTAACGATTTGTTCACTCTGTGGCAATGTTCTTTGTCCTGAAGAGTAAAAGTCAGGAATGTTGCAGAATCCCCTGCCTCATCAATCAGGCTCCTAAACTGGACACCAGGTATTTTTGATGCAGCTTCTTTTATCACTGCCTTGTTTTTTTGCTGAGATGCAACAATAAAATCAAGTTTTGCGAGCTGAGCAAGACCAATAGCCCCCTGTAGCTCCATCATGCGATAGTTAAAACCTATGAACCTGCGACCTTCCCCACCACGAGTGCCAGGATTCACTTTATGGTCATGTCCATGATCTTGGTATTCAGACATGGTTCTCCAAAGCTCTTCATCATCCGTAATTACCATTCCACCTTCTCCTGTGGTCATGGTTTTTACTGAATCAAAGGAAAACGTTCCACAACGACCAAAACTTCCTAAATGTTTCCCGCCTATTCTTGCGCCTGCTGCCTGGGCAGCATCCTCTAGTACCGGAATATTTTTTTTGTCTGCAATTGCTATAATTTCATTTATTCTTGCAGGGGCGCCCAACATGTGAACAGGAATAATACATTTTGTTTGAGGAGTGATTTTTTTCTCAAGATCAACAGGATCCATGTTCAGAGTAGTATCAACCTCACAAAAAACAGGAATCGCTCCAACTTCAAGAATAGCTTCCCAGGTAGCAACAAATGTAAAGCCTTGAGTAATGACTTCATCACCTGGGCCAACACCCATCGCTGTGAGTGCAACTTTGAGAGCTGCTGATCCAGAAGTTACAGCCTGGCCGTAAGAAGAATTACAATAGGTAGAAAACTTTTCTTCAAACTCTTTTACCTTATAAACCCCTTTCCTCTGATCGGCGAATTCATATCTGAAAAGCACACCAGTATCAAGAACATCCATTATTTCTTTTTTTTCTTCTTCGCCAAATATTTCAAATCCAGGCATACCTGTACTCCTTATCTAATCTCAAAATGTTTATTTATTTTTTTAAATCGTATTCCAGCGTAGGATTACTGCAAAATACTATTGTCAATGAGTCGGACGAGCCCACCAATTTTAGCCGCTACTGTAATAACACTATCCTTGGTCACGTGTTGCTGGGAGCAAAGAGTCTTTTTATGAACAATTTCTGCATACTCTAGTTCTGCTCCAGCCTTCGCAATAATCGCTTTCACTTCTTTAAGTATATTTTCAGTTAGTATTGGTTCTATACTGGCTCCAACCAACTGTTTAGCTCTTGCAATAGCTTTAGACAAACAGAGTGCTGTTTGTCTATCTACACCTTGTAGATATTTATTTCTGGAACTCATAGCGAGACCGTCAGCTTCTCTCACAATGGGGCCAGGCACAATCTCTACAGGAATATTTAAATCTGTTACTAATTGGTTAATTATAGAGAGTTGTTGGAAATCTTTTTCGCCAAATACCGCAAAATCAGGACGTACTATATTAAATAGTTTAGTGACAACGGTAGCGACACCATCAAAATGACCAGGTCTATCTGCCCCACATAAACCAGAGGATAGTTTGCTGACAGAAATACAGGTTTGAAACGAGGCGTCATACATATCGCCATCCACAGGTGCAAAAATCATATCAGCACCATGCTCTTTTGCAAGAGAACAATCGAGTTCGAACTGCCGGGGATATGCGTCCAGATCTTCATTTGGACCAAACTGCATAGGATTTACAAAAACAGATACAACGACCAAATCTGCAACTTCCTTAGCAATATCGATTAAACTGAGATGCCCTTCGTGCAGGCATCCCATTGTCGGTACTAAAGCTATGCGCTTACCAGTCTTATGTATATTGTCAGACCAGGAAAACATATCTTTTGGCTTGTTGATGATTTTCAAAGTAGTGCCTTTAGTCGCGCAATCTTAGCTTGGATCTCACTTCTTGATTGTGCAAAAGACGCATCATCACCTGCGATAAGTACAAAATTATTCAATACTGCAATAGCCTTATCGATATTACCCTGGGTTTCCTCAAGACGTCCGAGACCAATATACGCAATAGACTCATAACCTTTAAATTCTTTTAGTAAATTGTACTGAGCAGCAGCATCTGTATAATTTTTTTCAGCTTCATATGCCTGCCCAAGGCCAAACATAACAAGAGGTTTTAATGGGTTGCCCTCATCAATTTTTTGATTTAATGTGTTGTATTTTTCTGCTGCTGCCGAAAACAACTCATTTTTCATGTCGATATGAGCAAGTTCTACTTCTGCCCATATCGCTGAAGATGTGTTGCCATATGTCGTCATTACATCATTTAGTGCACCAGTTCGCGCATCTGATTCTTTTTCAAGTGCCAGTGATAATGCGGTGGCGGCCTCTTCTTTTTGTTTCTCTACATAGGAACCATAGAGAGACCATGCGACAACTGCAGCGATAAGTATTCCAATTAGAATCTGGATTATACGCTGGTTTTTACGAATAAAAATGATAGTTTTTGGCGGCAGATTAAAGTGCTCAAGTAGACCTTCAACCTGGTCCATGGCAGTTTCTTCAGCGAGACGTTTATTAAACGCATTCTCAGTGGACATGCGATATTCCTCCATAGGGGTTATGTTTTATTTTTTAGTTACTATAATAAGCGAACGCGCAATATAATCGATAGGAGAACCTCTGTCCATTTGTAAACGCTCCTATTTCACTGATTCTCTTTTTGTTATCTTTAACGCATGAACACTTCAAAAGATCAAGCCATACTTACTGTTTCTCAGCTCACCAAAGCAATTAAAAATAACCTTGAAAATGAGTATAGGTTTGTCCGTATAAGTGGTGAAATATCGAACCTCAAAACACCCTATTCAGGTCATTCCTACTTCACTCTAAAAGATAGCAACGCACAAATACGTGGCGTACTGTTTAAACAACAAAAAAGATTTGTAAGTCTTGATTTACGCGACGGTGCGGATGTCGTCTGCTTTGGGAGAGTCACAGTTTATGAACCAAGGGGTGATTATCAACTTATTGTAGACAGCATTGAACAGTTTGGAAAAGGAAAATTACAAAAAGAATTCGAAGTACTTAAAGAAAAATTAGCAGCAAAAGGTTACTTCGAAAATGATATTAAGAAAACTCTTCCTGAGTTTGCCAAAAACATCGTTGTTATTTCATCGGCAACAGGCGCTGCCTTACAGGATTTTCTGAAAATTGTGAAATTGAGAAAATCACCGTTACAGATCAAGATCCTTCCGGCACTCATGCAGGGTAAAGATGCACCGGGACAAATCTGTAAAGCCATAAAACGTGCAGACACATTACCTGATGTGGATGCAATCGTCTTATGCAGGGGTGGAGGGTCTATTGAAGATCTATGGGCGTTTAATGATGAGAATGTGGCGGATGCAATATATCAATGTAAAACGCCTGTCATTACCGGAATTGGGCACGAAATTGATTTTACCATTGCTGATTTCTGTGCCGACTTCAGAGCCCCCACACCGACCGCAGCGGCCGAGAGTCTGACGCGAGACTCAGACGAATTGTTACATTATATATCAACACTTGAAAAGAGGATTAAACGCAGTCTGGAGCAGCGTATCTCATCGATCAAACTCCGGCTCAATCACAGTATAAAACTGTTGAGTAATTTTGATAACAAGCTCAACGATGGAGAGCACCGGCTCACCCTGAGTAAATCCTATTTAGTTCAGGCGATGTCCGAATATGTAACGCGGTTTGATACTAGGCTGCAGATGATCACAGCTAAACTTGAAAACCAGGCTCCCCTTGCCAAGATCACTCTCCAGGAAAAAAACCTATTACACCTTAAAAAAGAACTTACAGGAGAAATGCAAAATACGATCTCTCGATACGAGGCAAAACTTGGCTCTCAAGCAGCGCTTCTCAATAGCGTCAGTCCACTTGCAACGCTTGCACGGGGCTACTCCGTTGTGAGAAGACAAACTCATTCTGGAAATCCTACTGAAGTTATTACTGACAGTTCAAAAGTGAACGAGGGTGATGCTCTAAATGTACTTCTACATAAAGGGGCGGTTGATTGTATCGTGACAAGTAAAACCGGATAAGCAGTTTACAAAGATAGTGATAGTAAGTGTTACAGCTAACAGAAAGATACTAACCGTTAGCTGTAAAGACCGTAGGAGCTTGTTTGAGAATAGGCATTTTGTTCAAAATCGAGAAATTTAAAAAAATAAGCACAGTAATATGTTTGATATCGGAGTCAAGCTTACCTGCGAGCATTATTTTTTGGAAATTCCGAAGAGTTTGGGCGAAAGGGCATTCTCGGACAGCCTCCTAGAGTAGTTCAAGACCTGAGAAAAAGTAACCTATCTCAAAAGCTGCAGTATCAGGGGCATCAGAGCCATGTGTTGCGTTTACCCCGAGGGATTCACCAAACTCTCTACGAAGTGTACCTTCTGCAGCTTCAGCAGGGTTCGTTGCTCCCATTAAATCACGCCACTTTTTAATTGCACCTTCCGCTTCAAGCACCATAACTATGCATGGACCACTGGCCATAAAATCAACGAGTTCGCCAAAAAAAGGCTTATCCTTGTGAACACAGTAAAAGCCAGATGCTTCCACAGCGCTCATGTAGAGTTTTTTCAAGCCTACAACCTTAAATTTTTCTTCATAAATTCGGCTTAAAATCTTGCCACTGTTTCCATCAGCAAAGGCGTTGGGCTTAATAATAGCAAATGTTCTTTCCATTGGTAATCTCTCCATAAAAGTATAAATTTGTTGTTGCAGTGAGATACAACATAGTGAGTGAATAATTTATTATTTTGATTAAAACGGATAAGTGAACAAGAAAAACTATGAAAAGGTAGAGTAAAAACAGAGATTAATCAAGTGAGAACTAAATAAAACAGATATCTTAGCAGCAATACAAGCCCTGTAAAAAACAGAATTCCTACAACGACCATTTGGTTTACAGTCTTAATATGCTGGGGTACCACATCAACCTTAGCATCACCCATATACGGTTTCGCCACTGTTTTACCAAAGTATTGGGATGGGCCTCCTAGCTGAAGACCTAAAGCTCCGGCCACTGCAGCTTCAGAATGTGCAGCGTTAGGGCTGGAATGATTTCCATGGTCACGAAGATAGATCTTCACGGTATTCTTCCAGTCAAGTCGCAACACAAATGCAGACAGAATGAGACAAATTCCACTCATCCGTGCAGGGAGATAATTAAGTACATCATCAAGCTTTGCCGCAATTCTCCCAAAAAGCAAATACTGTTCGTTTTTGTAACCTATCATCGAATCCATGGTATTCACGGCCTTATATGCAAAAATCCCCACAGCAGAACATCCGATAGGTGTCAGAACGGTTAGCGGAGAAAATAGACTCGCAAGTACTGCAAAAAACAGAGGGGATGTTGCCCCGTCAACCATGTTTTCCGCCACGGTTTCAATACATGCATTACAAATACCTTTTTCTGTTAGCTCAGAAGTGTCCCGACCAACTATTTTAGCTACTTCAATTCGTCCATTTTTTATAGGTTCTGCTGATAAGAGTGCAGAATAAACCTGATTACTATGAACAAGAAGATCTTTCGTAGAGAGCGCCATATAGATAAACATAATGGCAAAAAGTTGTTCTAGATATACTGAGAATGAACCTGCCATGAGCAACAGTAACACAACAATAGAGATAGTAGTCCCCACAACAGTTATAACTGTGAATAACCCGGCCGTATATTCGTTTACAATAATTTTTCTGTAATATTTTTCGCTTTTGCTACAGATCCATCCAATCCCCCGGACGGGATGTGGATACCATCTCGGATCTCCAAAGATACAATCTAGAACAAAGCACAATATCAATTGAAAAGAGTAATCCATTTAAACCTTCATGAGCTTGTAAATTTCGTTTATGTCAACTGCATCTCTGACCACATCTGCCAGATGATCAAAAGAAGCCTCCAAATCATAAGGTGCTACAATTTTCCCGAGAGGTTTTATCCCTTTTTCGACACGTAAATTATCTATGAACCAACGCCTGAACGAATCACTATCAAAAATACCATGGAGATACGTTCCCCACACTTTGTCATCGACTCTCGCTGTGCCACATGTGCTTTTATCACTAAATTGTAAAACAGGATTGTCAGTTACAGTTGATACGCCGTGATGAATCTCATAACCAAATATTTCAAGGCCGGACTTACAGTGAATACCAGATTTTCTCGTCAGATGTTTTTCTTTTTCAAGAATGGTATCCATAGGCAAAAGCCTCATCCCAGTAACACCGTTTTCTGAAGAAACGGATGACTCCATAAGATACGGATCTTTGATACTTTCCCCAAGCATCTGATAACCACCACAAATGCCTATTATTTCGACTCCCTTCTCATATTGGCGCCTAATTGCATCTAAAAGCCCACTTTCTGACAGAAAAAGAAGATCGTGAACTACATTTTTTGACCCGGGAATGATGATAGCGTCAGGAGATTTAAGTTCCGAGATACTGTCAATAATTTGCAGTGTTACATCAGGTTCTTCAAGAAAAGGCTCAACATCTGTAAAGTTAGAAATATGAGGAAGGTTTATCACGGCAAGCTCAATACCATCTTCTTTTGACGTGGTATTAAAGCTCCCTTTTTTAAATGAGACAGAATCTTCTTCTGGAATGCCTAGATTTTTAATATGAGGAATCACACCAAAAACGTTCCTGTCGGTATGAAGTTTGAGATACTCATGGGCGCTTTCCAGAAGCGAAGCTTGGCCTCTGAATTTATTCACCATAAATCCAGCTACCAAATCTCTTTCCCATTCGGCGAGTACCTCCATGATACCGACAAAAGAGGCGTAGACACCTCCCCTATCAATATCGCCCACTAGAATCACAGGGGCCTTGGCATATTCGGCCATCCGCATATTAACAATATCATCTTTTTTCAGGTTAACTTCACCGGGAGAACCTGCACCTTCAAGAATAATAGCATCAAACTCTGAGGCCAGATCGTCGTATACCGAACATACCTCAGACCAGGCTTGAGCCTTGTATTTACTGTATTGAAAGACATTCATATTCCCAACAGGCTTTCCGTTTACTATAACCTGACTACCTGTATCGGAATTTGGCTTCAAAAGAATAGGATTCATTCGACAGTCAGGATCAAGCTTTGCCGCCTGAGCCTGAACGACCTGTGCCCTTCCCATTTCATCCCCCTGTAATGTTACAAAGGAGTTGAGCGACATGTTTTGAGACTTAAATGGCGCAATTTTAAAACCATCCTGGAACATGATGCGGCAAAGGGCTGTTGTTAATATAGATTTACCAGCATCAGAACACGTCCCCTGAAACATGATGGAAGGGGTTTGTTTCACTTTATGGGTAACAATGGTCCGCTTGAAACAAGCGCGCAAAGTACTCACTAACAGAGCATTTTCTTCGGTATTTCGTACCGCTACTCTGAAAAATTTTTCTGGGTTATTTATACCATTATAATTATCACAGAGGCGGATAAGGATACCAGCATCCCTACAGTGCTTTTGAATGTTCCTACTTGTATCTTTTAGAAGTTTAATAAGTAGATAATTCACCGTCGAACTAAACACCTTAAGTTCAGGTATAAGTGACAACTCAGCTGTTAAGGCTTGGCGTAAATTTTCGCATGCATTAATGCTTTTCTGTTGATAATCACTATCGCCAAGCGCATACTCTCCTGCCACCTGTGCTAAGGTGTTAACTGTCCAAGGAGGCATTTGACTTTTCAGACACAAGGCAAGAGTAGTTGGTAATGTGGCAAAACCAAGTCTCAATCCAGGAATTGCGTAAAACTTGGTCATGGAATTAAGCGTTATCACATTGTCTGCACAACAACTAAAAGTGGGGTAATCCCGAATGAAGTCTAAAAATGCTTCATCAAACATAAATAATGTTTCAGGGCATGCTTCTATCAATGCTACTAAGCTATCTCTTTCTGGAATTTTACCTGTAGGATTGTTCGGAACAGCAATTATTGCAAGATCGCCTGGGAGTAATATTTTCTGAAAGTCATGAACATTAAGTGAGAACTCATTTTCTTCTTCTAAAGTAAACAGTACAACCTCTTTACCAGCAATTTCAGCAGCTCTCACATAGTCAACGTAACTTGGTACAGGAATAACAACTCTCTTACAAGGCAGTGACCTCATCATAGAATAGAGCAGTTCAGTCGTCCCGTTACCTGCAACAATACAATCTCTATTAATATCAAAATGGTCTGCAACGGCACGAGTGAGGTTTAAGTTCTCAGGATCAGGGTAATGAAAAACCTTATCCAATTCTCTTGAAAGAACTGGTCGCAACCACTCAGGAGGGCCCAGCGGATTTATATTGGCACTGAAATCAAGAATTTTGTCTCCACTTGTCGCAGTCTCCCGGGATGCTCTATGTATATTTCCACCATGTTCGAACGTTTTCATTACAGATAATCCTTTTAGAGACAAAGAGAGAATGAAGCTGAAAAGGCAAGAGCTACGGCCATTTCAGCTAGCTCACAATTAGCACCAAGGGTATCGCCTGTTGCACCACCAATTTTACTTTTACACCAGCGATTAAAGAGATAAAAAACGAGCACAACAACAGATAAAACAATAAAAAGTTTCCCTGGAGTGAGTAATACGAGAAAAGCTATGAGTACGAAAAGACTACAAAAAGCGAGTCGCTTTACTGATTTACTGTAAAACAAGCCACCAATGCCACCCTCTTGTCGAGCATATGGAAGAGCAGCCATTGTACAAAGAATGATAACCCTTCCAGCAAGAGGCATAAAAAAGACAGTGATCGCAAGCTGATGCGGATCAATTGAAATAAGCGCACTAAATTTTGCAAGTATCACCAGAACCGTGACGATAACGCCCATTGCCCCTACACGACTGTCCTTCATGATTTCCATAGAACGGTCTCTTGGGCGTGAACTCAGCAACCCATCACCACTGTCTGAGAGACCGTCAAGATGCAAACACCCGGATATAAAAGCGAGATAACAAATTACAAGACAAGTAACGACAGGCTGTGGGAAAATCCACAAAGAAAATAGAGTAAGCAAGTAGCCAACACTACCTATCAGTAGTCCGATTACGGGAAAAAACAAAAGGCTCTGTTTGAAATAATCACCATCGCGTTCAGCATTCCACTCTATGGGGACAATAGTCAGAAAGCGTAATGCAGCCAGAAAAGCTGCCAGCTTTTCTTTCATCCATGGGTCTCTATTTTCTTTCATAGGTTACCTAAATCTTGCAACTGAAGTGTGATGAACATAATGTGCTGTTTTGTAAAGTTAAATTATTTTTTTATTTTGCGTATGCAAGATTTAGGAGATAGTTTATTTGTCAGCGCCAGCTACTGCTGCTTCTTCAAAAGTTGAGACCTCTTTTAAAATAGCAATTGCACCCTCAACCAGATTCATAGCAACAGCTGCTCCTGTTCCTTCTCCCAATCTAAAATTGAGATCAAGTAACGGCTTTTCACATCTGAGATGTTCCTGCATTGCCTTGTGACCAGGCTCAACAGAACGATGGGCAAAAATAAGATAATCTTTAACAAAAGGTTCAATTGCATTTGCAATGAGAGCACCAGCGGTAGAGATAAATCCATCAATAATTATCGGTTTTTGATTAGCGGCAGCTCCCAGTATAAGACCAGCAATGCCACCAATTTCGAAACCGCCAACCTTACTTAAAATGTCCACTCCATCTTTTTCGTTGATAGAATTCACTTCAAGTGCTTTCTTTATTACACTGATTTTATGAAGTAATTGCTCATCATCAAGCCCTGTACCTCTCCCAGTAAGATCTTCTACCGGTTTTTTTGTACAGACAGCGGCAATTGCAGTCGAAGATGTGGTATTACCGATCCCCATATCTCCAGTGCCAAATAGATCGGTTGTAGCTGATAGCTCATTTGCTATATCAATTCCGGATTCGATAGCACGCACAGCCATCGCTTTACTCATCGCGGGCCCTACTGCCATGTTATCGGTACCGAGACCAACTTTTTTATTAATTATTTTGCCGGATTTAGCAAGATCATTGAGATCAGCATTAACGCCCATGTCAACAACGACAACATTCGCACCCGCCTGTTTTGCAAGAGCATTTATTCCAGCCCCACCATTAACAAAGTTGTAGACCATTTGTTGGGTAACTTCACTCGGGAATTTAGATACACCCTCTGCAACGACACCATGATCGGCTGCCATTGTAACTATTGTTTTTTTACGTATGACAGGGGTGATTGTTCTCATCATTCCTGCTATGTCTATACTAAGGTCCATCAAATCGCCAAGGGCCCAATGTGGAACTGCAAGGTTATCTAAACGTTCTTTAGCTGCTTCTCTACTAGCGCTATCCTGTGGAGAAATATCTTTTACTGTTCTTTCAAGCAAACCCATAATCCTACGACTCCTAACCCCGATAAACGGGGAATACGTTAATTATTTTTTCAGGTAGAGAGGAACCCCGCAAGATACAAGAGCTACCTCATCTGCCATCTTCCCTATAGTTTGATTTACAGTTCCAACAAGATCCCTATACTTTCTTGCAATAGCATTTTCAGGTACAATTCCTAAGCCCACTTCATTAGTAACACAAACTACAGTAGCATCTATTGATTGAGCTGCTGTTAGCCATGCATTGGCCTGGTCCTTAATGATAAAATCAGTTAAAACCGTATTTTTCTGTTCATAAGAATAAAGAACATTGTTGACCCAGAGTGTAATGCAATCAAGGAGCACTACATTGAATGTATTTGCCTTTTCAGTAAAGGCAGTTTCTAGATCAACTGGGCATTCCAAAGTCTCCCACCCTCTGCCTTCTCTCTCTTTTTGATGGCGCACTACACGATCAGTCATTTCAGAATCGATTGTGGGGCAAGTAGCAATAAAGAGACGCTTTGCTGAAACTTTTTCACAAATATCCAGAGCATACGAGCTTTTGCCACTTCTGGCACCGCCAGTAATTAGAATTATTTTAGACAATATTAACCTCTATGATTGAGACCAGTTAAAACACCACCTTCGCTATGCAATCTGATGGTTGTAAAACATCCCGGATGTATGTCAAAAAGAAGATAATTTTCTTTAGGAATTTTAAGAAGATTACAGAGTAAATGTCGTATCACACCACCATGACAGACAATAAGAATTACCCTGCCATCTGATTCGTGAATGTAATTTGCTGCTTGAGTTACCCTGTACTTAAATTGCCCCAGTGATTCTCCCTCAGGAAAGGTGAACTTATCTGGATCATTGACCCAATTATCAACTTCAAGCTTGTCAGATGCGAGGATTTCTTGAAAATTCTTTTTCTCCCAACGGCCAAAATCAATCTCTTTCAAAAAGTCTTGATACAGCACCGAACATGTGCTTGACAGATAGCTCGCAGTTTCGACACACCGTTTCATCGGACTACATAAAACAGTGTCAAAATCCACTTTTGAAAGATACGAACAACTTTTTTTTACTTCTTCAATACCCTTAGGCGACAAAGGCACGTTAGAAGAGCCAACGTATCGTTTATTAAGGCCTGTATCACCATGTCTGAGTAGATAAATTTCTTTGTCGTGCATAGCATGAAAACCGTTTAACTTATTTTTAGAAACAAAGCTGAAAAACTTACTAAGAACTTATGATCAGTACAATAATTTTATGTCATAATCAAACAATTAGTAGAAACTCAGGACCTAATATCTCCAATTTGGGATCAGCCAGTCTTTCTATAGCAAAAACAATAGGTCAATCGCAATGAATCATGTTATAAAATCCTCTTTTCTTGTCACACGATTTTACAAAAAAGGAATATGCTCCTGAAATTTGTTATTAATGAAAGCAAGTGATATCATTTATTACAAAGAGTTGAAAAGGGTTTGAATTTAACATGCTGAAAGAGAAAACAGTTCATATCTGCGTGAAAAAACGAAAACACTGGCTAACAACAGTTTCACGTGAAGAGGAACCACATGGGGAAAATATCCGTGAGTGAAGGAAGAGTTTGTATAATAAAAACTGATGAACTGACAACCGTCAGAGAAGGGTTGGATCAGATAAAGACTGCAATAATCGACTGTACAGCTGGTGACAAAAACAACTCAAGTAATATTGACACCTTTTTATTTATCGACTTGTCTCTTTTTAATATAATTAACTCCAGTGTTATCGGAGTACTGGGCTCAGTTCTTATGAATCCGAGAATTCGTTTAATTGGGTTATGTGGAGTACAGCCACCTGTTAGAGATATATTAACGAGGTTTGGAGTACTTTCACCTGAGAAAGTTGATGGTTTTGTATCCCATGAAGTGCTCAAAAATAACATGAGCAAGGTTGTTACATTTGAAACTGTTGAACAGGGGCTAGGCCGCTTAGACCCAAAATAGCCCCTGATAAATTTTATAGCCCACCTTTACAGAAGTTACTTTTGCACAATCCTGTTTAATAGGTCCTTGGCAAATTCCAAGTCAGGGTCAATGGTAAGTGCAATAGTCAAAAACTCTACAGCCTGCGCATCTTTACCTAACTTACTATAATTCACCCCTAGATTAGCATAATCCATCCCTGACGCAGGATTGAGATCTACAGCCCGTTGGAAATGCACAATAGCCTGTTCGTAGTTCTCTTGTTTAAAGTAACAAACACCAAGTGTGTTATGTAAATCTGGCCGTTCTTCATCCTCTGCAAGACCAGTTTTTAAATGCAAAATAGCTTCTTCGTACTTACCGAGATCTTTGAGACAACTCCCCATAAAAGAATAAATGTACGGAAGGTCTTCTGTCTGTGGACTTTTGAGAAGTGCAGATTCAAAATGAGATAATGCCGACTCTGGAAAGCCCATATTGAAATAATTACGGCCTCTGTAAAATTCGAGATAATAGGCATTTGGCAACAATTCTTCCATCTGTAGAAGCTTTGCCTCAAGTAACTGCGTATCAGAGATGAGTTCTACTACCAACTTTGCAGAGAAAAGCCCGACATCATTAATCATTGACCTTTCACGAAAATGGGCACCAGGAACAATGGTGTAAAATGCAGGAATATCTAACTTGTCATGGGTCACATCAATCATCAAAACATCCATTCCGATATTTTTGATGGAGCGTACACAATTCAATACTTCATTTTTAATATTAACATCACTGATATTAATAATCTCTTCTACAGTATGTGTTTCAACTGTATCGGTTACATAATCCACCTCTTCCATGGAGAGTGGTTTGGGTAGGCCTGAAGCCACATAATTTGAGTCTGAATTAAAATCACCCGCGAGTTGCGCAACTTCTGTTACCGCGCGAATAATTGCTTTTTCAGGCTCTGGAGTTGTCCCTGCTGTATAAACGATTTCACTTTTACCAGGAAATGTTGATCTGTCGATCGCAAGGGCCCCTACCGTACAGAGACCAGTGTCGAGACTAAAATCGTTCAGATACAATTCGATGTTATTCGTGCGGAATTTTGCAAGCAGATCTTTTGCAACTGGGTCTTTAACAGAATCTGGATCAATTTTTGGTGTCTTAATTTTACCATTATTTATTACGGAACATACGTGTCGCTCAATTATTTCACATATTCCTTGAAGAGCTGCCTCCTCGTTGGTGTTTCCTGCTGAAGGACCATTAAATTCGTTGATCGCGAAAAACCAGGAAAATGGAATCAGAACATCTTCACCAGTTGTAATATTTGTTCCCCAGGCCCATTGCATTGGTATGTCTGCAAGCAACTTCGTCAATAAAGCGGAATCTGTTTTTTTATCATGAACGGATTGCAAAAGGTAACGAAGCTCAAGAACAGGATGACCGGCTGCAACCATTTCATTATAGTCTCCGGTTAAAAAATTTCCAGCATTGTCCTTATACGCAAAAAACGAAAATCTCTCAGCAAGCTCCATACATGCAGAGGCCTCAGCCTGTGCAGGTGAAGCACCTTTTCCCATCTGTTTTTTTGTACCAGTCAGAGCCTTTGCATCATCCCCACAGACAGAAAAGAAGACAGGTATATCCAGACGACCGTTATCAATCCTGCGCACTTCATTGAGTATATTTAAATCAATTGCTTCAATTTTGGAGTAGAATCTTTTGAGAGTCTCTTCAGGTGTGATTGCTTTGTCCTGGTCTTCAGTAAAGGTCTTCAAACAGTCATTAAATATAATAGTTTTTTTCTTCATTGTATTTTGTCGCTATAGGATAGAGGAAAAGGTGTCCACTCACGGTGCTTAAATTTTTAGACACTATGAGTCGGAGGGAATTTTTTGGATATTTCCTTTAGTAATGAATTGAATATTGGGGTCCACCGCAATTTTATAGTACGAGTGTTGTCTTCTGCCAATTGCATGTCTATGGCTAAAATATCATCTGGTAAGATATCCGTTGCTCTTTTAGACCATTCAATAACAGTAAGTCCCTTTTTATAAAAGTACTCGTCGAATCCGAGAGCAAGTACATCATCAGAGCTATAAAGACGATAGAAATCCATATGATACAAGGGGATTCCCCCATGATACTCATGCATTATAGCAAAAGATGGACTTGAAATATATTCACCATCACTCAGATTAAGACCTGTCGCTATAGCCTGAGTAAGTGTCGTTTTACCCGCCCCAAGATCACCATCAAGACAATAGACAAAACCAGCTTGCGCATGAGATCCTAAAAGATGTCCGAAGTCTTGCGTATCTGAAAGTGATTTTAATTTGAAAATATATGATTCCATAATTTTATAAAAAGATGGAATGTATGCCATGAAGTAATAAAAAAAGCATTAAAAAATGTTAAGCCCCAGGACAAGGGACCTTGTCGTGGGGCTTAACACTGAACAGATGGGCGCGTTTAATTCTTTTTATTGACATCTTCTGCCTGGAGTCCTTTATCAGTTGTTGCTATCGAAAACTCGACAGCCTCACCCTCTGCAAGACTGCGAAAACCTTCCCCCTGGATAGAGCTGTAATGTACAAAAATATCAGATTCTCCATCAGGTCTTTCTAAAAAACCATACCCTTTACTTGCATTAAACCATTTAACTTTTCCTTCTACGCGATCAGACATTCCACCCTCCCCCACGAAAATGGCCCGGCCAGATACTCCATATTTATGACGAGGCCTACATTAACATCACCCCAAACCTAACAAGTAGGTTCCATATTAAATTGGTATCAAAAAAAACACCTAAAAGTCAAGCTAAAACGCATCCTTCACATCTTCTAAAATTAAACATTAGTGGCAGGTAAACGAGGCATGACATCAAAATATGTTACTTTTTCCACCATGTCATAAGCAGTTGAAACGGATCGTAGTAGATCGGTAGTTTTTCCGGTTGAGCAAAATCATTCGTATACCCCAGTCGATGAACAGGAAGATACCAGTTAGGAATTGTATAATAATCAAACCAAAGAACGCGATCTAATGCCTTACAAGCTGCGCTGAGTTCGTCTCTATTGGTTGCATTAACAATCTTACCAACAAGATCGTCAACTACTGGAGAATTTACTCCAGCATAATTTCTAGACCCAATATTATGAACTGAATCTGAATGCCAATAACTTATCTGTTCATTACCTGGGGATTGAGACTGGGCATAACTGGTGACAATCATATCGTAATCAAATGACTTAACTCTTGATACGTATAAAGATGGGTCGATGGTGCGATAATGAACAATTATACCTAATCGACGTAAATTGTTTGCGAAAATTGCAAGAACTCTTTCAAAAGCCTGTGAGGATAATAAAAAATCAAATGAAAAAATCCGACCTTCTGTATTCTGCAAAACACCATCCTTAATATTCCATCCAGCATCACTTAATATTTTTTTTGCTTGTAGCAGGTTTTTTCGTAAATCTTTTTCGTTATGAACCGTCGGGGAAGAAAGTTCTTCTGAAAACACTTCCGGTGGTAAGACTGACTTGTATTTTGATAAGTACTCAAGCTCTAAACCTTTTGGTAAACCTTGGGCCGCAAGAAGTGAGTTACTAAAAAAAGAGTCGTTTCGTTCATACTGACTATGAAATAATGCTTCATTGATCCATTCAAAATTTAACGCAAGCCCTAGCGCCTTCCTTACCTGGACATCTTTAAAAAGATCCCTTCTCGTATTCATGGTAAAGCCTTGCATGCCGGCAATATTTTTGTGAGGAAATGCCTTTTTTATGAGACGGCCCTCTTTAAATTTTTTACCCTTGAGATCTCTTGCCCACTGCTTTGCGATATTTATGGAGATAAAATCGAACTCTCCAGCTTTAAAAGCTTCTAAAGCAACTACTTTGTCTTTGTAATATTTAACTACGATTTCATCAAAGTTATACATGCCCACCCTTGTAGGATGAGATGTAGCCCAATAATCTGGATTTTTTTTGTATGTAATAGATTTTCCGGGAATGATATCGCTTACGACGTAGGGTCCGGAACCAACAGGAAAACATTTCTCATCTGTTAACTGAAGATCTTCTTGAAAAAGATTGGCGTGCTGTTTTTGCGGCATAATTTTCATTTGTGCCACAATCAGGTGCATCTCACGATTGGCTTTTCTAAAGTTAACTCGAATTTTTAAATTTCCGAGTTTCTCATATCCTTCTATATTTTTATAGTAACTATTATAAAATGGATGTACCAGATTGCCAGTTAAGGTATCGATCGTGTATGCAACATCTTTCACCTCAATGGGACTACCATCCGAGAATCTAGCGTTTTCGTCGAGGGTAAAAACCACAGATTTGTGGTTATCCGCAACATTGATATCTTTTGCGATGAGACCATATATTGTAAAAGGCTCATCTAAGCTACTCACGCCAAGAGACTCATACACAAGGTCTTCAAGTCTGTACGCTACAGAACCTTTTAAGGTAAACGGATTAACTTTATCAAAGCTGCCGATATCATGAACTGTTAATCGGCCACCTTTTATAGCTTTATCTGAGGCGTATTCGAATTGTACAAAATCGGATGGGTACTTAAGGTCGCCATCTATAGAGGCGCCATACTGTGCTAGAGAGAGAGTAGGAAAAAAAACAATGAGTAGGACGATACTTTTAATGTATCTCATTGCTCGTGTTTTTGCAGGATTGAATTTAACTGTTATAACTGAGTTTGTTGATTTATGAGGTTTTTGGTTCGATATCAAGAAATGTGAAAAAAATAACCAGAGACATATAGTTGATATTTCGAGGATTGTTTTTTTCACATAACGCAGAAATCGGGCGAAAAGGCCGTGAATCAATGGGCTCATCACTACAGGCCATGAAAAATCTGTGAATACATTCATGACCTGCGCAATCTTAAAACTACAGGCCAAGCGCTTGTAGTTGCTCAAGGGAGTGCTGCTGTTCTTCAGTGATATCCTGAGGAACTTTAACGCCAATTTTAACAAATAAATCACCCCGCTCACCCATAGGTCCTCGAGGCAACCCATATCCTCTTATGCGAAGTCTGGAGTCATGAGGTGTTCCTGATGCTACGGTTACCATAAACTTTTTACCTTCTAATGTCTCAACCTCAACTTTAGTTCCAAGGCAAGCCTGGGTGAATGAAATAAGTCGTTGAATGACAAGATCATCACCTTTGCGTGAAAATTGTTCGTTGGCACCAATATCTACTTTAAGGTAAAGGTCTCCAGCCGGCCCACCATTTCGAGATGCGGCTCCTTTTCCTTGAAGGCGAAGTTTTTTACCCTCTTCAATTCCTTTAGGTATTTTAACGGAAACATTCTGGGCCGTTCCATTTTTTCTCAATGAAATGGTTTTTTCTGCACCCAGAAGTATATCTTCAAGACTGACAGTGATCTGATAGGTCATATCCTGCCCTTTTTCAGGGGCCGGGTGACAACCACCGCCACCACAACCACCGCCACCACCCTGATTGAAGAAAGAGCCAAATGGACTTCCGCCCCCCCCAGAACCACCTGCAGAACGAAAATTCGTTCCGCCTCTACCTCCTCCTCCACCATTAAACTGTCGAAGGATATCGTTTATATCAAAACCACTGAAAATATCTTCCTGGGAGTATCGCTGACGAAAATCTGCTGATCCATAAGTATCGTAATTTTGTTTTTTGTCAGGATCAGAAAGAACAGCATAGGCCTCACTGATTTCTTTAAATTTTGCTTCAGAAGCCTTATCACCTTTATTTTTATCAGGATGGTATTTAAGAGCCAGCTTTCTGTATGCCTTCTTTGTTTCTGTTGAGGAAGAACCCTTTTCGACCCCAAGAACTTTATAATAATCCATATCAGTATCTATAAAAAAAATTGATGAAAATCGTGTAGAGAATTGTTTTACAATGTTGTTTGAACAATAGGAATGCTTTAGTCCTCAGTCAACATCAGCTTTAGGAGAAATAATTGATAAAAATCTGTATTTACACGAAATGACAACTTAAGGAAATTACAAATTAGTGTGATTTACTTAAGTTTTTACTTTATCAGTGTATAGATCAAATTTAGTCGGCAACAAAAGGCTCACGCATAGTCACAAATTCCTCTGCACTACTTGGGTGCACTCCAACTGTTCTATCAAATACGGTTTTTGTAGCGCCCGCTTTAAGAGCAACTGCAAATCCCTGTATAATTTCACCAGCATCGGAACCTACCATATGTACACCAAGTACCCGATCACTTTTTGAATCTACAACCAGTTTCATCAATGTTTTTTCGTTTATTTTTCCAAGAGAATATTTCATTGGTTTAAATATTGATTTATAAACAACAACGTCATCATATCGTTCACGAGCTTGTGCTTCCGTTAGCCCAACAGTACTCAGTGGAGGTTGACTGAATATCGTTGTAGGAATTAACTCATAGTCCATCAGACGATTTTCACCCCCAAAGTGATTGCCTGCGAAAATTCGACCCTCGTGAATTGCAACAGGGGTGAGATTAACTCTATCTGTAACATCACCGATTGCATAGATTCCACTCACTGAAGTTTGCATTTTTTCGTCGACCTCAATTGCGCCTTTCCCATTTAGAGAAACCCCAATTTCGTCGAGTCCAAGGCCAGAGGTGTTTGGTGCTCTCCCTGTTGCAAACAGAACCTTTTCAAAGGTATGGCTCCCACAGTCTTCACAATGTAGTTTATAGCCTTCACTTGTCTTTTCAACACGTTCAACGTGAGTGGCACATTGAATATTTATACCTTTTTTAATCTGCTCAGCCTGTAGATGTTCAGAAAGATCTGCGTCAAATCCCCGGAGTAACCTTGCGCAACGTGCAACCACAGTTACATCAACTCCCAGCCCATGAAATATGCCAGCAAATTCCTGTGCAATATAGCCACCTCCTACAATAGCTATGGATTTTGGAAGAGATTCTAGAAGAAAAGCGTCATCACTGACCAGAACATGTTCCCGGCCAGGAAAATCTGGCACAAATGGTGTACCACCTGTTGCGATCATAAAGCGATCGGCTGTAATAGTTACACCATCAACCTCTACTGTTTTAGCGTCGATAAAACGAGCCATACCTTTATAGACTTTAACGTTAAACTTTTCCAGTAAACCTTCATAAATCCCATTGAGACGTCTCAACTCAGACTGGACTCCGTCACGTAAAAGCGACCAGTTGAATGTATGCTTTTCCCCCGACCAACCAAGGCTTGTGCTATTACAAATATCTTCTCCAGCATGTGAGGCGTATACGAGAAACTTTTTAGGGACACAACCTCTATTAACACAGGTTCCACCCAAACGGTCACCTTCTGCAAGGCCAACTTTTGCACCTAACGCTGAAGACGTGCGTGCACAAGCAACTCCTCCGGACCCACCACCTAAAACAAATAGATCATAATGTGGCATTTATTTTCTCCTGAAAAACCGTATATTATTATTTAAATTCAGTTAATTGCTCATTTCTATATTAAGCATTATACAATAGAGTAAACCTCACATGTAATATTACAAGAGAGCCATAATCGTAGAAACCGTAGTACATTTATTCCATCAGAAGAGAAAATTTATGAAATCAGTGTTAAATGAGCAGCTGTTAGAGTTAAAAAATAGTGGAACAGACCTGCACCTTAAGGGAGCCATGCATGGAATTGAGAAAGAAGGCCTCCGAGTGGACGCCAGTGGTTCTCTTTCTCTTACCCCCCACCCACGTCGACTCGGCTCACCACTGACAAACAGTAGCATAACCACAGATTTTTCCGAATCTCTTCTTGAATTGATTACGCCTGCATTCTCAAAACCTGAAACTGCAATTGATTTCCTCAATACTGTCCATCAATTTACCTATTCTCACCTTGGAGAGGAGTTCATTTGGGCTGGTAGTATGCCTTGTCACATCGAAGACGCCTCGCTGATCCCCCTTGCTGAATTTGGATCATCAAATGCAGGGAAAATGAAACATGTTTACAGGGAGGGACTAAAACATAGATATGGCAGTATGATGCAGAGCATTGCAGGAATCCATTATAATTTCTCTCTACCTGATGCCTTCTGGAAATCATTACAATCCCAAAAGAAAAATAATGACGACCTACAGTGTTTCAGATCAGCTTCATATTTTACAATGATACGAAATTTTCGTCGTCATTCCTGGCTTCTGTTATACCTTTTTGGAGCATCGCCTGCGCTATCCAAATCTTTTATGACAGGCAAAAAACACGATCTTGAAACTTTGAATAATGACACCCTTTTTCTTCCCTATGCAACTTCTCTTCGCATGAGTGACCTTGGGTATTCAACAGATGCTCAGGCGTCACTCAAAATCTGTTTTAATTATCTGGAAACATATATCAAATCCCTTGTTGGAGCCACCAACACCTCATACCCAGCTTACGAAAAAATCGGTGTAAAAGTCGACGGCAGTTATCGCCAGCTTGCAACAACCATCCTACAAATCGAAAATGAATATTATAGCGATATTCGGCCTAAGAGAATCGCAAATAAGGATGAGACTCCATTGCAGGCATTAAGCCGTAGAGGGGTTGAATATATTGAGGTAAGAAACACTGACATCAATCCATTTCTTCCGGCAGGTATCGACCTACAGCAAGCATTGTTTTTTGATGTATTTCTCATAAGTTGTTTACTGATGGGGGACGATATACTGAGCCCTTCCGAGTGTAAGAAATTACAGAACAACCTTCAAACAGTAACCATCAGGGGCCGCCAACCAGGCTTACTACTTGCCGCCCTAAAGGGTGAAATTGACATCATGGATGCTGGGACAGAACTCATCAGCGACCTCGCACTCACAGCAACCTTACTCGACCAACTTCACAATACTGATAAATATAGCCTTTCAGTAAAGGCTCAGGCTAAAAAAATACAGGATAGCACTTTGACACCATCAGCCATGTGTCTAGACTCTATAGTAAAATCAGGATCAGGGTACGATGAGTGGGTCTTTGAAAAGAGTAAGGAACACAAGAATTTTTTCGACCAACAAATGGTTAATGATTCAACATTTAATCAGTTTGAACAAGAGGTGGAAAAGTCCATCATCAAACAAAAACAGATAGAAGATAGCGATACTAAAGGATTTGATGAGTTCCTCAGAGATCACAGAACCGGAACCTTATAGTGAGGTGGAAATGTGCGTACCACGTGGTTTGGTTTGTCTATCACACTAGACCCTGAACTCTAAAGGAAGTAGAACCTTTTTAAGCATTTCAAATCAAGTCGCGTCTCCCATCACTTGCATGATTTTTTCATGTAGCAGAACTCTCTCTATGGGCTTTTGTATAAAGTTCATTCCTGCTTCAACGATACCGCGCTGAGCCACGATGTCTGCTGTGTAGCCGGACATAAACAGCACCTTGATGTCTGGACGAATAATGTTAATCTTGTTAATCATTTCCCTGCCGTTCATTTTGGGCATAACGACGTCGGTCAAAATCATGTCAATTTGTTGATCGTAATCTTCACAGATCGAGATCGCTTTAATAGGGGTTGGTGCCTGAATTACTGTGTAGCCGATATTTTCCAAAAGCTCGGTTGTCATCAAGAGAAGCATTTCTTCATCCTCTACCAGTAGGATTGTGCCGATGGCGGTAATTTTTTTTGGTGTAGAAGGTTTTTTATCAGGTGTACATTCCTCCAAAAGACGTGGTAGATAGATTGTAAAAACAGTACCTTGATCCGGTTCGCTGTAAACATTTATAAATCCGTTGTTCTGGGTAACTATCCCATAAACTGTGGCAAGGCCAAGGCCGGTCCCCTCACCACTCCCCTTGGTAGTGAAAAACGGTTCGAAGATATGTTCCTTGGTTTCGCGGTCCATACCACATCCACTGTCACTGACTATCAACTGGACATAGTCCCCAGGATTGGCATCTAGATGGAAATGGCTAGAGCTCTCATTAATGTGAATATTGGCAGTTTCGACTGTCAAGGAACCACCATCGGGCATTGCATCACTGGCATTAACCAGCAGGTTCATGAAAATCTGATCAAGTTGGGAGGGATCAATTTTGACAGTCCAAAGGCCTGTTGCCGGACGAAAAGAGAATTCTATATCCTCCCCGATTAGTCTGCTCAGGTTCTTTTCAGTATCGATAATATTGGCATTCAGGTTGACGGGTATAGGCGCGATGATCTCTTTACGGGAAAAGGCGAGCAGTTGGCGCGTGATGTCACGGGAGCGTTCCGCAGCCTTGGATATTTGATTGAGGTTTCGCCATAGTTTTTCAGTTTCCGGCACATCCATCATTGATATCTCCGCATAACCAAGAATGATGCTAAGCATGTTATTGAAGTCGTGGGCTACTCCACCGGCCAGGCGACCGATTGATTCCATCTTCTGTGACTGACGGAGACGGTCCTCTAAACGATTACGCCCGGTAATATCGATGAACGTCATAACAGCACCAGTTAACTCACCTCCTTCAACCTGGGGATACGAGTTGATTTCAACAGGAAAAGATGTACCGTCTGCTCTCCAAAATAGTTCGTCAGTTATATGTGAATTCTCATGTCGCTTAAAAGCTTTGCAAGTAGGGCATTCCTCAACCGGATAAGGCGTGCCATCTTTTCGGGTATGATGAATGAGGTCATGCATGTTTTTGCCGTGTAGATTCTGCTCTTGGTCGTAGCCAAGTATTTCCTGACAGGCAGTATTATAAAATGTGCATTTCCCCTTATGATCAATTCCGTAAATAGCCTCACCAGTTGAATCCAGTATGAGACGAAGCTGCCCCTCACTCTCTGTAAGCTCATTTTCCCTGAGCAAGAGGACATCGGACATATGCAGCAAATTTTTTGACAGCAAATTGAACTCTGATATGGCTGTCTTTGGCAGCGCCGCAGGCAGTTTACTTATTGCTATATCACCGGCTAGCGCATTGAGGCTATCAAATGCGGCAGAGAGTTTTCCTACCATGAAAATAGACAAAATTACACCGGACAGTAAAGCGGCTAGAAGACCGCCGATGACGATCTAAGAAGTTGTCAGGATAGGCTGGTACATCGAACTAAGCGGCTGTGCGACCAGGACAGTCCAGTCTATTAATGGAACCTGGAGTACGCTGCCAACCATTTTCTGCTTCTGAAACTCAAAACTCTCGGTAGAAGAGAGACCAACGTGGATGGCTTTCTGCACCAGCGGAATATTAGCAATATTGAACTGCTGGCCTGTATACTGATTATTGTTGTCAGCAATAACCTGGCCCTTGTTATCAATTATCATGATCATCAGGTTACTCTTTTCAACGATCTGCTGGAGGAAGCTAGACAGGATCTCCAGATCAACTTCTCCAATGGCAATCACCTGTTCTCTCGGAACGGCATATGCCACGGAAATCCTACCGGTAATAACCGAGAGAAATGTCTCTGACCACTGGGGGGCTTTATTCTCTATAACCTGTTTGAATATGGGTGTTTGGGAAATATCAAGATTTAATAGGTCTTTGCGATGGATCACTTTTCCAGCTAAAACACCAGCCGCAACGGTCTGTCCGTTGTAATCGGTCACTACTATTGAGTTTAGGGTGCTTGATGCAAGCAACTGTGCATCGAGCAGATTTTGAGAATGAGGCAACGTCGGACCAACGTCAATGTTAGTCAACGCACTCCCTCTAACAATAGCCATACTTGTTTCAAGAAATATTTCTAACTGTGAAACCGCTGCCCTTGCTAACTCAGACTGTCTTGATTCAACCTCGCTTCTGATTTGGGGGAGTACCCAGAAAACACCAAACAGCGCAATAAAAGCTATTGACAAAAACAGCGAGACAGCAGGCTGCATTGTCAGTGCTTTACGTAATGATTTCTCAACCAAAATCTACTCCACAGTTACGTATTTCCCGTTGCGAACAACGGTAATATAGGTTTTACGTTTAGAATCTCCAAATTTATCAAAAAGTAAAGGCTGTTGAACTCCCTGGAATTTTTTCACTGAGATGATGGTTTCTTTGAGGCTGAATCTCTGTTGACGTACCGTATAAGCGTCCAAAGCAACCATGGCTGCGTCGTATCCAGCCAACCCGGCAAAACCAGGAGTTTGTTGGAATCGCTTTTGATAGGCCTGCAGGAATTCCAGATATCGGGAGGATGTATCATTTCTATTTAGAAACTGTGCGATAGTAACCCCTTCAGCCGTAGCACCGGCAAGCTCAATAAATCGCTCGGTAGAAGCCCATTCAGACGCGAGAAGTTGTTTGTTGGGGGAAATAATATTGATCTGCTGACACAACATGGCGGCATCAACGGCATTACTGATGATAAGTAAGGAATCTGATTTTGCAGATACCAGCTCCATGGCAAGTTGGTGGTACACTGGACTCTTAGCGGAGTTAAATGTTATCAGCATGCCCACTTTGCCACCAAGAGATTCAAACGTGGCCCGGAAACCTCTCAGCCAACTTTCAGCGTATGAATTGTTGTTTTCATCATAAATAACCGAGACAGTTCTGGTTCCCAATTTTTCATACTGATAGCGTGCGTTTTTTGAGGAGTAGGCCGCCGTGGAGGATATGACTCTCAAGAAGTTGTCGTCCTTGCCAGTAAGTTGAGTAGTTGTCGCCGTCGGGCTGAGCAGTATACTCTTTGATGCATTAATAAGCGGTATGGCTGCGGTAGCCATGCTGCTGGTCATTGGGCCAATGATGAGTTCAATATCCTCTTTAACCAGTTCAGCTATTACCTGCTTCATTATTTCTGGAGTCTGTTGAGCATCTTTTATAACCAACTCAACCGGACGCCCGTGGATTCCCCCGGTAGCATTTCGTTGTTCTATTGCCAAAATCGCGCCGTTCCTGCCCGCACCTCCCAAATCGGCGGACTTCCCAGAAAGGCCAGCAACAAATCCGATTTTAATAGGTTGAGAATTTTGGCAAGAGGAAAGTAGTGTCATTGCCAATATAACAATAGCTATTCGGATAATAAGATTATCACTCATTCTTAATTTCCTTTCTTTTATTGCCTAAATATTCAAATGGCAAGGTTACCGGATATGCGAGGTACCGGGATTGATAAAATGTTATTGAGCTGATTCGTCAATGAGAAAAGATTTCCTACCTCTATGTAGTTAGTTTATAACATCCAGTATCTCGATGTAAATATCAAAAGAAAAGAGCTGTTCGATAGGCAGGAGCAAAACAATGCAGAATGCTTGTTTAATTGTACTCACTGAAAGATTTTTGCTGACTTGCGGGAGGTAATTAACGGCAAGAGATGATCCAGGTAATTAGTTATTTGTAATATGTGAATACTAATGAGATAATAATCGGGCCTTTGTGCTAGCACTGGCGGGTTCCTTCTCGTAATCGCCCAATTTTGAGCGATTACGAGAAGGAGATGGCGACAAAATAAGTGTAAAACAACGGCAGCGGGATGTTTTTCTACTTCGCTGCCTGATCAATCAAAACCATACATTGTTTTATTGTTGCACCTTTCCCACTACATAAGGCCCCTCAGGGATAACGGCAACGTCGGTATGGTCTTTTAGAAGTTCATCGATCGTTTCCTGACAGTTCTCAATCTTAATGCCGCCAAACCTGCTGACATCATCCAAACTCAATCCCGGCGAATATATGTAGATCTTTCCGGCGTGATCAAGCGCTTGGTATATATTCTGGGCACACCACTGGTCGATAACAAAGTTATCAGGATCACTGTGCTGCACTTGGAAGTCAGTGGGCGTCGGGTTTGAACGCATTATGGTACAAAACTCTTCATTCCCTAACCCTTCTTCGCATCCGCACATAACAACGATAGTACCATCTTTCGTAAGAATGTCGCGGGCACCGATCAAGCACTTACTCACCTGATAGAATGAAGCATCCAGAGGATAACCGCCTGCTGAGGTAATAACAAGATCGACTTTTTTGTCGAGATTTTCTACTGCATGATCAACCACCATTTCGCAGCCTGCCTTGTGCGCTTCTTCGTAATGTCCAGCAAATACACCTGCCAACTCACGTTCCTTATTGATGACAACATTCAAAATAAAGTCGACCCCAACAAGCTTTGTCACCTCCATCGCATACTGATGAAATATATTGTTTTCAAGTCGACAATTTGCCTCATGCAGCTGGCTGATAACCTGATACGAATGCATGAATTTCATTGTCTCAAAACTTGATATACCAGGAAGAATAGACTTTCTGGAGCCGGAAAATCCCGCATAGAAATGTGGTTCAATAAGTCCGGTCAAAATCTTTAAATCAGCATCTAGGTAGTGGGTGTTCACCTCAATCGGCGCTCCCTCTATTCTTGCAACTTCCCTCAACTCTTCCTGTTTCTGGCAATAATGATTGACGATGCGGTAGTTATCCATGATTTCTTTACCGACCATTCCTTCCAATTCCTCTCCAAGGTTTGGCCTGTGCATACCGGTCGCAATAAGAATGGTAATATCCTTTCTTGCCATGCCGCTTTCTTCTAGTGTCCTTAAGATTGGCGGCAGGATCTCCTTGTTTGGAACCGGCCGGGTAATATCTGAGATGACAATGCAGCAATTTTCACGTCCCTTCGCCAGTTCGGCAAGGGGGGGCGTGCCGATAGGTTCCGTCAGCACCTGTTCAACAGCTTTTTGCGTATTTTGTACAGGAGTTGTAGCGTGAGTTCGCAGGAGTTGTACAGTATCCGGCAAATTTAACGCAACGGAATCTTTCCCACAAGGTAGTTCTATTTTCATTGAGGTCCTCTAATATTTGATCATAATTGATATTCTGCTAAGTTTGATGAACTCGTAAAAAGGTCATTCAAAGCTTCAGATGGCTAAGGCAAAAATTTTGATATACAGGTAAGCGGTAGACTCCGAGGTGTAGTATTTTTTGCGGAGACAGGACTATACATATGGTATGTCTTGTCTTCGTAAAAAACCTACAACGCAGTAGATCGGACTTTTTACGACGCCATCAAGTTTAAATTTTTACCAAAAAAGTTACTCAATCTTGTCTGACTCAACAGTTTTTCCTATACAGTAAACCAAATGAGCTGTTATGCCACATTTGGTGATAAGAAGTTGCTTCTTCAGCCGGCCTAAGCAAATCGATTTACTTGTCTCTGATTGTTGCTAGTACTGTGCACTACCTTGTCTTTCCAAATAATTTATTTTTCAATTTGCATCGGACCTTTTTTCATAGTCAATGGTAGTCACAGTTTTCTTAGACCCGAAAATTGCGTTATTGACTTAATCAAGGTGATGATTCTTGATTAAGTCACGAAGGGAGTTGACATAGCCTTGCCCACGAACAGAGTAGTGGCCCAATGCTTTGACTAAAGTATACCCACTGAGAGAGTTGTTCTTTCTCAGATTATATCGAAGTACTCGTAAGTTTTGGTAGCATCAGACGAATGAAGGTTGATATCTTTTCATCCACTGGCTGTTGATTGAGATCAGAAGGAAGATTGGTTGTAAAAATTGTTGGGATAATATGGTTTTTGGTGACGTCATCAAGGGAATAATGGAATTCAGTAAATTTCGAGTGGAGTTGCTTTTTCCAGGTAGAAATCTGGTTGGGATGAATCTTATGTTCTGTTGCTAACTTAGCGAGTGTCTTGATTCCTTTTAAGGCTTCAATTGCGATCTTGGCTTTAAACTTGTCTGAATGTGCTCTTCTTTTTCCTTTCATTTGCATCCTCTTTGAATACCAGTTTTGGAATGCAAATTCCACTTAAGGAGGTGGTCCTAATATTGGGGCTAAACGCAATAACATGAAGAACTGGATATACGTAGTGAAAATATTGATAGATCCGTGGTGTTGATGCATGTTCAATAATTTTAACTCTGAGCAATTATCGCTAACGTCTCTCCTCGGTTTTTTTAAGCCGTTATTTGAGAGCTGTAGAATCTAGACGAACGGTGAATAGAAACCTGCTTTATTCATGCCCCCTTCTGCTTGTGAGGGTTGTTTTAATTGGCTAAGATTAAAGGAAGATTAGTACAGAATTATAAATATCTAATGTAAGATTATTTAATTGCTGACACCATCGTCATCACCTGTAACAAGGGTATGGAGCATTGATAGATCAACTCCCTTCTGAGAGGAATATGTAGCTATGAACAAGAGCATGAAGACAAATTTAAGCGTCATCGCTACCCCACTCGCTTCCATTTTTGGTAGCGGTTTTCTAGTGATTGTACCTATTTTAAATGGAGCCGTCGGCCCCTATGCGCTGATCGCGATGGCTGGGATATGTGGTCTGGCTTATGCTATGGGATGTGTTATTCGTTATAACATCCGACACGTGGAACCCTTACTGAAAGCCGGAACGGCTCCTCGGCCTGCTGTGTTCATGGAGCGAACATCAGACTTCGCACTGGTCTTGACCTATGCCATTTCAGTCTGTCTCTATATTCGAATTCTTGCTGCTTTTTTACTTGGAGGGCTTGGAATAGATACGCCCCTGAACGAGCACATACTAACAGTCATTGTGATCAGCATCATCGGTATTATTGGCTACACCAAGGGACTGAACATGTTGCAGAACCTTGAAAAAGTGGCCCTTGGTATCACTATGGTTACCAACAAGTCGCCTTGTTGGTTGGATTTGGTGTATACGATGTTAACGTCATCCGGGGAGCGGGACTCCAAATGCCGCAATTGCCCAACCATAGTTGGTGGGAGATTGCTACAGTTGTTGGCGGAACACTCATTGTTGTCCAGGGATTTGAAACCTCCCGCTATCTAGGAGAAGAATATGACACAGAAACTCGTATCCGTTCCTGTCGCTGGTCGCAAATAGTTTCCACTGGTGTCTATCTGCTCTTCATCCTCCTGGCACTCCCTTTGATGCACTTTCTTGGAGCAAAGGTTGAGGATAACGCTCTCATCATGCTGGCTGGAAAGGCATCGGCTTTACTTCCTATCCACCTTATCGGGGCGGCGGTTCTCAGTCAATTCAGCGCAGCGGTCGCTGACACTATCGGCGGAGGTGGCAACGCGGCCGAGGTTACCAAAAATCATTTGGATGCCAGGCATGCTTATCTACTCATCTGTGGCATTGGTCTAATACTTGCCTTTTTCCCGGCCCTGACGATCCTGACTCTGGCCTCACGTGCCTTTGCTTTTTACTATACTCTTCAATGTATAGTTGCTTTCAATGTGAGTAAAAACAAAATTGAACGACTGGGGATGGCGCTCGTGGCAGGAGCGCTTCTCTTCATCACGATTTTTGCAGTGCCTGCCGGGTGATATGTATAATCGAACGTATTTTTCACAGTTGTCGGCGGACAATAAAGTTTGCCCAATTACATTTACGTTCACCAGAGGCCTTACAACTCAACAACCACCGTCTTGCAGTCGGTGGTTGTTGAGTTATTGAGATAACTATTGCTACTTAATACCAAGGGTACATGGTCACTGGCTAAAATCCATTGGACATGTACACCCTTGCAAAGATTACGCATCTTGCTGAAATAATTATCTTTTACTGGGAAAACAATTAATAAGAGTAGATTTGTGTGAATCTTCATATAGATATTCAGTAGAAAAATAGAGGTCTTCAATTTCATACTGTCTTCAAAAGCAATTCCTCAACTTCACATTTATTCAAATGGTTTCGGCTATACCTCAAGCTTGGGAAATAGATCATTCCATCAAATTGTCGGACTCTTTTGATCTCTGAGTTAACGTAAAAAAAGTGTATGGTTGATGGGGCAGGATTATTTACAGATTCTGTTTCTACACCAAAGTGAAAAGAAGCAACAGCGCCACCTGAATCCACTGGAAAAAGAACAGTGCTAGGCATCATATGGTAAATCCGTTTGATGCTATAGAAGGGAAAGATACAGACGCGTTACTGTCCAGTACGGCTAATTTAAAACACATCAGTAATGATGTCTTCACTACCAACCGGCCACAATTCAAATTCAAATATTAAATCGACGATCGGAATTGCATACGCACCAAATACTAGAGTTGCGCCAAAAGCGTTCTTTGCATTTAGCAACCAAAGGCCATCTGATTAATGCTGAACTCATTGAATAGCTTCTGTTTTAATGACCGCTAGAGTGATATCATCATTTTGTGATCGAGTACCACGAAATATCTCTATTGCCTCTAGAGTGTTGCTTATTATTTCCCGAGCGGAGAGATGAGCATATTTCACAATCAGATCTTTAGTCCTCTCTTTGCCAAATAGTTCTCCTAAGTTATTCTCAACGTCCCAAATGCCATCTGTGCCTATAAGGATAATTTGATTATCGTCTAAGAATTGACAGCTATTTAATGTAGCTTGTCTATCTTCATCCACGCCCATCGCCATTCCAGGTCCTTTTAGTTCTGTAAAAGTGTTTTGTTCGGGGCAAAAAAGAAAAGCTGGTTCGTGACCACATCGTACCCATTCCATAGCCTTAAGAGAGCAATCAACAGTAAGGTAAAAAAGAGTCGCAAAATTTCCAGAACGAAGGGTATCCTTGCATAAAAGTGCATTAACGTCATTGGTGATATCTACCGGTGATCCAGGCATGCTTGCGCGCCCTCGTAAAAGTGCACGTAATGTAGCCATGAGCAGTGATGCTCCTATGCCATGACCTACGACATCACCAACGACAACTGTTGCTCGCCTTTTGGTATGTGATGTTTTTATGATGTCGACATAATCGCCACCCGTCTTGTCACAATATTTTGTTGCAACTGCAATATCTAAACCGTCGGCTTTAAATCCACTTTGAGGGAGCAGATTATTTTGAACCTCTCCTGCCAGGCTCATTTCCTGACGGAGTTGAATACGTTCTTTAAGCTGATTACTCATAACATTGAAACTATGAGTTAAATCGCCAATTTCATCTCTGCTCTCAATACGAAGAGGAGCACTGAAAACTCCCTTTGCAAGACAATTGGCAGCTGTTGATATTCTATTTATGGACCGAGTTATTTTACTTGAAATTACCCATAAATAGAGAAGCACGCAGAGAAATCCGATGGCACATAAAAGGAAGTAATACCTTCTAAAGGTGAGTATGGGGAGCAAAACACTTGCTCCTTCGGCCATGACGACAATCGTCCATGGGGCTTCTTTGAGATGATAAAACCCACTCACCATTGCTGGTGGTCTCCCTGGAGAAAAGACTGTACCCGAGTTATTATTTTGTATTGCTTGCCATGTTCTCGCTTCAAGTTCACTCGCTGAGCCAAAGGTCCTCTGAGTGTTACTCGTGTTGCTTGTTATCTCTTCTCCGCGCTCTGTACTTGCCAGTATTGTACCGTATTGATCCAGTATGAAGGCCTTGTTGCCTTTCCACCAAGGCGCATTAACTATTTGTTTCACAAGATCAAAGAATTCCACCACCACCTCAATATGAGAGGTGGTGAGTCCTGTTGAGTCGACAAACTGGGCGACGACCGACACGGTCTGACCGTTTAAGGTGGCATTGAAACCTAGAGGGGAAATAATTGTCTTATTCAGGCTATACATACCTCCCATTGCATGCTGATTGTTTTCTGTGAAATCATATTTTACCTCAACAACACCATCAATTGCCTTTAACTGATCAACAAGTAATTGTGTGTCCTTCCAGGAAAGTTGTTTATCTGCTTTTTGTTGGAAAAAACGAAAGAGCTCTTTGGGGCGCATCAATCTCATATCGACATTGTGGGCAGATCTATGCATTTTACTGATGGCTGTTTCTTCCCACTGTTTAAGTAGTACATCACTTATGAGCCGCATCCCGAGACTTCCAGCAATGAGCATAATAAGACACAGAGGCAGGATGACCAAAAGTGCTAATTTCTGTTTAAGGCTTCTCAGTCGTATCATAGTAGGAGTAAACGTAGGTAGTTGCAGGATTTAGGTATTACATTCATATCCATTATACGCTGAAAATGTAATATCCCCTCATTTTTGTTTAACAATAGAGCGATTCGTTGTTTTTTTTTAAAAAAATCGAGGGATTGCTATTTTTTAAACGTACTAATGATACAATACTTATAGAGGAATGAAGATATGGGAAAAATTGACAAAAAAGTAGTGAGTTCTATTCAGCAGGATCCGGCCTATGACTGTTTAGACGGGCTTGGTCAAGATGTATGGCAAAAAATACGACATACCAGGGAAAGCCAATATACAGGGGCCTGGTTTAATTTTGCATTGACTCCGGCAATCAAGGCTTTTTCCCTTGTCTTGGTTGTAGGGTCCTGCCTTGCTTTAACGCAAATTTCTTTTGAAAAAGGCTTTGAACCAGACCTCTTTGATCTACGCTACTTCTCACACCAGAGCCTGGCTACAACAAATTTATTATCTATGAACGATCAAGGATTACTTCCATGAAACCATTTTCTATAGTCTTGCTTTTGGTTTTTTTCTTCTCTGGTGCCTCCATCGGCTTATTTGTCGGTCAGAAGACTGCACCAAAACAACCCCAGTACACGAACTGCGCGCCTGCATCCCATGACGAAATTGACGCATTTTATACAAGCACATTAGGGGTCACAGAAGAACAGAGAGACATCCTTGCACCGATCGAGAAGGATTATCTGAAAGAAAAACAAACATATATAGAACAGATGGCGGCAGCAAATTACAAGCTTGCAGGTATCATAGAAGAGAAAGGGTATGAAGCCCCTGATGTTGCAGAAGTCGTTATGCAAATCCACAAGGCGATGGGCTCCTTGCAGCACCTCACCTTACAGCATCTTGCCAAAGTAAAAAGTGTGTTAACTAAAGAACAGTCCGAACGGCTTAAAGACCATGTGGTAATGAGGCTACGCCAAAACCCATGATTACTGATGGGCAGACCATACAAGATAGTGATGAGGATTTGGTGTTAAGATTGTGCAAAGGTGAAAACCTTGCTCTGGATGTGCTCATGCAACGCTATCAAGAGCCGCTCTACCACTTTGTTCTGCGTTATATTCATGACAACCACCTCGCCTACGATATTATGCAGGAAACCTTCGTCCGAGTCTATACCCGTGCCACATCCTTTAATCCAGAATTTCGCTTTAAAACTTGGCTCTATCAAATTGCCCTTAATTTATGCAGAGACAGAGGGCGGAAAAATGTTTTACGCAGGTTTTTTTCTTTTGACGAGGCTGAGGAAAAAGAATCTATCTTCACCGGATATGATGCTGGTATAGAAGATAAAAAGGATACAAAAGACGACATAGCCCTTTTACAAAAAGAAATTGCCAAACTCCCTCATAAACTAAAAAGTGCACTTATCCTTTTTTCACTTGAAGAAAAAAGCCAGATTGAAAGTGCTGAAATTTTAGGGGTCAGTCCCAAGACAATAGAAACAAGAGTTTACCGGGCTAAAAAAATACTGGAAAAGAAAATGAACCAATGATCTGAGGGAAAGTGATTTCAGCTACGTATGAGAATATGAGAATATGAGAAGAAGATATCAACTTTGAAGGAGATTTGAATGAACCGTTACATTCTTATTATATTTTTTGCCATCGTATTCCAATGTAATAGTGCAATGGCGGGAGATATTGACCATTACCTAGCCATTCTGGATGAACATCCAAGTATACAACGTATACTGCATGAAAAAGAGGCCCTGGAGTTTCAGGCAGATGGTGCGCTTGGCCTGCCAGACCCAGTACTTTCACTCGGGGTAGAAAACGTTCCTCTATCAGACCCTTCTTTTGATAGGTTTCTCCCCTCTTCAAAAACCATTGGTTTTTCTCAAAATATCCCCAACCGGAGCCAGAGAAGAGCCCAGCAAGACGTCATTCTCCAGTCAGCACAATCGCAAAAAATACTGGCCGAATATAATCGTTCACGCCTCTATGCCATTTTTTACACCAAGCTCGCCGAGTATAAACGCATTGGTGAACAACTGGATATTGAAGAGAAGAAGAAACATGTAATAGAAGATCTCAAACAATTTTACCAAGGAGAGGTTCTCGCAGGAGAGCCAGTCTTCCATAAAACCTTTGTCATAGAACTTGAGTTCTCTGAGGTGGAAAAAAGAATCAATGACCTCAACGCTGAATTGCAGATGGTGGAGGCAAATTTTATCCAACTGGTGGGTGAGGTCCCGGCCCTGATTGTAGTTAACCACAACGAAAAAATATGGTCTGGCACCACTGAAGCCCTTTTCCCCGTGCTTCTCGCGAAACAGGAAACCCACCTCGCTGACGAAAGAATAAAGGTGGCGAATGCTGAATTTAAACCGGATTTTGGTTTAGCAGCCGTTTACAAAAACCGTGAAGATGGAGAAAATAACAGCTTTGACGGAGATGATTGGTTTTCTCTGCAGGTGAGAATGTCTATACCCCTGTGGGCATCGAGTAATCAGGAGCCTAAACTTGCATCCGCGCGCAGCAGAAAACGAAGTGCCCTCTATAATTACGAAGATGCCCAGCGTTCATGGCAAATGCAAATGACAAGTATTGAGAGCAAAAAAGAGGCATCTCGTAGCAATATTGTTTCTCTCAATAAAGAGAAAAAAGCTCTAGAAGAAAGTATAGAGGCTCTGCAAAGTACCTATGCCTCCGGGCAGACAAGCTTTGAACCGACTCTTTTAACAGAACTTAATCATTTTACCCTGCTATCACGAATTGCGAAAGAAAAAGAGACATACATTCGCAACCTTCAAGAAGCAAACGCCCATATACAGACAGGAAACCCCAATGAATAGATTTTTTGTTCCCATACTATTGTTACCATTATTGATGGTATTGTTATTTGTACCTCTTCATGCAAGTGATACAAAATATACCTGTCCTATGCATCCTCACTATATTTCTGATACGTCCGGCAGTTGCCCGATTTGTGGAATGGACCTGGTTCCAATTCAGGGGGCAAGTAGCAATGAAAAATCAGATAGTGATGAGACGGTTCTGCAGTTGAGTGCCCGTCTTGTGCAGACAACAGGATTTCGCAGTGAAGTCGTCGAAATGGCATCATTTGGACGATTGATTCGTAGTTTTGGAGAGGTTGTTGCTAATACACGCCTGCAAACAGATATCTCTTTACGAACCGCCGGGTGGGTTGAAGATTTAGTCGTCAATGCACCCGGCGATAAAGTAGAGGTAGGAGACATTCTTTTTAGTCTGTACAGTCCAGATCTCGTATCGGCACAACAAGACTACATATCAGCTCTTAAACGGGGCAATAAGGACCGTATTGATATTACTCGCAGCAGGTTATCGTCTTTAGGAGTCCATGATTCTGCCATTAAATATGTGCTACAAAAAAGAAAGACCCTTCGAGCGGTTCCCTATTATGCCCCAAAGAGAGGGCGGATTGAAAATTTAAAAATACGTAAAGGAAGTTATTTACGACCAGGTGATACGGCCTTACTCATTCAAAACTATGATACCGTTTGGGTAGATGTAAGTCTTGCTGAACAGGATGTCTCTTTTGTCAATACTCATTCAAAGGTAAGCGTAGATTTCCCGAGCCTGGGCCTGCATATTGATACAGTACCAATCGATTATATTTCACCAACAGTGGATCCAAAAACCCGAACAGCGGAATTACGTCTTCTCGTTGAAAACACGGAGGGCAACATTCGTCCTGGTGGTTATGCTGATGTAGAAATAAGCACAGATATCCGTCCACGTCTTTCCATTCCCTATGAGAGTGTATTGCAAAATAAAGAGGGCAACTATGTGATCGTCGAAAAGGGAAAGGGCAGTTTTCAGGCCAGGTCAGTTGTTCTTGGAATGAAAAATAAAGGCAGAGTAGAGGTACAGGCAGGCCTGAGTGATGGTGAGATAATTGTAACCAGCGGCCAATTCCTCATTGATTCTGAATCGTCTCTTCGAGAGTCTTTTAGTAAGATGCAAAAAATGGCGGCAAGCTTTTCTGAGATTGAGCTGAGCGATGATCAAATGATTTTGCTCAACCATATAGTTGAGGCAGGACTTTACATTCATGAAAAACTAGCAGAAAAACAATTCCCCTCTCCGGATGTTTTGAGTGCAGGTGCGCAGGCGGCAGCGAAACTACTCCCTGAAGTAGAGGGAACTCGTCTGGCGTATATTGTCAAAGATACGCAGAATCTTCTTTCCAATCTAGAGGACAAAATAACACTCAGTGACTGGCGCACGCTTCTTGCTACACTTAATGAGACTCTTCGTCCCTGGGTCGCCCAAGGAAAACCGGATTATTACCATGAACTTGGTTTGGCCTTTTTTGAAAATGAAAAGGGAGAATCTTGGCTCCAATTTGCAGGAGAAGGCAAAAATCCCTACAGCGATGGTACTTTTACTGAAGTTGTTTTAGGTACTCCCGAACAAACGGGTGAGGTACAAGATGGACAATAACGCAAAACCCTCAGGTAGTTTTATAGCCCGGGTTATTGGCTGGTCAGTAAATAACCAACTCTTGGTGGCAATCTTTGTCGTCGTGTTATTGGTGGCGGGGATTCGGGCGATTAAAACAATGCCTCTTGATGCAATCCCGGACATGAGTGATACCCAAGTGATTATTCGAACCGAGTTTGCCGGACAATCGCCACAAATTGTTGAAGACCTCGTCACCTATCCGCTATCAACAACCATGCTTGGTTTACCTAAAAGCAAAGCCGTTCGTGGTTTTTCAATGTTTGGAACCTCGTTTGTCTATATCATTTTTGAAGACGGGGTGGATCAGTACTGGGCTCGTTCTCGCGTAATTGAAGCATTGTCAAAGATTGGTGCAGATCTTCCTGCCAGTGCGCGACCACAGATTGGACCGGATGCTACCGGAGTTGGATGGGTGTATCAATACGCCCTTGTTGATACAAGCAATAAATATGATCTGTCTCAACTGCGTAGCCTCCAAGACTGGTTCCTCCGCTATGAACTCGCCACGGTGGATGGTGTGGCTGAGGTGGCCTCTGTTGGTGGATTTGTTAAAGAGTATCAGGTACTGATCAACCCAAATAGACTTCGTGCCTTTGATATCTCCCTTGCCAGGGTTATTGAAACTGTACAGAGAGCCAGTTTTGAAGTAGGTGGGCGCCTTGTTGAGCGAGGTGAAACCGAATTTATGATTCGTTCCAAGGGGTATGTGACCAAAAAAGAAGACCTCGAAAAGGTTGTACTCTATTCCCACGAAGGTACTCCAGTAATGCTTAAAGATGTTGCGCGGGTCATTGAAGGGCCAGAACTTCGTCGAGGTGTGACTGAGCTTAATGGTGAGGGCGAGGTCGTCGCCGGTATTGTTGTTATGCGTGCTGGAGAAAATGCCTTAAAAGTAATCCGCGGTATTGAAGAAAAGATCAAAGAACTTTCTGGAGGACTTCCCGAAGGTGTTGAGATTGTACCTGTTTATAACAGAGCCCCGCTCATTGAAGGCTCTATTGCATATCTGCGTGATAAACTGGTGGAAGAAGGTATAGTTGTAGCTCTCGTCTCACTTATTTTCCTCCTCCATGCAAGATCTGCACTGGTTGCGATTATTACTCTGCCACTTGCCGTTCTGGCAGCCTTTATTGTCATGACCGCCCAGGGGATTACCGCAAATATCATGTCCCTTGGAGGTATTGCCATAGCAATTGGTGCCATGGTGGATGCCTCAATTGTAATGGTGGAAAATGCCCACCGTAAACTCTCAGTTAAAGGTAATAAACTCGGTAAAGAGGAGCGACGAGCAATAATCCTCTCTGCTGCCCAGGAGGTCGGCCCAGGACTGTTCTTTTCTTTACTTATCATTACTGTCTCTTTTTTACCTGTATTTGCCCTTACAGGTCAATCTTACCGACTGTTTTCTCCCCTTGCCTTCACCAAAACATATTCCATGGCCTTTGCCGCTCTGCTCTCGGTGACTGTCGTTCCTGTGCTCATGCTCTGGCTTGTGCGTGGCCGTATACGAAGAGAAGATGAAAACTGGATAAATAGATTTTTTACCTTCCTCTATAAACCATTGTTGCAACTTGCTCTGAGAGAAAAATGGATTTCTCTTATCGTAGCCGTTGTTCTTCTAACGTCCATTGTGGTCCCTTTAAGTAGAACAGGATCTGAGTTCATGCCCGCACTCTATGAGGGGGAGTTACTCTACATGCCCACGACCTTACCCGGGGTGTCCATAACCAAGGCTAAGGAGATTTTACAGACAACCAATCAGATGATTAAGGCAGTCCCTGAAGTTGAAATGGTTTTTGGGAAATTAGGACGCGCGGCTACAGCCACGGATCCTGCCCCTATTTCAATGATTGAGAGCTGGATCCGACTTAAACCTAAGGAATTATGGCGGGAAGGAATAGACAAAGATGATCTCATAAAAATTCTCGATGACAGTGTGAAGGTTCCTGGCCTTGTTAACTCCTGGGGATATCCCATCAAGATTCGAATGGACATGATTTCAACAGGGATCCGCACACCCATTGGCATCAAGATAAGTGGTGATAATCTTGACACTATTAACCGTATTGCTCTTTCTGTTGAATCAAAGGTACAGGGGATAGAAGGAACCCGTTCTGTCTTTGCCGATAGGGTACAGGGGGGTAAATACCTGGAAATCACACCTGATCGAGATAAAATAGCTCGTTACTCCATTGATCTCGGCCAATTTCAAAACGTGATTGCTACTGCCTTGGGCGGTATGAAAGTCAGTGAATCTGTTCAGGGACGAGAACGCTACAATATAATTATTCGGTATACAAGAGCCTTCCGCGAAGACCCAAGTGATCTTCAAGAGATCCTCATACCTACGCCTCAAGGGCAACATATCCCTTTAGGGGAACTGGCTGACATTGCATATACCGAGGGCCCTCCGATGATCAAATCTGAAAATGCCCGGCTTACCGGGTGGGTGTTTGTTGATATTGCAGGCAGAGATATAGGGAGTTATGTGAAAGATGCACGCAAAATTGTCGCAGAAAACGTCGATCTTCCTGCAGGTTACAGCATAGTTTGGTCAGGACAATTCCAACAAATGCAGGAAGCAGAAGAGAAAATGCGTGTTGCAGTTCCCCTTGCTATCTTACTCATTTTCACTCTTCTCATGATACACTTTGAGAGATTAGATAGAACACTCATGATTATGCTTTCCCTGCCTTTTGGTCTTATTGGTGGTGTTTGGGCCGTCTATCTTGCAGGTTATTATTTTTCCGTGGCGGTAAGTGTGGGTTTTATAGCACTTGCAGGTATTGCGGTGGAGACCGCCGTCGTGATGCTACTCTATATCGATCAGCAGATGATAGATCATCCTCCCACGAAACGCGAAGATGTCTATCAAGCGGTGATTACAGGTGCGGCTCTTCGGGTGCGTCCTAAACTTATGACAGTTGCGACTACCATGATAGGGCTTACTCCTATTTTTCTAACAGATGGACTCGGGTCCGATGTTATGCGTCGGATCGCCCTTCCTATGATCGGCGGAATGTTTACCACAACTCTTTTAACCCTGATAATCATTCCGGTTGTCTATTATATTTGGGAGGCACGAAAATTTTCAAAATAATATGAGGGGTTGTTCTATTTGTTTCGTACTCATAATAGAAGCAGTTATTTCAATTCATATAAACACGAGGATTATCATGATAAAAAAAGTTATTGCAGTATCTTTGCCCCTGATTTTAAGCGCGTCTTTGGCTATTGCCGCATCTACCGACCATTCTAAGATGAATCATGGAACCATGAATCATGAAACTATGAATAGTGACAAAAGCCATAGTGCTACAATGGAAAAAAAACATACTGAAGCTATGGGTGAGGGAGTTATTCATAGTGTAAGTAAACTTAACAGAATGGTTAATTTAACCCACGCTCCAATTCCTGAACTCAACTGGCCCAAGATGAAAATGGATCTCGCTGTGAGCAAAGACGTTGATCTAAGCGAAATTAAGGTAGGTGATAAGGTTAAATTCCATATCATGCTCGATGACGATAATGTTTTTCGCATTCATCATATAGAAGAATAAACCAAAGATAAAATTCATTCAGCATATAATAGTTCAGAGCCTGTGTCTGAACTATTATAGTTTTGTGAAAACTATGTAACCAAATTAGACTACGATTAAGCACCCCACGTTTAAAACTATAGGATAGTTTTGCTGTAAATATTCCAACACGCCTACTCTGGCACTTGTTTCTTCTGTAATCAATACTTAAATAATCATATAATTATCGGTAATTTTAGAAAAAAAAATTGCCTTTGAACATCAGATTATTCCTTGGCTCTTGCCAAAAAAATATAAAAGGGCTGGAAATGGTTACCCTATGTGTCAGAATGGTTTGCACCTTAAATATTTCCACATATAACCAATGGGCGAAGTGAGAAAATCTAGTGTCAAAACGTTACTCAGATGAGTTCAAAGAATCAGCAATAAAAAAGATGATGC
>JBLHNU010000021.1:0-85126 GCA_047622095.1 Desulforhopalus sp.
GGGAGAAGAAAACGCTATTTGAAAAATTATTTTTCTCACCAAATTTGTTGAGACTGGAGAAAACTCTGTTTCAAACCTCAACAATTCTGGGAGTTATAGGCAAAAGTACGCTTGAGTCGGAAGAACCCTATTTATTAAATCGAATACAGTGGTTTTTTGCAAGACAAAAGGGTGTAATAAAATATCTTAAGCATTACGTTTTATAGATAATTTCATAGAAGTCAGGGTAGGACTGATTATACGGTTAACAAATATAAGGAGAGTGGTGTGGTACAGTTTCTCGGCAAAAATGGAATCTTAAGCAAAATATCCAGGAGCATATCAAAATCTGGAAAGGGTACACCTGATACAGGTGATACGGCAGCTTTTTCTATGTTGGCTTCAATCATGATCACCCCTGTGGATAAAGCGATTTCAACCACGAGAGCAGTGCAGGTATATAAAAAATACATGTTGAAAGTTGGGTATCTGGACAAATCTGATATCTCTGATTTTGTCAGGAGCCTAAAAGAAGACATGGCAGAGAGGGAAGAAGATCTCAAATTTGAGATAAAAAATGCGAAAGAGCAGGTAGCAGAAGCAAAATCAGAAGTAAAAAGTTTAAAAAAACAGCTTTCAAAGTGCAAAGATGACGATGATCGTGAATACGCGAAAGAAGAGCTTGATACTGGCACCAAAGAGTTAGAAGAAGAGATGTTCAGCTATGAAAAGGTTACAGCAGAACTCACTCTTTTTAAAAAGGATAAACGGGAGTTTTTACTGAATTACATTAACAGTGAAATCCATGGGGATGACTGGTTAGAGCAGGATGGCAGTTAGAGCAGGATGGCAAATAGCTTGAGAAGATACGATTTGATCCAAATGGTCCTACGGATAAAGTCGACTACATCTGTAAAACAAATGTTAATGGTGATCCTGGCATATGCCTGACAATGCAGTTGGAACTGAAGTTCCAACTACAGAGTTGCTACTACTGATTCAAGGGTCACAGGTAGTGGTGTTATTCTGTACTCTTTTTTTCAACGAGACAGTGCAAAGCCTCATCCATCCCGAGAGTGAGAAAACATTTATTACAAGAAATACATTTCGCCTTGGTCCTGTCCCCGTCTGCCCACCTGCTTATAAGATGTGGTTCCCTAATGAGTGGTCGCGAGAGAGCGACGTAATCGGTAAGACCTGAATCTACAGCATCACTTGCGATCGTAAACGACAGAAATCCTCCGACAAGTATCAGGGGGATGTGTATTTCTTTCTTGAAGGTTTCGGCAGCCTTTCTGTAGTACACTTCCCGCTCTTCAGATTTTGAGGTGCCGACTCTGGATGGTATGAGTTTGCCGGATTGAAAGGTTCCTCCGCTCATTTCAACAGCATCAATTCCACGTTTTTCAAGCATATGGCAAACCTTGATCATTTCTTCCACAGTGAAGCCGCCTTCAAGAAAATCTTCGGAGTTGATCTTGATCATTACCGGAAATGATTCGCCAACCCTTTGCCTTATTTCTGTGTACACTTCGAGCAGGAGTTTTGCACGGTTCGCTAGATCACCACCGTAACTGTCATTTCTCTTGTTATAGTGAGGAGAGAGGAATTGACTTAATAAATAACCATGAGCAGAATGGATTTGGACGGCATCAAAACCAGATGTAACTGCTCTTTCAGCCGCGTCACCAAAGGCGCGTATGGTATGTTTTATATCGTCTTCTGTCATTTCGGCAGCTACTTTATCACCCTCTTCAAATGCTTCTGAAGGCCCTTGGGCTGCGTATTCATCTTTTCCTATAGCCCTTTGACCGGCATGGGCAAGCTGAACAGCTATTACTCCACCATTGTTATGAATGATCGAAGTAATGCGTTTTAATCCTTCCATCATTTCGTCGGAATAGATACCCATTTGTCGAGGACCAGCCTGACCTTCTCTTGTTACATGGGCATGACCTGAAATAATAAGACCGACATCACCAAGGCTAAGCTCGTCCATGTAATCACACAGTTGATCTTTTACCGTGCCGTCAGGCCCAGCCATTGCTTCGTAGGTTGCTGATCTTGCGAAACGATTTTGCAAGGTCATGCCATTAATTTCAGTGGGTTCAAATAGTCCGTTTATCTTTTCTTTCATAAGAGTAGTCACCTGCGTTGAGATACAAATTGAGCATCGTTTTTATACTTGAATCACACTTGGTGATTGAGGACCGTGTTATTATAAATGATGCGTTACGCGACGTTGTAAAAGAATGCTGAAGAACAACATTAACCAACGATAAATTATTGTAAAGTGAGTGCAGATGTTATCTCACGCATATCAGGGAGGCTTTGAACGGTGAGAATTTTTTTCTGCAGTTGCTGGCATTGCTGAGCAGGTAAGGCTCTGGTTGCAAGGGACATGAACTTGTCAATAATAACTTCTGGTTGTAGTGGATTTTGCGGGGCACCTGAAGCATAGTCAACGTGGCCTTCAAGGGTCCTGTCGTCTTTTGTGGTGATAGTGATATATGGCTCAGAGTCAAAAGGGAGGTCCGGGCTTTCAATCAGTTCCACAAGTTCGGCTCCTTGTAAAACATCTTTCATATTCAGGTAAGGTTCTTCATACTCAGCAATAAATGCACGACCACAGGCGAGCGCAACGCCAATACTGTAGCGGAGGTTGAGTTGTGCTTCAAAGCGATTTTTGGGCAAGGCTTTTCTACCTATCATCTGAGCCATTTCAGGGATGAGTCTGACTGTAATTCTAGCAACATTTCCTATGCTTAAATCATGGTCTTGTTTTGCCTTTAGGATAACATCGAGCGTGCTATGAATGTCCCGACATGCAGCGTAAGGTTTAATCCCGCTACGCATGATGCCATAGCTTGCACCTAGATCTTCTATTAACGCCTCTGGGTGATTTTTTTCACGGGCATAGGTGCCTAAAAATCCACCCCACTCAGCTTCAAAAATATGAGCAGGTCCTGTAAAACCGTTTTTAGCAAGAAAAGCAGCAGTAAGTCCGGTTTCAGCAGCACGGCCTACGTTAAAACGCTTTGACATTGCACCGTCTTCGGTAAATGCCCAGGTGCCTCCGGTATAACTTCCGGCGAGGCCAAGCGCCCAGGTGGTTTCTTGTACTGAGAGCCCAAGTGCCTTTGAAACAGCTGCTGCTGCACCAAAACTTCCACAGGTCCCGGTGGAGTGAAAACCGTCGTTGTGGTTATGTGGGCGATAGCCCCCTGCACTGTCGAGAACCCTTCTAGCGATTTCGTACCCGACAATGATACTTTCGAGCAGTGTCTTGCCACTGATAGCTGGGGTTGAGTCAACTACCGCAAGAAGTGCGGGGATGACAACAGCTCCGCTATGATCTGCTCCCCCAAAGTCATCTAGCTCCCTTGCGTGGGCAATAATACCATTAAAAAGAGCAGCACAGTTTGGAGTGCTCTGTTTGCTTGTTCCCCAGAGAGTACATTGCCCTCCTTCTGGTGCCATGAAAGCAACAGCCTTTAGGGCTGCTTTGGCTTCAGGTGTATCAACTCCGGCCAGCGCAGCGCCAAGTAGGTCTAGCAACAGGTATCTGGCGTAGTCCACAACATGGGCTGGAGTAAGGTCAAGACTAAAGGAAACGATATAGTCTGCCAGTTGTTCAGCGTAGCTTGAGGGAACTGGTTCTTTTTGCTGTGTCATAAATGAGTGAAGGTCGCTGATGCTTAATGAGAAATAATCTGGCTCAAAAAGGACACTGTCCTGTCGTATTGAGGATTATTAAAAAAAGTTTCCGGATCATTTTCTTCTACAATTTCTCCCTCATCCATAAACACCACCCTATCAGCCACAGTGCGTGCAAAACCCATCTCGTGGGTAACGCAAAGCATAGTCATGCCAGAATTTGCAAGATCTGTCATAACATCAAGCACCTCCTTGATCATCTCCGGGTCAAGGGCAGAGGTGGGCTCATCAAAAAGCATTACCTTTGGGCTCATGCAGAGGCAGCGGGCAATAGCGACCCGTTGCTGTTGGCCTCCGGAACATTGGGCAGGGTATTTATCTGCAAGTTGAGGAATTTTAACCCGCTCGAGGTAATGAAAAGCAAGTTCTCTTGCCTCATGAAGTGGCATCTTACGAATCCACATAGGAGAGACAGTGAGATTTTCAAGCACTGTCATATGGGGAAAGAGATTAAAGTTTTGAAACAGCATTCCCACGTCGCGACGCACCTGATCGATTCGTTTCACGTCGTTGGTCAGTTCTATCCCATCAACGAAGATATCTCCTTTTTGGTGAGTTTCAAGCCGGTTAATGCAACGAATCAGCGTTGATTTACCAGAACCTGACGGTCCACAGATGACAAGCTTTTCACCTTTAGCAACGGAGATGTTGATATCTTTTAGTACGTGGAATTCACCGAACCATTTATTTACATTGGACATGACGATGAAATTGTCGTCTGTCTTTTCTTCATTATTCGTTACAGTTTTACTCATGAGGTAACAGCTCCGTGTGATTCTTTTGAGGCCACCTTAAAAAATTGCCAATTCGACCAACTTCATCGGTGTGATCATAATTTTATCCTTGGAATATCATTTATATGCCTGTGGTAAAATTTTTCAAACACCTCGAGTTTGAGCAAATTTTCATATTTTTCAAGGTACCCTTTAATGGTAACTGGTGTGGTATTTTTTCTCGAGATGTACGCTGTATCGCGATATCGCAAAACAGAACACCCAGAATACGATGGCTGCAAAAATATAGGCTTCTTTTGTGAATCCCAGCCATTCAGAATCCGCCATGGCCGCTTTTGCAATTCCCAGAAGATCCAACAGTCCGATGACAGCTACAAGGGTTGTATCTTTAAAAAGAGAAAGAAAGTTATTAGCAAGCCCGGGGATCACGAGCCGCAACGTCTGTGGCATGATGATGACGGCCATCATTTTCCAGTAGGCCCAGCCAAGAGCCTTGGCCGCCTCGTATTGACCTTTTGGGATCGCCTGTAAACCTCCCCGGATAACTTCTGCCATGTAGGCAGCGTAGAAAAATGCGATGCCCACGAGTGCACGGAGCAGTTTGTTGAAGGTCACATTTTCCGGTAAGAAGAGGGGGAACATCACACTTGCCATAAAGAGAACTGAGACAAGCGGAACTCCACGTACAAACTCAATAAAGGCAATACAGACAGTTTTTATAACGGGAAGTTCAGAGCGTCTTCCAAGGGCTAGTAAAATTCCTATTGGCAGGGCTGTGGCCATGCCTGTCCCGGCCACCACAAGTGTAAGGAATAAGCCTCCCCAAAAATGTGTTTCAACTTGGGGTAGGCCTAAAACGCCACCCACAAGCATATAAAATCCGAGTACTGGATAGACCGAAAAGAGTAGAATCCAGCGCCACCCCATTGTCGACAAACCACGAATTAATACAAGACATAGAGCGAGCAGACCGAAAAGTGTTCCTACAGCTCCAGCAATATCTTCATTTATAAAAAATGAAGTTGCGAGATATGTGATGAAGCCTAGTACCACGGCCACAGCAATCCGTAAAAAGATCGCTTGTATTGCAGCCCCTATGGGGGCAACTATTGCTTGATTTCGAGAGATAATGGAGAGAGCAAGGGGGATGAAAAAGTAGGCGCCCATAATCAAAGCAGCGGTTGTCCCCATTGCCCAGAAAGCAATGGCCACTCCAACAAGTCCGAGTAGGGTCTGGCGTATATTGTCTTTGAAAATTGTTGATGCAAGAATGGGCGCGAGATTAAACGCTAAAATGAGCAATATCAGGTTGATGCGCCAACGCTCTACTTCTGGGTAAAATCCATAAGTGAAAACACCAAGCCGTACTTTGATAAATGACCAGCAGGCCCCTGTTTGGCCAATAGCGGCAGCTTCATCGCAAACCCCGCGTGAATCCCCTCGCCATGTAGCATCAAGTATCGCCCAGCGAATAATCGGAGGAATAGTGAGGTAAATAATAGTAATACCGAGAATTGTAAGCATGGTGTTGGATGGTGAAGAGAAGAGGTTTATTCTCAGCCAACCGATGAGGCCTGTGCTTAAATCTGGAGAGGGTTGCGATGTTTTGGGAGACCATTGTTTTGACATCAGTTATGCCTCCTGGCCGCGAAGGGCAATTTTTTTATTGTACCAGTTCATTAAGAGCGAGATTACCAGACTGATTGATAAGTACGCTGCCATGGTAATGGTGATTATCTCAACAGCTTGTCCCGATTGATTAAGCGCTGTTCCGGCAAAGACATGAACAAGTTCTGGATAACCAATAACCACAGCCAATGAAGAGTTTTTAATCAGGGTAAGATACTGGCTGATTAGAGGTGGAGTAACAACCCGCATTGCCTGTGGGATAATAATGAGCCTGTACATCAATCCAGGTCTGTAACCAAGGGCAAAGGCGGCTTCTTTTTGGCCCTTATCCACAGCCATAATACCTGATCGCACATATTCCCCGATAAAAGTAGATGAATAGAGTGTTAAGGCAAGCCATAGGGCAATAAGCTCAGGAAGTACGGTTATACCACCAGAAAAATTGAAGCCTTTTAGTGTTGGTATGTCCCAGTGTATCGAATGACCGGTTCCCCAAAAAACGATAAGTGGTAGAGCGATGAGGAGGGCAAAGCTGACAAGATACGCCGGGAACCTTTTACCTGTTTTCCGCTGGCGATTTCGGCTCCAGAGAACAAGTAGGATAGAAAAGAGTAGTGTAACAGCAAAGGCTATAACAATAATGTTGAAACCCTGCTCAAACAGAGGTTTTGGTATCTGCAATCCACGATTACAGAGAAACAAAATCTCGCCAAGGTTCATTGCCTGACGGGGGCCTGGTAATGGGGCGAGAATGGCGAGATACCAGAAGAGCACCTGTAGAAGCAGAGGGATATTTCGTATAATTTCGGTATAGGATGCAGCCATGCGTGAGACAAGCCAATTGGGTGACAGCCGGATTACACCAAGAAAAAAACCGAAAAATGTAGAGAAAAAGATGCCAAGGACAGATACCAACAAGGTATTGAGGATTCCTACAACCAGAGCATCCGCATAGGTGCTTTGACTGGAATATTCTATAAGTGTTTGGCTGATATCAAACCCGGATGGCTCGCTTAAAAAGCCAAATCCAGTGGTTATACCGGCCTTATTTAGGTTCTCACTAATATTGTATAGAGCGTAACCCACCACACTTAAGAGAATAAGTAACACAAAAAACTGGGCCATCCATCCCCGTACACGGGAGTCATAGATAAGGCGAAGTTTGGATTCACCTGCAGCTGGATCATTCCCTTTGTTTTGTATTTCTACCATATTTCTAAACTATTGGACGACATACTCGTCCTGTAAAAAGATTATACCTTACAACCACAAGCAACAGGATAACAGCAAATCGTTTTGTCCTATCTGGGGCGGTCACGAAAAAAGAATGCTGCAAGCAGGATGGCAATACTCTTTGTACAGAGTATTGCCATCCTGCTTTACAACAGATGAGACAAACTAATTATCTAATAGGAGGGGCGTAAAGTAGACCACCATTATTCCACAGAGCATTAACACCACGCTCTAGTCCAAGTACGGTATTAGGACCTACGTTACGTTCGTACATCTCGCCGTAGTTACCAACATGCTTGATAATTCTGTACGCCCAATCTTTGGTGAGACCATTGTACTGACCGTAATCTGCTGAAACGCCAAGAAAACGCTTTATAGCTGGATCGTCAGATTTCATCATCTCGTCAACGTTTTGAGAGGTGATTCCCATTTCTTCAGCATTGATGAGAGCAAAGAGAGTCCAGCGTACGATGTCACTCCACTGCTGGTCACCCTGACGAACTGCAGGTCCAAGAGGTTCTTTTGAAATCACTTCCGGTAAAATGACATGTTTTGTCGGATCGCCAAGGGTTGTTCTACGCGCTGCAAGGCCTGATGTATCGGTGGTGTATACGTCACAGCGTCCTGTGTCATATATAACAGTCGCTTCATCGGCGCTTTCATACACGACAGGCTTGTAGGTCATTTTATTTGCAGTGAAATAATCAGAGAGATTCAATTCTGTTGTGGTTCCGGACTGGGTGCAGACACTGGCACCATCAAGGTCTTTGGCGCTTGTAACACCGAGTTCTTTTTTTACCATGAAACCCTGACCATCATAAAAAAGAACACCAACAAATTCGAGACCGAGCTTGGTGTCACGCTGGTAGGTCCAGGTTGTGTTTCTGGTAAGAACGTCAATTTCTCCTGACTGGAGTGCGGTAAACGCTTCTTTGAAAGCGACAGGAGTAAAGCGGGCTTTGGTAGGGTCATCAAAAATGGCAGCAGCAAGAGCTCGGCCAAAGTCAACGTCCATACCGGTCCAATGACCTTTGGCATCCGGAGCAGAAAAACCGATAACTTTCCCGGAAACGCCAGCATTGACATAACCTTTCTCTTTTACTGCGTCTAGGGTACCGGCAAAGGCGCTTCCGGCAACCATGGTCGCAATTGTTGCGGAAACAACAGCGAGAGATTTAAGTGCATTCATACAATTCTCCTTCGTTTTGTTTGTTTTATATCAAAACGTAACACTCTCCAAAATGGGATGAAGGTTCGTTTTGTGCTATCTATGTAGGGTAGTTTACAGGCAAGGATGAGTCGCCAGCTGCTAATTACCGTCTACATAGTCTTGTAAGTAAATAAAATTAGGCGTTAATGTTCCGTTTTCTGTAATTGTTGCCCGTTTGATGATTTCATCTTCGTCGTCACCTAAAAGAGCAGGTAGAACGTTTGAAACTAATTCGTTCCCAAAGCTTTCTGAAGCATCCCGCGCGAGCTCACAAGGAAGATTATCCACAGCCATGACGGTTATATTACCTTCATCGGAAAATGGGTTTTCCACTTGATCATCGCAGGGATTATAGTCGTAAACGGGGTCAGCTATAGTACTTGGTTGTTTTGTAGAAGGAATTGAGCCTTCTATATCACAGGTGATGTCGGCTATTACGTTGATCTTGAAATCATTTTTGACCATATCTTTTCTTTCAAAAAGAACAGGAGCCTGTGGAGCCCAGAATGCTGAAGCTATCAGTAGGTCAGCATGTTGAGTGTATTCGAGGAAATCACCTTCAAATTGTTGTGGTGCTTTATAAAACTGATTTCGGCTAAAATCTGAACCGTCTACGTTCTTGTTGTAATTTCTCACATTAAGCTGACAGAAAACAGGGAAATCAAAGTGTTGCTCTAAAAATTGACGGGGCGTGACTTTACGAATCCCCATGCCAATCAGAACTTCCATTGCACCTTTTGTAACCCGTCCTCCTCCCGTTAAAATTATCTTTATCGGAGGGAGTTTTACTTTTGGAAATTCACTTTTCAAATCTTCAATATCAAAACACTCGTGGGCCCTTCTCAGGTCAAAGAGATTATAGCGTTTACCGTAGGTCCAGATACCATTGTAGGCACCTACTATCCCGGCCCATCTCCCAAAGGCAATGATTCGTTTTCCGTTTTTGGCTGTTAAGGTCTCATAGTCGATGAGCCTGATCTTTTTCTCCAAAATACTCTGCAGAAGGCCACGGTTGTAGGACTGTTTCTTAATTGTGTGACTGAAAAAAAAGTAGGTTTTGTCCGTGAGTAGTGAGGGCAGGGGGACTTCCTTTACGCCAAAAATCACATCGCAATCATCAAGGGACTCAACAATCTTTATGCCGCTATCTTCGTATTCCTGATCGGGAAAACACCTGATTTCACTCTGTTGTGCAACTATCTCAACGTTGGGGTATTTTTCTAGGACCTCTCGAGCATGAGCAGGTGGGAGTGCAACTCTTCTGTCGACAGGAACCTTCCCCTCTTTGATTAAACCAATTTTCATTTTCTTCATTGTGTTTTGACTCAGTCTGAATGGCTATTTCAAAATTACGTAAAAATACATTTTCTTTGAAGTGGTACAAATCGTTATACTTATTTCAGGATTACTTGGCTAGTAATACTTCTCATAAACATTTTTTAGGGGCCTAACCACATTGAGGCGTATTCTGAGTCCTAAAAACAAGCGCACAGCGGTTGGGACCCGATGCACACCGCTCAGAGCTCGATCTTTACTAGGCCAACTTTACGCAGAAACTTCACGACAGGAACGAGGTCAGCCTGACTTGTTAACGCCTTATCATGGTTGTTGGTGGCTACTTTTTTTGATGACACGGTGGCACTTCGTTTGTTATTATTTTCACTTATGAAAAAGATGACTCCTTAAAGTTGTTTTTTAGCGGTTAAAATATTGATGATATTGCATTTTTTGCACTTCTTTGTCATCTTGCTGCAATATTTAGGTAACAGTATTATTTACTTTCATCACGTCATTTTAGTGTTAGAATTTTGGCGCAATAGCTATCCTAAGTTCAATAATTATTCATGGGGAGGTTTTGTCTTGAAAAAAATTCTTAAGCAGATTGGTTTAATTGCTCTAACAGGTTGCGTGGTTATGGCCTGTGCTAAAATTGGCAAAATTGATGAAAGATGGTCTGACTATAGTGGCTGGACAAGGCTCACTAAAAATAACGTTATTACAGGAGATTTAACCGGAACTTTAGGTGGCGTTCATGAAGGGTTAAAAGGGTACCGAGAAGTTTATATTAATGATGTAGGCCTTGCCGTAAGCCAAGGCGATGCTCCTTATAGGTATCCTATCGGTACAGTACTCGTTAAAGAGCAGTACAAAGATAAAGCGGCTTGGGAAACGAAAAAAACCCCTAGCCTCACTATCATGGTAAAGGTGAGTGATATTGATGAAGAAGAAGAGGAAAATTGGAGATTTTCAACTGGGCTGAATAAGAAGGCAGCAAAGAATACATTCTGTTTTGATTGTCACGCTGCGGTACTCGGTGATGATATTGTCTTCACCAATGGAGACTTTTTCAAATCTAAGTGATGTTCTACTTAGAAATAAACTTTTGCTTTCTTCCCTATGTATAGTGACAACGTCACGTGTGGAGACCTGCAGCCGATTAGTATTAATGGAGATATGAAATAATGATGAACAAAATGATGATTGTAATCACAATAAGCTTGGCTTTTTTACTCGGCACGAGTGCCTCTGCATCAGACATAGAGAGCGGATTTTCAGATTATACCTGGGCTGATAGTTCGTCAAAACACCCTGGTTTGTTAACACTGGCCGAGAAGGGAGAGGTGAGTTATTACAGTAAACCCGGAGAAGAGTACTCGATCGGTAATGTATCGATTGATAAAATTATATACGGGTTCTATAAGGACCAGCTTTTTGGTGTATACCTCAACATAGGTTCCATTGAGGTGTACGACAAATTATTTAATCACCTGAAATCTCAGTATGGGCTACCCGCAACAAAATTAACCGCTGATGATTTGTTAGTTTTTAAGTGGAAACAGCAGGATGTTACTATAAAATTGAAGCTAAATAAACCTGCCCAGAAGATGAAACTCTCCTTCTATTATCAGCCAATTTCAAGCCATCTGAATTCGAAACAGTGGGAAGAGCTCGACACCTCCTCATTCCGTTTTGTTCCTATTGAGAAGGGCAAAAAACCGGAGAAATTTGTTCTTTTTGAATTTTAATAAGAAGCTTGGCTTCAACTGCAAAGAACCTCATTCTTACTGGAATATTGCTAGAACAAGGATGTGCTGACGGCTGACAATTATATTGTCAGCCGCAGGTTCTTTTCTATTACTGTGATCAGTGGCCTGGGAACTCCGTGGTCTTTTGCTCGTTGTTTCCACCGCGAAACCTGTTCTACAGTCTCGTCTATGACGTGATCTATCTTGTTCCTTGTAAACAAGGGGCTCAGAGCTTCAAAGCTATAAAAATCATCACGGATAAAGTTATCTCTTTTGCCGTTGAGTTGCATCCAGTGACTATGTACCCAAGGGCTACCTGGTTTATAGCTGTAGGCCAGATCGTATGCAGGGCTTAGTTGCCAGCGGTTATCATCGCCTAGCATGAAGCCAAAATTTTTCGAGTGGTCGTCATGGTTACGGGCAACCACATTAAAAACCATACGCCTAAAGAGTTGCATTGCTTCCTCTGCGCCAAGTTTGAGTTGCCTTGCCACAGTAAAGAGTTCTGCATAGGAATATGACCCCGCCTGTCTAAAACTTATATGAGCGAGACCATTTAAGGTCTGGACATGGATTTTTGTATTGCCAATTCTATCAAAACGTTTGGTGATGAAGTGCCGACGGTTTCCTTCATCGAGGAGGTGACAGGGCATCATGTCTATGCCACAGCTCTTTGCCATAAGGTAATATACATACTCCATGGATCCGTAACCCAATGGATCTCCAAAGGTTTCCTTGTTGGTGTTGTGTTCACTTACACCATCAAACTTCATCAAATAATGGGTAAATCCCTTTGGTGCATTGGTTTGCCCGGAGCGAACTTTGGTGAAATCGTCATTAAATGCGAGAACAGCCTTTGCCCTGGCTCCTCCTGCACTCATTCCCACAGACAAAAGAGCCATCATGGCTTCCTGGTTTTCTAGGCCTTCAGCATCAAGGGATAAACTAAACTGTTTCCGTTTATTGAGTATGTTTTGGGCGATGGCGACAAGTGAGCAGATTTCCAGGGATTGTGAGGCATTTAAGCCTTTTCTCTGGATTGCAGGGGAGTAGCTTAATGCTCCCATGCCACGTTTTCCGGTGTATTGTAGACGTTGCAGTGGGCTAATGTTAGATACCGATTTACCCTGGCTAGCAATCCAGCCATTCATTACAGCATTGCCAAAGTCGTCCGGAAGGGAATCTGCAATCATGCCAGGCAAACCTTTAAAGGTTGCGGGATCGGCTTCGGGAAATGAATAAATCTTTTCCGAGAGGGGCATTTGAAGAGGGGATAACTCTATTCCTGTACGAATGAATTTGGGAGCATACTCAAAAAAACCTAGTCCAGTTTCAGTATTAAAGCTGACCGCACCCACATCGTGTTCCCTATACTTTACCAGGACAACTTCCATTACCATGACGTTGTATCCTCTGAGGTCGGCGTGAGGTGCAGTTTGTCTTTACGTGAGGCACGTTTTCGTTCCCGGCCTTTGAGTTTAGCGAGCTGAAGAGGGGATAACTGTTGATCGGGAAGGAAGATATTGAGCTGGTCTGTTAAACCAAGAGCTGCAAGAATGGCGATAAAGTTTTCTAATTGGACCTTGCCTTTTTCAGCGTTGAGGATAGTCCTGCGATTGAGCCCAGTGCGTTTTGCGAGCTCCGCCTGGGTTATATCACTATTAAGTCGCGCTCGTTTCAATCGCTGACCAAGTTCTAGAGAAATGGCAGCGTGTGACATATTATTAAGGTTCATAATGTTCTAATTCTGTCCTTTAAAGGCTTATCTGGAGTTTAAAGTACAAATATAGAATCATTGTAACCTTGAATTGGAGTAAATCAAGGTTCACATAAAGCGCGATTTAGTACACATTGTGAGGTTTATTGGCTCCTAATGGTTAACTTTACGCACATTAAAAGTAATGCACTTGAATCTGTTCGGAACCTGTGTGAATATCTAACATGAAATATACATGCTCATAGCTGTGTTTAACTGTTTGTAAAGACGAACTAATATGAATGAGCGACGTAGTTTTTACATTCCGATATTAAACATTGCGTCCAGGTCATGACGGGAAAAGGCCTTAAAAGCGAGCATGGTTTCCGAGTTTAAAATGTTGTCAATACTCAGAAGCTTTTTAGTGACGAGGTTGGCGAGGTCATCATTGCTTTTCACTCGTGCAACCACTATCAAATCATACTTGCCGCTCACAGAATAGACCTCTGAAATCCCCTCCATATCAGCAAGTTGTTCTGCCACTTCGTTTATCTTAGTTCTTTCTGCATTGATGAGGATGATTGAGGTAACCATAATAGTATCCTTGTATAGAAGAGAGAAATAAAAGTAGAGCATAATTGAGTTATATCAACATCTACATGATTACAGCATATCATCCCTCTTGAAAATAGGAAAATGAGGTGCAATAAAGGACATTTGTAGGATTGGTAAGGGGGGGGACGAGAGGAATGGTGCTACTCAAAGGCTCAGATCTTTGTTTTGTATGAGCCTTCAAGTTTTAGAGAGAAACTATGCGACAAGCTGATTGGCAAAAAGAAGGAGTTGTTCTTTTTGGGTTTCTTCCAGTTTTTCGGGAGTGGTGCATTTTTCTATAAATAGTTCTCCGGCTTTAACAGCTTTATGAGGGGCCTGGAGTCTGTCAAAGGCTGTGAAGACAGCTTCTGCATTATTCTCGTATGATCCACCACCGGTCACAAGGAGTGCCTGGCGTTGTCCATCTACTAAAGAGGCGTGATTTGGCTTGTGGTAATCGGTGTAGAGTGAGTATGTCCGGTCGATAAATGTTTTTAGCGGTCCGGCAAGTCCCCAAAAATATAAGGGAGAGGTAAAAAGCAGTATATCCGCTTTGGTCATTTTTTCCAGGATATCACTCGCGTCATCTTTTTGTATGCAGGCAACACTGTCGGGAGTTTCTTTACATTTTCCGCAGGCAAGACAGGCTTTAATATCTTTTTCAAAGAGGAAGATAGATTCTACTTCGTGTCCCAGTGAACTGAGTTCGGTTTCTACAATATTTGCAGCAGTTGCGGTGTTGCCTTTCTTCCTTGCTCCGCCATGGAGTATGAGGATATTCATGGTATATTCCTTTGTTTTCTATGCTTTGAATGGATTCTGTTTCATTTTGACCAGAACTATTAAGTGATCTCGTAACCTTTTGTCAAACAATTCCTTCTATAACAAATAGGAAGAGCCAATTCGTGGAAAGATAATTATAGGATAAATGAATTTGACTAAAAGGAATTTTGTATTAAAAATGATACTCTCATTTCCCTGAATATACGATTTCTATTAAAGGATAAAGACTATGGATTTTTATTTTCATGTTGCCCATTCGTTGGAAAAACAGTTAGAAAAATTTTCAATATCCAGTAAAAAATCGGAATTGGCAGTACTGAAATGCAGACAGTTGCTGAGCGATATGAGGGCGTATGGTTTACAGCATGAGAGAGTACGTACTAAGCGAACCCGGAAGGGAGAATCTCGAATCAAAAACTGTGTAAAATACAATCTGGGTGGAGGTTACAGGTTGGTGACAGTTATGGGCGGTAACCACCTCTTTGTCACTTTTTTTGGTAGCCATGATGAGACGGATCTGTGGTTTGATCGACATAAAACTGATGATTTTTTACCAGAATATCCTTCTTATATTTGGGAAAAGATTAAGCTTTCCGGCAACACGGTGAATAACAGATCTCTCATTGGGGCTGAGCTTGTTGAAATTGATGTCTATGAGGCCCAGTTGGAAGCACGACTTAACGAAACAATTTTACTTTCAATTTTCCAGGGATTGAACCGAAACAATCCTGTCGCTATTCTGGATGAGATATAATTTATCATCATTTTTTCTAACCAATCTCGAAAATTTCTTTAATCTACCAAGAGTACTACAGTAACAACTTTCCCTCGTTGCGCATCAAAATGCAGTAATCCTTATTAATGTAAGCCACCTAAGAATTATTATTTGACCACATATATACCCTGTTATGCATTGATATGTTGACGTTTTTTAGCAATAGCATGAATCCTCTCCTATAAAAAGACTTGACGAATTAATTTACGGAGATATATTTTGCATACAAATAGTATTGGACAATATGAGTTTGGTAAAAATAATATTGCGAAATCTATTTTGCCTCAATATGACTTTTCTTTAGCTGTGTAAACAGTATCAATAATTAAATCCGTTGTGAGTAGGAAATATGGCAAAAATTGAAATAAAAAATCTCTATAAAGTCTTTGGTTCTGATCCCCAGAAAGGACTTAAATTGCTTGAAAAGGGAATGTCTAAAGATGAGATTTATGAAAAAACAAAACTGACTGTTGGAGTACAAGATGCCAGTTTTGAAGTGAACAAGGGAGAGATTTTTGTAGTGATGGGCCTTTCCGGGTCAGGAAAGTCGACGCTCGTCCGGATGCTTAACAGGCTGATTGAGCCTACGTCAGGACAGGTTCTGGTGGATGGGCAGGATGTAACAAATATGGACAAAAATGAGTTGGTGAAGTTTCGTCGTAGTAAGACGAGCATGGTTTTCCAGTCTTTTGCGTTGATGCCACATCTCACTGTTCTTGAAAATGCCTCCTTTGGTCTGGAGCTTGATGGTGTTGATAAAAAGACAAGGATTGAGCGGGCGGGTGATGCTCTGATTCAGGTTGGTTTAGAAGGTTGGGAAGATGCGTATCCTGACCAGCTCAGCGGTGGTATGCAGCAGCGGGTTGGTCTTGCACGTGGGCTGGCTGTGGATCCTGACATATTACTTATGGATGAGGCTTTCTCAGCGCTTGATCCTCTCATACGAACAGAAATGCAGGATGAACTTTTAAAACTTCAGGACCGTCATGAAAGGACCATCGTCTTTATCTCCCATGACCTTGATGAGGCTCTGCGCATTGGCGACAGGATCGCAATCATGGAAGGTGGTCGTGTCGTTCAGGTGGGGACACCAGAAGAGATACTTCAACACCCTGCTGATGACTATGTTCGTGCCTTTTTCCGTGGTGTAGATCCAACAGGCGTCATCGCGGCCGGAGATATTGTACGGGATAACCAACCAACTGTGATTTGGCATACTCAGCCGGGAAGTCCTCGGGCGACGTTAGAAATGCTCAATAACAGAGATCGTGAATATGCCTATGTGCTTAATTCTGAGAGGCAGTTCTTTGGTGTCGTCTCTATTGATTCGTTGCGGGAAGTTCTTGATAGTGGAGTTGATAAACCACAATTAGAGTCCGCATTTATTCAAAATGCTCTGGTTGTTCGAACTGATGAGAGCCTGCAGGATATCTTACCCCAGGTTGCTTCCCATGCCTGGCCTATTCCTGTTGTGGACGAGAGTAATGTCTATCATGGGGTTGTATCAAAGAACCTTTTTCTTAAAACCTTGTACCGCGCAGAAAATGGTTCCAATATCGAAGCATAAAACGTTGAGTGAATAATTCAGGAGAGTTGAGGATGTGGACGTTTGAAGAACAGGTTTTGCCGCTAGGCGATTGGATTAATACTTTTATTGATTGGCTAGTTGAAGGATATAGATGGTTTTTTCAGGGAATTAAATGGCCAGTGGAAATTACTCTGGGAGGGATGGAGCAAGGTCTTCAGGCTGTGCATCCTTTTATTATTATATTAATTTTTGCTTTAGCAGCGTGGAAGGCTTCTGGGTGGAAATTAGCTGTGGCAAGTATTTTAATGCTTGTTTTTGTTGGATTATTGGGGCTTTGGGAAGACACTATGATTACACTTGCCATGGTTTTTTCTTCTGTGGTTTTCTGTACAATTGCAGGTATACCTCTTGGTATACTGGCAGGGCGGAGCAACCGCTTTGATAGTTTTTTGCGACCTTTTCTCGATGGTATGCAAACGACTCCTGCCTTTGTTTATCTCGTTCCCATAGTAATGCTTTTCTCAATCGGTAATGTAGCAGGTGTTTTGGCAACCATTGTTTTTGCATTGCCGCCACTTATCAGGCTCACAAGCCTTGGAATACGTGGGGTTCATCCTGAACTTGTAGAAGCTGCGTTGGCATTTGGTGCCACAAATTGGCAGGTGTTACGTAAAGTTCAGATTCCTCTTGCTCTACCTACAATCATGGCTGGGCTGAATCAAACAATAATGATGGCACTTTCCATGGTGGTCATTGCAGCACTTATTGGTGCTGGTGGATTGGGGGCTCCCGTTGTTCTTGGCCTTAATACACTTGATATTGGAACCGCCACTGTTGGTGGTATTGGTATCGTATTACTTGCAATAATTCTTGATAGGATAACCCAGGCTTTGGGTACGAAGAAAAAATAACTTAAGGAGAAACAAATGATTAGAAAATTTATTATCGGTGCAGCTATTGGTGCTTTAGCACTCACAGGTGTTGTGAGTAGCCAGGCCGCAGAATCCATGCCGGGCAAAGGTATAACGCTGCAACCGGCAAGAGCCACCTGGAATACTGGTTTTTTCCAGGAAGCACTTGTTCATAAAGGCTTGGTAGCATTGGGATACAAGGTGAAAAAGGCAAAAGATCTCGCCAATCCTCTTTTTTATAAATCGTTAACCTTAGGGGACGTAGACTACTGGACGAATGGCTGGTTTCCTATGCATGAGGCACAGTTACCAAAAGACTTTGATGAAAAAGCAGAGCGCATTGGTTATGTGGTGAAGGCTGGTGGTTTGCAGGGGTATCTTGTTTCAAAAAGGGATGTAGACCAGTATGGAATCAAATCCTTAGAGGATTTTAAACGTGATGATGTCAAAAAGGCATTTGATAAAACCGGAGATGGCAAAGCGGATTTAACCGCGTGTCCTCCAGGCTGGGGTTGCGAAAAAGTAATTGCTCACCATATGAAGGCCTATGGTCTTGAAGATGATATTAATCCTGTTAAAGCGTCTTATGAGGCGGGAATGGCTGCAGCTCTTGCCGGTTATAAGAGTGGAGAGCCTATTTTCTTTTATACCTGGGCTCCAAACTGGACTATTTTTAAATTAAAGCCAGGCAAGGATGTTGTTTGGATTAACGTTCCAGAGATTAATCCAACTGAAGCACAGCAATCCGGACTTGATCGAATGACCGTTGAAGGAGTTGAGGGTGCTGTTTCAGATCCAGTAAAACTCGGTTTTGTTGTTGCAGATATCCAGATTGTAGCAAACAAGAAGTTCACTGCGAAAAACCCAGCAGCCAGAAAGTTTTTTGAAGTATTTACCTTACCGCTGGGTGATATCAATGAGCAGAATACGAAGATGAATGATGGAGAAAAGAGCCAAAAAGATATCGAGCGCCATGCTGATGAGTGGATCACTAAGAATCAGGAAAAATGGAATGCTTGGTTGGCTGAAGCACGTAAGGCTGCCATGTAAAAAAGTGTGACAAGTGAAGAGTTTAAGACTATCTTGATTCATCTTGGGGTAGTCTGAGCAAATCATTTTTATTTTGCAGTAAAAAAGACTGGAACACTGTGACAAAAACGATTAGTAAGTGCAAAAAATAGTCATGTTTCAGGAGGATTGATGAACGAGAAAATTACACAAGAGCAGGCTGTCACACAGCAGCTGCGCATCATTTTCAAGGCGGTGCAGGCACATTCAAAGACTGTAGAGAAAGCCTGTGGTCTGAGTAGTGCTCAGTTGTGGATGTTGTACGAAGTATCAGAGGCACCTGGAGTAAAGGTTTCGCAGTTAGCAAAGACTCTTGCTGTTCATCCATCGACCTGCTCCAACATGTTGGATAAGCTCGAGGTAAAAGAGCTTATTTCTCGTGATCGGAGTAAAACGGATCAGCGTTCTGTGCATCTCTATATAACTGAAATGGGGAAGGATCTTTTAACAAATGCCCCAGTACCACCGCAGGGTAAACTCAGTGAAGCCCTTGAGCGGCTCTCTGTGGAACAGATCCAAAAATTACAGTCGGGTCTTGAAGATCTCATCACCGGTTTGCATGTAAAAGATGATAACCAGGGATTGACTCCTATGCATAGTGAGTGATGTAGATTTTTGGTAGGTATAATGCTTGATTGGAAAACGGGGTGGCTTAAAAAGCCACCCCGTTTCTATTTGTAGTGCTATCTTTTAATGTACAGCGAGACTGGTTGCTTTATCACTATTTGTAGCGAGCAGCATTATTGTTGCCAGTTGGGTGTGATCACCTCCTTGTTATTGTAGAATAATTTTCCTTACAAACGTATTGTTTCTGGGGTGTTTAGACGAATCATTATTTAGAAAATGTTTGTTAGGAAAGAGTTATTTGTTTTTAAGGATCGTTTGGGTGTATGATTTGAGGGTGATTGTAATTTACCTGAAAAAAACATGATGGGTTCTTTGGAACGGTTATTGGCGAAATGATATAAATGTATCATCAGTATCTGATGCTATATAGAAAGGGTTAAGAATGAGGCAACAGAGTAATATTACGATTGATGTGAGAGGCGTTATTATCGGAGGAAAAGATCCTCGTATTTGTTTACCGCTTGTTGCAGCAGAATTTGAGGATCTTATAGATGAAGCAAAAGAACTGGTAGGAAAATCTCCGGATATTCTCGAGTGGCGGGTAGATGCCTTTAAAATGCTGTCTGATGTGGAGATGTGTTTGGACGCATTAGAGCACCTTAGAAAAGAGATTGGCGACATTCCTCTTATCTTCACTTGCAGAAGTGAGCGGGAAGGGGGGATGCAGAAGATTTCCCAACAGAACCGAGAAGCGTTGATCCTCGCAGCAATGGCCAGCGGAACTGTAGATATTGTGGATGTGGAGTTAGACAATGACGATATCTTTCTTGATGCAATTACAGCTGGGGCAAAAGATGCTGATGTTACGTTGATCCTGTCCCACCATAATTTTACTGAAACCCCGACAGAATCATTTATTTGCGAGGTACTCAACAGAGCTCAGGAGAGAGGGGCGGATATTGCTAAAATAGCGGTTATGCCGAATTGTTATGCCGATGTACTTACATTGTTGAGTGCAACCAATACATCAAGAATTGGAAATATTCGAGTACCGATGATCACCATTTCCATGGGAGATGAGGGAGGGATCAGTCGTCTTGCTGGAGGACTGTTTGGTTCCGATGTAACTTTTGCATCCGGTAGAGAGAGTTCAGCGCCGGGCCAATATTCCATCGACGCATTACGGACGGGGATGGCACTGTTGTATAAATGAAAAAGATAAAAAGAATTCTAAAACTTGACCCATGTCAAAGAAGAGAGGGAATTTATCGGATAAAACAACGGATGAACAACACAGACAAAGGTGCGGGGGGATTATCCCCGTGTTAATGCCGCTTCTGCCCGTTTCATATACATGAGGGCAACAATACTACAGAAGAAAGCGGTTACTAAAGATAAAAGGAGTTGTTATGTTCTGTTTTCAATGTCAGGAAGCTGCTAAAGGCACCGGTTGTACAGTAAAGGGCATGTGTGGAAAAGAAGAGTCCACCGCTAATCTTCAGGATCTTCTTATTTATGATCTGAAGGGAATTGCTGTTTTGGCTAAGGGCTTAAAAGGAGCCGATGTTGCTGTTGATAAAAGCGTTGGTCTGTTTCTTTCAGAAGGTCTGTTCACCACTATTACCAATGCAAACTTTGACAATGACAGCCTGGAAAGCTGGATCAAACGTTCCCAGGGAATTAAACAGCAACTAAAAGATCAGTTTGACGCTCTTCCTTCTGATGCCGACAAGGTGTCTATCTTTGGTAAACTTATGCAGTTCTTAGGTATGGGTGAGACCAGTTCTCCTTCAGACCAGCTTGATGCTTCTGCACTGTGGTTTTCTTCCGATCCTGATACGTACCAGACAAAAGCAAAAACCGTCGGCGTACTTGCTATGGAAAATGAAGATGTACGCTCCCTGCGTGAACTTCTTATTCTTGGACTGAAAGGAATTGGTGCATATGCTGAGCACGCTGCTGTTCTTGGTGTTGAGAAAGAAGAAATCTATGACTTTGTTATTGAAGGTCTTGCTTCAACCACAGAAGAACACACTGTTGATGAGATGGTTGGACTCGTATTAAAAGCGGGTGAAGTTGCAGTTACAACTATGGCAGCACTTGATACAGCAAACACTTCTGCGTACGGAAATCCAGAAATTACTGAAGTAAACATCGGTGTAAGTGATAAGGCTGGTATTCTGATCAGTGGTCATGACCTGAAAGATCTTGAAGAACTTCTCATTCAACTTGAAGGAACCGGGGTAGACGTATATACCCATGGTGAGATGTTACCTGCTAACTACTACCCTGCATTTAAAAAGTATGAAAACCTAAAGGGTAATTATGGTGGTTCATGGTGGTCCCAGAACAAGGAATTTGATGCCTTCAACGGACCAATCCTGATGACGACCAACTGTATTGTCCCAATTAAGGATACCAACAGTTATAAAGATAGAATTTATACCACCGGAATGGCTGGTTATCCTGGTGTTACTCATATTGCGGATCGCGTTAACGGTAAGCCAAAGGATTTTTCTGCAATCATTGAGCAGGCAAAAACCTGTAAGCCCCCAGAAGAGCTTGAGACTGGAACCATCGTTGGTGGATTTGCTCACAATCAGGTGATAGCTCTTGCTGATAAGGTTGTTGATGCAGTGAAATCTGGTGCTATTAAGCGTTTTGTAGTGATGGCGGGTTGTGACGGCAGACAGAAAGGACGTGGATATTTTACTGAAGTGGCCGAGCAGTTGCCTGAAGATGCGGTGATTTTGACTGCAGGTTGTGCAAAGTACAGATACAACAAGCTTAATCTTGGTGATATCGGTGGGATTCCACGGGTACTTGATGCTGGCCAGTGTAACGATAGTTATTCTCTCGTTGTAATTGCACTTAAGCTTAAAGAAGTATTTGAGCTCGAAGATATTAACGACCTACCAATTTCCTTTGATATTGCCTGGTACGAGCAAAAAGCGGTTGCTGTTCTTCTGGCCCTCTTGTCTCTCGGTGTTAAGGGAATCCGTTTAGGACCAACCCTTCCAGCTTTTGTATCTCCAACTGTGTTGAATGTTCTTGTCGAAAACTTCGACATTAAGCCCACTGGAACCGTCGAAGAAGATGTTGCGGCAATGATGGCTGGCAAATAAGCAGTAGTTTGAAGCTGTAAAAGCTAAAAAGGGCAACCGATCAAATCGGTTGCCCTTTTTTTGTTTATATTTTGGAAGGTTGTTGCAGATTTTTGTCTGCTCTATACTATAGTGAGATGGGTGGATTGAAATGCAAAGAGTAGGAGTACCCAACTTATTATCTCCAAAAATATAATCACGAAGGAATAGAGATGGCTGAACAAGAACAAGGACCAGATGTTGAAATGAGTAAACCGGGCAAGAAAGGCGTACAAAGAATTATCTGGGCCAGCTACTATTCATATCGAGGGATTCGTGCTGCCTTGCAACATGAGGCCGCCTTTCGTCAGGAGTTTGTCCTGATGTTGATTCTTATTCCTCTGGCTTTCTGGTTAGGTGAGACTGTAGAGGAACAACTACTGCTCATTGGCCCGTGTATTTTGGTCGTCGTGGCGGAGCTTATAAACTCAGCCATCGAAGCGGTCGTCGATCGAATTGGTCCAGAGAGACATGTCCTTTCCGGTCAGGCAAAAGATATGGGCTCAGCTGCTGTATTCTTCTGTCTTATTCTGGTGGTCGTCAGCTGGGGGCTTATCGGTTGGGATCGTTTTTGTGGTTAATATTGAAAACACGGTGTGTATTGTGAAAAGTTGCACTTCCAAGTCGTTCAGGTGTTGTTTGCCTGAGTCGTGACAGCACGTGTAGTATTTCGATGAGATATTCAGGGAGGTTGGGACTTTTTTCTCTGCCTGCAATAAGCATATCAGGGCTATCGGTTTCTAAGACAATTGATTCTTCTGGCAGCCAGGTTGCCATGGTTCGTAATTTAGTTGCTCTCTCGTAGGTTATGGCGCCTCCTACCCCGATAGCAAACCCAAGTCCTATATAATATTCTGCCTGTTGTATGCTGCCGTTAAATGCATGTACGGCACCTCCACATGTGAACTTTTTTCTACGCAGTGTGGCTAGTACTTGATCGTGGGCTTTTCTTACGTGCAGAATAAGTGGTAGTTTTGCTTTGCTGGCTATTGCAAGTTGCTCCTCAAAAAGCTGGTGCTGTTTTTGCTCTTGCTGTTTTCCGTTGTAAAAATCGAGACCAATTTCTCCAATGGCGACCAGAACATTTTGTTGGCATAATTGCTCTAACGCAACCAGGTCACTTTTCTGGTGATGTGCTAGAAATAGTGGGTGCAGACCGGCTGCACAATATACGCCCTTATGCAGGGAACCAAGCTGAAGTAATTCCTCCCACTGGGATGCCATGATGCCCGGTATAATAAATTCTTGTACCCCAATAGCATTCGCATCGCTAATAATCGTATCTATCTGCTCTACAAGTGGTGATGTATTGAGATGGCAGTGACTGTCTATAATTTTCATAGCTCATAAACTAACAGTTGTCTGGGAGAGAGACCATAAAAGTCGGTTCTGTACAAATAGAGGATGAAAAGGTGTAAGAGGTAATAGATGTTGTTCTATTTTGTATTGTATCAGAATCAGATGTTTGCGTATGTTACAGACGGAAAAATCACTATTACAGTGCCGTAAGTGAGGTTGGTACAGGCTTAGGATCCTTTGAAAATAATTCACACCTGTTTTTGCCTAACTTTTTAGCATGGTACATAGCAACATCAGCATTACGTATCAGACGATCAGGATCTTTTCCGTGTTCAGGTGAGATGGCAACACCAATGGTAACACTTACATTAAAGAGACTGTTTTCTTGTTTGATACATTGAAGAACGGTGTTACAGATTTTTTCTGCAACCTTTACGATATCGTCAGACCCGTAGTTTTCAAGTAAGGCGATTACAAATTCATCTCCTCCCCATCTACAGATAAGATCAGACTCTCTCAGACAAGTTTGTAATGTATTAGCTACTTCTTTGAGTAGTTCATCACCAGCGTTATGCCCATATAAGTCGTTAATGGATTTGAAATTATCCATATCAAGGAAAAGAACACCAACTTTCTGTATGTTTCTGTCTGCTTGTCTCAAATTCTGTAACAGTAGATCATGAAAGAGTCTGCGGTTGGGAAGCGTTGTAAGTGGATCATGGTACGCCATAAACTGTAGTTGTTCTTTTGCTTGATTGAGATCAGTAATATCGTGCAGAGACACAACAGCACCAATGTTATTAGTGATATCATGTATCATGTAATGCCCATTAACACGAAGGCTATGTACACTTCCATCTAAGGCGGTAACGACAATTTCTTCATTTTCAATTGTATCGCCATTGAGGGCTCTGCGTAATGGATTTTTTGTACCGCTAAGAGGAGTAATTCTGTCAGTTTTATGTTGTAGCAGTTTTTCTATATCCAGTCCTATAGGATTGGTTGTTGTAAAACCATAAAATTGCCGTGCAGCGTAATTCATCAGATCTATTTTTCCCTCCGAATTGCAGGAAATAATTCCATCCTGCACGTTTTCTAGAATGGTTTTTTGAAAGATCTGTTGTTTCTCAATTTGTAGTTGTGCTCGTTTGAGGGGGGTGATGTCGAGAAAATACCAGACCCTTCCAAGGTAATTATCCTGGTTATGTATGGGATAGGTGTGACGATAGAAAACTCGTCCGTCCTTTAGCTCAATTTCATCTGTGCTCACGTCTGTACTGTTGGCGTATAACGATTCAATTTTAGAGATAAAATGAGCAGGATCAGTCACTTTTGCCATTACACATTTCAAGCTGGCTTCATCATCACGAGACTGTTGAAGATGTACTGGTATACCCCACATTTTATGGAATTCTTCGTTAAATGAAAGCATTTCCATTTTGGGAGTAACCATAAGAATACCACCAGGATTATGATGATATTGGGCTTTCAGGATGGCTGCGTGTTCACAAAGTTCTCTACAACTAAAATTCCATGCATCTTGCTGATGGAGGAGAAAAACACGATCATGCTGTTCTGTTTTGGTGGCTTTTATGGTTATCCGTTTTTTGCTTAGAAGAGAGAGTTGCAGAGTGGTCGAAAATATTGATGGTGTGCTAGATATTGTGGCGAAAAAATCAAGAAATTCGATTTTGTCTTCTTCGGAGAGAAAGTCGGTAAACAGAGGCTCTTTTGCAGGAATATTTTTCCATTCGAAAAGAGTGTGTGCACCGTAGTTGCTAAAGACGATTTTTGTTTCAGGAGAGAGTTTGATCACTGGCACTGGCAGATTATTTAAAATGTGCATATTGACCGTGTGCTGTAATGTTTAGTCAGTGCGTTGGAGAAAAAAACAACAACCTGATTTAATAATGCAAGATAGTTTACCCAAACTTCTGTTTATATCCTGCATCAACCTGTTATTGTGTAGGATACACTTGTTAGTTAGTTTGTACAATAGAATCTGAACCTACAGTGTTCTAAACAGGAATTATTTGGAGTTGGGCAGGAAGTCATTCGTCCCAGAGTGTGGCATGCGTATAGGGTGAATCGGATTGGGTGAAATAGGTCCCATCAAGAAAGCGATACTTCAAATCAAGTTGATGAAGGTTGTCCATGTCACTGTTATCTATTGTGATCTGCTGGGCATTGAAGTTATCCAAAAGCCGTTTGGGGTGAGTTGATTTGGGAATGACAATAGTTTTTCGTTTGAGTCCCCAGGCGATAAGAATTTGTGCTGGAGTTGCTTTGTATTTGGTTGCTAGACATCTAATTTGGGTGTGGTTGAGTAGAGATGGGAGGTCTTTGTTCATTCGGGTTTCTGGACTTTTTCCCGAACCAAGAGGGGAATACGCTGTAAGCCTCATTGACTTTTCGTTACAGTATTTCACCATTTCAGGTTGTTGAAGGTAGGGATGTAACTCAATCTGGTTGGTGTATGGTTTAATTGTGGCCTGTTTGTGTAAGTCTCTGAGTTTAACCATACTAAAATTGCATACACCGATATGTCTGCAAAGTCCCTTTTTTACCATTTTCTCCATCGCTTTCCACGTTTCGATGATCGGTAAATCTTCAGGAGAAATAAATTGATCAGGGCGTTTAGGGAAAGTAATATCAGCACGAAAGCTTACGGGCCAGTGGATGAGATAGAGGTCAAGGTGGTTGAGTTGTAGGTTTTTGAGTGTTCTCTCAAGAGCCGGTCGAACGTGTTTTGCTGCGTGGGCATTGCTCCAAAGTTTTGATGAAACCCACATCTCTTCGCGCTTAACCGTACCGCTGTCAAAAGCCACCGTGAGGGCGGCACCTATCTCTTTTTCGTTATTATAGATGGAGGCGCAGTCAAAATGTCGATAACCAATATCAATAGCGGAGGCGATGGTCGGCCCAACCTCATCCCTTGTTAATTTCCAGGTTCCAAGGCCAACCACTGGAATTGATTCTAAACCCTCCATGGGATCATGTGTCATGGTTTGTTCTTCAGGAGTTAGAGTGGGAGAAGGTTGGCTCTATTTAGTATACTTTGGGATGAAAACAGGCCACTTGGCATCCATCTATTTCTACAAGATCCGGAGCAGATTGAGTACATTTATCCGTCATCGATGGACAGCGTGGATGGAAGGTACATCCAGGCGGTGGATCTATTGGCGATGGAAGTTCTCCGCTCAGGACAATTCGTTCCTTACCTCTAAATGGATCCGCAACCGGAGTGGCAGAAAGAAGTGCCCTTGTGTAGGGGTGGCGTGGTTTACTGAAAATGTTATCCCTTGATCCTGTTTCAACCGGTTTGCCAAGGTACATGACCATTACTTCATCTGCGATATGCTTCACCACAGAGAGATCGTGGCTGATGAACATATAGGCCAGATCAAATTTTTGCTGTAGATCTGCTATCAGGTTAAGGATTTGTGCCTGAATTGAGACATCAAGAGCCGAAACAGGTTCATCCAGCACAATCATCTGCGGATTGAGCATGAGCGCTCTTGCAACGGCAATTCTCTGCCTCTGGCCACCTGAGAACATATGAGGATAACGATCATAGTGTTCTGGTCTGAGCCCTACTAGACCGATCATTTTCAGCGCTGCTTCTCTTCGCTCGCTTTTCCTCATTGAAGTGTTTACGAGAAGGGGTTCTTCAAGAGAATGACCAATCTTTTGTCTTGGGTTCAAAGAGCCGTATGGATCCTGGAAGACGATTTGTACCTGTTTATGTAAATTACTTCGTTCCGCTGGACTGGCATTTGAAACATCGTTTTCGCCAATGGTGAGTTTGCCAGCCGTAGGAGTTTCGATCATGGTGACGAGACGAGCCATGGTAGATTTTCCACAGCCTGATTCTCCAACAATGGCAAGAGTCTGGCCTTTTTTCAGCGTAAAACTTGCACCGTCAAGTGCCTTAAGGATCGCCGGCTTCTTGAAAGTCCCACGGTCTATCTGGTAGTGGCGTTTGAGGTCCACTGCTTCTAATACAACTTCACCGCTCATGATTTCACCTCTTCAGGGTAGTTTGTCGGTTTTCCAGCATCAATCGGATAGTGACATAAAGCCCTGCCGAGTTCATCACTTGCAGCAATGGGTGGAACAGTACGACATTTGTTGGTTGCATAATCACAACGGGGTGAGAAGAGACATCCCTTTGGCTTGTCGAATTGGCCAGGTACAACACCTGCGATGGAGGGCAGGATTTTAGATTCTGATCGCTCTGGAAGTGAATTGAGCAATGCCTGAGTGTAAGGATGATGAGGATTTGAAAACAGACCTTTCACCAGTTGTTTTTCAACCTGTTGCCCAGCATACTGGACGGCCACACGTTCTGCAGTTTCGGCCACAACTCCCATGTCATGAGTGATGAGAATAAGGGACATGCCTTTTTCTTTTTGTAGTTTTAAGAGGAGGTCGAGAATCTGTGCCTGGATGGTAACATCAAGAGCGGTTGTTGGTTCGTCAGCGATCAACAGCTGGGGATCACAGGAAATAGCCATGGCTATCATGACTCGCTGGTTCATTCCACCAGAAAGCTGATGGGGAAATGCGGAAAGCCTTTTTTGTGGTTCCGGTATTCCAACCAGGTCAAGGAGGTCAATGGCTCGTTTTTTGCTCTGTGCTCGGTTCATACCGAGATGGATCTTAAGAGTTTCAGTGAGTTGAAAACCGACCGTGAAGCATGGGTTGAGGCTGGTCATTGGTTCCTGAAAAATCATCGCCATTTTTGAGCCGATAATTTTCCTGAGCTCTTTTTTGCTGATGGCTTTAAGATCCTGATTATCAAACGCAAGCCTGTCGGCGGTAACCGTTGCCGTCCATGGAAGTAGCCCCATAAGTGCCAGCATTGCTACTGATTTACCTGAGCCGGACTCACCAACAACGGAGACAATTTCGCCAGGTTCAATGTGGAGTGAAACCTTGTCTACCGCAGTAAATTGGCCTCCTGCAGTTTGAAAGGAGACGGTTAGATTTTCAATTTCAAGTAATGGCATGTGCAATTATGATCGTTTAAGTTTCGGATCTAAGGCATCCCGTAGCCCGTCACCCATGAGGTTGATGGCAAGAACAGTTGTGAGAATAGCGACCCCTGGGAAGGTGACAACCCACCAGGCTCTGAGGATAAATTCTCTTGCTTCAGCAAGCATCGTTCCCCACTCTGGTGTAGGAGGCTGTGCTCCCATGCCAAGGAATCCCAGGGCTGCAGCATCGAGGATTGCTGTAGAAAAACTGAGTGCGGCCTGAACAATGAGTGGCGCCATACAGTTGGGCAAGATGGTGATAAACATCAGGCGAAGGGATTTTACGCCAATAACCCGAGCTGCGGTAACGTAATCTTTGGTCATCTCAGACATGACAGCTGCCCGGGTGAGTCGAACGTAATGAGGCTGTTGTACGATGGCAATAGCGATCATAGCGTTTATAAGGCTTGGTCCGAGGATGGCGACAAGAACAAGTGCCAGAAGCAGGCTGGGAAAGGCCAAAACCACATCCATTATTCTCATAATGAAAGTATCGACTCTTCCTCTGAAAAAGCCGGCAATAAGGCCTAAAATAACACCCACAAACAGTGATACTGATACGACAATACAGCCGATGAACAGCGAATATCTTGAGCCGTAGATGAGTCGTGAGAGCATATCGCGGCCAATGGCATCGGTTCCTAAGGGAAATCTGAATTCTCCTCCCGTTTGCCAGAATGGTGGCTGCAGCAACGCGTCTCTGTATTGCTGGTTTGGAGCGTGTGGTGCGACAAAGTCGGCAAATACAGCTATGAGGACGACGGCGATGAAAAAGAACAGACCAATTACAGCACCACGGTTCTCGCTAAAATATGACCAGAATTCGATAAGAACTGCCTTGAATCCGGTTGGGCGATTATCAACTATTTCTTCTAGGGTTGTCTCTGTCATTATGAGTCCGTATGACGAATTTGTGGATTAATTAATCCGTAAAGCAGATCTACAGTAAGGTTAACAAGCATGACAATGGCAGCAATGAGGAGCAAACCCCCTTGAACTGATGAGTAGTCACGTCTGAAAATCGAATCGACCATCCATTTTCCAATTCCGGGCCAGGAAAAGATGGTTTCGGTGAGAATTGCACCGGCAAAGAGGACGCCGACTTGAAGGCCAATAACGGTTATAACAGGAATCAGAGCGTTGCGAAGGGCATGAAACCCTATGACCCTATGTGGGCCAAGGCCTTTTGCTTTTGCTGTCCGTACATAGTCTTCACTGAGTACTTCGAGCATGGCGGATCGGGTTTGCCTCGCAATGACAGCAAGGGGAATCGTGGCCAACACAATTGAGGGAAGTATTAAATGAGAAACCGCAGAACGAAAGGCACCTTCTTGGCCAGAGAGAAAGCTGTCAATAAGCATAAACCCAGTTACTGGCTCAAAATAGTAGAGCAGCGATATGCGACCGGAAACTGGGGTCCAGCCTAAAATACCTGAGAAAAATATGATCAACAGCAGGCCCCACCAGAATATAGGCATAGAATAGCCCGCAAGGGCACTAGTCATCACGGTGTGGTCAAATGCTGAGCCTCGCTTTGTCGCGGCAATCATACCAGCCGGGAGTCCTAAGAGGATGGCGAGCAACATGGCACATACAGATAGTTCCACTGTTGCAGGGAAAAGTGCACCGAATTCTTCGAGTACTGGTTTTTTGGTGATAATAGATGTTCCAAAGTCACCATGTGCCAAATCAACCAAATAGTAGCCGTACTGCACGATTATCGGTTTGTCATAACCCATCTTCGCCATAAGCATGGCATGACGCTCTTCACTCATGCCTCGTTCACCAGCCATCAGCATGACTGGATCTCCTGGCAGGAGACGGATGAAAATAAAAGCGACGAGGGTAACACCGAAAAACGTTGGAATGATAACGCCAAGTTTTTTAAAAAAATAAAGAAACATGTTTGAGTTCTCAGGGAAAGAGATCAGCAAGAAAAGGCCGGGCAATCTTCCACCCGGCCTCTAGTACAGCTAAGAATCCTACTTTAGATCAACGCCATAAAAGATGTGGCCGCCGAAAGGATCGATACGGAAATCAACGACTTCTTTACGCACTGGCTCAAAAACGACCGAGTGGGCGATGGTGGCCCATGGAGCCTGCTCTTTGAATATAACCTGAGCTTCTTCATACAGCTTTGTACGTTCAGCAGGGTCAGCTACAATTTTGGCTTTCTGGATTGCATCTTCAAATGGCTGATAACACCATTGTGCACGGTTGGCAGCACCAACTCCATCGCAACCGAGGAGTACGGCCATGAAGTTGTCTGGATCTCCATTATCACCGGTCCATCCCAAGAGGACAGCACCGTCACGATCCAGGTCTTTTGAGCGCTTGAGGTATTCACCCCACTCATAGGAAACGATCTCTACCTTTACACCAACCTCAGCAAAGTCAGCCTGGAGCAGTTCAGCCATACGTCTTGCATTTGGGTTGTAAGGACGCTGAACAGGCATTGCCCAGATGTTCATTTTCAAATCTTTAACGCCTTCCGCTTCAAGGGCTGCTTTAGCAGCAGCTGGATCGTAGCTATCATCTACAACAGCGTCATTGTATGACCAGATAGTTGGTGGGATTGGATTTTTTGCTACTTTTCCGGCACCCTGAAATACTGCTTCAATGATTGCTTTTTTGTTGATTGCTTTATTTAATGCCTTACGAACTTTGACGTTATCAAAAGGAGCAACCTTGGTGTTATACGCCATATAGCCAACATTCAGGCCTTCTTTTTCAAGAAGATTGATGTCTGTGTCTTTTTTCATAGCTGCAAGATCAGCAGGGTTGGGGTATGGCATGACATGGCACTCACCAGCTTTAAGCTTCTGGTAACGAACAGACGCGTCAGGGGTGATAGCAAATACTAAATTATCAATAGCTGCTTTACCTTGCCAGTAATCAGGATTGGCTTTGTAGCGAATAACAGCATCTTTCTGGTAATTAACGAGTTGGAAAGGTCCGGTTCCTACAGGCTCAAAATCGATGGTGTCAGGAGTGCCAGCCTTCAGCATGTTATCAGCATATTCAGCTGAAAAGATAACTGCAAAGTCCATCCCAAGATTTGCGATCATGGGTGCCTCAGGGCGATTAAGGACGAATTTTACTGTATAGTCATCAACCTTGACGATCTCTTTGATAAGAGTCTGCATCGACATGCTGTTGAAGTATTCATAGGATGCACCGCCCACTTTGTGGAAAGGGTGGTCTACATCAAATTGTCGCATGAAAGTGAAGACGACATCATCTGCGTTGAAGTCACGGGTGGGGGTAAAATCTTTGGTGGTGTGGAACTTTACACCCTTACGAAGATGAAAGGTATATTCTGTGCCGTCTTCAGAAATATCCCAGCTCTCTGCAAGACCTGGAACAACTTTAGTTGTTCCTCTTTCGAACTTAACAAGGGCATCGTAAATTTGGCGAGAAGATGCATCAAAGGTAGTTCCTGCTGTGTAAAATGCGGGGTTAAAGCCCTCGGGGCTACCTTCAGAACAATATACCAGGGTTTTTCCAGCCGCGCTTGCGTTCATGGAAGCTAAAAGCAAGGTAGCACCGCAGAACGCTGCAATCAGATTCTTCGTTTTAAGCATAGTTGTAATCTCCTCTTGTTATTAATAACAGACCCCCCATTGAAGCTATGGTCTGCAGTTACATGCATCGTTATCTGTAAAAAATAAACTGGCTTTTTTGTCGACCACCTGCATAACCATGAAGCATACTAGACTTTTATATAAAAATAGTAAAATAGAATTAACTCTTTTTGGTGAGATTGAACTTTTCTGTCAATCCTGCCATTGCGAATATGGATAGGAAACCAGATTAGCATTGTAGTATTTGGGGTCTCCGGTCACCTCTTCTCCAATCCATTCGGGTATATCAAAAGGCTGATCTACGCTTTCGAGTTCAATTTCTGCAAAGATCAAGCCCTCGTTTTCTCCTTTAAAGACGTCAACTTCCCAGGTGAATCCGCCAAAGGGGATTTTGTATCTGATTTTATCAATAAGGGGTTTGTGGCAGAGTTTATCGAGCATTTCCCTGGCATCAACGTATGGGATATCATATTCAAATTCTAACCTTTTACCTCCTTCATTGGGACCCTTTACGGTGATAATACCGCGTTCACCTATGGTTCGAATACGAAGACTGGTTCCTTTACCCGAGTTGAGATAGCCCTGGCAGTATTCTTTTCCAGTGCCGAGAGCTTTCCAGCTATCATTTGTGATGAGAAATTTCTTTTCAATTTCAAGTCCCATGTGGATCTCCTGTGTTGCCGTTGGGGTAGCGTTTATGTGCAAGCTCAATTGCAGAAAAATTGAGGGTGGCATGAACGGTTAATACTGGGAAAAGTAGTGCAATGGCAAAGATATTTAAGATTGGAATCATGCTTATGAGGGCGGGCAGGATACCGATTCGAAATGAAGGGCTGCTATGGGTATAGAGCCAACCGATCTTCCTTCTGAGCCCCCATCTTCTTCGTGATGCAGGGTAGTCAAGGAACATGAGGGCTGAGTAGTAAGTGTAGAGAAGAAAGACCGCAACTTGTCCGATGACTGGAATGAAATTGACGAAAAGGGCTACGATGGTCACCAGAATACCAAAAAAGGCGATTTTCAATCCTTCCAGTATGTCCACTAAAATACCGGTAAAACAAAATTTTGCGTCCGGATCGAAATCATTCCCTGCATGAATTTTTTCAGCAGAACTGCTTAAGAAAGCATAGCCAGGAGTCGTAAGGCTGTAGGCCAGGAGAAAGGCAAGGTAGAAAGAAAGAATTTTTGAAACGAGATGATATAACCAGTTTCCGGCAATAAAGGCTTTGCTCTGTATCCAGCCAAGAATCGTGTTTGGATCAGGGGTGGCGGAAAAGATCTGGGCACTGAGGCCGTCTAGAAAATCAATTGCAATCTGATAACCTACCCAGGTGAGCAGAATGGTCACGAGGACAAGAATTGAACTCCAGGCAAAAAGTCGTTTGTGACTAAGAATCAGCCATAGACTGTGATAGAGCGGTTCCCACTTCGCGACGGGACCAGAGGTTACACGGTGTTGCTTTTCCATCATAATTGCTGGTATAACGATTAAAGTGTTTATTAGTGCCTTACTCCTGCAAACCTGTCATAAAAAACAAGAAATTTGGAGGATGGTTTTAAAATGAGTAGCGTACAATCACCACCATGGCACTTATCCCATGTATCGGGGTTAAATCTGAATTTTAGCCGCAAAAAATATCTCTGTGAGGCCGTGTCTAGTGCTGCCGCTTTCTATAGTCTTTTGTCAAACCACTCAGATTATAGGTACTTTTCCCTATCTGTAAAGGTTTACCAACGTACTTTTTATATAGTCTATCCGAGTCGAAATTATGAATTTAACAAGTAAAAAACAGAACAAGACAGTGTACGTTTGCCAGCAGTGTTCTTATAAAAGTTTGAAATGGCTGGGCCGTTGTCCTGAGTGTGGAGAGTGGGAAGCTCTTATTGAAGAGGTTATTGCCCCAAAAGGTGGAGGTTCATTTACCGCCGGAAAGCCGGTACCACTACACCTTGCTCCAGATGCTGATGAAGAACGAATGAAGACTGAGATCGAGGAACTCGACCGGGTGCTGGGTGGAGGTGTTGTACCTGGTTCTGTTGTTCTCATTGGTGGGGAGCCGGGGATTGGAAAATCGACACTCATCTTACATCTTCTCGAATCAATTGCAAAAAAAGATCGAAAGGTCCTGTACGTGTCCGGGGAAGAGTCGGCTAGACAGATTAAGATGCGTGCAAACCGACTGGGTGCAATTCATCCTGGTGAGTATTTAGCTACTGAAAACGGTGTTGAGCAGATCATTGCCATGGCAACAGAAATGCGACCAGCACTTCTGGCTGTGGATTCAATCCAGACATTGACCTGTGCTGAAGTGGGTTCATCGCCTGGTTCGGTGACCCAAGTAAGAGAATCAGCATACAAATTACTTGGATTTGCTAAAAAAGAAAATATTCCTGTAATATTAGTAGGTCATGTGACTAAGGATGGTGCAATTGCAGGTCCTAAGGTTCTTGAACACATGGTTGATACGGTCCTCTATTTTGAAGGTGATCGCAGTCATGTTTTTCGTATTCTTCGCACGGTCAAAAATCGTTTTGGTTCAACAAACGAAATAGGGGTTTTTGAGATGAAGGAAGAAGGACTGGTGCAGGTTTCCAATCCATCTGAAATATTTCTGGCTGAACGCCCCCTCAATGAGCCCGGTTCCGTAGTCCTTCCTAGTGTGGAAGGAACAAGACCAATCCTTGTGGAAGTTCAGGCTCTTGTAAGTCCTACAAACTTAGGTACAGCAAGACGAACAGCAATCGGTGCTGATCAGCAACGTCTATCGCTTCTCTGCGCAGTTCTTGAGAAAAAGGTTGGTCTTGATATGTATGGCCATGATGTCTTTCTAAATATTGCAGGAGGGATTCGAATAGATGAACCAGCTCTGGACCTTGGTGTAGTGTGTGCATTGGCCTCAAGTCTTCTTGAAAAGACCATCCCCTCAAATACTGTAGTCTGTGGCGAAATTGGGCTGGCAGGAGAGGTGAGGGCAGTTGGACAGATTGATGTCCGGGTGAGGGAGGCCCAGAGGCTCGGGTTTTCCAGAATCATCATGCCAAGCAGTAATAAGGAGAGATTGAACTGGAAGCCGACCATTGAAATAGTGGGAATATCCAACATGCATCAATTGATGGATATTGTATTCAAGTAAAATGGCTGGTATTATTATTCAAATACAACGAACGATCATACTTGGCTCGGTCTTAAGCGATGTGGTGTCGCGCAAAGATAACGGGCTTTTCTGACACGAGGATATGCTATGTCTGACGCGCATCATGAACATCAGGAAGATCACAGTGTTAATGTGAAGATTGCTCTGTTTTTTGTCGTGGTCATTGCTGTAATTACATTTATAGGTTTGATAAATTAGAGCGTTAAAAATCGAGTCTTGGTTTGTTGAGCAGAGCTTTTGTACGAGAGGATAAAATTATCATAACGATGTTTGTTGTCCTGGAAGGTATTTAGATAAGGTTTTGAAAATGCAGAAAAATGGACCAGAAAGAGAAGTAGTGATTTTAATGGCGGATATGGTCCAGTATTCGCAAGTATCTTCTGGAATGGCACCTGGGGAAATTAGAGATTTTCTGGTTAATTATCATGATCGTATCCATGAAATTATAGACAGCGAAGAAAATTTCCCCCTTGATAGTGAGTCGTCGGCAGGTGATGGCAGTCTGATGATTTTTGATAAGCGTGAAGGGGAAGATCGTGCTGGAGTCTGTACAAGGGCCTTGCATGCCGCACTTCAGATGGCGGAAGCTATTCAGGAAGGATCTCTTGCCCCTACCCGGATGGGTATTTTACTGGGAGACATTACAGAGGCACAGATTGGTTCAAAAATGGCGAAATTTGGCGCAAGCTTTGCAATTGCCAACCGCCTTGAGGAGCTGTGTGGTTATTTTGGAACCACGCTTCTCATGGACCGAGAGGTTGCAAGGCATCAGCGGGGGTTTGAGGACGATATTGTTAATATTGCAAAAGTCAGTCTGACCAGCGTTTTGCATCCGATGAATATATTTACCATTTATCAGCCTGGTATACATTGTGCCACTGATATAGATCCGGAAAATCTTCGCACGTTTATTTCCATGAAAAATAGTGCTATGGAATTTTTTACCGGTAATCTTCAACTGGGAATTATACCGAATTTTCCTTTAGTGCGGGACGAGCTGCTGGTAGCGCAGGACTATTTTATTGAGATTGCAGGACGTGCAGATGTTGGTATCGAAAGAATTTTAGAATACATCAGAGAAACTCCGTTTCCGGAAAGTGATTTTAATTGCTGTGGAATGAAGCTTATGGAGAAAAAAAGAGATTCTCTTGGAGAACGTCTTTTCCATCTTTCAAAGGAACTTCTCAAAGCGATGGATCCGGACTTCTACCATGCACTGGTGGTTGATACGGCGTGGGAACAGTACTTTAGGCTAGAGTGGAAAGAAGCGGGTGAGGTTATTGTCGAGATCAATAGTGTCCCGGATGGTATCTACTATATCGACTCCGGAACGGCAGAAACTTTTAACATGAACAATGAACTGCTATCAACAATGGATGCGGGGATGATCTTTGGTGAGATGGCATATTTTGGTAAAGAAAAGAAGCGTACTGCAACGGTATGTGCAAAGACGAATGTTGTGCTGAGGAAAATCTCTACTCGCGATTTTGAAAATTTACCAATTATCATAAAAATATTTGAACGAATCGCCATTGCCAGACATCAGGAAATTGTCAAAGATTCCACGCATCCGATAGACAAAGCAGCTTCTCCATGTACCTGATGTTCATCAGATACATGGAGATAATAAGTGCCTACTTTCCCTTCACGGGGGGGGGGGGAGTACTCTGTTTTATTTAGCTCCAAGAACTATATACGTAGCATAGCTACCTGAACGAACCCTGAGAAGAATCTTGTCTGATTCCGAGCTCTCATCGAGAGCCTTGGAAAGGTCGTCGAGGTTACTCACAGCTATTTTGTTCACCTCTTCCACCAGTTGTCCTGGTTTCATTCCCGCTTTAGCAGCGGGGCTTCCCTGCTCAACATTGCTGACAATGAGTCCGCTATCCACTTCGTAATCAAAACGCTCTGCGAGTTCTTGTGTCAGTTCCTGCATGGTAAGGCCATATTCTTTCAGAGATTTAATACCTTTGGCACTGACTTTTTTATCAAAGTCAGATGGCTGTTGACCAATAGTGACCTGGATTTTCTTTTCTCTGCCATCCCGAATGACCAAAAACAATGCTTTACTATCAGGAGAAATAAGTGCTACGCGGTTGCGGAGAGCTGAAACATCTTCGAGTACCTTTCCGTCAAGTTCTATGATAACGTCGCCGCGTTTAATTCCAGCTGCACTTGCAGGAGAATCTTTTTGCACTTCACTTACAAGAATACCACCGGCTTTTTTGAGTCCGAATGAGTCCGCAAGGTCTTTGTCTACATTTTGGATCACAACACCAAGCCAGCCACGGGTTACTTTGCCGTGCTCTTTGAGTTGCTTTTCGATGGATTTTGCCATGTTGATCGGAATAGCAAAACCGATTCCCATATAGCCACCAGTTTTTGAAAACAGTGCTGTATTGATACCTACGGCCTCTCCCCTGGCGTTGATGAGTGGGCCACCACTATTACCAGGATTAATTGCTGCATCGGTCTGGATGAAATTTTCATAATCGTTGAGTCCTATACTGGATCTTCCTGTGGCACTAACAACGCCAACAGTAACCGTCTGGTCGAGTCCGAAAGGATTTCCAATGGCGATAACCCACTCAGCGACCTCAAGTTTGGATGAATCACCAAGAGGCAGTACCGGTAAGTTGACAGCGTTATCAATTTTAATGAGTGCGACGTCACTTTGTGGGTCTGTGCCTACCACGGTAGCGGTAAATTCTCTTTTATCTGAAAGGGTGACTTTTATGGAGTCGGCACCTTCGACCACGTGATTGTTGGTGAGAATGAAGCCTTTTTTGTTAATTATAAATCCTGAACCCTGGCCACGTTGGGTATATTCCTGCTGTTTTGGTTGTTGCTGTTGTTGTTTCTGACGGAATTGAGGGCCAAAAAACTGCTCAAAGAAAGGATGGTTAAACATCTCCTCCGACCCTTGTCTACCTCGGTAATTTTGTTTTGTGGTTTTTTCTACGTTAATGTGAACTACAGCTGGTTTTGCTTTTTTGACTACATTAACGAACGCCTTAGACGAACGATCTAAAATTTCTATGTCGCTTGATGCGTTAGATTTGGCAAATACCTGACCTCCTGCAAGGGTGATGCAGAAGAGGCACAATGCGAGCAGGCCAAGAAAAGACGTAGCCTTTTTCTGTCGGTTCATTTTATGTCTCCAATGGTTGACTCCAGAAGATCTCCATGAACAATTTCATAGTAGTAATCTCAGTAGAGTCGGTTTTCTTTTTAACGTATCTAAAAAGGTAACCGTGAAGGAGGGGGCGTCAAGAAAGATTACTGAAATGTAATATTGATATGTAGCTACGTTTTTACGCGTCTACTGAAAAGAAAAGAGTACATTGAAAATAAAAAAGCGCCCGCTATGCTTAGCGGGCGCTTTGGTACATCTTTGTATTAATAACAGGACTTAGCTTCGAATCATATCCGCAATCTGGAAGGCGACTTCAAGGCTTTGCTCCGCATTAAGACGCGGGTCACAGGAAGTGAGGTAGTTACTTGAAAGTTGTTCGTCGATAATGTTGTGAGCGCCACCTGTACATTCTGTAACGTTGTTGCCGGTCATCTCAAGGTGGATACCACCCGGAATGGTGCCTTCTGACCAGTGGGTTTCAAAGAAACAGGTTATTTCAGAAAGTATGTCATTGAAATTACGTGTTTTGAGTCCAGTTTTTGCCGTATAGGTGTTGGCATGCATAGGATCGCAATTCCAAACGATATTGTGACCTTCTCTTTTCATTTCTCTGAGCAGCGGTGGGAGAACTTTTTCCACATTCTTCATGCCCAGACGGGTGATGATGGTGAGCCGACCCGCTTCGTTTTCTGGATTGAGTTTTTCAATCAGTCTTTTAACATTGTCCATGTCGTAGGTCGGTCCGAGTTTTAAACCGATCGGATTATGAACACCGCTGAGAAATTCAACATGGGCACCATCACTCTGCCGTGTACGCTCACCAATCCATAGCATATGAGCAGAACAGTCGTACCATTTACCGGTAATATGATCTTGACGGGTAAGCGCTTCTTCGTATTGCAAAAGCAGTGCTTCGTGGGAGGTGAATAGCTGTGTCTGGTTGATCAAAGGGTTGTCAGATGAAATCCCAATAGTTTCCATGAAACGGATGGCCTGACTGATCTGTTTACCGAGACGATCGTAGCTTCGGCCAAGGGGGGATCCTGCGACAAACTCCTGATTCCATGCCTGAACACGCTCAAGTGAGCCAAAACCACCTCTCGTGAATGCACGGAGTAGATTCAGGGTTGATGCTGCCATATTATAACCCTTGAGCATGAACTTAGGGTTTGGAATACGGGATTCCGGTGTGAATTCTGCACAGTTCACCATGTCGCCACGATATGATGGGAGCTCCACGCCATCAATGGTTTCCATATCAGAAGAACGAGGTTTTGCAAATTGTCCAGCAATACGGCCAACTTTGATGACAGGTTTTCCACCAGCATAGGTGAGAACTACCGCCATTTGAAGAAGTACTTTTAAAGTTTCTCTAATATTTGGCGCGGTTACATGGGCAAAGTTTTCAGAACAATCACCGCCCTGAAGGAGAAAAGCATCTCCTGTTACCGCTTTTGCAAGAAGTGCTTTCAATGAGCGTATTTCTCCTGCGAAAACCAGTGGTGGAAGAGTACCCAGGTTACCAAGAACTTTGTCCACAGCGTCATTGTTTGGCCAGTTAGGTTGTTGCAGCGCTGTGAATTGTTTCCAACTTGATTTTGTCCAGTTATCGAGTCCAGTAGACATAATTATCCCTTGAAATGTTTAAGTATATTTCTTGTAATCCGGGGTAGCACGGGTGGAATGGCTCTTCCGGGTAAGCTCCTAGTAACAACATCGTTCGACATCAAAGGCGTTAAGAATTCGTAATTCCCGTTCTTTCTTTTCACCTTCTAAAGGCGGAAGATAACACGTTTTTTTGAGAATTATGCCAAGATTTTCCCGATCAGGAATAGAATGTAACCCATATCCTAAAATCTTGCCAGTCCTTGTGTCTAAAAGTTCGGCATCTCTACCATTTGTGACGATTGCAAGGGGTATTTGGTGGTCAGGTGTAAGGGATCTTGCGGCAGCGATAGCAGAGCGTTCTCTACTGACCAAAGACCCGGGACCATACCGAAGAATCATTGATTTTTTCCCTTTGTGTGAAATGGTGAGTTCAATGGTTGAGGTGACAAAGCATTTAGAAAAAAGTGTTTCAATTTTGAGTCTTTGCGTGAGTTGTTCAGCGGCGTAACCTTTTTCTTCAACCATCATCCTGCAGAGCTTCTGACGGATTCGTTCATCGTCAGTGTCAGTAAGTTCTTCACCAGTCAGATAATCTTTAAGAGTGCCGTATATGAGGTGATGGGGTTTAGGTATACGCATTGTTTTGTAAGGTGTTTTATGTGTGCTGCTTCTGACTTCTTATTCTTTAAAATAATGATCTCTTTTGATTTTTCAACCTCACCGCAAGGAGAAGAGTTTCGCAATGATGAGAAAAGATGAGTGATTATCTCACAAAAATAGAGGGTCGTTTTGGAATCTATTCCTTAGACTTTCAAGTCGGATAAGTGATCGACATCGGGTCGACATACCCCGAAATATGTGGCGTATAGCCCGTCGTCTACTGACAATGTGAAACGCTTCACCTACAGTGACAAGTAAGAGACAGGCAGCATTTACATTCACAATTTTTCAGCGGGGTGCACTATGAGAGTAATTAAACAAGCGATGTCTAAAAACGATATTTCAGAAAACAGAAAAAATAGGAAATTGTCCATCTTAAGATCTCTCTTCTTTGCGATACTGATGTTATTTTGCATTCCTGCATGGGTGATGGCTTCGCAAGAAAGGTTTGTTCTCGATTTCAATGATAGCCATATTCGTGGTCACAAGGGTGAGGCTGCAACAATATATCTAAAAAGAAGTCTCAAAGAACAATACCCCTGGGTACAGGTATCGGATTTGGAACTCAAGAAGGTTGTCTTAGTTGCCAAATCTAAGAAGGGAAGAGGAGGTGCGGGCCTTAGAGTAGGCAAGTGGGCAACTGATATGTGTGAAGTGGGTGGCAGCCCCAGGGTCTTTCGTGATAATCGCAAAAATTCTTTTGACAGAGTAAAATTTAGGAATCCCTCACATAATAGCAGGGGGCCATGGCAGCTTGGATTACGTGGTAACTTTATTGTGAGAAAGGTTGTACTCGTTGTTGATAATCACAGAAAAAGAGATCATTATAGCCGCTGGGATAGAAATCGGCGCTAGGAGGCTGTCCGAGAATGCCCTTTCGCCCAAATTATTCGGAATTCCCAAAAAATAATGCTCGCAATATCAAATATATGGCTGTGCTTATTTTTTAGGAATTTCTCGATTTTAAACAAAATGCCTATTCTCAGACAAGCTCCTAGGAGTAGATCTCTCCTATACTGACAAATGTAAGAAAATCTGGTAACCAGTTTATTCTCTTTAAAGGAGAGTAAAATGGTTATTTTTTGTGTCTGAAATAGAGGTATAAATAAAACACTCAACGCGTCATGAATTATGCGGGTACAATGATAAATAGAACAAAATATAAAGGTTTGTTTGTAACGGACCTTGATGGAACACTACTCACTGATGCGAAGACCTTTAACAAGCGCGATCTTGATGCATTACAAACACTTCGAGATCAGGGGTATGCCGTTGCTATAGCAACAGGACGATCTGATTATTCGTTTCATACCTTAATGGCATCTCTTGGAATGCGAGGGAGCAATTTTTACCCTGCAATTGACTATGTCCTTTTTTCTACAGGGGCTGGTATCATAAGCTATCCTGCAGAATCGTTACTGAAAAGCATTTCGCTCTCAGCAAGTGATGTCTCGGTTATTGTTGAATACCTTGAGGTCTCTCGGCTTGATTACATGGTTCACATGGCGGTACCTGATACTCATCAGTTCTTCTACCGACAACATAGTGAGCAGAATTCAGATTTTTCAAGAAGGCTTGATATCTATAGTGAGTATGCAACCGTACTTCCTGAAGGCCGTTTGCCACTACCACAAGGGGCCACTGAAGTACTGTGTATTGTACCTAGATCAAAGGGGAGAGAAATAACGAACAGGATTGCAGCTGAATTTAATCAATTCAGTGTGATCAGGGCCACATCCCCTCTGGATGGAGAATCGAGCTGGATAGAAATTTTTGATCCCAGGGTGTCCAAGAGTAAGGGAGTTGCGTGGCTGGCTGAACAACTTGGTATTGCAACAGAAAATACCTGCGCCGTAGGAAATGATTATAACGACGAAGATCTACTACATTGGGCAGAACATAGCTATATCGTTAGAAACAGCCCTGCCAGATTACAGGAGCTGTTTCAGGTTGTTGCTTCTAATAATGAGGGAGGGGTCAGCGAGGTAATTGCTCACTGGCTTGGGTGAAGATATCGCCGTCTGAATCAATGAGATATGTGGGTTAGAGTAATTTACTTATCCAGCATCTTTTCAAGAGTTCCTTCAGGGATGCCGGGATCAATTCCCGCCGCTCTATCAATTCTGGCAAGTGATGACAGGTAGGTAAAGTATATGGATATGAGATCGGCCTGGCTCGAAGTGAAACCTAACTGTGCATCGTTATATTCGAGCATATCCCCAAGACCCGCCTGATACCGGCCTTCGGCAAGTTGAAGATTCTTTGCAGATAGTCGAGTGGCAAGACCCGCTATGTCGATGGACTCATAGTTCTCCACGGCACGAAGATGGTTGTCTGTGATATCTTTAATGATTGAAAGCTCTAGTTCATGTCTTGAGGCACCGAGTTCCAACATTTGTCCCCTGGCTTCTGCTATCTTTCCTTCCGTTTCAAATCCTGAAAAAATTTCCCAGGTGAGTGTCGCTGCGACCTGCCACTGGTCCGTAAGGCTTTGAAGATCAGTTTCGTAGGTATCATAGTTGCCGCTTGCAGCGAGCAGCGGCCAATTTTCACCTTTTGCGGATTTCATCGATGCCTCAGCAGCATAGAAGAGTTGGCCGATCTGCTGTAATCCCGGGCGATGATCAGGGGCGATGGCCAGGAGTTCCTGGAGGTTGTAACCAATTACAGGGGCTGACTTGGTGAGACTATCAAGGGGTTGCTGGTTACGGGCAGCAACAACATAGCTGCCATTATTGGGTTGTACGCCAATGACTTGTTCGAGCTGGACTCGCGCTGATTTAAGATTGGCTTTTGCCCGAATGAGTTCTAGCCTGCTGTTGGCCAGTTCCAACTCAGCGTTGGTAATATCAATCTGTGTGCGGACACCCGCCTCATAGTATTTTTTTGCTCTGTAGAGATGTTTTTCGTAACTTTGCTTTTTCTCTAAAGCGACCTCGATAAGGTATTTTTGCTCAAGTGTGTTGTAGTAGGATTCTTTCACTAAGAGGATGACATCATGAAGAGCTTGGTCAACGTTTGAACGGGCGGCATCTCGCGTGAGTTTGCTTGACTGTATGGCTCCTGTGGTTATGCCGAAGTCATATATGAGCTGAGATGCACTGATACCCCCATTAATAACATTATCTTCGTCCAAAGGGGTGAGATCCTCAATGTGCATTCTACGAAGAGACCCTCCAATCTGTACGCGGGGAAGGTATCCTGACTGGGCCTGTTGAACACGGCCTGTAGACTGCATGTACTGTTGGACCCCGACTTCAAGTTGAGGATTGTTTTTTAAAGCGAGATCTATAAAGTTCTGTAAATACAGCTCTTCTGCCGCAAGTGCCTGTGAGTTGTTGAAAAAGGCCAAAAAACAGAGGACATACATTGATCTGATGAACATTGATTAACTCCCAAGCGGTTAGCAGCGTTTCTTTTTGAGCGCAGCATGATAACGATCTGATTCTAGTTGACTTTTAGTGACTGATAACATTAGTGTTAATTGCATTTTATACTATTTTCCTACCACAATGGCTGAGCAAGGTAAAGGTCTCATTAAAATCAATTGAAAAATGGATCTTTTTTAATACATTTTTGCAGTACTTATAGAGAGGTTATCGCATGTTTTTTCGATCTACCATGGCGATTTTAGTCGCCGGGTGTTTTCTTTTAAGCGGTTGTAGTGAGGAGAAGAAGCCAACAGAGCGACCTGCCCCTCCCCCCATTCCTGTCAATGTGGTGACAGCAGCCAAAGAGAATGTTCCCATATGGATAGAGTACACCGGTAAAACTGAGGCGAGTCAGAGAGTAGAGGTTCGTGCCCGGGTTTCGGGTAAACTTGAAGAGATCCTCTTTAATGAAGGTGATCAGGTCGAAAAAGGGCAGAAACTGTTTGTCATTGAAAAATCGAGCTATGAGGCAGCTGTTACCCAGGAAAAAGCTAAGAAAGAGGCCGATCAGGCCTCACTTAAATTGGCAATGGCCGATGTCGAGAGATACAGGCCGTTGGTAGCGGAAGGCCTTGCTCCACGGGTAACCTTAGAACAAAATGAGGCTCGGGTCGCTGAGCTGGAAGCTGCTATCAAAGCGGATCAGGCGTCTGTAGATAATGCACTCCTAAATTTGAGTTATACCGATGTTGTTTCTCCTATATCCGGTAAAATCAGCAGAAAAAATATTGATGTAGGTAATATTGTCGGTTTTAGTGAAAAGACCTTACTCACCACGGTAATTGCAGATAATCCCATGCACGCCTATTTTAGTCCTAACGAAGAACAGTATCAGCTTGTGCAGCGATATAAGTCCAAGGATCAACTTGATGCGCGGGTGACCGTACCTAACAATTATCAAAAGCTCCTCGATCGGGGTACTTTTAGCGGTTTTGTGGATTTTAACGATAACCAGGCCGATCCGATGACCGGCACCATAACTATGCGGGCCACTGTTGAAAATCCTAATAGCCAGCTTTTTGAAGGCACCTTTGTTTACGTAGAACTCTTTGTCACGGATAAGGCGGAATTTTTGATGCTCACACCAGCTGTCATTCAGGATGATCAGAGGGGCAGTTATGTCTATGTCGTTGACGAAAATGATAGTGCTAAAAGGGTCAATATTAAGCGGGGACTTGAAACTCGTCATTATGCCGTGGTAGCAGAAGGGCTAGAAGGCGGGGAAAGGATCATAACCAGTGGCCTTGCCAAGATTCGCCCCGGTACCAAAGTTGATCCAACTGATGTTACTGCTACCGAGAGTGTGATGGCGGTGATGCAGAAAAATGAGATGATCCCTGAAAAGGAGTAGGATATGTTGTCGGTATTTTTTATAAAGCGTCCTATTTTTGCAATGGTCATTTCGCTGCTCATTGTGATGGCGGGTGTTGTATCTCTTTTCATACTCCCTGTTCAGGAATATCCTGAGGTTACTCCACCCACCGTTGTTGTTTCGGCTACCTACACTGGAGCAAATGCCTACACCGTTGAAGAAACCGTTACGAGACCTCTTGAAGATAAGATAAACGGTGTTCAAGGCATGATTTATATGCAGTCATCGAGTACCAGCTCAGGGTCAAGTAAGATTAATATTTACTTCGAACCTGGTTATGACCTTGATATTGCCGCAGTTGATGTGCAAAATAAAGTCTCTATGGCCACTCCGCAGTTACCTATTGAGGTAAACCAGCAAGGGGTTGTTGTGGATAAGCAGTCCCCGAGTATCGTCTGTTTTGTTGCGGTGACAGGTGAAGGTGAGGAATTCACCGACAGTTTTTTGAGTAACTATGTCAATATCAATATTCTCGATGAATTACGCCGGGTTCCCGGGGTTGGAAAAGCTGAGAACATGGGGGAAAAAAAATATTCCATGCGTATCTGGCTTGATCCGGACCGTATTCAGGCCCTTGGTCTAAGTCCTGCTGAAATCATTAGTGCAATTAAGGCGCAAAACAGCCAGGCAGCCCTAGGTAAGATTGGTGCTCCTCCAACTTTTCTTGATCAACCTACTGAATTTGTCCTGACTACAGAAAGTCGGTTAAAAGACGTGGTTGAGTTCGAAAATATCGTCGTTAAATTCAAAGACGACGGAACCCTTGTATATCTTAGCGATGTTGCCACTGTAGAGCTTGGGGCAGAAAATTATAGTTGGAATGCGCTACTGAATAAGGAGCCTACTGCCCTCGTGGCAATTTACCAGCTGCCAGGATCAAATGCCCTTGATATTAAAAAGAAAATAGTCGAGAGAATGGAAAATCTGAAGTCAAGATTTCCCGAAGGTGTTGATTACAAGGTTCCGTATGACACCACACTGTTTGTTGAGGTTGCCATCCAGAATGTAGTGCAAAACCTTGCGATTGCAGTGGCTCTTGTCATTCTTATTGTTTTTGTTTTTCTAGGATCCTGGCGACCAACAATAATTGCAGCAGTGGCTATTCCTGTATCTCTTGTCGGAACCTTTGGAATTCTTCTTGCAGCCGGTTTTTCCATTAATTTTCTCACCTTGTTTGGGCTCATTCTTGCCATCGGAATTGTTGTAGATGATGTCATTTTAGTCGTGGAAAAAGTGGAATATATCATGGGTGAGCGACCTGAGTTAACCATCCCTCAGGTGGTTAAAGAGGCGATGCTCGAGCTTATCGGTCCTATCATCGCAACGACCCTTGTTCTGGTGGCTGTTTTTGTACCGGTCTCTCTCATGCCCGGTCTTACAGGTGAGATATACAGGCAATTTGCCCTGACCATCTGTTTTGCTGTTCTGATCTCTTCTCTCAATGCCATGACGCTTTCACCGGCCTTGAGTGCGATAGTCATCAGGCGATTACCGGACGGACAGGGGAAATTTGTCTTCTTTAGAATTTTTGATTCAATATTTGATAAAATTTCGAAGATGTATCTAGTAATCGTTGTATTTTTAATAAAGATGAGATGGCTCGTCGTTGTCGGGTTTGTAGGATTATTGTACGGGACCTACTATATCTTTGCAGTCACTCCGACAGGTTTTGTTCCCGAGGAGGATAAGGGTGGTTTTATGCTCATGTTTAACCTTAAACCTGGCACTGCTCTTGGTAAAACAACTGATATTAGAAAAGACTTAGAGAACATAGTTCTTGATATTCCAGGCATTCAGGATCTTATCATAATTGATGGATATAATATGCTGGCCGGAACACTGGACTCGAGTGCTGGAGCAGGCTTTGTCACGCTAGCGCCATGGGATGAGAGACAAACGCCTGAGCTATCCATTGATGCAATCCTGAGAAACGTCAATATGAAAGCGGCCTCTATTACCGATGCCAACGTTGCGGCTTTTAATATGCCTGGGATTCCCGGACTTGGAACTGTTGGTGGTTTTGATTTCAGGCTCCAGGACTATTTAGCAGGTGACTTGAACACCTTTGTCGATCATTCCGATAAACTCATTGCAGCAGCTAACGCCGATCCCCGAATAGCCAGAGCCTATACGACCTATTCACCAAACTACCCGATGATCCGGCTCGACATTGATCGGAAGAAATCTGCGGCTCTCGGTGTGAACGTCTCTGACATTTTCACAACCCTACAGAGTTACATGGGTTCAATTTATGTGAATGACTTCACCAAGTATGGAAAGGTTTTCAGGGTGTTTATTCAGGCTGATAAGGCTTTTCGAAGTGAGGTAAGCGACATAAGTAAACTCTTTGTGAAAAATTATCGTGATGATATGGTTCCCTTGAGTTCTGTGCTGCAGATTAAAAAGATCATTGGGCCTGCGGATCTCCCTCACTACAACATGTATCGCTCCATAACCATCAACGGTTCAGCCGCACCAGGTTATAGTTCTGGGCAGGCAATGGAGGCTATGGCCGAGTTGGCCGAAGAGGTACTGCCGGCTGATAAGAGCTATGGTTTTGAGTGGTCGGGCATGTCGTATCAGGAAAAACTGGCGGGTAATACCAAGATCTTTGTTTTTACTTTTGCGCTTATAGTAGTGTATCTGGTTCTGGCCGCCCAGTATGAGAGCTGGGTCCTGCCCATGATGATTCTACTGCCTGTCCCTCTTGTCATGTTTGGTGCACTTGTAGCTCAGAATATGGCAGGTTTGGACAACAATCTCTTTGCTCAAATTGGGCTCGTCCTCCTTATCGGGCTTTCATCTAAAAATGCTATCTTAATTGTAGAGGTTGCAAAAGAGAAAAGGGAAGAGGGCGTTTCGATTATTGATTCGGCTATGGCGGCTGCATCTTTAAGATTTAGAGCAATTATGATGACCATCCTGTCCTTTGTCTTTGGGGTTATTCCACTGGCTTTTGCAGTTGGGGCTGGAGCTATGACTATGCGCTCTATTGGAGTGATTGTTTTAGGCGGAATGGTTGCTGCCACTTTTATCAGTACAATGCTCGTTCCTGTGGTATACGTATTACTTGAAACTATGCGGGAACGATTTGTTAGCGTTGAAGAGGAAGTGCGGAATCGAGATATGGTTTAGGAGGTTTTCGCTAAACTTTGTACGGCGATATCCTGTGTAAACAGTTGCCCTTTTCGGAGGGCATGAACCATCTCAATGCCATTCAACGTGATGGTGGCAGAGTTAAATTGGCAGGGTCACATGCTTTGAAGCCGAGCATGGAATTGGTTATTTGCGTTATGGCTTGATGGTCCAGCTCCACAACAGTGCTTGTCGCTGTAGCTTTACTTTGTCTCACCTTCAGGCTCGAGCAGGTCTTTAGACTCTTCAAGCTCCAACAAAATTATATCAGGATTCCAATCTAACCACTCTTTTTTTGCATCGTCGTAGAGAGTGAAATGATTCCCGGCTGTTGCAGCAGTACCAATTTTTTCGCCGTCTGGGGTCGCAAGGGCGACACCACCTTTCATGATAGCCTCAAAAGATTCTGTTGAAACCTTTACTCCAGAAAATAATCCACCTTCAATCGTTGCCCCACTCACATTCCAGAACCTTGTATTGCTTCGAACAACTGCTCTGTATCTGTCAGCGATCGAAATGAATATATGGACCTTCTGAAAAGTTGGTGAGAGTTCATAGCCTGTAACTTTGCCAACCTGAACCTGTCTGTAATAGACTGGTGATCCTGGGGTCAAAGAACCGAGATGTTTGGCATCGACGATAATGCCGAGTCCATCGATGTTAGCAATTTCTGTACGTGGAGGATCGCTCAAGGCGAAAAAATGATGTTGAAGTGGACCATCTCCTGGGAGCACTTCAAGGTAAGATCCGAACACAATCGTTTCAACATTCTTAATTCCGTTGAGGTTAATTTCAGCTTCAGCAACCCATACCTTTGTGTTTTTCCTGAAAATATCCTCAACTGACTGATTAACTAAAACTTTTCCGATAATGGTTTGTAAATCATCTGATAGGGTAAGATGTTGTATCTGACCAATCTTAATCCCCTTGTAACGAACTGGGGCGCCCTCACGCACTCCTTTGCTGGTTTGAAAAACAATTGTGAGCTCAATTTCATCAGCGTGAAGAGCGTCCTGCAGGCCAGCATAAAGTGGATATGGGCGCCCTTTTTTGACTGGAATGGCGCCTTGAATATTCAGGCAGCCAATACCACCGGCAATGATGGATTGGAGGGATCCTGTCTGAAAATGTATACCACCAAGACCTCCTGAAAATTGAAACCCACTGGTGTTATAAAACCTGGTTGCAGTTTTGATGAGGTTTTCGAATTCATCATAAATCACACAGTCAATAATTACATTCTGCTGATCTTGAGTGAGGCTAAAGTCCTCAACGAACCCAATTTTAATATTTTTATGAAGAATGGGAGAACCAATGGAAAGTGAACTCGCATCCTCTGATACGATGCTGATTTTTTTGCCGAATTTATTGAGATATTTTACCCCCGCTATGGCATCTTTGTAGGTTTCATGAAGTTTGAAATTGAAATTTTCATCCGGGGTAAAATTCTTTTTTTTCGCAAGTTTATCTGGTGTCGTAAAACTAATTCCTCCCAGTAACATCTTGGTCAGTGGACCTGTGGTAAGTGAGACACCTTCTTCAATTGATGCATTAATATTAATGCCTGAGTGCATCCAGAAAATCGATTTTGTGCTCAGGAGATGAAGGTATTCCTCGTAAACATAGATTTTCGTTAGGATGTTTTTTCCTGATTTTTCAAGATCAACGTCAACAACTGTTCCGACTGGAATATTCTTAAAATACACAGGAGAGTTCTGGTTTACCTCTGTAGGGTTCTCGGAGACAAGGATAAAAGATTTCCCAGGACGCAGTGGTATGAGCGCAGGAGGGTCGGGAAGGATAGTAAAATGGTTTGTAAATTCTCCTGAACCGAGTTGAAATGTGATGTAAGCACCTGAAAGCAGGAGTTGCATGTTCTGGATTCCAGAAGGTGATATCTCCGGCTTCACCAACCAGAATCTGGTATCTTCTTTCAAGATCAGTTCTGCTCTGGGATCAAGTAGAATATGAGCTGTTACGGTCTTATGTTCATCATCGTTGATGGTGATTTCTTTGACAAAACCCGCCTCCAGGCCTCTGTACATCACCTTTGTTGAACCCTCAACGATATCTTTTCCGGAGGCCAGAGTAAGTGTCATGGGAATGCCATAATTTGCAGACTCGTAGTCTTTAAATAGAGAAAAAGTATGATCGTTAGTTACTTGTTCACTGTCTTGTAATTGTTCGGGAGTGTGGAGAAGAATGCCGCCTTTAAGGAGTGAAGCAAGTGATTCTACCTGCACCTTTATATTGGGGAGTTTACCGCTGACTTGAAGGCCGCTGGCGTTACAGAAGCGACTTCCACTACGGACAAGGTTGGAAAATTTAGGTTCTATAAAAATATCTATCAGGATACTTTTATCTCGATCCAGCTGATATTTTTCCACTTTGCCAATTTCAATATTTCGGTAGTATATGCCTGTTCCTACCTGGATAGAGCCGAGCGCCTCAGCCCGTAGATGTATATGAAGGCCTGGGGTGTCTAAGGAAACTGGTGGGGGAGAAGAGCGTCCATTGAATTCGAGTCTTTCGATCTTAGAACTTCCTACCTGAACTCCGATGTAACTTCCGGAGAATATAGTCTCCAAACCTCGTATTGAACTGGCGGAAAGCTCAGGGCGTACAATCCAGAAAAGTGTGTCTTCAACCAGATAATCAACAGCTTCCTTATCAATTTTAACAATGGCTTTAATCCGTTGCTTTAGAAGATCCGGGGTGATTTCCTTTACAAGACCAATAGGGATTCCCCGTGTTACGATCTGAGTTTTACCAGGAGTAATCCCTGACGCATCGTTGAAAAAAATGGTAATTTCTTCTCCCGCATTCTGGTAACTGGAATAGAGTAGCCAGCCACAGATACAAAGAGCGACGATGGGAAGAATCCATATAGATGAAATACCCCTGCTTTTTTTTACTATGGGTTCTGGAGTCATGGTTTATGTGTCTTAGAGGTTGAATGTAATTGAGCCTGAGGACAGTTATCCCACATAATTCTTGGATCAAAAGTTATGGCAGCTAGCATTGTACAGGCAACGACAAAGCAAAAATAGGTCGCAGCAGGAGCTGCATAAATAGATGTAAAGAAACCATAATCAACAAGGACAGTTAAAAGAGCAATAACAAAGATATCAAGCATTGACCATCTTCCGATAAAGGCGATGGAACGATACATTTTTGTTTTATTTTTAAGATATTTGGCAGCGGAGGGATGTGTCGAAAAAAGAAGAATCGAGAGGCCGATGATCTTAAAAACCGGGACCAGGATGGAGGCCGTAAATATGACCAGGCCGATGCCATATGAACCGTGTTGGAAAAAATAGATGATCCCATCAAGAATGGTTGATCTCTCAGGGACACCGAGAAAATCGACTTCCATTATAGGTAGTAGGTTTGCGGGTACGAATAAGATGATCGAAGTGAAGACCAGGGCCCATGTTTTTCCAACACTTCCCGGTATTCGGTTATGCACCTTTGAGCCACAACGAGGGCAATCTTTTTCTTCATAACTTGTGGGAAGGACTTTTGCACAGGTGTGGCAGGGGGTGAGTTGTTGTTGAAGGCCTGTGGTCATTTCATTTGGACTCACTTCTGGTAGCATGACTGTTTTTCTGGTTTTAGGGGAGCTGTTTGTTTCGATCAAATTCCAGAAATGTTCCTTGTCAATAGTTGTGGAAATGGCAAGAGAAAGCAGTACCAAAGAGACAAAACAGAAAATTCCTGGTTGATATACTATCTCTGAACTGTCCGCCATTTTAATTATAGTAACCATAATTCCGAGGAGATAGACCTCGATCATAGCCCACTCTTCCAGGTGGAGATAGTTCCTGAATAGGGTTCGCAGATAGTATGGATAGCGCCCGCGAAAAAGGTTATAACTTATGAAGAACATCATTGTCAGGAGGAGAAGCGGAAAAAGAAATGCCGAAAGAAAGACCATCAAAGAGACAAAATAGTAGTCATTTGTGTAAAAGTTTACTATCGATTCGATTACATTGGCCGAGTCCGAGAATCCCAGACTTTTAAAGGTCATGAGAGGAAGTAGTACAGCGGGAAGATATAAGAGTAGACCGGTCATTGATAAGACAAAGGTTCTCACAACAGAATCTTTCTTGCGTTTCCTGAGCCTTTTCCCACACCGAGGACATGAAACCGAATAACCTACGGGAGATTGTCTCTTAGGTAAGAGCAGATCGCATTCGGGGCAGATTATGATGTTGGATCTGTTGTTCATGGATTCACATATATATCTGGTGGAACTTCATTTTCAATATAGTATCGCGAAAGTAGTTGTTTGTCATATGAAAAACGTTGTTACAGTATGAGCTGACGCCATCCGCAAGGATAGCGAATCAGGAAAAAATATAAGAGCGGAGATGTACAGATGGCGACAAAAAAATGGTTGCAGGTGACAGTAACGGCAGACCCTGCTCTTATTGAAGCAGTGAGTGATTTCCTGATAGGCGTTCTTGATGCAGGAGTAGAAGCTGCGGCAATTGATGAACCTGATTATGGGACGATAAATGGGTATATCCAGGATCCCGACCCGAATCCGGAAGAAGTGGAAAGGGTGCTGGCTCAAATATCAGGCTTTCTCAACGAATTACAGGATATATTTAATGTTGCTGCACCACAGCTTAGCTCGAAAATAATAGAAGATAAAGATTGGGGGCAAACTTGGAAAGAGCATTTCAAGCCTTTGACCATCGTTCCAGGGCTTACCATTGTGCCCACCTGGGAGGAATATGTGCCGGGAGCTGATGAGGCTGTGATTACCATGGATCCGGGGATGGCTTTTGGTACTGGCCACCACGCCACCACCACGCTTACCCTCGAGTTTATACGTGAGAGCCTTGAGGGGACAACAGGTAAGCGCCTTTTAGATGTTGGCACGGGAACTGGAATACTTGGTATGGGAGGATTGTTGTTTCATGCAGGAACAGTGAAAGCTACAGACAATGACCCGGAGGCGGTAAAGGCCGCAAAGGATAATGTAGTTCGAAATGGGATGCAGGAAAAAATGGATGTGAGCCTCGCATCTCTTTCAGAACTCGTAGAGACATACGATGTTGTGATTGCCAATATCGTGCATGATGTTCTTGTCAGCATGGCAGATGACCTCATTCGGCTGACAGAAAAAGGAGGGTATCTTATTTTGTCCGGGCTTCTTGCAGAAAAACAGGTCGGAAATATTCGTGAAGTGTTTTGCGGGAAGGGCCTCACCTTTGCGGGCGATAAGGTCAGCGCTGAGTGGGCTGCAATTCGCTTTATAAATAATTAGTTCTTTGGGGAAGGCCTATCATAATGGGGTTACCTGGTAGTCGGTGTCGAAGATGACTCCTACTCCCTCGTCGGTTTGTCTGATAACGATTCCGGTGGCTGAGACCCAGGTATGATCCCCTTTAATCTGCTTAAGGCTTTCCACGGAGAGGATAAATTTGAGTTTTTGCAGGTCGGAAACCTTCAGATAGAACTTGATGGTTACTTTACTTGCCAGGGGAAATCTATGATCGGTAGTTATAAAGGCTCCACCGGAACTGATATTTGCAGCTACAGTATCAATGACTGGAGACTGGTCAACTACATGTCTGTAGGATATTTTTGCCTGTAAATTGAGAGAAAAACGTTCTTGTTCCCTTCGGTTCGTTGACATGGTCTTATAATTTCCTTGTTGCAAGGTTGGGAGCTCTTTAAAAATTCTTTATTCATAATTACGGTAAGTAAGGATAGTTGTCAATTTTTAAAGTACTCGTATAACTCTTGATGTGTCGACCCTTAGGATAAATTAATAATTGGTATAATTTGATGAGACGTTTTTTCTTTGACCCCAAGACCAGACGTGGCAAAAGAGTTGTTCTGTCAAAAGAAGAATCACGCCATATCAAGAAAGTTCTTCGCCTGGAAGTGGGAAGTGCTGTAGAGCTTTTAGATGGTGCGGGTGGCCTGTATAGTGGTGAAATTGCCGAGATAGAAAGGAGTGTTGAGGTTGACATTACTGGAACACTCAGTGAAGAAGGGGATTCTTTAAGTTCTCTCCAGGTATGTCAGGCGATTTTAAAAGGTGAAAAGATGGATACCGTAGTGCAGAAATGTACTGAGCTCGGTGTCACGACAATGGTTGCCTTTCAGAGCTCACGATGTCAGGGGAAATTGGACCCAGTACTTGGGGCCAAAAAACAGGGGCGCTGGCAACGGATAGGCCTTGCAGCCTGTAAGCAGTGTATGCGTCCTTTGCCAATGGATATTGTGGAGCCTGTCTCTTTCAAAGAAGCCATCTGCAACGATGGACTGAGCAAAAAAACGCTACGAATCCTCTTCTGGGAAGAAGAACAGCAGGTACATTTACAAGATATGGAAGGGCTGAGGTCAGCTGATTCTATTGCTTTATTACTCGGTCCTGAGGGTGGCTTAAGTCCCGAGGAAGTGGAGCTTGCACGAGAAAATGGCTGGATGAGTGTCAGCCTTGGTAAGCGGATTTTACGGGCAGAGACTGCTACACTTACGGCCGTTTCCATAGTTCAATATTTGGCCGGCAGGTTATAACCTACTATAGGATGCAGCACTAATGAAAGAAGATCTCCGCAAGTCAAATATCCTGAACAACAATTGTTCACCAATTTCCTTTGAAGAAGCCTTTGATAAAAATCATCTCATCCTGGATGTGCGAACGGCTGCAGAATATAAGGGTGGAACTGTACCTGGCGCTATAAATGTAGCTCTCTTTGACGAGGATGAACGCAGTGTTATAGGGACCATTTATAAACACGGTGGGCAGGATAAAGCTATTGCACAAGGGTTTTCTTATGTAGAAGAAAAACTTGGTGATCTTCTCAGTGCATTTGAACCTTATCGGGAGAAGACGGTAGCTGTATTTTGTGCAAGAGGTGGAATGCGTTCAAAATCCATTGTAAATCTTTTGATTTCTTCAGGTTATAAAGCACACCAAATTACTGGAGGATATAAACAATACCGTCACGATGTTCTGGAGGTTTTAGAGAGTTATGCTCCTAAAATTATTGTTCTCCATGGGCTAACCGGAACGGGAAAGACCCGTATCATCCAGGCGTTGGGCTCAAGTATTGACCTTGAAGAGATGGCCAGACACAGAAGCTCACTTTTTGGTGGTCTTGACCGCGAACCGAACTGTCAAAAAACCTTTGAGACCCTGTTGGCACAAACGGCTAAAAGTCTTGGACAGGAGCCATATTTTGTCGAAGGAGAGAGCCGGAAAATTGGTCGGGTTTTTATTCCTAAACCGTTTGCCATGGCAATGAAGAATGGTGTCTTGGTGAATATCACCTGTAGCCAGGAGAAAAGAATAGAGCGCATCGTTGAAGATTATCCAGTAGAGGGTGCAAAGAAGCGAGGTGAAATTCTAAAAATCCTCCTTTCCCTCAAGCAGAGTATGGGAGCAGCCAGGGTAGAAGAAATGTGTGATCTGTTTAATAGCAACAGGTTGCATGAGCTTGTTCGTATTCTACTAGTGGATTACTACGATCAAAGGTATGCCCGAAGTATGAGCCAATATACATTTGACCTGGAGGTTTCTTCTGAAAGCATCAGTGAGTCTGTAGAAATACTAACAACATTTCGCAGTACTCTTATTTAAATGCCTTTCGCGTATTGTTGGTCCGTCGTTGGCTGAATTCTTTTTCTGATTTCGGCCTCTGATGAATCGTTTCCTCTGATCAAGTCTCGAAAGAGCTGAACCATTTCCCTTTTTTCTATCGTCACCGCTGTTTCGGTTTCTATGTCGCGCAAGTCAACGAAAAAGCGGTTGAAAATGTTTCTTGTGTCCTGAGTGATATCAATATTCAAGAAATTATGGTTGTTGTATAGGGTGTGGTAATTGCCCTTTTCCTTTTTGATGATGATGGATCCTTTATCCATGGTTGTAAGGGATGAGCTTCGCTGACAGCTACTGATACAGGAACTATCCATTATGGATTTCTCGCATCCTGTGACCTGATGAAACAGACATTGTCTGCTGGTCATGAGAATAATAGGGTGATATATGCTGTAATAAAGCAGGAAGTTTTCAGGGGCTTTGATGGCTTTAATCTGGAAGTGATTTAACTCGTTTGAGATGAATGCTCCTGAACAATTGAGTGTCTCTTTAAGGCATAACAGGCTGTATGAATTAACAATGTTGAGATAAGGGCCCGCCACCCAATCAATACCTAAACGATAGGCATCGCAAGCTATACCTGTGTTATTGGTAACAATTCTTCTTGGATGTAAACGCTTAAGCAACTCAACTGCACTTGTGTAATCCTCCCCTATCAATACAGCTGGAAACCATGGGATGAGTGTCAGGTTTTTTGTAAACAAATTCTCATAGTACTGGATGTTTTTGCCCAGACTGTTTGGGAGTTCAAAGTATACTTCATCTGAATTTTGGCAGAGAGCAAGGTCTTCTTCCGAGGAAATTAATAGAGCAAGAGACGGTAGCGGCGGTTGCCCAGACTGTTTTGTGAGGCGAGGAAGAGTTACAGGTGATATGGGCTTTTTCCCATTGTTAATGATAGTGAAGATCTTCTTTTTGAGTGCTGACAGTTCTCTAAAGGGAAGTAGTAGATCCTTCTCTAGGTCATCTAAGCCTATGTGTTCAATATAATATTCTGTGTCTTTTATGTTTTTGAGAAGCTTTTTTAAGGTTGGGAGATTGACTGTATTGTCTCCTGTTGGCCCTTGAGCCAGGAGGGACTCTGAGAGAATGGTTGTACGCGAGTCAGGAGTTTTGACGATAACCTGAAGGGGCTTATTCTCCTGTCCCGCCAGTGTTATGGTGAGCGGCGCTTTGTCTATACTGAGTTTGTCGATTTTTTCCCGGACGGCAACGATGATATCAGTTTTTTGGTCATAGAGCTGTCTTTTGGCTTGCTCAAGGTTGTCACTGTCTTCCCCCTCAAAGGTGCTCGCTAGATGTATCGCGGAGTTGTCTCTGGGGTTATCAATGAACATATCACGATGGATTTCACCTGTTAAAAATCCATTGGAAAACCCTCGATTAAACACCTTGTACAGTTCAGCGTTGTCAGCTGAAAGTCGGTTCTTGCTGTAGAGTTGCTCTAGCTGGTTTCGCCATGTCTGGACAATGGTATAAACGTAGTGAAACTTCTTTATTCTTCCTTCAATTTTTATAGAATCAACACCCGCTGCTGCAAGAGACGCAAGGTCTCCGTAGGCGGAGTTATCTTTAAGATTCAGGGGAAAGTCATTTCCAGCAACAGTTGTCAGATATTGACTTCGACAGGGTTGAGCGCACCTGCCCCGGTTACCGGATTTTCCGTCAAAAACTGAGCTGATATAGCAGAGTCCGGAAAAAGAAAGACAGTTGGAACCGTGAACAAATACCTCCACCATGAGGTTTTGGTCGTGGGCTTTTTTTGTCAGTGCCTGTATTTCCGCTATGTTAAGTTCTCTTGAAAGATTAACCCTGCCCACGCCCAATTCAGCTAAAAACTTAATTTGACCAACATTATGGGTCGTGAGCTGAGTAGACCCGTGGATCTCCAGCCCTTTGAAATATTTTTGTGTGAGATAGAGCATTCCAAAATCCTGGAGAATGATTCCATCGATACTGGTATTGCTAAGTTTACTCAGGAGTTGAATGAGTGCTGGGATTTCTGACTCAACAATGATGATGTTTAAGGTGAGAAAAACCTGAACATTATAGCTGTGGGCCAGGCGTAGAATACCGAGTAACTGATCAAAGGAGATGTTTTCAGCACGGTTTCTCGCGTTAAAGCGGTCGAGTCCACAATATATAGCGTCGGCTCCTGCAACAATTGCTGCTTTGATGGAGTCTACATCTCCACCAGGAGCAAGTAGTTCAAGTTTTGGAATCATAGATCAGCTGAGTTGCCTTTAAGGAAAGTTCTGTTACGAATTAAGTAGGGCTGGAAATGTGTTCCATTCGTTAAAAAGTTGATATTGTTCGTTTAATGTCGTAGTGGTCTTGCCGGTTGTATCTTACCTTGTTACCGATTCAATTTACTATAAAATAGTTAGATTGTACTGAATAAAACATCTCCAGCAAATATATGCAGTTCTCCTTCAGAAGAGTAATAAGCCGACTGTTGGAGATTGCAATGTACTTAGATTTTGTAACGCAATTTAGTTTCGAAATCGGGGGGAGTGCAAATAACCGTTACTGTCTCATGATTTTTGGACCGTTTTTTCAAATCATTATTAAACCTTGTATTAGTTGCAGGCTGAAAGAGCCTCTGCAGCAATGCGCATATGACTTTTTTCTGATTGGCAGAGAGCTAGAAAAGGCTCTGCCATTAGTGTGTTTTTATTGAGGTGAGCCATATTTCGGTACAAATCGTAGGCGGAAAACTCGATGGCCATAGCCATTTCGATAACTCCGTGACACGGGGTGTCTCCCATTTTTAATTTTGATGTCAATGTATCGAGTTCAAGGCCACCTTCAAGAATGTCACCTGAAAGGGAAGCATATACTTGCTCAAATGATGGCGGCGCATCCTGAGTATCTGCCCAAAATGAATAGATCATTTTAGCATGGACCACTTCAGCATTGACCAGCATTTCCATTACGGGAGTAAATGGTGCACTTGGAAACTCTTCAAGTACCATTTCGTAAAATCTGTGGGCACCTTTTTCAAGATTCATGGCCTGATAGAGGAGTTCGTCTTTGCTTCCTGAAAGACCAAAGGCTTGAACGTTTGGCATATCGGGCACGGTGTGTTTATCCCAGGCAAGAATACCACCGAGCATATTATATATTTTACCATTGAAATCGGGATGGGTGCCGATAAAAACAGATGCTGCCACAGATCGTTTTCCCGATAAACAGTAAAAGATGATGTCTCTGTCTGGGGTGATATCTTTCACTTTTTCTTCTATCTCTCCAACCGGGATAAGAATTGCTCCTGGTAGATGTTCATCTATGTACTCTTCTTCTAGTCGTACGTCGATAAGCTGGTATTTATCTTCACCGGTCGTACGCATAAATTCTTTAACTTCGGCAGCGGTGAGATCCTTGTAGTCGTTTTCCATTCCTGTTCCTGTTTTATAACTGAGGTTAATGTTTTTCTATTTTCTATTTTCATTTTCTTAAATGTAGGATGTTTGTGTTTCAATTTTTGTGCCAAAGATGCGTTTAGAATGTTTCTTGCTTGTTTTTCGTTGGTCATCACGTTTACAGCAAATTATTGGACCACTGAGATGGTGCAAACGTGCATCGTTATGGTGCAATAATGCAGCAAATACAAAGAGAAAGGTCGAAAAAATAATTTACCATTGCAATGGTATAGTCAACGATGTACAAAAGAAAAACAGTAATGAGAATTAGAACTAAAAGGGCTTAAACCCATTAGAAGCTTTGGGATAAATTAAAAAGAAGAAAAAGACGAAAGGGAAAAGAATGAGTGATATAAAACTTGCAGAAGGAGTGTATTGGGTCGGCGCTGTGGATTGGGATATTCCAGCTTCAAGTGGGTATACAGGCACCAGTTATAATGCGTATTTGATCATTGATGATAAGGTTACCTTGGTGGATGGTGTCAAATATTCGCATCAGGATCAATTGTGGAAAAATATAAGAAAAATTATTGATCCAGAGAAAATTGATTACATGATTGTCAACCATGTGGAGCCTGATCATTCCAGTAGTATGGTTGAGATTATGAACACAGTGAAGCCTAAAAAACTGTTTTGTACTTCTCCAGGTAAAAAGGCCCTGGTAGCTCATTATCACCATGAAGACTGGCCGTACGAAGTGGTTAAGAGCGGTGATAAAATCAGCCTTGGAGCTCGCACTGTACATTTTATCACGACCCGTATGTTGCACTGGCCAGATTCCATGTTCTCCTTCCTTGAAGAAGACGGGATCCTGTTTTCCAATGATGCCTTCGGGCAGCACTTGGCAACCAACGAACGCTTTGACGACGAATGCGATCTGGATTTCGTCATGAAAGGCGCTAAGTTCTTCTACGCCAACAACCTCAACCTCCTTTCCCCATTGATCAAAAAGCTCCTCTCTAAAGTTGATGGCATGGAGCTCAAGCTCAATATGATTGCAGCCGACCATGGACTCATCTGGCGGACAAATCCACAAAAGATTCTTGAAGCATATTATGGCTGGAGCCGTCAGGAAGCAGGTAAAGAAGCACTGGTGGTGTATGATACCAAATGGAAATCCACCGAGATGATGGCCAAAGCAATCTTTGAGGGACTGGAAGAAAAGGGTATTAAGGCCACGCTTTGTTGCCTCAAAGATACCCACCGGGCAGATATCATGGAGAAGCTACTCACCTCAAGCACTTTAGTGCTTGGTAGTCCAACCATAAATAATGGTGTTATCCCAAGTATGGCTGCATTTCTGCAGCATATAACCGGACTGAAGCCACGTAACAAGATAGGAGCCGCTTTTGGCTCCCATGGTTGGGGTGGTGAATCTGTACGCCAGATCTGTGACACCTTTGACAAGCTGAAATTCAACCGTCTTGACGACGGTATGCGTATTGTTTTTGTACCGGATGAAAACCAGCTACAAGAATGCCGGGAGTACGGACATAAAATTGCGGAAGCCATGGCAGCTAAAGAGGCTGAAACTGAGACTGAAGCGGCTTAGAGATGTTTATAGTCCGTAGCTCATTAGTTGATCCTTTGTTAATTTTTATAAAGTCGATATGTAAAGGAGCTAACAGTGTGAACTGGACTCAGTTCATCTACGAAGCACTATAGGTATCACTTCTGATTGCATTAAACGTTTTTGAAGTATGCAAGGACAAAACCTCTAATAAACCTCTAATAAACCTCTAATAAACCGTGTAATGACGGTTTATTGGAGTTTTTGATTGATCCAGCTAAAGCGTACTTTGTTTCGTGAAGCTGTGCAGTGACTGGTCTCCTCCCCTTAACTGGTAAAGTTGCAGCTATGCAACCTGTTGCATAATGGCAACATCTTCTGCCGTGCTTGATGCTACAGCCTTTTTTCGAGCCACCTCAAGGTCCTTCTCTCTAAATTCATCCTGCACTTTTCCAACCTTAGGCAACTTGTTGGGTGATGCGTTGCGTGTTTGCAACATTGTCTCAGGGGCCCTCCCCATTTTGTTCTGTGAATAGATAAAAATACAATGAAAAACGAAGACATACAGTTCTTGGCACAAAATATGCTATTTGGCTGACAGCATTTGAATTGCCTCGTTTATCAATCTGGTAGGTCTGGGCGATGTTGAGTTTGTCAGATACATTCTTCTCCACAAGCAGAAAACAATTTGACAAGTTATTTCATGTTATGAGACGAACTCTGATCTTTTAACTAAATTTATATAGTAATTGCACAAACAGGAGGCTAACAGAGTGGGCATAATAGACTTTCGATTTAGGCCGAATACCAAAGAAACGTTAGATGGAATCGGTAACAGCCCAATGTTTTCGGGCTTATGTGACCTTATTAAATTCCCTTCAATGGCTCCCCAGACAATGGATGAAGTCGTTGCCGATTTGAAAGCACACAACGTGGTAAAGGCAGTCATCACCGGTAGAGACTGTGAGACTACCTATGGTGCTAAGTCCAACAATCAGAGCGTACTGGATTTTGTTTCGGGATATCCTGATATGTTTGTCGGTTTCGCTGGTGTTGACCCACATAAAGGCATGAACGGCCTACGTGATCTTTGTGAAGCCATTGAGGTGAAAGGTCTCAGAGGTGCAGCAATTGATCCTTACCTTGCTCAGATCTATGTAAACGATGCAAAATATTATCCTGTTTATGCCAAGTGTTGTGAGTTGAACGTTCCTCTCATTATCACCACTGGCCCTGCCACTTTGGTTCCACAGGCTATTATGGATCACGTTGCTCCACGATATATTGATATTGTTGCGCGTGACTTCCCTGAGCTCACAATCATCGTAAGTCACGGCGGATATCCATGGATTTCTGAAATGATCAATGTCGCTCAGCGAAATGCGAACGTATATGTCGATCTTTCTGAGTATGAGCGTTCTCCACTTTCTGAAGCGTATATTCAGGCAGCAAATACCATGATTACCGACAAGGTAATCTATGCCAGTGCACATCCGTTTGTTGACTTCAAAACTGCTTTGAAAACCTATGAAGATCTACCGTTCACCCCAGAAGCGCGGGAAGCGATTATGTACAATAATGCTGCCAAGATCCTCGGCCTTCCATTGACAGCAGTTGCTGGTGCTAGTGCTGATGCAGACGAAGAAAGCCGTCTGGTAGAACAGGTGTTGAGGCGACTTGCTCAGGAAAATATCTCCCTGGCATAATTTGTCGAGAATGAAAAGATAAGCCGGGGTGAAGGTTTGCTTTGGTTACAGAGCGTGAGATAAAAAAGAATTTCGCGTTATTAAAAATCAGCAAGGAGTAGGAACTATGGTGGATAAAGATCTCTTATCCATACAGGAAGCAAGGTCACTCGTTCGATCTGCGCAAAAGGCCAAATTTGAAATTCGTAAATTGACCCAGAGCCAGATTGATGCATTGACCGAAGCTATCGGTAGGAGTGCTGTTCAAAACGCAGAATCACTTGCAAAGCTCGCAGTTGAAGAGACCGGATTTGGTCGCTGGGAAGATAAAAAGTCGAAAAATCTGCTTGCCAGTGAGATGCTTCTGGATAGTATCCGTGGCATGAAGACTGTGGGTATTATTTCTGAAGATGACGCAAAAGGTATTTGGGAAATCGCAAAACCTGCTGGCGTTATTGCAGCGCTCATTCCTTCAACAAACCCGACTTCAACGACTATCTTTAAGACAATTATAGCTCTTAAAGCAGGTAATGCGATCGTTTTTGCCCCGCATCCAAGTGCTTTGAACTGCATTAATGCGACTGTTGACATGATTAAGCGTGTGTTGGCAGAGCAGGGTGTACCTCAAGATCTCGTGAACGCAATGAGTGTTCCTACGGTTCAGGGTACAGAAGAACTGATGAAGCAGTCAGATCTCATTCTCGCAACCGGTGGCCCTGGAATGGTTAAAGCAGCATACAGTTCAGGAAAACCAGCTCTTGGTGTTGGTTCCGGAAATGTACCTGTTTATCTTGAGCGCAGTGCAAACATTGACGACGCTGTAGATAAAATTATCGCGAGTAAGACCTTTGATAATGGAACTGTTTGTGCTTCAGAGCAAGCAATTCTCGCAGATCGCGTGATTACCGAGCAGGTTAAAGCAACCCTCAAGGCCAAAGGATGTCTTTTTCTTGAAGGCGATGATGTTCTTAAAGTTAAAGCAATCATGGAACGCCCTGGTGGCGGAATGAATCCAAAGATTGTTGGTAAGGACGCTCAGACTCTCGCTTCTATGGCTGGAATTTCAATTCCTGCCGGTACCCGCTTGCTGGTGTATGAGGAAGAGGGCATAGGCCCTGACTACCCATTTTCCAAAGAAAAACTTACCGCTCTTATCGGCTATTACACTGTCGAAGATTGGCGCCAGGCCTGCGAATACTGCCATAAGCTGCTCATCAACGGTGGTATAGGTCACACTCTGTCAATCCATTCAACTGATAGAAATGTGATTCGTGAATTTGCCATTGAAAAGCCTGTTTCAAGACTGGTGGTAAATACTGGTGCAACCCAGGGTGCTGTCGGTATCTCTACCGCTCTTTCTCCATCGCTTACTCTTGGATGTGGCAATGAAGGTGGTAGCTCAACTTCTGATAACGTAGGCCCGGAGCATCTTTTCAATATTCGAAGGGTTGCATTTGGCAAAGATCAGAAGACTCCTCAAGCAGCAGCTGCTCCGGCGGTAAATGTTGACGAGGTGGCGAGAATAACTGAGCTGGTTATGCAAAAGCTTAAAGAAGGCGCTGTAATTTAACAAGTTCCTTGATGAAACAAACAAGAGTTGTCTTCACAGGGAAACTAACTAATTGACGTAATATAATATCCGAAACGGAGGATTTTTCATGAATGCTTTAGGAATGATCGAAACAAAAGGTTTTGTAGGTGCAGTAGAAGCGGCAGATGCAATGGTTAAAGCTGCAAACGTAACTATGGTTGGAACCACCATGGCTGGCGGCGGTTTGGTTTGTGTTGTTGTACGTGGCGATGTTGGTGCTGTAAAGGCTGCTACCGACGCTGGTGCAGTTGCAGCTGAAAGAGTTGGTGAACTCGTAAGCGTACACGTAATTCCGCGTCCACACAACGACGTTGAAGCTATTCTTCCTCAGGCGAAATAACACTTAGGGAAGCAGCAATAGGATCGGTGGCAGGCTTGAGTCTGCCGCCGGTTTGTCCTGTAGGATGAATTGAAAACCGGAGTATGACAAGATGGCTGAAACCACACCTCAAAAAAGAAAAGCATCTGTAACGAATAAAGCTCCCGTGGCGAAGAAAAAGGAAGTAGAGCAAGTAGTAGTGCGCGGTGCTGTTGGTATTATTGAAACAAGAGGTTATATCCCAGCAATAGAAGCTGCAGATGCAATGTTGAAATCTGCACATGTTTCTCTTGCCGGAATGAAAAAGGTTGGAAGCGGACTCATCTCCATCATAGTACGTGGTGATGTAGGCGCTGTTCAGGCGGCAACCGAAGCAGGCGCAGTTGCTGCCAAGGCTGTAGGTCAGTTGAAGAGTGTCCATGTTATTGCTAACCCACACGAAGATGTGGAAGTAGTTATTCCTGCGATGGACGGACATAGTCTGCCTAAGGTGTGAATAGGGCGAACTGGTTCCTGTGGAGATAGTCAGGGATAGGGTAGAAATTGAAGTAAGAAATACCTTCTTTTGCACTAGGAGCCTGTCGGATTATAGACATTTTTTCTCAGATCAAGGCATTTTGAGGAAATCAAGCACAGCCATATAGTTGATATTGCGAGCATTGATTTTCTAAAAATAACACAGAGCTGGGGAAAAAGGGCATTGTCCGACAGACTCCTAGCAGTAGAAGAGGGGATAAAACGGATTTGAAAGATCGAGAGAGGCGTGAAGGATATTATGGCCGTAAGTGAAGAACTCATTTCAGCAATAGTTGGGGAAGTAACCCGGAGACTCAGACAGGAAGCGCAACAGTCTCAGTCATCTGATAGTAATGATATCCCAATAGAACTTTCTGCAAGACATGCACATCTCTCTGAAAAGGATTGGTACGAATTGTTCAGTGAGCCTCCTAAAGAGTTACGAGAGCTTTCACAGCCGGGCCAATATCTTCTTGATAAGAGAATTCGTTTGATTGGACCAAAGGGGGTTGTGGATAATATCGCAATCCTAGGGCCCTTTAGGAAAGAGTCACAGATCGAGCTGTCTGTCACTGACTCACGCATGCTAGGAATAAACGCACCGGTACGACACTCAGGTGATCTTGACGGCACGCCGGGAGGTGTAATCTCATCACATGATGGCATAATTGCTCTTGATCGTGGAGTCATTGTCGCGGGCAGGCATATTCATATGCACCCAGATGACGCTGGGCGTTTAGGCGTTAAAGATATGGATCTGGTTTGTGTTCAGACTGAAAGTCATAGGCCTGTTATCTTCCGTGATGTGCTGCTTCGAGTAAATAAAGATTTTCGCCTATCGATGCATATTGATTTCGACGAAGGCAATGCCAGCGGTTGTACTTCCAAAACGCGGTGCACAATAATCAAAAATGTTGCAGAGGTGCAATGTGCGTGTTGATAAAGAACTCGTAGAGCAGATGGTGGTACAGATTATGGGACAGCTTGCCAATGCGCAAGGTGTTGAGAATGTGCTCATCCTGGGCTCTAAAAACGATGCTGCAAGCATATCACTGCCAAAACAAGACGATGTCACTACAAAGGTGTACTGCAGTGATGACGCATGCGATGCAACTGAAATTGATCGTTATGTCCTGCCATCTCTTGAAATTGAAGATATGGCTGACCTTGCCCTTGGTAAAGCGACTTCTGTTAAAGCCAGACAAATCTTGGCTCTTTTACTGGGTGGTAAGACTGTTGAAGTTTACCAGTATGCCTATGCTGGGTATGAAAACAGTGCTCCTTCACAGTTGTATCAGCTCTATTGTGATTATGCGGAGACACTGAGCGGCTTCGGGATTTGTCCTTTACAGAAACACGTTCAGAAGACGACCAGAGTCAATGCAAGAGTCGTGAGCGAAAACGATATTGAGAAATGTAACGCACAAGGAGTCACTCGAATAGGTGTTTCGGATAGGACTATTGTGACGTCTCTTGCGGAAGAATGCGCTAAAAAGTTTGGTATTGAAATTCAACGAGGGTAAGAGGTGCATAAATGATTGTCGCAAAAGTAGTCGGTAATATCTGGGCAACCCGCAAAGAAGAAAGCCTGTCTGGGATGAAACTGATGATTGTTCAGGCTATTGATGCCGTAACAAAGGAACAACGACAGAGTTTTGTTGCAGTTGATCAGGTTGGCGCAGGTATTGGCGAGATGGTTATCGTTTCTACTGGAAGTTCAGCGCGTCTTGCTAAGCTTGGTAGACATTCTCCTATCGATGCTATAATTGTTGGCATTGTTGATGAGATGGATGTTCCAAAAGAGTGATATGTAATGTGGAAGTGGTGTCTATAACCGCTGCTATTTAATGTTTTCAGGTTGTTGATAAATAAATATTGATGTTGATGGAGAAATCATGAAAAAGAAGCTGATCAGCGCAGATAATATCTCTGATTTTCTTACTGCGGGAGCAAATGAAATTCAAGTGGATAACAGCATGATAATCACCTCAGGGGCAAAAGATTATCTCCGTAATAAGGGTGTGAAGATTGTCTACTCAAAGCAGGCGGCAGCATGTAGCGCATCTCCTGTGAATGCTAAGGCAGGCCGTCCTCAGGATCTTAAGGCGGTTGTTAGCAAAATTGTCTCTATTCTCAGAAATGATCTTCAAGTCGGAGATGCTGGGACCGTTGAAAGCGTTACCCAGAAAGTTTTGTGTGGGTTGAAACGTCGATAGTTACCAAATGGTGTATCCTTGGTTTGCCTCTGAGGTAATCAGGGTTTATCGATATTAAACGCAAGTTAGACCGTTCCTCGTTTTGTTTTAGGATTGAACCGATTATGAGCAAGAATCCAATTGTTGCAGAAATTCAAGAGCATGGAATAGTAGGTGCCGGTGGTGCAGGTTTTCCTACCCATGTGAAAGTTGCCGCTGAGGCAAGTACTATTATTGTAAATGCTGCAGAGTGTGAGCCGCTTATCCATAAGGATAAGGAGATCATGCTTCATCATACAGCTGATTTTCTAGCTGGTCTCGACATGGTTATGGAGGCTTCTTCTGCCAGTGAAGGACTTATCGGTATAAAGGGAAAGCATACCCATATTATCGCTCACCTCAATAAGAGCGTTGGCCCAAAGGTACGTGTTGTTCCAGTTGGTGATTTTTATCCTGCTGGCGACGAAATAACCCTTATCTACGAGACAACCGGAAAGGTGGTAGAAGCGGGTAAAATACCGATCACCCAGGGAATTATTGTTAGTAATGTCGAGACACTACTTAATATAGGTAGGCGTCGCCCGGTCACGACTACATTTATTACACTCGGCGGTGATGTTGAAAATAAGATCACAGTCGAAGTGCCTATTGGAATTCCAATCCGCACACTTATCGACTATGCGAAGCCAACCATCAGCGATTATGCTGTGCTGCTTGGTGGACCAATGATGGGACGACTGACCACAGATCTGGACGAACTTACGTCAAAAACCAGTTCGGCTATTAATATACTTCCTGCTGATCACACCCTTGTTGTTAAAATGCAGACAATGGGTAAACCAGATACTGTCAGAAAGATTGGTAAATCAGCCTGTGACCAGTGTGTTTTCTGTACTGCTCTTTGTCCAAGATACCTTCTGGGGCATCCGATCCAGCCACATAAATCCATGCGGACCCTTATGTTCACCTCCATTGGAGAGAGTGTTCCTGAAATGCATGCTATGGCATGTTGTGAGTGTAATCTCTGTACTCTTATTAGTTGCCCGGAAGGACTATATCCAGGTAGTGTGAGTGTTTTGAGTAAGCGATTTGCTGGAGCCCAAGGAATGCGTATGGATGCTTCTGAATTTCCATCGACTGGTCCTCATCCACTTATCAAGTATAGACGTACACCCACAAGTAAATTAAAGCGTGTTCTGGATCTTAATCGTTTTGGTGATTCCGGACCGCTGACTGATATCAATCTTGATTTAAAGTTTCTCTCCATACCGTTGAGTCAGCATATTGGTAAGCCAGCCGGGCCTATTGTTGCTGTAGGAGATCAGGTAGAAGCCGGTCAGAAGATTGCTACAGTGGGCAAAGATCTTGGAGGTGAAATTCATGCTCCCAAGGCTGGAAAAGTGCTGAGTATAAATGACAGCACCATCGACATTGCAATTGGTTAAGGTGTCACAAATTAAGGTATTAAATTAAAAATTAATTGATGAAAACAATGGCAAACTCTATTGGTGTTATAGAATTATCAAGCATAGCAGCCGGATTTCAGGCACAGGATGCGATGCTCAAGGCTGCGGATGTTCAGGTTCTCCTCGCGAGAACAATCTGCTCAGGCAAGTATTTGGTTATTGTTGGTGGCTCCGTCTCCGCTGTCAATGCATCTCTTGAGGCTGGAGAGGCTGTTGTTGGGTCGTATGTGATCGAAAAACTGACGATTGCTAACGTTGATGAGCAGGTGTTTGGTGCAATTTCTGGCAATGTGTCGGTAAGCGATGATTCATTTAGGGCTCTTGGAATTGTTGAAACCTTTTCAGCTACAAACATTATCGAGGCAGCAGACGCTGCAGTTAAGGCTGCTGATGTGATTCTCTTTCGTGTCCACGTTTCAATGGCTATTGGTGGAAAAGGGTATTTTCTTGCAACGGGTGATGTTAGCGCAGTGCAAGCAGCAGTAGATTCCGCCTGTTCTGCAATTGAACATACCGGAATGCTTGTGAACCGAGTTGTTATTCCCGCAGCATCCAAAGAACTTTTGCAGGAATTGCTCTAGTACAAGAAGTACACGTGACTAAGACGTCGTTATTCTTAAGCGGCGTCTTGGTCACATATCTGTCCGAAATATTCGTATAAAAATATTATCCCCTCCTCTCTTTCTACTCAGTATTGCAACAATAGCATCTCTCTTATTTACTTCCCCCAATTAATGATAGATTTTACATTCTTGTATTAGGTGGTTGCATAAATGAGACAAGAGGTGCAATGTTGCAACATTGTCAATAAGCCGTGGGGGGTTGATAAAATGAGGAATTCTAACGAAAAGTGCAAAAATGCAACATTGGTCTGCTGAGAAATAAATAGTAGTGAGATCTATTCCCAGTGAATAAGGTGTTGATTCGTGAGGTAAATTCTTAAATTACTGTTCTTAAATTTTACAGAGACAATTAATGATTTTGCCTGAAAATTTTTAAGATCAGAACATATAAGTGTGAAAACGGTAAGTTGACTGTCTGTTGTAGATTTGCAACCTTTCCTGTGAAGTCAATTTATGAGCCAGATCTTTGAAACATGAATACAGACGAAACCTTTTACTTTGGAACTGGCATTACTATTGCTGAAGCAGTGACCAGCCATAAGTTAGATTCTGTAACGTATTCAGGCGAATTAATCGCCACCGTTAATATATTGATATAAAATCGGAGGAAGTATGAGTTATTTAGGAAAGAAGGTTCTTGCGGCGTTCCTCGCTGCTGGTCTTATTGTAGGTGTTGCTGCTAGTGCGCAAGCTAAGAAAATCACCCTTCGCCTTGGGCATCCAATGGCACCAGGTAACAACGTAACTCTTGGTTATGAGAAACTGAAAGAACTCATAGAAGCGCGTTCTGATGGAAAAATCAAGGTTCAGCTTTTCGGTAATGCAATGCTCGGTAGTGACCGTGTAACCATGGAATCCACCCAGCGTGGTACTTTGGATATGGCTTCTGCTTCTTCTCCAAATATGGCTAACTTCTCTAAGGCATTCATGGTTTTCGATCTGCCTTACATCACAAGCCCAACCTACCAGAAGAACCTTTACGCAGCACTTGATAACGGTCCTTTAGGCAAATATCTCGCAGACGAGTGTGAGAAGATCAACCTTAAGCCAATCATGTACTCTGAGTATGGATACAGAAACTTTGTTTCCACCGAAAAAGAGATCAAGACTCTTGCTGATCTTAAAAATCTCAAAGTACGTACCACTGCATCTCCTGTAGAAGTTGCTGTTGCAGCTAAGCTTGGCATGAATCCAACTCCAATCGCCTGGGGTGAGGTATACACCGCACTTCAGCAGGGTACTGTTGATGCAGAGGGTAACACCTTTTCCCTCTTAAACGATGCGAAGCATACTGAAGTTCTCAAGTTCGCAATGGATTCTGCTCATAACTACTCCATGCACATTCTTCTTATGAACAAGAAGAAGTTTGATGCTATGCCTGCAGACCTTCAGGAAGTTGTTCTGAAAGCTGGCCAGGATGCATTGGATTATCAGCGTGGAATTACTGCTGAGCTCGAAGTTAAAGCAAATGAAGCTTTCAAAGCACAGGGTATTGCTATTCACCACCTGACCGCTGAAGAGCGTGTAGAGTTTGTTGAAGCAACCACCCCTACTTGGGCTGAGTTCGCTTCTGAGATTCCTGAAGAAGTTATGACACTTGTTCAAAATACCCAGAAGTAAGTTGCAATGCGGGGCAGGTAATCTGCCCCGCTACTTGCTGAAATTTTGAGGAGAGAACATGTCCACCTTCGCAGACGCCGATAAAGCCACTCTATCGACCACTGATGCCGCACCTGCCAATAAACCTGGTGTTTTTAAATCTATTCTAAGTTGGTTGGATGAAAATGCTGAGAAGCCCTTCCTTTTTATGGGAATGCTCTCAATCATCCTGATTATTACCTTTCAGACTTTTTACCGATACATTGGTACATATTTCTCAACAGATGCTGCTGGAGCAATATGGACCGAAGAACTTGCACGATTTATTTTTATCTGGATTTCCTATCTTGCAATACCCATTGCAATCAAAAAAAGAAATAACATCCGTGTTGATATTGTACATGACCGACTGCCTGCAAGATTTCAGGCGATCAGCTGGATGGTTGTCGACCTCTGTTTTTTGGCACTCGTCTCTGTCATTTTCTACATGGGCTTAGATAACCTACAGATGTTGAAGTTATATCCTCAGCAAGCCCCTGGTACAGGCATGTCTTATTTCTGGCCATACCTGGTTTTACCAGTCGCCTTTGGTCTCATGGGAATTCGCCTTTTTCAGGACATGTTCAAACAATATAAAGAGTGTGGATTTTTCGATACTCTTATAGCAATAGCTTTTGTCGGGGCTCTCGCTGTTCCTGTATATTTTACTGAAAGTCTCAGTACCCTCACTGTTCTGTTTGGTTACTTTTTGATTTTTCTCGTTATTGGTGTACCTATTTCAGTAAGTCTTGGACTTGCTGCAACAGCTACTATAGTCAACGCTGGTACTTTGCCCATTGAGTATGTAGCTCAGATAGCATTCACCTCGATTGATAGTTTCCCTATCATGGCGATTCCTTTCTTTATCGCAGCCGGTGTTTTTATGGGGGCGGGTGGACTGTCCAGGCGACTACTTACTTTAGCAGATGAACTGCTCGGATCACTGCATGGCGGTATTGCACTTGCTGCCATCGCAACCAGTATGTTTTTCGCCGCGATCAGTGGGTCCGGTCCTGCAACTGTAGCGGCGATCGGTTCACTTACCATTCCAGCTATGGTTGAACGTGGTTATGACAAGTTGTTTGCAGCAGCCGTTGTCGCATCCGCAGGTGCCATTGGTGTTATGATTCCACCAAGTAATCCCTTTGTTGTATATGGTGTTTCTGCTCAAGTCTCCATCGGTAAACTCTTTATGGGTGGCATCGTTCCTGGTGTTATGACCGGTCTCTCTTTGATGGTTTTCACCTACATCTATTCCAGAAAACGTGGCTGGAAAGGCGTTCAACGCGAACGTAATGCTATGACTTTTGTCAAGGCGTTCTGGGATGCTAAATGGGCCCTTATGGTACCTGTTATCATCCTTGGTGGTATCTACGGTGGTTTTATGACCCCGACAGAAGCCGCTGCGCTTGCTGCCTTCTACGGTCTTGTTATAGGTATCTTCGTCTACCGCGAACTGAATTTCAGTAATATCGTTCCATGTTTTATGGATGCATGCAGCACTTCTGCCATCGTAATTATTTTGATGTCCATGGCCACCATCTTCGGCAACATCATGACCATCGAGCAGGTGCCAGCGACCATTGCTAATGCAATGCTCAGCTTGACCGAGAATAAGATTGCGATCCTGATGCTTATCAACATCCTACTCTTGGTTGTTGGTACATTTATGGAGGCACTTGCTGCGATCGTAATTTTGACGCCAATTTTACTTCCCATTGTAATGAAGGTCGGTGTTGATCCGGTTCATTTTGGTATCATCATGGTTGTTAACCTTGCCATTGGTTTTGTAACGCCTCCCGTTGGTATCAACCTCTTTGTTGCAAGTGGTGTTGCCAACGTCAAAATTGAACAGCTATCCAAGGTGGCCTTACCGCTTGTTGGTCTGATGATCATCGTACTGTTGTTGATTACGTACATACCAGCATTACCACTGCTTTTTGTAAACTAAGAACTAACTGCGAAGGGGCCTGCCAGGCCGGCCCCTTCTGTAGTTGTTGAAATAAAAAAATATAGGAGTCCACCATGGATTGTTGTGTATCCCCGCACGAGCAGCGTTTATTAGACAAGATTGAAGGTAAAGAAGATATGTACCGCGCGTCCCATCCCCGCGTATTTAAGATTCTTGATACCTTTGATAATGTAAAGCCTGTAATTGATGTAGAGCGTGCTCAGTACTTTACCGAGTCTATGAAAGAGACCGAAGGTGAGATGCTTTGTCTTCGTTGGGCCAAGGCTCTGAAAAAAATCGCTGAAAACATCACAGTATATATCGATGAAGACAACCTCATCTGTGGTCGTGCTGGTGTAAAGGGTCGTTATGGCCTGTTGTACCCAGAGCTTGATGGTGATTTCCTAGATATCGCTGTAAAGGATCTTCCAAACCGTGTTGAGTCCCCATTTTCCATCTCAGCAGCAGACGCTAAGATTGTTGTAGAAGATATCGCCCCATACTGGAAAGGTAAGACCTACCACGAAGCATTAAATGCTGCTTTTCCACCAGAAGTACACAAACTTTCCTACGACGATCCAGAAGGACTGAACTCGCGTTTTATCGTAAACGAGACTTCATCTTTTCGTTCTTCTATCCAGTGGGTCCATGACTACGAAAAAGTACTCAAACGTGGTTTCGGTGGTCTGAAGCAGGAAGCACTCGATAAGATTGAAGCACTTGATCCACTCTCTCCAATTGATAACGTAGAGAAGAAGCCTTTCCTTCAGTCAATTGTTATCGTATGTGATGCAATCATCACTTGGGCACGTCGCCATGCAGTAATGGCCCGTGAACTGGCAGAAAAAGAAACGGACATGACCCGCAAGATGGAACTGTTCAAAATGGCAGACATCTGTGAGCGTGTACCTGAGCATCCAGCAGCCAACTTCCATGAAGCGGTTCAGTCTCAGTGGTTCACCCAGATGTTTTCCCGTATCGAGCAGAAGACGGGTACCATCGTATCAAACGGTCGTATGGATCAGTACCTGTATCCATATTACAAAGCAGACATAGACGCTGGCACCATCAACGCTGATCAGGCTCTAGAGCTCCTTGAGTGTCTCTGGGTTGGAATGGCACAGTTTATCGACCTCTATGTATCTCCTACTGGTGGCGCATTCAACGAAGGCTATGCACACTGGGAAGCAGTGACCATTGGTGGTCAGACCCCAGAAGGTCGAGATGCAACCAATGAACTGAGCTACATGTTCCTCAAATCCAAGCGTGAGTTCCCACTGCATTACCCTGATCTTGCAGCACGTGTTCACTCTCGTTCACCAGAGCGCTTTTTAGCTGACGTTTCTGAGACCATCAAAGATGGTTCCGGTTTCCCTAAGCTGATCAACGATGAGGAAGTAGTACCTCTCTATGTATCTAAGGGCGCAACCTTTGCTGAAGCGTATGATTATGCGGTTTCTGGTTGTACTGAAGCTCGTATGCCAAACCGTGATACCTACACCTCTGGTGGTGCATACATTAACTTTGTTGCAGCACTTGAGATGGTACTCAACAACGGTAAGATGCAAAAGCACGGTGACGAGCAGCTTGCACCTGGTCTTGGTGATCCTACTAAATTTGAAAACTGGGATGCGTTCTGGAATGCATATGTTGAAATGCATAAGTATTTCCTCAAAACCGCTTTCCATCAGCAGTACGTAATCAACAACCTGCGTGCTAAGCACTTTGCACAGCCTATGGGTTCTGCAATGCACGATCTTTGTATGAAGCATTGTCTCGATCTCCATACTCCTCAAATTCCAGAAGGTATTAACCTCGGATACTTTGAGCACATGGGGCTTGGAACTTTGGTTGATTCACTCTCTGCTATTAAGAAGTTTGTTTACGAAGAGAAGAAGTTGACCATGCAGGAAGTTATTGACGCCTGTGCCTGTAACTTTGAAGGTAAAGAAGATGTTCGTCAGATCCTTCTTTCTGCACCTTGTTACGGCAACGATGATCCATATGCGGATGATATCGCAATGGAAATCGATGCATTGAACGTACTCTACGGTCAGAAGTATAGTGCTGAGTTGGGAATGCATAACGATATTCGCTACGTACCATTCACCTCCCACGTACCTTTTGGTAAGGTCGTTGGTGCAAGTCCAAACGGACGTTTCGCATGGACAGCACTTTCTGATGGTTCTTCCGCATCTCACGGTGCTGATAAGACCGGACCTACTTCAGTTCTTCTTTCCAACTACAACTCCAAGAACTACGGACACCGTGATCGCGCAGCACGTATGCTGAACATCAAGTTCACTCCTAAGTCACTCGAAGGTGAGGAAGGAACAGATAAGATGGTATCTTTCATCCGTACCATGGTGGATCTTAAGTTGTGGCACGTACAGTTTAACGTAATCAATAAGTCTACTCTGGTTGCTGCTCAGCAGGATCCTGAGAAGTATCGCAGTCTGATTGTGCGTATCGCCGGGTACTCAGCATACTTCTGTGATCTTTCCCCAGATCTCCAGAATGACCTTATTGCCCGTACTGGACATGACGAAATGTCATAAATTGACAGTGTGATTTTACGAGCCCGCCAGTGTTGTGGCGGGCTTTTTTGTTTTTCATTTTTAGTACGTTACTCCAGGAAAACTATCGTGAAAAGAAGATAACTGGAGACTCTTTAAACACTAAAAACTTAACGTAACCACCAACGTACTTATCCCCTTTATCGGGGTTAGACTAACCTGGTCAAGATTATGACAAATAACGATATTGCATCTATAGAAGGGACTGTTTTTAATATACAGAAGTACTCTGTTCATGATGGGCCGGGTATCCGAACTGTTGTCTTTTTAAAGGGCTGTCCTCTCGCCTGTCAGTGGTGTAGTAACCCGGAATCTCAAAAGTTTCAGGCTGAGCTTGCGTACAACGAAAAAAAATGTATCACCTTGTCAGAATGTGTTCGTTGTGCTGAAGTCTGTACGGTCGGAGCTCTTGTTCAGGGTGACAATGATAAAATCAAAGTAGATTGGAATCAGTGTAACAATTGCCTGGCCTGTACTGATGTATGCCCAGCAGAAGCTCTTGTTTCTTATGGGGATACGATGAATGTTAAAGACGTCATCGATCAGGTTGAAAAGGATGCTTCTTTTTATGCACGTTCTGGTGGTGGCCTCACTCTCAGTGGTGGAGAGCCTCTTGCCCAACCTAAATTTGCGATAGCACTTTTGAAGGAAGCAAAACACAGGTATATGAAGAGTGCTATTGAAACCTGTGGTTATGCATCCAAAGAGGATTACCTGGAAGCATGTAAGTACTGCAACATGATTATGTTTGACATTAAATGCATGGATTCGGAAAAGCACTCAAAATTTACCGGATATGGGAATGAACGTATTCTAGAGAATTTTAACGCGATCAGAGAAGCTTATCCCAAATTGAAAATTCGGGTTCGCACCCCAGTGGTTCCAGGATTTAACGATACAAAAGAAGATATTCAGGCCATCGTTGATTTCTTAAAAGATAAAAATGTTGAATATGAGTTACTTGCCTATCATAGGCTCGGGACTCAAAAATATATCAATATAGGAAGGGACTATCTGTTAGGTGATGTATCTCTTGATAATGACAAGTATTTAATGCTTCGGGAGATTGCCCAACAAAATGATGTGAAGGCATGATTCTGAAGAAAACAATCGAATATGTTATGTACAAATAAAGCCAGTTGAGGCTTACACGTAGAACTGCTTTTTTTGCTTATGATGGAAAAGCAGTTTTACATAATTAAGGTACATCGATGGATGGATATCGCACTAAACTAGCTCCCTATCTGGAGAACATATTAGCAGCACTTGATGATGGTGTTTATGTCACCGATAAGGATGGAACGACATTGCACGTCAATCGTATGTATGAGAAGTTGACCGGCTTAAAATCTGAGGATCTACTAGGACAAAACGTCAGGGTGCTACGGGAAAAAGGCGTTTTTGATGAAATCGTCAATCCCATGGTGGTTAAGAGGCAAAAGCCTGTTACCAGTGTTCAGGTACTAAAAAATGGCAAAAGGGTAGTACTGCGTGGTAATCCTGTTTTTGATGATGAAAAAAATCTTAGCCTGGTCATAACTCTTGTCCGAGATGTCACACTTATCGGTCAGATGCGTGAACAGATCATCCAGCAGAAAAAACTTATTTCAATTTATCACGATCAAATAGAACTCCTGTCTTCCTCCGCTCCAACACCTAAAAATACTTACGAAGCACCCCAAATACGAGAAGTGACTCAACTTGTTAAACGTGTAGCCGCAACCGATGCAACAATTATCTTGCTTGGTGAAACCGGAGTCGGTAAGGATCGTTTTGCCAGAATGGCTCATGAACATAGTCCGCGGAAAGACGAAATGTATCTTAAGGTGGACTGCGGAAGCATCTCTGAAAATCTCATAGAGTCAGAGTTGTTTGGTTATGCGCCAGGTGCTTTTACAGGAGCTAATAGTAAAGGGAAAATTGGTCACTTTGAGATTGCCAACAAAGGAACCATCTTCTTAGATGAAATTGGTGAACTCCCTCTTACTATGCAGGCGAAATTGCTAAGGGTTTTACAGGATCAGGAGGTCATGCGGGTTGGGTCATCGATACCTAAGAAGGTAGATGTTCGAATAATTGCGGCAACCAATCGTAATCTTGAAGAGGAAGTTGAAAAAGGAAATTTTCGTATAGATCTTTTTTATAGACTTCGTGTCGCGGTTGTTGACATTCCACCTCTCAGGCAGGTTCCTGGTATGATTCCAGGTCTGGTAAATCACTTTCTAGAACGTTTTGGTGTGAAATATAAAAAAGATATCATCTGCCCTGATGGTACCATGAATATCTTTTTAACATACAGATGGCCAGGTAATATTCGTGAGCTGGAAAATACAATTCAAAGTCTTTTGGTAACAAGCCAGAGTCACGAGATTTTGCCCGAAGATTTACCTCCATGTATGTGTGCTGCTATTTCTAATATGGCAAAAAAATCTACTACCAATTTGAATGCCGAGTCAGGCCGTACTCTCAAGGAGATTATGGGTGGTCTTGAAAAACAGGTCATTCAACAAACCCTTGATAAATACGGTTCTGTAAATAAGGCTTCTGAGGTTTTAGGCGTTAACAGGACAACACTGTTTCGGAAAATGAAATCGTAACCGTATTAGTTAGTGCCTGAACGAAAACCTGCAAATTCTGTCGAGTTCAAGGCGGACGATAATTTTAACCGGAGGAATACATTGAGTATTTTGAGGATTAAAATTTGAGTCCAACGAAGAAATCGGCATAATTGGTGGTTTTCGGTCGAGCACTAGTTACGACAATCGGCTTGCTGCCACGCACCTATAAGGAGACATCTATGATGTGTCCTCTTTTTATTTAAGGAATAGCAATGTCGGAGTTATTGTTAATTGCCGCGGGGTGGTGCTTTGGCGGCTTTGTGAATGGTGTTGCAGGGTTTGGGCCGTCATGATCGCAATGCCCTCTTCTTGCCGAATACATTGCTTATAGCGGTTGCCCTGCAAGAGCAGTTAAGGGACTTTTGGGTGCCGGATTTATAATAACAGGGATTTTTATAGTTTCCGCTAAGGCGGTGACAGGGCAGATAGACTCAAATGTCATGCTTATTTATCTCATAGCCACACCAGCAGTTTTACTGGGGAGTAAAATGGGGATCTGGCTCTCGTCAAGGCTCAACGAATACTCCTACAGAAAGATTCTTTTTGTAAGCCTTGCAGGAATGGGTTTGAATATTGTCTGGAAGGCGGTCTAACCTTTCTAAATTATACATATATTTTAAATATTATTTTTTTGCGAATTGATCGTTTCGTTGCATAGATGCATCTTGTCGCACTTGTGCAACTCTCAATTCCTCTCTTTAATTTTCGTTATATCACCGATTTTGCGTCTGCAAACCGCTTGCCCTCTTAGTGTTGCTGCAAAAATGCAACGCGCCAATGCCGTTGTTGCTGTTTTTGCATCATACCCTTTCATTTTATTTTCTTCCTATTGTCTTGAACCAGTACAAAATACAAACCTCAGAGTATCCATTATTTCTCTTATACTTCGAGAACAGAATATGTAGTTAACGGTCTAATATGTCGAGATAAAACATGTGCAGTTTCTCTTTAAGAACAGTGCGTTTTAGTGCAAATATGACAATGCTGCATGTCTTTTCAGGGGAAATGTTTGTGGGAATTAAAAATGGCACACACATTGCTACAAGATTTAAAACAAGAATTATTCCCAAAGCTGATAGGAAATAAGGATACGTAAAATATCTATACCTTCTATCACTTGACTCAAAACATTAAGGAGACCACCATGGATTGTTGTGTATCCCCCCACGAGCAGCGTTTATTAGACAAGATTGAAGGTAAAGAAGATATGTACCGCGCGTCCCATCCCCGCGTATTTAAGATTCTTGATACCTTTGATAACGTAAAGCCTGTAATTGATGTAGAGCGTGCTCAGTACTTTACCGAGTCTATGAAAGAGACCGAAGGTGAGATGCTTTGTCTTCGTTGGGCCAAGGCTCTGAAAAAAATCGCTGAAAACATCACAGTATACATAGATGAAGATAACCTCATCTGTGGTCGTGCAGGTGTAAAGGGTCGTTATGGCCTGTTGTACCCAGAGCTTGATGGTGATTTCCTTGGTATCGCAGTAAAGGATCTTCCAAACCGTACTGAGTCTCCATTTTCTATCTCAGAAGCAGATGCTAAGATTGTTGTAGAAGATATCGCGCCATACTGGAAAGGTAAGACCTACCACGAAGCATTAAATGCAGCTTTTCCACCAGAAGTTCACAGACTTTCCTATGACGATCCAGACGGACTGCATTCCCGTTTTATCGTAAACGAGACGTCATCTTTTCGTTCTTCCATCCAGTGGGTCCATGACTACGAAAAAGTACTCAAACGTGGTTTCGGTGGTCTGAAGCAGGAAGCACTCGATAAGATTGAAGCACTAGATCCACTCTCTCCAATTGATAACGTAGAGAAGAAGCCTTTCCTTCAGTCAATTGTTATCGTATGTGATGCAATCATCACTTGGGCACGTCGCCATGCAGTAATGGCCCGTGAACTTGCCGAAAAAGAAACCGACATGACCCGCAAGATGGAACTGTTCAAAATGGCAGACATCTGTGAGCGTGTACCTGAGCATCCAGCAGCCAACTTCCATGAAGCGGTTCAGTCTCAGTGGTTCACCCAGATGTTTTCCCGTATCGAGCAGAAGACGGGTACCATCGTATCAAACGGTCGTATGGATCAGTACCTGTATCCATATTACAAAGCAGACATAGACGCTGGCACCATCAACGCTGATCAGGCTCTAGAGCTCCTTGAGTGTCTCTGGGTTGGAATGGCACAGTTTATCGACCTCTATGTATCTCCTACTGGTGGCGCATTCAACGAAGGCTATGCACACTGGGAAGCAGTGACCATTGGTGGTCAGACCCCAGAAGGTCGAGATGCAACCAATGAACTGAGCTACATGTTCCTCAAATCCAAGCGTGAGTTCCCACTGCATTACCCTGATCTTGCAGCACGTGTTCACTCTCGTTCACCAGAGCGCTTTTTAGCTGACGTTTCTGAGACCATCAAAGATGGTTCCGGTTTCCCTAAGCTGATCAACGATGAGGAAGTAGTACCTCTCTATGTATCTAAGGGCGCAACCTTTGCTGAAGCGTATGATTATGCGGTTTCTGGTTGTACTGAAGCTCGTATGCCAAACCGTGATACCTACACCTCTGGTGGTGCATACATTAACTTTGTTGCAGCACTTGAGATGGTACTCAACAACGGTAAGATGCAAAAGCACGGTGACGAGCAGCTTGCACCTGGTCTTGGTGATCCTACTAAATTTGAAAACTGGGATGCGTTCTGGAATGCATATGTTGAAATGCATAAGTATTTCCTCAAAACCGCTTTCCATCAGCAGTACGTAATCAACAACCTGCGTGCTAAGCACTTTGCACAGCCTATGGGTTCTGCAATGCACGATCTTTGTATGAAGCATTGTCTCGATCTCCATACTCCTCAAATTCCAGAAGGTATTAACCTCGGATACTTTGAGCACATGGGGCTTGGAACTTTGGTTGATTCACTCTCTGCTATTAAGAAGTTTGTTTACGAAGAGAAGAAGTTGACCATGCAGGAAGTTATTGACGCCTGTGCCTGTAACTTTGAAGGTAAAGAAGATGTTCGTCAGATCCTTCTTTCTGCACCTTGTTACGGCAACGATGATCCATATGCGGATGATATCGCAATGGAAATCGATGCATTGAACGTACTCTACGGTCAGAAGTATAGTGCTGAGTTGGGAATGCATAACGATATTCGCTACGTACCATTCACCTCCCACGTACCTTTTGGTAAGGTCGTTGGTGCAAGTCCAAACGGACGTTTCGCATGGACAGCACTTTCTGATGGTTCTTCCGCATCTCACGGTGCTGATAAGACCGGACCTACTTCAGTTCTTCTTTCCAACTACAACTCCAAGAACTACGGACACCGTGATCGCGCAGCACGTATGCTGAACATCAAGTTCACTCCTAAGTCACTCGAAGGTGAGGAAGGAACAGATAAGATGGTATCTTTCATCCGTACCATGGTGGATCTTAAGTTGTGGCACGTACAGTTTAACGTAATCAATAAGTCTACTCTGGTTGCTGCTCAGCAGGATCCTGAGAAGTATCGCAGTCTGATTGTGCGTATCGCCGGGTACTCAGCATACTTCTGTGATCTTTCCCCAGATCTCCAGAATGACCTTATTGCCCGTACTGGACATGACGAAATGTCATAAATTGACAGTGTGATTTTACGAGCCCGCCAGTGTTGTGGCGGGCTTTTTTGTTTTTCATTTTTAGTACGTTACTCCAGGAAAACTATCGTGAAAAGAAGATAACTGGAGACTCTTTAAACACTAAAAACTTAACGTAACCACCAACGTACTTATCCCCTTTATCGGGGTTAGACTAACCTGGTCAAGATTATGACAAATAACGATATTGCATCTATAGAAGGGACTGTTTTTAATATACAGAAGTACTCTGTTCATGATGGGCCGGGTATCCGAACTGTTGTCTTTTTAAAGGGCTGTCCTCTCGCCTGTCAGTGGTGTAGTAACCCGGAATCTCAAAAGTTTCAGGCTGAGCTTGCGTACAACGAAAAAAAATGTATCACCTTGTCAGAATGTGTTCGTTGTGCTGAAGTCTGTACGGTCGGAGCTCTTGTTCAGGGTGACAATGATAAAATCAAAGTAGATTGGAATCAGTGTAACAATTGCCTGGCCTGTACTGATGTATGCCCAGCAGAAGCTCTTGTTTCTTATGGGGATACGATGAATGTTAAAGACGTCATCGATCAGGTTGAAAAGGATGCTTCTTTTTATGCACGTTCTGGTGGTGGCCTCACTCTCAGTGGTGGAGAGCCTCTTGCCCAACCTAAATTTGCGATAGCACTTTTGAAGGAAGCAAAACACAGGTATATGAAGAGTGCTATTGAAACCTGTGGTTATGCATCCAAAGAGGATTACCTGGAAGCATGTAAGTACTGCAACATGATTATGTTTGACATTAAATGCATGGATTCGGAAAAGCACTCAAAATTTACCGGATATGGGAATGAACGTATTCTAGAGAATTTTAACGCGATCAGAGAAGCTTATCCCAAATTGAAAATTCGGGTTCGCACCCCAGTGGTTCCAGGATTTAACGATACAAAAGAAGATATTCAGGCCATCGTTGATTTCTTAAAAGATAAAAATGTTGAATATGAGTTACTTGCCTATCATAGGCTCGGGACTCAAAAATATATCAATATAGGAAGGGACTATCTGTTAGGTGATGTATCTCTTGATAATGACAAGTATTTAATGCTTCGGGAGATTGCCCAACAAAATGATGTGAAGGCATGATTCTGAAGAAAACAATCGAATATGTTATGTACAAATAAAGCCAGTTGAGGCTTACACGTAGAACTGCTTTTTTTGCTTATGATGGAAAAGCAGTTTTACATAATTAAGGTACATCGATGGATGGATATCGCACTAAACTAGCTCCCTATCTGGAGAACATATTAGCAGCACTTGATGATGGTGTTTATGTCACCGATAAGGATGGAACGACATTGCACGTCAATCGTATGTATGAGAAGTTGACCGGCTTAAAATCTGAGGATCTACTAGGACAAAACGTCAGGGTGCTACGGGAAAAAGGCGTTTTTGATGAAATCGTCAATCCCATGGTGGTTAAGAGGCAAAAGCCTGTTACCAGTGTTCAGGTACTAAAAAATGGCAAAAGGGTAGTACTGCGTGGTAATCCTGTTTTTGATGATGAAAAAAATCTTAGCCTGGTCATAACTCTTGTCCGAGATGTCACACTTATCGGTCAGATGCGTGAACAGATCATCCAGCAGAAAAAACTTATTTCAATTTATCACGATCAAATAGAACTCCTGTCTTCCTCCGCTCCAACACCTAAAAATACTTACGAAGCACCCCAAATACGAGAAGTGACTCAACTTGTTAAACGTGTAGCCGCAACCGATGCAACAATTATCTTGCTTGGTGAAACCGGAGTCGGTAAGGATCGTTTTGCCAGAATGGCTCATGAACATAGTCCGCGGAAAGACGAAATGTATCTTAAGGTGGACTGCGGAAGCATCTCTGAAAATCTCATAGAGTCAGAGTTGTTTGGTTATGCGCCAGGTGCTTTTACAGGAGCTAATAGTAAAGGGAAAATTGGTCACTTTGAGATTGCCAACAAAGGAACCATCTTCTTAGATGAAATTGGTGAACTCCCTCTTACTATGCAGGCGAAATTGCTAAGGGTTTTACAGGATCAGGAGGTCATGCGGGTTGGGTCATCGATACCTAAGAAGGTAGATGTTCGAATAATTGCGGCAACCAATCGTAATCTTGAAGAGGAAGTTGAAAAAGGAAATTTTCGTATAGATCTTTTTTATAGACTTCGTGTCGCGGTTGTTGACATTCCACCTCTCAGGCAGGTTCCTGGTATGATTCCAGGTCTGGTAAATCACTTTCTAGAACGTTTTGGTGTGAAATATAAAAAAGATATCATCTGCCCTGATGGTACCATGAATATCTTTTTAACATACAGATGGCCAGGTAATATTCGTGAGCTGGAAAATACAATTCAAAGTCTTTTGGTAACAAGCCAGAGTCACGAGATTTTGCCCGAAGATTTACCTCCATGTATGTGTGCTGCTATTTCTAATATGGCAAAAAAATCTACTACCAATTTGAATGCCGAGTCAGGCCGTACTCTCAAGGAGATTATGGGTGGTCTTGAAAAACAGGTCATTCAACAAACCCTTGATAAATACGGTTCTGTAAATAAGGCTTCTGAGGTTTTAGGCGTTAACAGGACAACACTGTTTCGGAAAATGAAATCGTAACCGTATTAGTTAGTGCCTGAACGAAAACCTGCAAATTCTGTCGAGTTCAAGGCGGACGATAATTTTAACCGGAGGAATACATTGAGTATTTTGAGGATTAAAATTTGAGTCCAACGAAGAAATCGGCATAATTGGTG
>JBLHNU010000022.1:0-82670 GCA_047622095.1 Desulforhopalus sp.
GCTGCATTCAGCTTCATGGTTCTCCTTTCCCCTGAAGCTGAAATTCTTAGGGTGAGAATCTATCCTTCAATTATCAAAGTCAAACGCAGACTCACGTATGAAGAAGTTGATAAAATGCTGGACAGTGATGAAGAGATAAAACTCTTTAATATGCTGCGTAAAAAATTGCGGAAAAACAGGCTGGAACAAGGCGCTCTGCTTCTTCCTTTCCCAGATGTTAATGTCTTTATCGACCATCAGGGAAAGGTACACGTCAACCTTGCGCAAAGTGACACGCCCGCAAGAACCATTGTTTCAGAAATGATGATTTTAACCAATTCTGTAACCGCAAAATACGTGGCAGACAGACTCGTTCCAGGCATTTTCAGATCACAACCTCCTCTAAAAAAGAGGATTGTCCACGGTGAAGACAGCGACCTCTTTCAAAACACCCTGCAACGGAAAAATATGCCTAGAGGCGAAATGTCTACTGTAGCCAAACCGCATTCTGGCTTAGGCGTTTCTCACTATACCACCATCACCTCGCCGATCAGACGTTTGCTTGATCTCGTCATGCAGCATCAATTGAATTCTATCGTGCGTAGGCAGGAACCATGTTTTACAGAGGAAATGTCCAAGGATTTCACTTCAGTTCTGAGCAGAACACTCTCCTCCGCCAACAATGTACGGCAACAAAGACAACGATACTGGTTACTGAAGTATCTTGCGGACCGAAAAGGCCAGAAAATCGACGCCCTTGTAATAAATGCGGGACCTAAAAGAGTCAATTTACTGCTCACTGATATCCTCATGGATATTGATCTTCCTCCACAGGGAGGAAGGTCCATTGCAAACGGATCCATAGTTAAAGTAAGAATCACTAAATCAGATCCGCTTGACAATGTTGTTCGGTTTGAATGGTGATTTCACGACAGAAGTGACTTCACCATTTGTTAACATCCTTCAATGCTCTTTTTTTTCATAGATTTTATTTTAATTTTATCGTTTATCTGAAACGATTCTGTCTTCTTATTACACTCCAAAATTAATTTATTGTTTTCTGCACGAACTACGGTGCATTTATCACTTGCAGCAAATGACCAAGAACTCATAATAAATATAAATTGTACTGCAGCTAGTATTGGTAATATTTTTTTCATTGCATCCTCCTCATTGTTTTTTTACTGTTACATCCTGATTTCAGTGTACCCTTCAAACAGTAAATTTCCAGATGAATGGATGGATATCGGGTGACGTAGGGTTTGAATGCGCTTCATTTACTTGTGTTGTAATTATTATTTTATAAGTTTCAAAAAAATTATTATAACTGACCAATTAACGTATAATTCTCACTATTTGACTTAGACAAGATGACAGAGAACTCTTTTCCCGGCCCAATGACGATGATTCAAATTGACGGGCAAAAAATAAAACTATTACGCGAGCAACAGGGCTTAACCCAGCTCTACCTTGCCACTGCTGTAGATGTCACAACGGACACTATCTCGCGCTGGGAAAACAAACGCTATCCGAGTATTAAAAAGGAAAATGGCATTCGATTAGCTGAGGCTCTCAGTGTCCCCCTTGACGAAATTCTTGAAAAAAAAGAACCAGCCGCTTCTGAAGAAAAGTCACCTGAAACTCCTCCGGAAGTTATCCCCGAATTAGAGAAACCAGGTAAAAAAATCTGGCCCATACTACTTTTATCTGGGACACTCTTTGGAGTAATACTTGCGTTCATGTTTTTCTCCCTCCAGACAAGTAAACCCGTATCCTTTACTGCCACAAGAATTGCACCTGAACATTGTACCAATGGCCGACCTTTTCCAGTAATTATTGAATTAGAGGGCGAGTCTGACAAAGAGTTAGCGTTTATTTTAAAAGAAGAACTTCCACCCAATTCCACAATACTTCAAGTTCAACCGGATCCAAGTGGCAACACTTCAAACATGGCCATACTAAAATGGATTGCGAAGGTTAGAGTGCCTACCTTTTTCTTCTATTTAATTCAAATTGACACTCCAACAAACAGTTCATTTGAATTTTTAGGCACAATAGCAACTGCTGGAGGAAAAGATGTACCGATTTCTGGCAGTACGAAAATCGAGACGAGCCTTCATCACTGGGCAGACGCTGATAGCGATAACACTATCAGCGACAAGGAAATATTGATCGTGTACGATAAATTTTCAGGAATCAAAAGCCTTGAAAATGAAATTGACCTTATAGAAGAGATTTGGCTTGGGGAAGGCTATCATTGGAATACAGAATCATTACAGTATGATATAGTAGAATAAATACCAACGGGCCACACCCATATCACCCTAGCGAAAAGAACTAAAATGCAACTCAAAAAAACATGTACATTAGAATTATACAAAACCGTTCTCATAGCTTTACTCCTGATTCTCCTCATTCCTATATCAGCAACTGCTGCTCCTGTCTCAGGGAAGTACATTAAAGCTTCCGGCAATACCACAGTTTTACAGATTTCAATTGGCAAACCAGCCCCCCCGAGCATCATCGTGGAACAATCGCTTAGCAATAAAAACAAGGTTCAATCAGCTAGCCCTAAACCCAAGAAGATTAGCGGTAACGGCAACATTAAGTGGCTTTTAACAAAAACAAGACCAGGAAAACAACAATTCACTGTTAAGCTGGCGAGCCCTCTCAAAGGATCAGTGCGAGCAATTTTACGCTACAGAGACCCAGCTACCGGACAGTTTATTGAAAAAAGCATTACTCCATAATTACCGGCATTTTCCAGGCTATTCAGAAAATCCTACTGTTCAATCACACCTCTTCTTTTCATCATCCTACGTATATTGCTTTATACGAACGTGTTCGACCTCTTTCCACACTAGATACTCCGGAAAATCTAGCTCCTGCTTTTACGCGTTATTATGACCAGTTGCAGTCCATGTCGGGTCGACATCTACGAGCACCACAGGAGATATGACCTCGTATCCACTTTTCCTCAGGCCATTCTGATTATATAAATAAATGGAAGCAGAAACCATTTTATTACTTATAACCCCTGGAGGAAATCATGAAAGTTCTATTCAAACTCGTAATCACATTATGTCTAATCGTACCCATAGCAAATACAGCAAATGCAAACGACCGTGGAGTCAATGGACTTATTATAGGTGGTGGCGCAGGAGCCATTATGGGACAAGCGGTCGGTAGAAATGTTGAATCGACTCTACTAGGTGCTACGGTTGGAGGTATTATAGGAGCTGTTATTAGAGCCGAAAGTTCTCACCGTTACCAAGAAAGAATCATAGTACATAAACCATCACGCCGTCAGCACAACAGACATTTTAACCAGTCACCAAGGAATTATTCCCCTCGTATTACACACAATAGACCTCACTCAAGAGGATACAATTATCACAGAGAACCAATTGTCGTACATAAACAACACGGCAGCAGAAAAAAAGGTCATTATAACAATCGCCGCCATCAAAATCGAAAGCACCACTCATCCAACAGATACAGACGACAGTATAAAGACAACAATCGTTGGTAAACCTTTTTTTCTTTGGTTACCTCCAGAAGAGTTCTGGGATATCCAACCTTTGGACTCTTAATTATTACTTGGATTAATCTCCATAAACATATTTTTAAAATGCATTTTTTAATCAAAAAATATACTATTATTAGAGGAGACAAATCATTGTAGGTTGAAAATGTTCGAATAAATACATGTATGAGTCTGTCGATTTACTAGGATTTCGAAGTCTTCGCTATCTGGTTCGAGATCAGGAAAGCGAAGACTCCGAGGCATAGGAGAACAATAACCACAGCCATATGTTTGATATCGGAGTCTGCGCTTACCTGCGAGGATTATTTTTTTCGTATAACGAAGATATCGGGCTAAAAGGCAGTAAATCAACGGGCTCATGTATTAAGGTGACGCCTTGCAAATAGATCCATTTATTAATCGATGCATTAGAGACACATTAAGCGGATTACGCGACGGTCTCACACTTTTTTCAGGTCATAGCAGGACTGCTCTCATCTTTTCTCTGGGCCCGAAAGATGAATTACATATCTGTGACCCTCAGAATCTAATGCGAGGTTATGAACCAATTCTTAAAGCGACGTATCTTGGTAATACGCACTGGTGCAGGTCAATTGATGACACAAATGCCTGGCTTCCCTATAACAACATTGAACCACAGGACGACTTGCAACTTGATGGGCTTATTTCATATGGAGGTAGCTCCAGTCCTATTTACTACCAAATGTGGTTTACAGAGCACCATCCCAACATATGCTCCCTAGCACCCACCGAGTGTTGGCTAGAACATGCAGTCCTCCGACTATCCCATGATATTGCAAACGACAGCAACCTTTACACTGGCATCTCGGGCTCATTTTTAAGAGAATACGCAAATCACGCTGTACGAGACTGTATTGTTGACAAAGCTTGCGCTCAATTAGGACTAGATTTTCAGATACGCGTATACCCTTTACTCGATGCGGTTCTCGGTATTTCGAAAACGAACGAAGAAGGAAAACGTCCATACGGCTCACTGACATTCGTAGAGCCCAGATCTCTATGCAACGTAAATTTCATCGCTAAATTCGAAACGTCGCAGCAACCTCTTCTAACATACTTCAAACATGTTCGAAAACTGCTCCAAACAGTGGAGCACTCGAGCAGATCTTTGATTTCAAATGGTGTGAGTATTGTAGGTATTGCCAAAAAACCAATCCAACCATTTCACATTACTGCAGATTTTCAGGGAAAATTTGGTTTTTTGAGTGTAGACGATGAGAAGGTGTGTAGTTTTAGAGATGGAAGTTACAGCTCAAATACGCACAGAGCTAAACTATTTGAGATGGAAGAAGCACTGCTGGACTTTCCCCTTGAACCTTCTGCCCGCGTCGATCTTTTTAAAATTATTGCATCACTCGTCCACAATGCAGAAGACAAAATGTTTGGATGCACATTCGTCGTCGATTTAGCAGAACAGCCGACATCAATCGCCGGCCAATCCCTCACTCCACCAATTGACTTAAGACAACCCAATAAGCTAGGACTTGCGACGGGACTGTCCAAAGTAGATGGGGCGCTTCATATAAGAGCTGATTTACACCTACACGGTTTTGCTTGCCTGCTTGACGGACCCCAGGTCCAAAACGAAGATAGAGCCAGAGGAGCACGATACAACTCAGCGCTCAGATTCACTGCACAACATAAGAATATTATTGTCGTCGTTGTGTCCTCAGACAGGCCGGTTTCAACCTTTCTCCATGGAGAGGAAATTGTAAACCGATACAGCAATGCCTCAATGTCTACCTGTAACCTCTACTCCACACCACTTAAAGAGTGGATAGAAAATAGCGAATAAAGAAAGCTCCTTGCATTTAACATTGATGGCGTCGTAAAAAGTCCGATTTACTTCGTTGTAGGTTTTTGACAGACACTTGGCGTACCAGATGTATAGCCAAGTCCCCGTAAAAAACACTACGCCTAGTATATCGAACTTTTGGACTTAGCCATCGGGAGTTTTGGAAGGCCTTTTTACGAGTTTATCAACATTGACTGTAACTGTCTTACAGCTCTTTTACCCAAGCAGGAATTCGTTGCAGGATATAGGCATGAACAGCCTCTTTTCGTTCCCCAGCCTCAATATTCCCTATATCGTTCTGAACTTCTGCAAAGTCAAACCAACACAGCTCCTTATTGTCTTTGCTGTACACCGTGAGGATCTGTCTGTTTTCAACTTCTATATCTTCTTCTTCCTGAATAGCTCCAACGAGTTGAGCAGCTTCAGCAACACTTAAAAACTCTATTTCTTCATTGCTCATAATTTTCTCCTAAAAAAAAAGGCGAGGAGGATATAATCCTCTCGCCTTTAAACACTATACTTCTGAAAGTTATGCCGTTTTTACAACCGCTCCTGAGCGAATGCAACGAGTACAAACTCTCATTCTCTTGGTGTTACCACCAGAAGTTGCCTGACGAACAGTCTTCAGATTAGGCAACCAACGTCTTCTTGTCTTGTTGTGAGCGTGAGAAACATTATTTCCAGTCATTGGTCCCTTGCCACAAATTGCACATACTTTAGCCATGGTATTCTCCTTATATCAGATTTCCCATATCAGCTGAGTAGGGAAACGAGTTGAAATATGCGTTAAAAAAAAGTAAATTCAGAATCAAGCTACATACCATCTTTAAGTTTTCATGGCAAGACATTTCAGAATTTATTACCCGATTTTTCCAATCTCAAGTTGTCATTCAATAGGAGACAAACTTATAAATATATTACCATCTTCAATTTTCATAGCATGTCTTCTCAAGTCGACTGACTCATGGTTGAGGCATTTTCCGGTTGATAAATCATACATCCATTGATGCCGAGGGCACGTTACCACCATGCCGTTAATTGGCCCCTTTGTCAAATCAGCACTTTGATGCTTACATCCAACTTCAATGGCAAAAAAGTCACCATTGTCTTCACGCACGACACCAATCTTTTTACCCATTACCGAATAAGATTTAATGTGTTTGTGTTCAAAATCGATTATTTTAGCAATCTTGATAAAATTCATCATAACTCAACTTTCTTTTCTATTTTGACCTAAATCAAAGCCTTTTTATTGCAACCTTGTTTTACTTGCTATATCTTATTTTCATATAAATAATAACCATTACTAGTTTTACAACTTATGACAAATCTAAAACAATTCTGGAATTTTTTCGCATCTGTAAAACTCGCTATTTTTACACTTTGCGCACTCGCTATAACCTCTATTATAGGTACTATTATTCCACAGGGTGAGAGTGTCGGATTTTATGCCAAGCAATATGGGGTTAAAGCAGCTCAATTCATGCAAATTCTCGACATACCAGACATGTATTATTCCTGGTGGTTTCTTTCTTTACTTTTCATTTTAAGTCTCAACTTACTTATCTGTAGTATCGAACGATTTCCGCGAGTATGGAAAATCATCCATACAGATAACCTTGAGATGTCTCCTGAAAGAATTACAAAAATGGGAACCAGCAAGGAGTGGCAAATCCCAGAAAACGGTAAGCAAAAGATTGAACCAACCGTTCTCTTTAAAGTAATTGGTATTACTCCTCAGAGCAAGACACTGGAAAATGGAATTCTGTACTTTGGCCAAAAAGGCAAATACAGCCGAACAGGCGTCTACTTAGTACACTTGTCGATTTTAGTCATTTTTGTCGGCGCCATTATAGGCTCACAATTTGGTTTCAAAGGAAGTGTGATGGTTCCTGAGCTCAAGAGCACTACGAAGATTTTCTCATCAGAAAATTCATCTTCAATTGATCTTGGATTTGAAGTCCGTTGCGACAGATTCATCATCGAATTTTATGACAATGGTATGCCTAAAGAATATCAGAGTACCCTTACCGTTCTCGAAAATGGAAAAGAAATCTTAACAAAAGATATTCAGGTCAACAGTCCACTTACATACAAAGGTATAACCTTTTACCAATCGAGCTACCAGGGCTATCAGGACTTTATATTTTCCATCGAAGACACTAAAAATGGTAATCATAAAAACATTATTCTTCCATTTCAAAAACAGCAGAACTGGGAAGAAGCTGACACTCGATTTGGTATCGTCAATGCAGAAGCTGTAGGCCAAAGAGTCACTCGAACAAAACTCTGGTTAAAAAATGGTGAGAACCCTGCTGTCCTCACGTGGCTTGGAGACGACGAATCCAAAGTTATCACAACAGAAAACAATAGTTACAACGTAAATGTCAAACAGATGTATGCAACGGGCTTACAAGTAGCAAGAGACCCAGGAGTGTGGATTGTATATATAGGATGCGGGCTGATGCTTGTTGGATTATATATGGCTTTTTTCCTCTCCCACAGACGCATATGGCTCTACCTTGACAATTCTTCCACGAAACAAAAACTGGTCCTTGGTGGAAGTAGCAATAAAAATAAAATGGCGTTCCAACAAATCTTTACCAAGCTTGAAGAGCATATTGAAAAATTGATGTAAACTCGAAAGATATCAATTTGGCCTGTGATTCCAATCACAGCACCATAAACTCGAGACTCAAAAAACACACAACTCATATTGAGTTATTTTAATTTTATAACCTTTTGACTCGTTTAATTTAATTATTACCCAGTAAAAGATTATAAATCTTTACGGAGCCCACTGAATGAATAGTTCTACTCTATTAGGAATAACAACATTTACCTATTTGCTATCCACCCTCCTCTATGTTGCCATAGTAGTATTTAAGGCTCCTAAGATAGGTAAAATCGCAACCACCTTTACAGCTTTTGCATGGATAATCCAAACAGCAGGGCTTCTTCTCCGCTGGTCTGAATCATACCAGATGGGATTTGGACATGCCCCCCTCACTAATATGTATGAATCGGTAGTATTCTTTGCCTGGGTTATTGTTATTTTATACTTGATGATAGAAATCAAATTCAAGACTAAGGTTATTGGTGCGTTTGCGATTCCTTTTGCCTTCGTTGCGATGGCGTATGCATCATTTTCTACTGATATTTCGAAAACCATCAGTCCTCTCGTACCTGCTCTGCAATCAAACTGGCTCATATCACACGTAGTCACCTGTTTTATTGGTTATGCATCTTTTGCAGTTGCTGCAGGTCTTGGTATTATGTACCTGCTGAAAAATATGAACAATATAAGTGGGCAAGACAACGTAGAATCATCAACTCGTCTCCCATCTTTGTCTGTTCTTGATTCCATCATTCACTCCACCATGGTTTTCGGCTTTATCTGGCTGACTGCCGGGATTATAACTGGTGCAGTATGGGCAAACTCCGCCTGGGGAACCTACTGGAGTTGGGACCCTAAAGAGACTTGGTCTTTAATTACCTGGTTTTTTTACGCTCTCGCACTCCACGCAAGATATACCCGAGGATGGAGCGGTAAACCTATAGCCTTCATGGCAATATTTGGTTTTGTTTCAGTACTCTTCACCTATTATGGTGTAAATTTTCTTCTCAGCGGGCTTCACAGTTACGGCTCAAACTAACATGTACCACAATGTGGGACTTTTTCATTATTTACAGACGCTTATCTAAATTGACAAATAGAATGGAAAACAGTATATACACAGTATAAATTGCTGTTAGATATGTGTAGTAATCATTAATTCATCCTAGAGGATTGATCATGCTGAAAAAGATTCTTGCTTGTTCCGTAGTTAGTTTATTCGTTTTGGTTGGTTCTGCCAGTTGTTTCGCAGCTGATGCAGGTCCTGCTGACATCACTATCGTTGGTGCAAAAAGCAAAAAGCCAAAACCAGCCCAATTCCCACATAAGCAGCATCAAGATGTCTTAAAATGTGCTGATTGTCATCACAGCATGGCTGATGGAAAACAAGTTGCTTATGTAGATGGACAAGAAATTCAGCAATGTGAATCTTGTCATAATGCTGAAGTTTTACCAGGCGTAAAAGTTGGTAAGCTTAAGCTTGACACTATCAAAGGCGCAGGACACGGTAACTGTCTCGCATGTCATAAGAAAATGGCAAAAGAAAATCCAGAGCTCAAAGCCAAAAAAATTGACAAGTGCGCTGCTTGCCATCCCAAAAAGAAGAAGTAATTTTTAGTAGTTTTTAGAGCCACGAAAAAAGGGGCTGTGTTCTTTCGAACACAGCCCCTTTTTTTATTTCATTTCACGATCCAACAGTCCTGCATTATTTACGCGTGAGACACTTAACTGAAAGTATAGTGTCCCACACCCCTGCTTAATAAGCAGACAGTCTCAACTCATGAATTATGCAGCCTAATCCTGAAATTTGGAAATATCCCCAACCTGCAAAATAAGTTCACCAAGTCCGGTCAACATGTTCAGACGATTTTGTTTAACTAAAGGATCTTCAGCCATAACCATAACCTGATCGAAAAAGGCATCTACAGGTTCTTTCATCTCAAGCATCAACGAAAGGGCCTTACCATACTGCCCTGTTGTAACAGCTTCATTAACCTTAGGTGAAATGCTCGTAAATAAATTAAACAGATCTTTTTCTGCTTGATCGGTGAGTAAATCTTCATTGACCTCAGTATCATTATTCTTTTTAATAATGTTACGAATACGCTTATAAGAAGAGGCAAGAACTGCAAATGACGGCTCTTTATAAATCTCACTCATAGCCTCAATTCTACGTAAACAGTCATTTAAATCATCAAAGGACACAGCAAGTGCGGCATCTACAGCACCAACATTTTCACCTTTTGCAAGACGATCATTCTTAAAACGACCTTTTACAAAACCAATTACTGTATTTACTGTATCAGCAGAACCATCGACCTTATCACCGTACAGAGCCAAAGCCTTTGAAAGAATTTCACTCAGGGAAAGACAATAGCCTTTTTCTTCAATAATATGCAAAATCGCGAGAGTAATTCGCCTCAAGCCAAAAGGATCGGCTGTTCCTGTAGGCATTAATCCAATACCAAAACAACCAGCAAGGCTATCAATACGATCAGCTAAAGCGAGGATGGCTCCTGTATCCGATGATGGTACCGGAGCACCAGAACGTTTAGGCATGTAGTGTTCTTTAATCGCCAAGACAACGTCTGCATTTTCCTGATCTTCTGTTGCATAGGCCGCACCCATAACTCCCTGCAGAGATGGGAATTCACCCACCATATCTGAGAGTAAATCAGCTTTACACAACAATGCAGATCTACTTACATTGTCAACACAATCAGGATTTACTTTTTCAGCGATTATCCTTACCAACTTCATGAGTCGATCTTTTTTCTCAAGCATTGTTCCGAGCTTTGCCTGGAAAATAATACCATTGAGTCCTCGTGCTCTTTCCTCAAGTGAGGTTTTCTTATCTCCATTAAAGAAAAATAGAGCATCTTCAAGTCTTGCCCGAAGTACACGTTCATGACCCTTTTTGGTGACATCTGGATCATTAACTTTTGTATTATTCACAGCAATAAAACCTGGCATCAATTTGCCTTGGCTATCAACAACCGGGAAGTATTTCTGATGCTCACGCATAGAGGTAATGAGAACTTCCGGTACAAGATCGAGAAACTTCTCATCAAACGTACCACATACACCAAACGGAATTTCGACCAAGTTCGTAACGGTATCAACCAAAGCTTCATCAACTGCAACAGTCCCACCAACAAGTTCCTTGTTGGCCTCTAAAGCACTGTTGATCTCTTGAACAACCTTTTCCCGACGCGCTACCGGATCAATCATTACGTGATGTTTTTCAAGTTGCTCTAGGTATGATGCTACGCCATCCACCTCAATTTTAGTATTGGCATGAAATCTATGGCCTGCAGTCATATTTGATGATGCCATTCCCTGGTGGGTAAATGGTATAACCTGATCACCCAACAAAGCGAGTAGCCATTGAATAGGTCGAGCAAAAGAGATTGTATTTGCCCCCCAAACCATCGACTTAGGAAAGGATAATTCCTTTATAATCTCACTCAGCACATCAGGAAGTAAATCTGCCGAAGGCTTGCCGACAACCTCACGGATGAGCATGAGATACTCACCTTTAGGAGTGTCTACAATTTTAAGATCTCCTGGCTGAACACCTTTTGAACGAGCAAAACCCTCAGCTGCTTTTGTAAAGTTTCCCTCTGCATCATAGGCAGCTTTCTTAGAAGGCCCGAGTAACTCTTCCTTAATATCTGTTTGAAAATCTGCCACACCAGTAACTATGAGCGTTAGCCGTCTAGGGGTGCCCATCACCTTCACTGCACCATGTGCAATTCTCAAATCTTTGGCTTTTCGTTCAAATTTCTCACTTATTTGTTTATAAGTAGGCTGGAGATAACCAGCTGGAATTTCTTCTGTTCCAATTTCAAATAATAAATCGCGCATAGGAATCTAGTAGTATGGTTTATCGTTTATTGCGTTACAGATTGAATCTTTTCAAATAGATCCAATCCTTCTTCAGGGCAATTATACACCTCAGCTAAGCTACGACTCCGAGGGCTACCGAACACAGTCCCAGTCTTCCAACCAGTGTCCGGTTTTGAGGCAATCAACAGGATTTAACAGCTGCAAACGTAGAAAAATCGTCACCAAAATTATGTACAGTGACAGAGAACCATTCAATCTCATTTGTATCTTCCAAGCCTGAAGCTACAGTTTTTGACAACGACTCAACAGAGAGAGAACCACTGGTATTATGAAAAGTTTCATTCAACTCCCTTTCCACTGATTTTTCAATCAATTCGAGTAGATCTTCAATCCAAAAGAACTGATTGAATCTTACGCTAACCTGAACTGTACCCCAACTTCCCATGGAACCGGGAAGCCTTTCCTGTTTTTTTTCAAAGTTTGGTAAACAGATAGGTACATCAATGCTCAATGTGAGATTACCTTCTTTAAGCAGTGAACCATGCATTGCACATTTGTAATTTGCAACATAATCTCGACCGTTTTTTTCACATTTTGTAAAGTATGGAAATTCGAGTTCTAAATGAGAGGCCTCTGCATCAAGTCTTTCTTTCATCTTAACAAGGATGGAAGAAAAACTTTTCATTGTTATCTCCCCGCGACACTCATTGAGAATTTCAACAAATCTACTCATATGTGTACCCTTAAACTCATGGGGCAGATTCACATATAAATTGGCAGTGGCAATTGTGTGTTGTTTTTTCTGTGATTTGTCTCTAACAATAATGGGGTATGAAACTTTCTTTACACCAACTTTTTTAATATTTATTCTTCTACTATCAAACTGGCTTTGAATATCTTTCATAATTTGCAGTGAGCACCTTAGGTAATCAATAATTAAACGCTTTACACTACGCAGGAGACAAAAGTCTTTTTACCGCAGCCTTTAATCCATCGAGATTTCCAGATTTAACAATATATGCCTCAGAAGCCCATGAACTAATATCGCTTTGAAACTCCTGAAATGCACTACTGAGGATAACCGGGATATCAGATCGTTGCTTTTTCATCTGCCGGAGCACCTCAATACCGTTCATTCCCGGCATATGAATATCTAAAATGACAATATCAGGTTTCTCAGTTTGGAATATCTCTAATCCTTCCTCACCATTTAGAGCTGATAACACTTCATAGCCTTCATCTTCAAACTCTTCACGGTAAACAATCTGTATTGAAGGCTCGTCATCGACTAGTAGTATTTTTTTCATTGATTACCCCTTAATCATTTACAGCTATACTATCTCGTAAATAAGCAGCGGCCTCTTCTGGAGGTAACGGATTTATATAAAACCCCGTACCCCATTCAAATCCAGCAATAGAGGTCAATTTAGGAACTATTTCAAAATGCCAATGGTAGTAATCTAATCCTTTCGAGTGTAGTGGTTCCGTATGTAGGACAAAATTATACGGTACATTTTCAATGCACTTACTCAATCGCTGTAACGATTCTCGAAATAACTCGGCCAACTCAAGAAGCTCGCCTTCATCCATTGAAGTATACTGAGATGAATGTTTTTTGGGCAACACCCACATTTCAAATGGAGTCCGAGGTGCAAATGGTGTTATGGTAATAAATGAGTCGTTCTGACATACAACACGATCTTTGCTTTTGATTTCCTGACGAATAATATCGCAAAAAACACAGCGTTCTTTATAGTTGTAGTGGGATTTTGCGCCAGTTAATTCTGAAACAATCATCCGAGGCAGAATGGGAAGTGCAATGAGTTGGGAGTGGGAATGCTCAAGAGATGCGCCAGCGGCCCGGCCATGGTTTTTGAACACCATAACATATTTAAATCTAGGATCGTTTTCCAGATCTAATATTCTTTCTTTATAAGCACGAAAAACCTTTGCCATATCTTGAGTAGATAAGTCGACAAATTTTTCGTCATGATTGGGGGTCTCTATTATAACCTCATGGGCTCCAATCCCATTCATTTGGTCATAAAGCCCTATACCTTCTTTTGCGAGATCGCCCTCTATCACGAGTGCAGGATATTTATTGGGAACTACTCTAACCTGCCACTCCGAGTTGCCATCTTCCCTATTACCAGGGATGGTTAATACTTCCTCAGGTGTAAAAGATTCGTTACCGGGGCATAAAGGACAAAATCCTCCGGTACCTGCGAATTTTTCCACTGGAAAATCCGTTGGCCGCTTACTTCTTTCCTTAGAAATAATTATCCATCGCCCGATAACGGGGTCTTTTCGGAGCTCAGGCATGTCGCCTATAATCCTTTAGATTTCTCTTGTGTTTCCTGGGCTGTTTTACAATCAATACAGAGAGTAGTGACCGGTCTGGCTTCAAGACGTTTTAACCCTATCTCTTCTTCACAGGCATCACACATCCCAAAGGTACCTTCATCTATTCGAGCAATAGCTTCATCAATTTTTGACAATAACTTTCGTTCTCGGCCGCGTATGCGTAACTCGAAACTTCTCCCTGACTCAATACTCGCGCGGTCATTAGGATCAGGAACATTGGTAGTCTGATCCGTCATTTCGCCCATTGTCTTGCCAGCTTCATCTAAAATCTCTCGTTTTTTCAATTCAAGCTCATTACGAAAAAAATCGAGTTTGTTCTCATCCATTAACTCTCTCCTCAATACACTTAAATATCATACCAACTCAACCAAAATAAATTTACTACCTTACATAGGTTCCACTTTTCCCACCAGTCTTCTTCAATAGACGAATATCTCCAATGACCATGGATTTATCAACAGCCTTACACATGTCATAAATAGTCAGGGCTGCGATTGAAACAGCAGTGAGTGCTTCCATTTCTACACCTGTCTGACCACTCATTCCAACGGTTGCTAAAATCTCAATACTATTATCTTCATCATGATATGCAAAATCGATATTTACCTTACTTATCAAAAGTGGATGACAAAGGGGAATAAGGCTGTCAACTTTCTTAGCAGCCATTATACCAGCAACCCTTGCAATACCAAGAACATCGCCCTTCGACATTGTTCCACCCTTAACCATTTCGAATGCGCGGGGTGACATAGTAATTGAGCCTGCAGCATTAGCCACACGAACGGTCGCCGTTTTACCACCCACATCCACCATGACAGCATTTCCCTGATCATCAAAATGAGTAAATTCTGCGCTTGTTTCGTCTGACATTATACTATTTTCCTCATAGGGCTTTACATATTAATATGTGACTTTGGCAAACATTAAAATTACTTACAATATCAACTGTGTCGATTCTATAAAAGCAAAACTGGATCCAGCTTCCTCTTTTTCTTGGGCTAATTTTTCCCTAAAACGTCGTGGAAGAACTTCTTAAAGAAACCTTCTTCTTCGGTATCCTGACCGTGTTCCTGACATAAAGTGTCAAATTCACGTAATGCTTTTTTCTGTTCTTCACAGAGATTGACAGGAGTCATGACCTGAAGTTCAATAACCATATCGCCTTTGCCACGTCCTCTCAGGTTTACGACACCTTCCTTTTTCAGGATAAATCGTTCACCAGACTGCGATCCAGCAGGAATATCTAATGATTTTTTCCCGTTGATTGTTGGAACTTCAACACTTGCACCAAGTGCGGCTTTAACCATTGGCACAGGGAGTCGACAATATATTGTATCACCATCGCGCTTAAAAAAGTCATGCTCTTCTACATGCACTACTACATATAAATCACCTGACCCTCCACCACGTCGTCCACCCTCACCTTCACCACGCAATCGCATTCGAGCGTCTGTATCAACACCTGCCGGGATTTTAAGTGCCACTTTTTTGGTCTTCTCTACAAGACCTTCACCGTGACAATCTGTACAAGGGTCAGTTACGATGGATCCTTGTCCATGACATTGCGGACAGGTGGAACTCATTTGGAAGAAACCTTGTGATCGCACAACCTGACCACGACCTCCACATGTTGGGCATGTTTGTTTCTTATGTCCTGGCCTAGAGCCACTGCCTTCGCACGTCCAGCACGTGTCTCGCCTTGTCAGTTCTACTTCTTTAGAGACACCATGCACGGCTTCCATGAAAGTGATCTCTACATCATAGCGAAGATCATTCCCCTGAACTGGACCATCTTGTCTTGCTCTCGTTCTCTGACCACCACCAAAAAGATCACCGAAAATATCTCCAAAACTCGAGAAAACATCTTCAGCACTTCCTGGTGAACTATATCCACTATTCTTCAGCCCATCATGACCATAAGTGTTGTAAATTTCGCGCTTTTTTTCATCACTCAGAACTTCATAAGCTTCAGTACAAGATTTGAAGCTATCTTCAGCTTCCTTGTCTCCAGGGTTTCTATCTGGATGAAATTTCATTGCCAGCTTACGATACGCTTTTTTTATTTCACCACTGCTGGCACTTCTGGTTACTGATAAAATCTCGTAATAATCAACACTCATTTTTATTCTACTCTACAGGTCTCAAGATACGGCGGATACATCTTCACCAAGAATCACACTATCGTCGTCAGTTGCCCCTGATTGATCGGGGAGTTCCTCGATATTTGCAAAAGTCACTCTGCCATTGGCAATTTCTCTGAGTGTCATAACAATTTCCTTGTTCTTGCCTTCAGCAAGAAAAGGCTCACCCTGACGATGCTGCTTTACTCTTTGTACCGCAAGATGAATCAAATTAAATCTATTATCATCACCAATTTGTTCAAGACAATCTTCACAGGTAATTCTAGCCATATTTTCCTCAAGTTAATTCTTTATCCAGCCGTTTAAAAGAGCTGGACGGGAGATCTTTTTCTATTTTTCAAAAGGGTTACTCAACAATAGCGTCTCAGCACGATCTGGTCCGACTGAAATAATATTTGCCGGTGCCTCAGACACCTCTTCAACTCTTTTGATATAATCTTTCGCTTGGGAAGGGAGGTCATCATAGCTTCTAACACCATCAATTTCTTCTTTCCAACCTTCTAGTGTTTCATATACCGGGGTAACCGCAGCAGCTTCTCTAATGTTACAAGGCATTGCAGAATAAGACTTGCCCTCTAACTCATAAGATGTTGCAATTTTAAGTTCTTTTTGGCCACTAAGAACATCAAGCTTGGTAATGGCAAGCCCTGTGACACCATTTAATCTGGTGGAATCAGAACCTACGACACCGTCTAGCCAACCGCATCTTCTTCGCCTACCAGTGGTCGCGCCAAACTCATGACCTTTATTCTGTAACTCTTCACCAGTTGCATCAAATAGCTCTGTCGGAAAAGGCCCAGAGCCTACACGGGTAGTATATGCCTTCATAATTCCTACCACAGCATCTATATATACAGGACCAAAGCCTGTACCGTTACAAGCATTACCCGCGATGGTATTAGAAGAAGTTACAAAAGGGTATGTTCCATGATCAATATCAAGATGTGTACCTTGAGCCCCTTCAAACAGAATGTTTTGTCCTTTTTTCCGTGCATCATCGAGTGTCACAGAAACATTGCCATAATAGGGCACCAACTTTTCAGCAAATTCTTGAGTCTGTCTGTACACAACATCAAAATCCACTGGAGCAGCATTGTATTTTTTGGTCAACAAAAAGTTCTTTTCGTCAATAGCAGCTCTCAGTTTCTCTCTAAAGAGAGTGTCATCAAGAAGATCTCCAGCCTTAATCCCTATGCGGCCGACCTTATCCATGTAACAAGGTCCGATGCCCCGACCCGTTGTGCCAATTTTCTGATCAGCTGACAGAGCAGCCTCTTTGGCTTGGTCAAGGCTTGAATGATACGGCATAATGAGGTGGGCACCCTCGCTGATCATAAATCGACCTGGGTTAACCGTCAGTCCCTGGCCTTTTAACTGTTCCATTTCGTCAATGAGAACACCTGGGTCTACTATCACGCCATTGCCAATCATACACATCTTGTCATCATATAGAATTCCAGATGGAATTAAATGAAACACAAACTTCTTACCTTCAACAACCAAGGTATGACCTGCATTGTTGCCACCTTGAAATCGAACGACAAAATCTGCATATTTGGTAAGTAAGTCAACTATTTTACCCTTACCCTCATCTCCCCACTGTGTACCTACAACAACGACACTGGACATCTAACTTCTCCTCTTAAGAGGTTATTCCATATTGAAACATACTGTGGAAGGTAAAATTTCCTACACCTTTTCTCCACAACAGATCCACACAAGACAAACGCTTAAATATAGTCAAGTGATTGATTATTGTCAATCAATCAAATTTAATTGATTTTAGCATCATTATAGTATGCTTTTTCTTAAATTTTACAAGCAATAACAGCTTATTTAGATATTCAATTAATAGTCTTTTTATATAATGCGCTGTATAAATGTTTAGTTTACACATTCCGGCACATTACCTGACATCAGATTCAACTAAAAGCATTTCGAGCACATCTATAGCAAACATTGACACCAATAAGCAAATACCTTACATTTGAGCGCAAACAGTACCAATTTATTTCATCTTTACACATCACTTTAAAATATAACTCCTGAAATATTGTTATATTTTATAGTTTTTAATAATTTTTAAGCCTCATGTGTATTGAAAACGAGAGGCACAAGGTTGTGAGCTATGTTTGGCATCGGTTTACCTGAAATGATACTTATTATGGCCCTAGCACTAATAGTGGTAGGACCTGATAAATTACCTGATCTCGCCCGGTCCTTGGCTAAAGGACTTATGGAGTTAAAGAAAACAGCCGAGGGACTCAAAGAAACAATTTCAGCTGAAGGTAATCCTTTGGATGAAATCCGGCCAGATCTTGAAGCAGCGGCTAAATCACTCAAAAATAACCTTCTCGAAACCCCACCATATATGCGAGATGATACCGTAGAACCTGGAGGAGTCAACCCTCCCTCTGAAAACGTAATGGCTGCCTACGATGAAGTTATGAAAGTAAGCGGAGCCGACTCAAACGAGACGGATGTCAGCGATGCTCCAGCCACAACTACTTCAGATACAACTGAAGATAGACTGCAAGATACAGACGTGACCATAGATAAAGATACTCCCACACGCGACAATAGTTAAACGATGGCCAATTATAATTTAGAAAAAACCATCCCAGCTCTTGAGCGGAGCCTTGCTTTTTTCAGACCACATCATCTCGAACTTCGCAAACGCCTTATTATTGTTTGTAGCTCAATTATTAGTTGCACAGTTGTGGCTTATATCTTTGCAGAGCAGATCGCAGCTATCTGTATCGCCCCTCTTTTTAAGGCAAGCCCACTCGTATACAAACTCGTTTACACGAATTTACCAGAAGCTTTTCTCGCCTACATTAAACTCGCACTTCTCGTAGGTGTCATTTGTTCTATGCCGATAGCTATCTATCAGATATGGAGCTTTGTTGCCCCAGGCCTCAGACCCAATGAAAAGAAACTGGCTGTAACGGTCGTCTTTTGGTCAACCCTTCTTTTTATTATTGGGGCTGCATTTGGATTTTTCGCTGTAATCCCTCAAATGCTCATCTATTTCATGAGCTATGCAAGTGACGGGTTAGAACCTTTACCTAAACTTGGGAAATACCTCACCTTCATAGCACGCACTATTCTAGCTTTTGGAATATCCTTTCAGATCCCTTTTCTCATGGTTATGGCAGGCAAAGGTGGACTCGTCCAAGCATCATATTTCAGAATAAAACGGATGTATTTCTACATTGCTATTATAGTAATGTCCTTTCTGCTTACTGCCGGTGATTTCATGGCAACAGCACTTCTGGCAATTCCATTATTCTTTCTTTATGAGGCAGGCATTTTCTTAAGCCTACTTTTTAATAAAAAGAAAAACGCCTAATTTGTCCTGCTATTTCTGAGTCTGTTAATTTACCAGGGTTTCGAAGTCTACGCTATCTGGTTCGAGATCAGGTAAGCGAAGACTCCGAGGCATACGGAAAAAATAACCACAGGCATATAGTTGATATCGGAGTCTGTGCTTACCTCCGATGATTATTTTTTTTCGTATAACGAAGATATCGGAACAAAAGACAGCAAATCAACGGGCTCATTTCTTAGGCCCAATTTCTTGCTTTAACAGGCAACATGAAATCTTATATTTGGGGTTTCCCTCTTTGTCGTACTCAATGGTATCTGGTTGGAGCAGCTTATTCATAACGCATCCTTCAGATATGTTGAGCTTAAAAAAATTATCTTCCCTGAGGCCATCAATTTTATTCAAGGTACCATTTTCAATCTGGTAACTGTGAATTGGATGATCTTCACACAAGGGACACTGGTAAACGCGTCCATTAGGAAAAACAAAATAGTTTTCAGCAACATTACCGGCACACTGAAAATGCTCATCTCGTTCAAGGAATACCTTCGGGTAGGTGACATGTATCCCTTCTTTGGCTGCATTTTTTGCAACCTCAGGGACAATATCAAGCCATTCTTGCCTTGTAACTTGTGAGGTTTCCTCTGTACTCGCGCTCGCTGAGTTACCCCGTAAACCAATAACCTGGATAAAAAACTTCTTAACCTGTAACTCTTTTAGAAGAGGTACCATCCTCTCAAGGTGTGTGAGATTTTTCCTACTGACGGTATAGATCAGACTGACGTTATACCCCATCGACACGGCCTTTTTGATATTTCCGGTACAAATATCAAACACGCCAACACCACGAATTGGATCATTTACCTTTGCATCTGGCCCATCCAGACTAAAGCTCAAGTAGTCAAGTAGCTTTGGGTTAGTTTTTTCAAGTAGGTTGTTAAAAAGGAACCCGTTGGAATCAACGGTTACCGCAAACCCCAGATCTTTAGCTTTCTCTATCCCATACGCAAGATCAGGATGCATCGTTGGCTCGCCGCCTAAAAATATCATATTCGATTTTTTATCTTTTGAGGCAAACAACTCCATCCAAGCAACAATCTCTTCTTTATTTAATTGAACGCTACCATGCTGCTCTTTATTTATATAGCAGTGCTTACAAGAGAGGTTACATGCCGTGAGAATATGAAAAAACACATTTCTCTCACCTTCTTTAAAGCCAACTGTTTTTGCAATATTTTCCATTTTCAATAATCACCAAACTCGTAGTTAGTGTCTGAACGAAAACCTGCAAATTTAGTCGAGTTTAAGGCGGGCGATAATTTTAACCGGAGGAATACATTGAGTCTCTCGGAGTCTCGTACCTCGCTTACCGGAGGATTAAAATTTGAGCCCAACGAAGAAATCGGCATAATTGGTGGTTTTCGGTCGAGCACTAGTTAACCTTTACTGTTGCAATGTGTATTGTGCGAGATATGTATCCTTTAGATAGCCACTGTCTGCCTCAGAAAAAAACGTCTTAAATAGCTCAAGACATTCCCCTCTCATCACCCCACCTTCTATCTCCACCTGAATATCGCGGTAAAGAGGTGCTAACTGACCAAGAGATAGATTGGTACCACCCCCCATTGCGTCCTCATAACCATAAACAAATTTTGTAACGCCATTTACAATCAGTGTAGAAAAACACATAAGACAGGGTTCCATAGTGCAATAGACAGTAACCTGGGCTAGATCAACGTCAACGGTATCTTCTAAAACATTTCTCAGCGCTATAATTTCAGCATGATCAATTTCATTGCTTTTCTCTCTCGTACTTTTTCTGTTGCCAGTAGCAATAACTTTACCACCTGATTCGATCACGCAACCAACAGGAAACTCACCTAACGCCAGGGCCTGACCCGCAAGCTCAAGCGCCTTTGCCATAAACATATTGTTTTTATTCATGTATTCAAACCTCAGTTACAAGCTACGCCCATATCGAACAGCTGCAACCTGTACAGTGGTGGGAGTATGGTTTTGCATATAATCGTGAACATTTTTAGAAAAAGGAAGAAATAACAGTTCAGTACCTTCTACGTTAATAGTCATACGCGATAGAATATTCAGTCTTTTCTTTTTGCCTACTGTGAGATGAGCCAATACACTCTTTATTGATTGTACAGCCTCACTTGTATCTAACGTCACCGGATAGTTTTTGTGCAGCACATTTTTACTACCAACGGGTATTTTACTTTGTGCTATTGTGAGCTGTGAAGCAATTTGAAGAAATTTTTTGGGATTAATTTTAAAGGCAGGAATAATAAAACAAAGTTTCTCGGCTTTCAATTTATCTGAGACGATCATTGGCTGGTTGGTAAAATCTATCAAGTCACCGAACGTTGAAATAGGATACCCTACAGCTGTAAAATTGATTTTCCAGAAAGGAAAATAATGAGAGCCTTTTACAGTCTGTTCTACCATACTCCACGTCAAACTATTTAATCGTCCTTTCGTCTCAGCCCAATAGGTATTGCAGTTATCACAACCAAGTACACGACTATCGCATTCACCCTTTAAAAGACTCCCACAATCCGGGCAAAGTGCACCTATAAACCTTGGCTCCCATTTGGATTTACTTGAACTGTGCTTCACATCCGTAAGAGGTAAGATATCAGCCTTGCCTAGCCTTCTACCATCTACGGCATCGACCACATTATCATTTTTCAGATAACAGGGTTGATAAATAACACTTATGGTCTCTCCAATAAAGGCACGATGTAAAACAGGGCTGCTTTCTCTCCCGGCATAGAGCTCCACAAGTTTTGTGGCCTGAAGAAATGCAGTCTTTACAGGAACTGTCTGCAGCACAAATTGCCCTTTCACAGCTGTTGTAACAGGCCGTACTTTCATAACCTGGGGTCGTAAACCAAGCGAAGGTGGTAAGGAGGACATACCAACAGCTAGTCTTGTTGTATCGACGATCTTAAAGCGAACCTGCTCATTTTCAGTAAAAAACACTGATCCTTTGAATCTCAGATACGGCAGAAAAACAATACTGTCTTCATGAATCTCTTCAGGAAGTGAATATGGCAGAATGTATCTAGCGGCAGTAGTAGCAATTCGAAAATTGGCTACATCACAAAACTCACACCGGATAAGTTTATCATCCTCGTTTACAACAATTGCAGCCCCACAGGAGGGGCAACTTTGCTCTATTGTGAGTTCCATTATAAATATTCATCCCTAAATACAAGATGAGTATTTATTGAGTCTGCTGAGTTTTTTATATAAAGATACTTCATATACTCATTTTCTATTCTTGATGATTTGTGACTTTCAGCAAAGGATAACTGCCTGCTAAACAAGAAAAACACCTTCAAGAGTAAGGTTCTAAAGCCCTAAACCACAATTATTGCAGTACATTGAATCAGCTAAATTCACAGTTTTACAAGCATTGCAGACCTTCTCTTTTTTCCTTTCATTGGTTGGTTTGCCACATTGTGAACAAAATTTTGCCTTAGGCGTGATGTTCTTTCCACAGTGTTCGCATTTCATAAGTAAAATAACCTGATGACCGCAAAGAGGACAAAAACGAGAATTGGCAGGAATACTATTTAGGCAATCTGGGCACTGAGTTTGAGCAGGCAATTCAGCTTGCGGGGCGTTAGTTTGGCTCGCACTATGAGATCCTGCAAACATTGATGGCAGTAACATCCCCATACCAAGACCAAGACCTGCTCCAGCCTCACCCTGATTGTCTGAAGCTTTTTCCATGGCCATCGCAGCCTTAAGCTTCATAAACTTTTCCATATCATCAATCAATTGCATCCGGCCTTTATCATCTATTGCAGACTGAACCTCAGCTGGAGGAGTAATCGAAGTAATATATAACTCAGAAAGCCTGAGGCCATATTTTTCAAAATCTGTTGCAAGCCGTTTTTGAAGCTCGTCGGATAACTGATCAAATCGTCCGGGTAAGTTAAAAATCGTATCTAATGTTTCTCCAAGATAATCGTTAAACCTGGAAATAATAACCTGCTTAAGATAACTGGAAATACTGTCAGAATTAATACGTCCCATAGTCCCAACCAGAGAGTTGATAAATAGAACGGGTTGTACAATTTGAATATTAAATATTCCATGGGCTCTTAGACGAATGAGCCCGAGTTCACTATCTCTAAATGCGACTGGATTTTGTGTACCCCATTTATTGTTAGTAAAGTGTTTCAGGTTGGCCATATACACTTCAGCTCGCAAAGGACTATTACCTCTCCACGGTATGGACAGTACTTTTGTGATGAGAGGGAGGTTACCGGTTTTTAGTGTATGTCTTCCGGGGCCAAAGCAATCACAGGCCTTACCTTTATAAAAAAACACAGCTGCCTGGCTCTCGCGAACTGTTAGTTGAGCTCCATATTTAATCTCACCAGAACCGTCTTCGGGGAGTCTATGGACAAGTTCCTTTCCTGTCTCATCAAACCACTCAATATTTTCAAGAAATATTCCACCACTAAATTTATTCATACCAACCACCTTTTGAAATTCCCGTTAGCAAATCCACTTGCGAAAAGTACTTTTCATATATAACATTAATAGATGATATCATAATTATAATTCAGATAGGCAGGAGATTTTGACAACAATGCAATTTAAAGAATTATGGGACCTACAAAGCGCAATGAAGGTCTTAGAGCACGATACAGTCGACAGTAAACTTTGGGCAGAGGCCGTTGAATGGTTAATACTCTATGGACCTCCTGAAATCCAGGAACTACTCCTTGAGGCCTCCGCCACAGCAACAAACAGCTCTTTTCCCAATTTAACACCAGTCAAATTCTCGCCTTCCGGCCAACCCATCTACGATATCAAGGCTTTAGCTCAAACGCTTGGTGTCTCGGAAGAAGAAGTAAAAAAAATCCTGGAGGAAAAAGAAAAAAACCACGCAACATTACAAGCTACGACAATGGATAGTAGCAAAACTATCCATTAATGCGTGTTACACACCGTGTTTTACCAACTGTAAATGTACCTGCTACTATAAATTCTTTCAGGCTAGCTTGCCTATGGCTGACTTGGTACTGTTGAGTACTGCCCAACAAAATTAACGATCGTTATGTCGAATATCCAGCGCTCAGTAATTACCCCGCAAGGGGTTAAACATACCAGCCTAGGGCAACGCCCTGGGAAATGAATTACACATCAAAAAAAGCCCTGTAAGGGCGTAACATTGGAGTAGTTAAGGTTTTGTCACACTCATTCGGTAAGCATTCGAGTTGATATTAAATCAGTGCCAAAACCCTCATGTTATAAATATTTGGAATTGCTTCATAAATACGATATTGAATATGATGAAAAATATCTATGGGATTGAGTTCCATTAATGTCACACCCTTTCAGGGCTAATAATGGGGGGGATTAAACCCCAGGGCGTTGCCCTGGGCTGGTATGTGATGCCCTTTCAGGGCAAGTGGTTTGAAAGAAATCGCATGGTATTAAAGTAGAAAAAAAGCATGACAATTGCATTCAGACCGACCACTTACCCTCCGTTTATTAATCAAAGTTCAGCGATAGTTTGTACCGGGTGGATACAAAAACAAGCAAAGTTTCCCAATGAGAACTTAGTTTAAAACCTGATCAATTTGTATAGAGCTAACCTGATCGGTTACAACGGTGGAGCCAATTGCAGTGGGCAATACAAAAAACACGATTCCACCAACCGTTTTTTTATCTGTGAGTAGATATCTCTTTATTCTTTCTCGGTCGAGTTCGGCGGGGACCTGTACTGGCATCTTATAATCTGTTAAAATGTCCAATATTTTTAATGATTCCTCTTCAGTCAACAAATTATTAAATACCGCCAATTTTGCTGCTGCAACCATACCAATGGAAACGGCTAAACCGTGAATTATGGAATAGTCTGAGGCTCCTTCTACAGCATGCCCAATTGTGTGACCATAATTCAAAATTCGTCGCACCCCACCCTCCAACTCATCTTCGGAGACGACTTCTGCTTTAATCTTACAACAGGTATAAATCACCTCAGCTATACAATCATCATCTAAGTTTAAAATAGCCTGTCGATTGATTTTGAGAAAATCAAAGAATTTTTGGTCGCGTATAACTCCATACTTAATGACTTCACCAAGCCCCCCTAAAAGTTCATCAGCAGGCAGTGTCTTCAACACCTCAATATCTATATAAACAGCTTTAGGCTGATAGAAAGCGCCAACCAGGTTCTTACCTTCTGGTATATCGACCCCGGTCTTTCCGCCAACTGAGCTATCAACTTGTGCAAGGAGCGTTGTAGGGATTTGCACAAAGGGAATACCGCGCATGTATGAGGATGCTAAAAAACCTGCTATATCACCGCTAACCCCGCCACCAAATGCGATAATAGCGTCTTTTCTATCAAATCCGAGCTTTGCAAGAGCACTGGCCAAAGTGGCAACTGTAGATAGATTTTTATTAGATTCGCCCTGTGGGAAGGTTAACAGCTCAGCAGTCAGACCAGCTTCCGACAAACTTTTTAAAAGAATATCACCGTATAGTTCAGCAACACGCTCATCTGCAATAATACAGTAACGATTTCCAATGGATTTCTTTTGCAAGTCCTGCCCAACACGAGCCAAACAGCCTTTTTCTATTACTATAGGGTAGCTTCTATCACCCAAACCTACTGTCAATATTGCCATTTCAGCTCCCTAAATCTAATGAGTAAATATAAATTATATCAAACTTTAACTATCTTGAAATTTACCCCAGATTGTACAAAAAAAAAAGGGAGATATCGTCTATGACGATATCTCCCTTTTTGACTAAAAAAGTCAGTGATTACATGGAATCACCAGATGCAGCATTCTGCATCTTAACTTCAACTTTCTCTTTCAGGTTACCATAGTAGATCTTGAGGTGATCAAGTACTTCTTCACGTCCAAAGTGATCCACAATCTCAGCACCATCAGAAAGCGCCTTACGGAGCTTGGTACCAGAAAGGATAACGCGGGATTCTTTATCATGCGGACAAGTACGTAAAGAAGCCATACCATCACACTCTGAGCAATAGAAGGTCCAGTCAATTTTCATTGGCTTACAAAGGAGATCTTTTGAATCATCGCCAGTTGTAGGAATACGATCGAAAATATCCTGAGCTTCGAAGAGACCATAAAAATCACCAACACCAGCATGATCACGACCAATCAACATGTTGTTAACGCCGTAGTTCTGACGAAAAGTAGCATGGAGTAGACCTTCACGAGGACCAGCATAACGCATATCAAGAGGATATCCTGCATTGATAACGTTTTCTTTAACGAAGTAGTTCTCGATAAGAATATCAATAGCTTGAACACGGGTCTCTGCAGGAATGTCACCTGGCTTGAGGTTACCGATAAGAGAGTGAATAAGAACACCATCACAAACTTCAACCGCGATTTTAGCAAGATACTCGTGTGAACGATGCATAGGGTTACGAAGCTGAAGAGCAGCAACGTTAGACCATCCACGCTCATCAAACATTGCACGGGTCTCAGCAGGCTTGAGGTAAACACCTGGATACTCTGCAGGATACTCGCCTTCAGAAAGTACTTTAACAGGACCAGCAAGGTTTACTTCTTTTTGAGCCTGAACCATGATAACACCAGGATGATCTTCAGGTGCGAGCTCCCAGAACTTACCATCTACAGATTCTTCACCTTCACCCAAGAAAACTTTCTCACATTCCCATTTCTTGTCAGCATCACTCATCTCGTATTTTTCTTCTACGAGCATAGTAGCAAAAATTACGCCATCTTTAACGAGGGCGATCTCAGTGCCTTCTGCTATGTCAGCAGCGTCTGCAGTGGTAACGTCGAGGGTGATAGGAACAGGCCAGAAGGTGCCATCAGCCATCTGAAAAGTCTCACAAACACCTTTCCAGTCAGCTTTTTTCATGAAACCGGTAAGTGGAGAAAAACCACCGATACCCATCATGATCAAGTCACCTTTTGCACGATCAGAGATCTCAACTTGCTTCAGGCCAGCAGCTTTTGTTGTTTCAGCTTTAAGCTCTGCACCTTCAAGCAACGCACATACCAAACCTTTACCACCATGTGGGGCTACTAATTTAGACATAGAACACCTCTTTTTGTTAAAATTTTGTAATATAAAAACTAAAGTTAAATGCCGTACATTTATATGCTTGGCAGACTGAACGAGTATTCATTATGATGAATATATATAAAAGTAATCTGTGAAAAGTCAAGGGAAAACCGTTCTCAGGAAATGGAGACAACAGTGAACACTACTGAACAGTAAAAAATCGCTAGCGAAGCGTCTTTGTTACGATAGGCATAAAAATCATGCTGTTGGCCCCACAGGCAATTATTGGATTTAAGGAAGGAATGCTAAATATATACGGCAGCACTGCAGTAATAGTTGTTCCTGTTACAAACAGGATCTGTTTTGCGATGATGTTTCAAGACTGATCGTAATTGAAAAATCTAATTGCTATCAGCCCTGAAACATCTAAAACATTAAAACCACCTTAGACGACACCCTCGTTAACTCTGCAGCTCATAAAAAAACAGGGGTAGCGATGCTCCCCCTGTCTTTTCCACTCTTGCCTGGGACTTTAAGGCCGTTGGTAGAACTTCCAGCTACTACGACCGGATCGGGCCGCCTTCAGCGGTAGATTCTCCTGTCCTATTTCTTTGATTTCCCCGGTGCTGGTCTGGACAAACGCCTTGACCCCAGAACCATCGCCAGAAGGAGCTCCGACGAAGAGGTTCGGGGTGGTGGTCAACCCACGACCGAGATCCAGTTTGTTTTTGACATAACTTCCGTCAAGCCCATAAGCTCCAAACACATTTTCATACCAGGAAGTTCCGGTCTTATAATGAACACCGTAGAGGTAAGAAATTCCTTCAACCTGGCATATATCGGTAAAGGGCTGGTAGGTGGTGAAGGTTACCAGACCTCCCAGAAGGGTTGCCTGACCGACATTTCTCTCCCTGTTACTATAGGGATAGAAATCCTTGTACCAGCCATCAGCACAGTTGTTTTTTCCATCACTGCAACTACCGTCGCCGATACCGGCAATATAGCTCTCCAGTTTGTCAAATGTATTAACACCGGTTGGCAGACAATCTGTAGTAGAATCCCTGCACGCCAGCAGTGCGCTGCCATCGTTGGACTCGGGTACCAGGATTTCATCAACCTTCAGTAGGCCTTTCCCTCCCGGCAATGAGGTCTCTCCTCCTGCAAGTTCCACCTCGTTCCAAGTAAGTTTCCCCAAAGAATCAACTGGCTCCTTTATACCATAGTAGCTTTGCTGTTCCCGATCGGTTTTGTCGTCCGGGTCAAAAAAACGGCCGGTTCCAAAATATATCCAGTATCTATTTCCATCCGTTCCCACTGAAGGAGCCGCGGTTATCGACTGCATCAAGTTGCCGGTTACAGTGGGAGTGCCGTCAGCTTTCCTGCTGAGATCAAGCAGTGGTCTAATCTTCCAATCACTGTCAAGGCTGATGAAGGTTGAATCTGTACCTATTTCATGCTCACTCCCATTCATCACTAGTCGGTACAGGTGACCGCCACCTTTCCAATAGGGCGTCCCCTCTGGATAGAATTCAAAATTGCCTTCCACTGTACCGAAATAGACCGCATCGGACACATAATGGCCATTATTGCTTGGATTGATGTCAAAATCGACTGTAACTGGGTCGGATACGAACCCTTTCGGCGAATCAAGCAGTTGAAATGTCTTCCCTACCCCCCCAGAATAATCTGAATCTGATTTACCGTCGGGGTAGATGCGCATGGACTTACTCGGCAGGTTGTCTGAATCGACAAAACCATCTAGGAGAGTGCCGTTAAGAGACGTAGAGCTATTAACGACGCCTCCAAGAGGCAGTACACTGATCTTCGCCTCCTGCTCACTTACCCCTCTCATACCATCCGAGCCGTTGGGTCCGCTGCCGAACACCAAATACCACTTGTTACTGGTCGCATCAATTGTATCGGTCGCCCCGGTTTTGGCTATGACCATGGTTGGAATGACCGTTGAATAGCCTAGATCTACCGACACTTGGCTATCTAAGATAGCATCGAAACTTTGGGTCAGTTCCCCCAGCAGTATTGGCTTCTTCTCGGGATTGGTTATGTCCATAATGAAATAGGACGAAATAAACTGCCGCCCGGTAGTATCGGCGGGATCAATTTCAGCAGCGCTGATCGGTGCGCCGCCAAAACGGAGGCCGCCCACCAAGATGGTTCCCCAGCCATAGGGATGATCCTCATCAGGCTCAAAAATCTGGGCATCGAACACCCTGGGTTTGAGGTCAACAAAGTACTTGTGAGAATAGAGCGGGTTGAGCAGACACTTAAGATGCGGCTGCAGGTTGTATGGTACATAGGCCCATAATTCCATGCCAAGGGCCGGTGCATTCCCAGAGTCATCGTCCGTCGGACACGTGCCGTCGGCCCCTAGCTCTTTAAAACAGAATTTCTTTTCGACATCACTGTAAAAACCGGCATTGACCGCATGCATCATGCCGTCGTTAGCCCCAAAATAAACCATATGGCGGCGCTTCTTGTAATGACTAACAAATTGAGCATATGACCGATCATTGTACAGCAGGTGGTAGCCTTCCGCTGGAGCTGCGACAGTCTGCGGGGTCGAATGGATTATATCACCCAACCGCCAAGTGAATGTGGTAGTACCATCAGGAAGAACAGTCTGCCTGCTGCGTAAGGGGTGGCGCAGCGGTCCATCGCCGCTAACAGTGTCACCGGGTTCACCAGTATCCACCAAATCGTTATTATTAGGATCTTCATCGGTGAGCCAGTCCTTGCCTCGAAGCCAACTGATAATGTTATTCACTTCAGTAGCATCGGTTGCGTCAAAAGCCTTGTATAGGGAGTTCCAAGCTGTCGGTGATTCAACCAGATCCATTACTTCATTTGAATCAACAACCCCGTCATTGCTCAAGTCGTTCCACGTGAAGATATACCTCTCACGTTCAGCAGCGATGTAGGTATTCCTGTTGGTCGTTGTATCCAAGATGTTAAAGGAATGAACCCCTGCGCTGTTTATTGGGAAATCAGACAACCAATCATTGGCAGACCACAAAAAATTCACATGTTCAAGGTCGATGGCATTGGTACAATACTCACCTAGAGACTGAAGAATGGAGGTGTTGTAGCAGGCCCTGGATTTCTGTATGTTTTTATCGAAATAAAGGATAACTCTTTTGTTCCCACTCTTCTGCCAGGTTCCGTCTTCGTCTACATCCTCATAGACATTGTCGAAATGACCATCATTGTCAAGGTCCTCACCAGGGTCAAAAATACCGTCGCCGTTAAGGTCCTCCGTCGTGCTTACTGTGCCGTCACCATTGGTATCATTACTACAATCAACGACATTGCTGGCGTCGATCGTGCATTCACCACCATCGAAATGATTGTCATTATCGAGGTCCTCAGTCGGCTTCAAGGTGCGGTCATGGTTAGTGTCTTCGTACATATACCCGTTTTTATCGAGAAGCAGTGCGTGTACGTCTCCTGCCCAGGCAACCGTATATTCAGTTTTTGCCACATCCTGTCCCTGTCGAACCAGTTCCGGCCAGAAAATCGCCTGATAGATGGCGCCCTCGCCGCCGCGGGCGGATGAAATAACAGAGGCGGCTGAACCGGCGGAAGCCCGCTGTCTGATCTCATTGAAAATCGCAGTCAATTGCTCTTCCAATTGTTGCGGACTTTCTCCGGGCAAATATTTTTTAGTACCTCCATTGACAGCTGCGTTTTGCATCAGCGTGACCGGCTTACACTCTCCAATAATGCCACTGGCAGGGACAGGTAACGAACCTGCAACCACAATATGTGTGGTGAGATTGTTTTTTGGTTGCTCTTCAAAAGGCGCGTCGGATGACCTCAACGATGCATTGCCGGATGGATATATGGAGAGATATTCGTCATTCGCATCCTGAGCATAGTAGGTGAGATCGTCCAGATAAGTGCTGCCATCCAGCCCACTCACCTTGCATACATTTTGTGTATCGGGTGATGGATCAACTATAGGTATGCTGCTTATAAAATCCGGGATGTCCTGATTGATATCTGCTGTGGAGGTACCTTCGGTGATCACCAGAATATGGTTTTCCTGGCAGGGGTAGACGACCGGGTCAAGCAAGGGTTCCCAGAGGACACTGGTATCGAAAGTCGGACCGGAAAGTCCGGCGGCAGATGCATCCAACTTGAGGTTCGAGGTGCCTCCGCCGGCGGTAAAGTATAACTTGTCCTCATAACTGACAATCGCATCTTTGTAATATACTGTGTTGTCTGTCCATGAGCCTTGGTAGTCACCGATCGATGACCAGGCCACTCCAGTATCATTCGAAAGCAATGTGCCCGTAGAGGTCCCGCCGAGGACCGTTTGGTAAAGTGTTCCGGATGAAAGAAGATATGATCCCGGAGGGTAGATCTTTCCTTCAGTCCAAGGCGCGACCACATCACTATCGGTCTGAAAGTCGCTGTCGTTCAGACGACGATCTGTGTTTTGAGTATAATAGCCGATGGCGTTGTACATGGCCTCTGCCAGCGGGGTCCATGAGGTGGCACGGACTTTATTTACCGCCACAACCACATCATCGACATGGAGACGGTCATCAGCGGAGTTGGTATTTTCTTTGTCGTCTATGATCAAAGTGCCCGAACGGACCGGTGCGATCACCTGGGCACCGTCCTTATTGCCTGCCGGACAGTAGCTCTCAATATTATCGTTGGTAATGGCCTGAGTACACTCGTAAGTGGAACCGACACTATTGAAAGCCATGGCCCCAATCCGCAGGTTCGTCGCCTTTTTCTGAAGGATGCCGATCGGTTGGGTTTGCTGCAGCGCATAGCCTTTCATCACCTTCATAGGCACATCCACACCCAACTGGCTGAGTACGCCTGAGTCTATCAATTGCGCTGGGAGGTTACCATAGGTACCTGTCGTGGATATACTCTGGTCCGAAGCATCGATCACCTCGGGAGCTGTACTGTCCCCACAAAAATCTTCCATCGCTCCTGAAACACAGACGTAGGCCTGAGGGGTTAGCCCGGAAAGGTTATTCGGCAAATCAATTGTGCCTATTGAATCTTCATCCGTTTCTGAATTATCCGGATCGATTTCCGATGACCAACCAGTGGCGTATTCTGCAGCAGTGGGATCACAGAGGGAATTATTTTTGTCTATATAAAAAACTTGCCAATCACTACTTCTTCGACAAACGCCGGTTGCAGGAATCACATAGGTACATATTTCCGTTGTGATGACATCACTGTTACTGCCATTACCTTGCGTATTTCTAAGGAGATAAGATTCTCCACCTGGCACGGGCTCGGTATACGTGAATTCGCACGGATAGTCACTGCCACAAACCGGGGCATTGGATATGTTGGCAGGACTACATCCCCCACCCCAGCACCGTCCGACATATCCGAACCGATCTGTATGTAATATATTAGGATTGTAATATCCGAAACAGTTATAAGCCTGACTGTATTCGGGGATATCGGCTGCCGTCATGGAAATATACAGGTTCTCACAATCCTTGATATTGGTTTGCAGATGTGAAAAGACTTCATCTATGGTAGCGTCATCGTTCTGCCAGCAGGTCTGCAGTGCGTGGTTCAAGGCAGTTCGGGCTTTTTCTTCTACACTATCACCGACTGTTCCCAGACAGGCAGCTACAGCAGATTGCGAGCCATTTAAATCTTTTGCTAAAATTCTCTCAATGGCATACTGGCAGGCAGTGGCATTATAGCCAGTATCGGTGATCCCCAGAATTTCTACTCTGGTCGTGTCGTCGGAACTGTCGACGCGATCGTCTCGCATGGGATCTCCCTCGCTTCTAGGACCGCGTACCGCCATGGTTAACTTGTAGTCGGTAGCATCTGAATAAACAGTGACCTCCTTGACGAACCGCGAGCCTGAGCAGCCACGATTTTCGGAGATGAGGCGATCGCTGCCGTCGAGGTATTTACCGCCGGTAAGGATGGTTTTCTGGATATCGAATTTGGATGCCATCAGCCAATTGAGCATATTTCCGGTGGCGACAAAGGCGGTCACGCGATCTGGTGAGTCTGCTTTAGCTATGCAGAGATCTGAAGAAGTGTATTTTATCGCGCCACCGGCGTTGCAGACATCGTCGGCGGTGGCGGCATCGACCATTTCATAATAGCCCTCGTCGATGCGGGTCCAGTAGTTATCCTCAAACAGGGACAGACCGTCTGCAGTATGTGTTGCCGATGCCTTATAGATCATCCCGCTGTAGGTGACAATATCATCTTTTGCGTACGACTTACCGGATTGCCAGGCGAAAGGGTCAACCTCCACCCAATCCACCCCCGTATCTTCGATCGGTGCGTTACCTGCAGATAGGCCTGCTGTGGTAGATCTGTAGATGCTGTTTTTCCAGAGAACATTTTTATCTTCGGCATAGTGCGTACCCGCCTCCCAGACCCAGATACGTGTCCATGTGATGATATCGTCCTCCGGCGAAGTAGCAGTGTCGCTGGAGGTCCCACCGTACCGTGTATGATACACATACAGGGTTGTCGGACTGACCACAAATGTCCCAGCTTGATACACCATATTCTTTCGCCAGTTGGGCTGGAGCAAGTTTTCCCACACCACACCTGTATCGCTGTAGATATTACTTACCGTGGATGAAGTTTCCCCGGTTATTGCCCGGTAGACTATGCCGTTTGCATAGACCAAGGCTTTCTCCGCATAAAGTTTGTTTGGTTCCCACGGATCGATACCATCGACCCATTTGTACCAGGCAGTTTCGGTTGCGACTGCGGGCGGGTCAACTGGGATCAGGCTATTGTAATTTCCGGCATAGATAGAAGGATTGGGATCGGCTTCATCGTACGGCGTGAAGGAGTCGTCGAAACATTGCGTTTGATTGGTATAGGCCATATCCAGCATACTTCCCGAATTATCGAGCAGCAGCAGCAGGTTTGAGTCTACGCCCGAAGCGAGAAACGGCGGATCACCCAATCCCCGACTGCAGACATCGCTTGCGGCCGTTGCGAAACCGGCAAAACTGATCACTGCCAGTAGGGCAACCACGGACATAACGAAAGAGTTGTATCGTTGCATAAAACCCACCTTTGTTTTGAAGAAAAAAGGATGATCGGTACGCTGCCTGCCCCGAAAGATCCTGAAATACACAATCATTGAAAATGATAAATATATAATACCGAAGTTACTAACTAATACCTTCCCCTTAATGGCTAAATCCTGTCTGTTAGTTATACCCAATGATTGAATTCACGGAGGGAGATATAAATTCCGATATCAATCATCTTCCAGCAGTTAAATTCATATGGCAACACGAGTTAAACCAAAATATCTCACTCCTGATAGACACACGTTAGCGAATATATTTTAGCCAATAACTAATAGATACAGCTTCCTTCCGTACCTACAATATGCCGCCAATTAGACAGAATGATCGCCTCACTACTCCTCGGCCCGAGGAATTGGGAATATATATCGACTAACTTGGCGACTCCGCCCTGCCCGGCCGATTTGCCCTTTCCCTCGTATCCTGCTGCCATCTGCAGAGCTCCCCCCGGCAGCACCTGCGTTGCACCCCCGAAGAAAATATAGCCGACATCTAGAGAGGGAAGAACACCAATGGTGGCCGATGGGTAGGCGGCGTCGTAATTACTGGCAGGGGCGTCGAGATTACCAACAATAGAAGTGGAGGAAAGTGTGTAATTAGTCGAAAACGTCTTGTTATTAACAGTAATGAAATTTTCTACAAAGCCTGTCCCTGTGAATCCGGTGGCGCAGTTAAAATTCTGTTCCAGCAGTTCACTTCCGGTCGAAATCCCTCCATCTGCTTTGTAAAAAGAGCGCTTGGCGTTCCAGTCATTACCGGCTATCTGTTGTTCAAACGTCGATGTATTGAGGCCGGCTATACCTATAAGGGAAAGGATCACCATAACCATCAAGGCAACAACCAGCACAAACCCATCTTCATTGTTTGAGATCTTTTGAAAGCTCATACCTGCACCTAATCATTCTTGTGTTTGATGTATTCCAATTGAACAAGACTTCCAGTGCCTGCTCGCTGGCTGGTAACAACCATGTTTATGGTTTTTGTGTTGGGCAATGGGGCTTCGTCGACCACATTCCACGTAATTGTGTAGACACCATCGGGAGAGGTCTCACCACCGCCAACACTATCGCTAATATCATCATAGTCTAGGGAGATCAAATCTTCGATCTTTTCAGATGCCCAGGTAACTGCCGTGGTTATGCGGCTAGCGGTAAAATTTTGGCCGATTGTTCGTGTTTGTACGGCGTAAAGCCCGACAATGCTTATGGAAAAAATTGCCAGTGCAATGACGACTTCCAAAAGGGTAAACCCATGACTGTTGTTGGCGAAAAATTTCATTAATTCAGTCCCATATTGCGGCAGTTAATCGTTGCGGTCAATAAACGTCGGCTGACACTATCAGTGAAGTCCCAGGTCTTAGCTGGAACAGTGGTTGGTGCGCCCGAGGCATCAGGCATTGGTACGACAAAAGAGGTTGTCCGGGCTGCTTTTCGGTCCGACGTGCTCGCGCGCGCCAAAAGCGATACCTGCACGGCGACGACATCCCTAAGCGGGGCTGGTGTAAACGTTGGAGCCTCTGAAGACGAGAAGTAGACAAAATTAATTCCATCTATATTTTCGGCAACAGCCTGATTGTTTGTTGGGGCTTTTCTGCCAAGCTTCTGTATTCCATCTGTAGCAGTGTAAATTGAGTATGTCACATTTTCACCGGGACCATCGCATTTCCCATCTCCATTCAGATCCATTGAGAAACCAAATGTTGTTGCTGTGGCGGTATGTATACCAGGGGCTGCTACAGCTGCAGCACCGGCGCCACAGGAGAGATCATTGATGTCCTCTGGATTATATCCGGCCATTCGGACTTCACTCTGCAAGAAGGTTATCCCCGCCCTGATATTCTGCTGCATCTCTGCCACCTTAGCCTGCTCGGTATAAATTTTTGTCTGGATAGTGTAGGCTGCATATATTACGCCTACAACTATTCCGGCCATTGCCATGGCCACCATTAATTCAATAAGCGTGAATCCACTTTGGGTGTTTTTCATGGCTTCCATAAATTTTATCTTCAGTGAAAAATAAATTAAATTATTTTAAGGAAATATTCCCACTTATACTTACTACCACTTCAAGGTTTCGAGAATTGGAATTTTTCAATTTCACAGTTCCATTGGCGATGCCACCGCCGTTGTCAGCTGGTATAAGGTTTGGTTGAATGGCTATAGTTGGTTTCCCTGATGTATTATCAAAATTAACCCAACCAACCCCATCCACCTGTACATTTCTGTATTGCGACCAAAGCACTTGCGCAATTATTTGTTCTTCGCTTGCGTCATGGGAGAAACTTTTATCTTCATCGACATAAACCATGTAACCAGACGCATCAAAAGAGACAGCGCAATTCCTGTTATTCTTGACTGCTGTGGATTGCGCCTTGCGCATATTGGAATACAAATCTCTCCCAGCGCTCTGTAAACCTTTATTTGACAGCCAGGAAAACATCGGCGGCATGGCAATGGCACTCATAATTCCTATAATTGCAACCACCGTTAACACCTCAACTAGTGAGAATCCCGTATTTTTATTTATTACTGACATGCAGACTCTCTCCTTAATTTTAACACCTTCAATTTGAGCTGGCTTCCTTGTATTTAACCTAACACAGCAGAAAAAGCTATTGACGCCGTATATAGAGATGCAATTTATACACCAACTTAACCATTCCCAAAGAATATACTGTTAACATACTGCTTTTGTTTATTTTCTGAAGAATAAAAGAGGACAAAAAGAAACAAACTTCAATGCAAAACTCAGCAGTCTACTATTAAAATAATTTACATTGTTAAATATTTTAATATTTATTCAACTAATGCCATACTCTTTGAGTTTACTCAGCATAGAGGGATAGCTGATCTGAAGAGCTTTGGCAGCTTGGCTCTTGTTGCCATGAAACAGGAGCATCGCCTTCGCTATCAATTTCGCTTCCATGGTTTTTTGCGCCACTTTGAGTGACAATCCCTCGGCCGTTGCCAGCTTGTCATCAAACCGTCGTCCTTGCCTAACGGAGCCCAAATTTTCGGGAAGTTGCTCCCGTTCAATCATACTAGTTCTCGTCAACACCATTCCCCTCTGGATAACATTCTCTAGTTCCCGCACATTCCCAGACCAGGAATAATTTAAAATTACCTCCATGGCCTCAGGAGACACAGCCTTGACATTAACATCAAACCTGCTATTAAATTTTTTCACAAAATGATGACACAATATCGGAATATCTTCTTTTCTTTCCCTGAGTGGTGGAATCAAAATTTGCAGCACATTAAGCCGGTAATACAGATCTTCTCTAAATTCCCCCTGAGCTACCTGCGCCTGCAAATCTCTCGCTGTTGCCGCAATAACTCTGACATCGACAGTTTTGGAAACCGACGAACCAACAGCACGCACTTCCTGTTCTTGGAGCACACGTAACAGTTTTACCTGCATCGCCAAGGGCAGTTCGCCAATTTCATCGAGAAACAGTGTTGAACCATCCGCTTCATCAAACAAGCCTTTCTTTGCTTTATCTGCTCCAGTGAATGCTCCTTTTACATAGCCAAACAGCTCACTCTCCAACAGGTTTTCCGGAATACTGCCACAGTTGACGGCAATAAACGGCTTTTTATTGCGATCTGAATATTTATGGATCCCACGAGCTACCAACTCTTTTCCAGTACCGGACTCTCCAGTCACCAAAACGGTCGTATTATAGGTCGCTACTTTTCTGGCAAGGGTATATACATTTCGCATCCCAGCACTTTCACCTATCATCATATGAAAAGAACCGGCATACTGGATTTCTTTGATTTCATTTTTCAGGAGACGATTTTCACGTCTGAGCGACTCGCGTTCATCTGCCTTCTTTAGTGCCAGTAGTACCTCGTCCGACTTAAACGGTTTCGAGATAAAGTCATACGCCCCAGCCTTCATAGCGGCTATAGCCAGATCAACGGTCCCATATGCCGACATCATGATAACAGTTGATTCCTTAAGTGCATCTGCGCCTTTTTCCAGAAACATCATGCCGTCCATCCGGGGCATCTTCACGTCACAAAGGATGAAGTCAAAGTGTTCTTGATTAATCAGCTCCAGCGCAGTCTGGCCATTACATGCTGTTGTGATGTGATACCCATGACGCTGAATCATAGCTTTAAGCATATGGCACATGTTTACTTCATCATCTATGATCAGAAGCTTCATTTATCTCCCCTTGATCTGTTGCCGTATATAGTGGCAATATTATATGAACAGTTGATCCTTTGCCAAAAGTACTTTCCATCCACATTTTCCCGCCATGAACATCAATTATCGAATGGGATACGAATAAGCCAAGACCTGTTCCCTTCCCAGGGTCTTTTGTGGTAAAAAATGGGTCAAAGATAACCTGGAGATCTTTCTCCTCTACCCCTATTCCATAATCTTCCATTCGTATATACGCATTGGCCTGATGGCTCTCGTCATCAATTACTTTTTCTGCTGTGATTGTAATTTGCCTCTCAAATTTATCCACTTTGGATTCAATAGCATCAAGTGCATTCAAGAGGCAGTTCAGGAACACCTGCCGCAAACTCTCACCATCGCATTCGATAAAAAAATCTGCAGGAATGTTAGTGGACATGGCAATTGGTGGATTGTATTTTTTCAAAAGAACCATTTGGCAGATCCCTTCAAACAATTTCCCGAGATTGACTATGGACATTTCATGCGATGTGGAACCTGCGTAATCAAGTAATTGCCTGATCAACTTGTTTACTCGATCGAGTTCACCCTGCGCTCTCTGAGCAAACTCTTTTTTTTCAGCTCCATCAAGATCTGGCTGTTGCAACAGTTCAAGATATCCCTGGACAATACCAATTGGATTACCAATTTCATGTGCAAGCCCAGCAGACAATCTTCCAACTGAAGCAATTTTCTCTGTGCGGATCATTTCCTTTTGGGTCTGCAACAATTTTGAATTTGCAGTTTCAAGAGATGAAACAGTCTGACGTAATTTTACCCGATCCGACTCGATTTGGTGGAGCATACCATTAAGAGCCATCGACAGTTGCCCCACCTCACTCCGTTTTTGTTCACCGCTAAAAAACAATGCGTCTGAGTCCTGATACGTCTCGGACATTCTGACCATTTTTTCAATCGGTTTGACGGTAATAGCGACCAAGCGAAAAAAACCGATGACAGTCAACAATATCACGTTGAACATCAAGTAGACAAATATTGCCTTATGATTTTTAGCGATGCTCTCGGAGATTGAATCTAAAACAATAATGACGACAACAGACTGCATTTCTTCTGTAGCACCGGAAAAGATGGGTTCCGCGATAAGTAGATACCTTTTCTGAGGAGAAAGAAAAGCCCATGGATTTCCTTCAAGCCGTATAATCTCTGTTTGAGACGCCGCTGATTCTTGAGCTAATGTTCTATATTTGTCTTGTAACTCCGGCATTTCATTCTTCAACCAATGATCTCCTCCAGAAAGTACGACACCGACACAACGCTTGCCAGTATAGCCGCCAAGAGTTTTGAGATATTCAGAATTTCTCAACTGGTTGGGGCTCTTACTACTGCCATTGATTGATAGAGCAGATCCCCAAACAGATCTCGCATGCTCTACTTCTGATCGAACCAGCCCTTTCTGCCAAAAAGCGATAACAACTATACTGCCAAGCAGCATCGCAAGAGTTAACAGGGCAGCGAGTGTCCCCGCTATTTTCATCTTTAGTCCGCTAAAAAGCATAAGCGTCCTCCGTGGAACATTTCTGAATATTCCGACGAATGAGATTCGTCTATATAATATTGGTTAGTTACAATTTTTTTCTCTAAAGACAAACACAAAAGCTATTGCACGGATAGCATCACTAACGTCCAGCAAACCTCGCCGACACCAAGTGACGTAAATTGTCACCTCAGGGACCAGATATTGTCACCTGCACCAGAGGTCATCTCATGCGAAAGGGTCTCTTCGCTTCATCTGTTTAAAAGATCTTATTATTTAACTTATTGTAATATAATAAGAAAAAAAGTACAACCATGGGTTGTTTGACTACTGGCACTGCATTTGCTAGAAGAGCAGACAGGAACGAGGTAAACCAAAAAGAGACATACACCACAAACACCTTTCAAAGGAGAACAAAATGAAAAACTTGAGAATCAATCACAACGAAAAAGGTTTCACCCTGATCGAGCTTATGATCGTTATCGCGATCATTGGTATCTTGGCTGCAATTGCTATTCCTAACTTTATTTCTTATAGAAACAAGGCATACTGCTCCGGCGCTGAAAGTGATGCCAATACAATCATTTCTTCATTAGCGGATTATTTTTCTATTCCATCACATGTGACTGGCCTCTCTGGAACCATTGTTGCGGCTGGAACCGGAGTAGCGGGCCTAGTTCTTCCCGCCCTTTCAAACAAGAATAGTGCTGTCCTCAGTACAGCCGTAGGTGCAACAGGCTCCTTGCAACACACGGTAATTGTTACAGATTTCAGCGCAAGATGCCCTCTTGATTACCGAACATCTCAACAAACTGCTGGTTGGTCAATTACTGCTAGCACTTTTACCAAGGCCATGTTGTAATGGTGGTTTATTAAGGTAACCGGTTAAAGATAGTTTAATTGGTAATTAAAATGCAAAGGACAGGGTACCCCTCTCCTTTGCATTTTTATTACGTTTCTCTTCTCATTCATTGGCAGGATACTCATCAGTAAGGCCTGAGATTTGCATTTATTATGAGTAAACATTCTCCCAGCTCGTATCGGTTATATTCAGTTATAGTTGCTCTTTTATCTCTATCTGGGTTAGCTGTCTCTTTGTATCTCTCGTGGTCCCACTATCAAAGTTACACCGATATCACCTATTCAAGCTTTTGTGCCATCAGCCAGACCATCAATTGCGATACTGTTGCCCAAAGCCAATGGTCTATCTTTTTGGGTCTTCCTGTAGCTGTATGGGGAGTGATTGGTTATCTTTTTTTTATAATTCATCTCATACCAACATATAAATATTCTCAAGCCAGGTTCTCAAACTGGAGTACTCTTACTCTTTTAGGTTTGGTCTTTTCATTTATATCTATTTATTTTGGATACATATCAGCCACAAAAATACATTCTTATTGCATCTTATGTATTTTTAGTTATGCCACTAATTTTCTTCTGTTTTTTTTCGCCTGGATTATTCATCGCAGATTCGCTAACGATACATTTTTAGCAAACATCAAAATTTCCGCCCTCTACCTGAAATCCAGTCTCCCAATTAAAATCATATACTCGATATTTTTAACTGCTGTTGTCATTACCATAGTTGAGATTCCTCATTACTGGGAATACACTCCTCCGCCTCTCAACAAAAATATTTTAACCGGCATTACCAAAGAAGGGCACGCCTGGATCGGAGCTGAATCCCCCAAATTAACCATCGAAGAATATGCTGATTATCAATGCTTCCAATGCTATAAGATTCATTATACTCTTCGCCAACTTATAACCAAATATCCTGACAAAATCCGCCTTGTTCACCATCACTACCCTATGGATCATGAGGTAAATGCCGTAGTAGTTCCTGAACCTTTTCATGTAGGGTCTGGTAAAATGGCTCAATTAGCCATCTATGCAGCAAGTAAAAAGAAATTCTGGCAAACAAACGATTTGCTCTACGAACTTGGCCGTAACAAAAAAACTTTTGATATAAAAACAATTGCTGAAAAAACAGAAATTCCAGTAGAAGAACTTGCCTGGGCATTAGAATCAAAAAAAGTAAAAGAAATATTGCGGTATGACATATGGCATGGAATGAAATTGGGGATAACAGGGACACCATCGTTTGTCATACAGGATAAAGTCTATGTAGGCACGATTCCAATAGAAATTCTACAGGAAAACTTCAAATGAACAACGTGCCTACATTCAATACGTCACGTCTATCTCTCATCATCCTTATTTCACTACTCATTCTCCTGATCGGGGCAATCCTCATTCTAGCTTCAGTACCACCAATCAGCAGAGACGCCCTCACTCATCACCTTTTTATCCCTAAACTCTACATTCAACATGGCTCAATTTACGAGATTCCTGAAATAGGACATTCTTATTACCCAATGCTGCTGGACCTTTTTTATACTGTCCCACTTGCCCTGGGAAACGATATCATTCCAAAATATATCCATTTTTTCTTTGCCCTCTTTACAGCATGGCTCATATTCGATTACCTTAAGACTCGATTGAATCAATACTGGGGGCTCATAGGTGCATTGTTCTTCCTTTCGCTACCAATCATTATCAAACTATCAATTACGGTCTATGTAGACCTTGGCCTCGTTGCCTTCTCAACAGCATCTCTACTTATGCTGTTCAAATGGGTAGATAATAAAAAAATTAAATATCTTATTTACGCCGGTGTGTTCTGTGGCCTTGCCGCCAGCACCAAGTACAATGGATTAATAACAATATTTCTTCTCACTCTTTTCACCCCTATTATTTACAGCAGGTCAACAGTTGGTACAAGAAAGCACTCTTCTTTACGTGCCATTGGCTACGGGGCTGTTTTTATATTTTGCGCAATACTAACATTTTCTCCCTGGATGATCAGAAATTACACGTGGACAGGGAACCCTGTCTACCCACTGTACAACTCAATTTTTCAAAACTTTCAGCCCACAGCTGTCAATTTGACGCCCACAGTCCCAGAGCAAACTATTGACAAAACAAAAAAAATCGCAAAGCAGCTCACCTCCCGAGGAAGCAATGTGCTTGCTAATCGTAAAGTCCTGTACCACGAAACATGGTGGCAGGCTATATTGTTGCCGGTCCGCTTCTTTTTCGAAGGGCGGGACGACAATCCAAGATACTTTGACGGAAAGCTAAATCCTTTTCTATTTTGCCTCTCCTTTTGTGCATTTTTCCTCTATCGATTTCCAAGGAATGTGAAAGTAGAGATTTATTTACTCTTTAGTTTTGCATGGCTTTACTTTTTATTCGCTTTTTTTCAAGGAAGCCTCCGAATTCGTTATATTGTTCCATCAATACCCGCTCTTGTTATCCTGGCAACCTATGGCATGCATAACCTTTCGCAGCGCATACGGACCTATCAAACCAATAAAAGATACTTTCATGCAATAATTATGGGATGTATTCTTATTCCTTTGTTTTTGTATAACGCCTTCTATATTGCTGGCCAGTTTCTCACCATTCAACCTCTTACATATCACACAGGCAAAGTTACACGTGATGAGTTTATTTCAAAATTCCGTAGCGAATACCCTATTCAGCAATATGCTAATAAACATTTAAAGAATGGTGACAAGATTCTTGCAATTAATGTCGGCAATAGAGGGTATTATTTTGATTTCCCAGTTATTTTTGACCAAAAGGGGAACAGGAGTTTACTCGGAGACATTATAGACACTTCAGGTAGTCACGATGAAGTATATCAAAAACTACTCAATCAGGGTTTTTCACATCTTTTTATCCGCTTTGATTTATTCCGCAAAATAGCAAGTGAGAATTGGTCGTCTGGAAAGATCAACATTTTCAATAAATTCATAACTCAAAACACAAAACAACTTGCAGCAAATTCTGAGTATGGCCTTTTTCAGCTAGTCAGCAACTCTTCAAAGTTCAAATAATTATTCACGTCGCTGGTGATATTCTTGACCCAAAATTGCCTACCATCTCAGTGCCAATTTCAGTCTTAACCGTTAATTGTATCAGCTCTAGACTCAGGGTCGATAGGTCTTTTTCTGTCTTCAGTCATCTAGCCAGCTCTGTCGCTAAAGATTGAAATAATCTTTTGTCTAATTCTTTGCCCACCACCCACACCTTATTTCCCCTAATGCTATTAGCATTGTATGCAGATATACAATTCATTTTACAGACTAAAAAGGCATTACAACAAGTCTGCGTGTATCCGCTTATTAAACCCCTGTCGGAACATCCTATAGCACCAGCTGCTCGTGCGTCAGGTTCATAGGGAGCAGTGCTTTGAAATCTTCCTCACCTTCTGTAAATGGTATTTTCTCAAAAAGATAACGCTGATATTTATAAGGCTCTAGCGTATTGGCTTCCCTGTCTCTATCAGACTATAAAGATCTGCACTGGCCTTAGCACCATCAGGAGTTCCTGCAAAGAGCCAGTTTTTACGCTCTACCACAAAGGGGCGGATGGCATTTTCCACCAAGTTGTTTCTGGGGTCATACTAGCGTGATCAAGATAGACTAGCAGCCGGTGCCATTGTTTAAGGGTATAGATAATAGCTTTACCAAGAAGAATTTTGGCAACCTCGAAAGTCGGACTCGGTGCATAGTGGAAGATCAGCCCTGGATGCCCAGGCGAGCCTCTACGACAAACCCACATATAGGATTTTGTCGATGCAGCCCGACCAAGTTCATTGATCACCTGGACTGTTGTTTCATCAATATTAATCAAAGGCCCCGATCGGATTTCCTTTTGCAGCAGGGAAAGAACAGGCTCACATGCAGCGGCTATTTTCATAGCCCAATTGCACATATTCTCCAATACGCGTGAGGAGTGAACCACAGCCACAAATCTTCTCTTCTTCGTCTATGTCGTGGATAATTTCTTCCCGAGGTAAAGCATCTGGAAGCTTGTTTCTGCCGGTTTCTCGCGTTTATGTTTTAGAATCTCGACCGCATCTGCTTCTGGCGGGGCTTCAGGTTCCGGCATATCAAAAAGTGGGATCTGAACAGCACCAGAGTCTGCAGAACCTTTTTCGCTTTTCTTGCCAAACATCTGAGCTTGAAGTAGACGGATCTGTTCACGTAGCAGTTCGTTTTCTTTTTCGTATCTACGTTCAGTCTCAAGAATAATCCGCTTCAACTCTTCGGGATCATCTGGTAATGTTTTGCTTGGTTTTGACATAGACAGGCAATACTATACTACAAGGCAAAAAAAATATTTATCCTTTTATATCAGGATATTAATTAAGAAACAGCATTGTGGGGGTAATCGACCATGCGCCTGTTTCAAATCAAGCCCTTGAAGAAGTCACCCAAGAGCTGTTTGACTTACTTCGACAATTTCCTGTTCTGATTCAGGCCAACGAAACAGGTCCTTTTCAAGACGCTTCATCCAGATACAGAATCCATTAACTGCCCAATATAGGATTTTCACTATATCTCGCTTCCTGTTGCAGAAAGCAAAAAAACTGCCACTAAAAAGGTCCAGTTCAAATTGTTCTTCAACGAGCAGGGATAATCCGTTGATGGATTTACGCATATTAGTGGCCCCAAGCGGTGATCGTTCTCAACCCAAGAGTCACCGACCCTTTCATACTTGCTACAACTACTCTACCACTTACCTGAAACCACTTGCATCTAGAATGCATTTATCCCTACAGAGTAGCTTACTAACATACATATTGACGAAGATTAGATATTCATGCTATGCTAACAGCAAAATCGATAAGAGAGGTAGGTTATGTTACCAGAAATAAAAGCGATTACGGCACAGGAGCCAATCGCACAGGGTAAGAATGACTCGCGACTACCAGCATAACTATTCTGCGCTAAAACCTGCAGTCTTCAACACCGACAGGCGCAACAAAAAGGCGACAACTATCGTCCGAGTGTGTCAGGATTTCGTTGGCTCGACTGACCTTTCCGAAATCGAGCTTTTGGATGTGGGCAGTTCAAGTGGCATCATCGACAACTACCTGGCAGACCATTTCGGGCAAGTGATCGGAATCGATATAGACGCACCAGCCATTGCACATGCCAAGTCGAATTTTGGCAAGCCAAATCTCCATTTTGAGCATGGCGACGCTATGCAAATTGAGCGCGCAGACGACAGTATCGATGCCGTGGTCTGCACCCAGATCTACGAGCATGTGCCTGACGCCAGCCGTATGTTGAACGAAATTTTCCGTGTGTTACGCCCAGGCGGGTTCTGCTATTTCGCCGGTAACAACCGCATCATGATAATGGAACCCCATTATCGACTCCCTTTCCTGTCAGTTATACCAAGACCAATGGCACATCAATATGTTCGTCTGTCCGGAAAAGGCGACTACTATCACGAAAAACACTATACCCGGCAGACCCTGAAGCGCCTGTGCAGTAAGTTTCGTATTGTGGACTACACAGAAAAAGTGATTGCCGATCCCGAAAAGTTCAGCGTCGCATACATGCTAAAACCAGGATCCTTGAAATGGCAGGTGGCCCTTGCCGTTGCCCGTTACGCAAAATGGGCGACTCCTCTCATCTGGGTTTTACAGAAGCCATCAAACTGTGTGGTTGAATGAAAATTCTGGTTCTCACATCAACGTATTCCCGCAGCAAGAATGACACTGAACCAAAGTTTGTCGACAACCTGAGCCAATATCTCTCCAATGGAAATACTGTACATGTGCTTGCACCACATGCCCCAAACATCCCTACAAAAGAAACGCTCGACGGCATACCCATTTTTCGATTCCGCTACTTTGTGGAGCCATGGCAGACCCTGACCTATGATGGCGGCATCCTGCCCAACCTGAAGCAGAATCCTTTTCGCCTGTTCCAGGTGCCTCTCTTTCTTCTTTGCCAGTGGCTCTACACGATACGACTCCTTCGCAATCACCATTACGACGTCGTACACGCGCACTGGATCATTCCTCAGGGGCTTGTAGCGATACTGGCACGCCCATTCGCCAAAAGAAGACCGGCCCTGGTCCTGACTTCGCATGGCGGCGATATGTTTGCGCTCAAAGGCTCAATATTTTCCAGCTTGAAAGCCTGGATAGCCCGTCGAGCCGACCACCTCACGGTGGTTAGCAGCGCCATGAAACACAAAGCTACATTATTGGGTCTTGAAGATGATACAGTCAGCGTAATCCCGATGGGCGTTGATTCGCAGGGCACCTTTACCCCGCCCGCTGCCGACAAAGCCAGAGATGGTTTGATATTTGTCGGTCGCCTGGTTGAAAAGAAAGGCATTGAATACCTAATCAGGGCACTCCCAACCATCATCGCCAAATATCCGGAGCAACGTCTTGTCATCATCGGTGATGGTCCTCTTAGGCAACACCTCGAAGAGCTCTGTTGCTCCCTGGAAGTCGCACATGCTGTCAACTTTGAAGGTGCCCTGACCAACCATGCCATACCTCCTTACCTGCAGCGAGCAGCCATCGCCATCATTCCATCGGTGGTGACACAAAGTGGCGACCAGGAGGGAACGCCGGTGGCGATCATGGAGACCCTGGCCTGCGGTGTGGCGACAGTCGTATCGGATTACCCCGGGGCGAGGGACATCATCCAAGACGGGGACAACGGCTTTCTGGTGCCACCCAAAGCGCCCGAGCAGATCGCAGAAAAAGTATTCTTCCTTCTGGAGAATTCGACCACCCGGGCCACTCTCGGCAAGAATGGACGCAAGAGCATCGAGGATAATTACGATTGGCGGATTATCAGCAAGGCCTTTCAGTCAATATTCGATCAACTGGTCGCGTAAGTTTTTCACTCCCTGGCGCGCAAACAGCTGGTGAGTCCTTCTTTATTCCGGCCCCGTATTTTGCAGAAAATCGGACAACGCGTCGGCCTGATCGTCCCAGGTAGGGATATCGACATAGAGAAGTGCCGGAGCACGCAGCTGGCGCGCGACTGTCTCCGCCAGGCTGGTCGACGAATCCGGGGCATAGCGCGCGTCTGGTAAACCTTCGAAGAGTAGCGATAAAGCCCCGACGTCTGCCGCTGCCACGGGAACCCGGCAAGCAAGCACCTCATAAGCCTTTTGTGGAAACGCATAGTAGCCAAACTGCGTATTTGAAAGGGGGACGACTACCACGTCCATGGCGCTGAAAAAGTAGGTCATCTGTTCATGCGGCAACATTCCCAAAAAGCGAATATCGTCCCTCTCAGGCAACGGACAGTCAGGGTATAGCCTTCCCGCTACAACGAACAGGACATCGGGATGTCGTTCGGAGATGCCCTGGAACGCATCGAATACGATATTTGCGCCGTGAAACGGATTCAGTCCGCCACAGACACCCACAAGCTTTTTGCCCTCGACAGGATCCAGGCCCAATAGTCGGCGGCTTTCACTCCTGTCCCTAGGCCCAAACAGCTCAGCGTCGATCGTGCTCTCGAGCACCAAGACCGGCTTGCCGGGGTATTGTTTCTCGATATCCCGGCCCAACGTCCGGCTTACCGCGCATATCCCATCCGCTCGACTTAAAGCTCTCCTGTACAGCCAACGCATTCCAGGCAACCTGGCCAGGCCAAAGGTCGAATAATCATCGTACAGATCAGCGTAGAACGTGGTACCAAACAATCTTGAAACAAAAGCCCCAAGAATGACATGTAAACAGTCTGAACTTGCTATTACACACTGGGGCTTTACGCATCTGACATAGGACAGCAGCATAAAGAACCAGCCGATGAAGATTGTACCTGGAATACTTGCCCGCCTCCAGTTTTCTGCCAGATCCGCAGGAACGGGCGCGGACTTGTTCAAGCGATAGTCCAGGCAAAACGCATGAACATCCAGGCTTTTGCCCAGGCAATGGGGGAGTTCAAACAGACGCGCATACCTGTCATCGATTACATCGTGATTCATGTATCTGGTCTTACACAGCCAGAGAACACGTCGGTGGCCAGTCATTCAGGTTTTCCTGACAAATGATTGCATGGTGAATTACACATACCGAAGATCCCGTAATTATCGTATAGATCCAGAAAATACGGCGTTTTTTGTTTCATGTGCAACCTGGCGGGTTTTATTATGGCATGAAGGACATCTGAACTTACCAAGAATAACATCCGGCTCAATGGCGCGAATATCCTTGCATAGTTTTAGAATATATTGTGCTATTTTACAGCCTAATATCCTGGCATATTCGGAGCCCTAGAAAAGCTGCCCTTCCTCCCCTGATTTTTCTCTATGTCGCTCATGGCAGCTATGTGTTTTTTGGTAACTGAGGCAACTGCAGTAAACATCGTGACCAAGTAGAGAAAGTTCATTTGGTAAATAATAAAGCCTGCCATATCTGTCAAGATATCATATCATGACTTATATACCTTCTTTTACTAGAAAAAAAATTTTACATAACTATGTCACTTGCCGGGCCGCCAACGAATTCCACTTCTGCCGAGAAGACCGTCAACAATACCGCGAAGAAAGGCTCTGCTTTGCTGCATTCGCTCTTGTTGTACGAGCAGGCTGAAGCCCCAGCGGAGCAAGGTACCCGGGAGGGTATGTGTCCAGAGTTTAAAGCCATGGTACTTCTTTGCTATAAGCAATCTGTTTCGCGTGTCATAGTATCTTTTCCAGGGGGAAAGCGTCAGCACGGGAATGGTGATAACTAACAGATTCAGGTCAGTACGTTGAGGTAAAGGGTGTCTTATATGGCTGTTGCCGACAGCCCAAAGATCTGATCCGGCCAGGCGGGCACGAAGGCAGTATTCCATATCGTCTCCACTGATAAAAAAGTCTTTTTCCGGAAAACCTATCTTTTGGACAAGAGATGTGTGAATGAAAAAACCGAGAAAGGGCAAGCCGTTTACCTTTGCCAAACTAGGTAGGAAGTCAGAATAGGTAATGCGCTTGTCCCTGGAGTTTAAGCCGATCAAAGAAAGTGGCCAACAAAGAAGATTGCTTTCTTTTTGTTCATCGATTGCAACACTTCCATAAATATCATTGATTGTATTTGCGTGGCGAACAAGCTCTTCCAGGGCAGTCGGTTCTGCTAAAGCATCATCATCCATAAGCCACAACCAACCTTCACCGAGACTTGCTGCGTATTTGATTCCTTCAGAAAAGCCTCCGGAACCACCGAGGTTTTCCTCAAGCCTTAGTTGAGCTACTCTCTGGTCGTCATGAACTACCTGCTGCAGCGCCTCACCCGTCCCGTCCGTGGACGCATTGTCAACAACAATAATTTTACAGGGAGGGAGTGTTTGGCTTTGAATAGCTGTAATACACTGTAGTAAAAGATTTATCCTGTTGTGAGTTACAATAACAGTATAGATTTTCTCATTGATCACGGTTTTTGCACTATCTGTTATTTTTTTGAAGAAGTCTGGCCTCTATTTAAGCAGAACGTACATCGGGAGTAATGGCCAACAGGTGATTTTCGAGATGACTACAACGACTTGTACATTGTGAGATACCCTATCTATCTGCAATTATATATTTAGACTACCATAACAACAATGTATTTGCCAACAGGTTCAGAGTGCTTAGGGAAGATATAAAAAAAATTTGATAAATTTTTACATCCAATATACAATGTTCTATAAAGTAGAACCAAAAGGCATTATGGACATATTCTCAGGGCTAATTACATCAAAGATGCGTATCCGCATCATCATGCGTCTTTTTCTGAACCCAGAAAGGAACGCTTATTTACGCGAACTTGCCGATGAGTTTGATGCATCGCCCAGCCATATCAAGAATGAACTCGAACAACTCTCTTCATCGAACTTGTTGATCAGCAAAAAGAATGGCAGACAGGTCTTGTTTTCAGCCAACAAAAACCACCCAGTATTCAACGAGTTACATTCAATGGTAAAAAAAACCTTGGGAATGGACAGCATACTGGATTCAATCATTTTAAGACTCGGCAACCTTGAGAAAGCGTTACTCGTGGGTGACTACGCCGAAGGGAAAGATACTGGAATTATAGATCTTGTTCTTGTTGGTGATATCGACAGAAAAAATCTTTTGAACTTGACAATCAAAACAGAAAAGTATATCGGCAGAAAAATCCGCACCCTGATATTCAGTGCTGATGAATTTACAAAAGACCAACACTGCCTAACAGATAGACCGCAATACGTGCTTTTTGAAATTTTTCAAAATTCTGAATAATATTTTTCGATTAATCTAAATAACAAACTATGTCTCGACATAAACTAATTATTGAAGCAGGAAAGACAGAACAACAATACTGGCGTGACCTCTGGACTTACCGGGAACTATTTTATTTCCTTGCCTGGCGTGATATTCTTGTGCGCTACAAGCAGACGATCATTGGTGTTGCCTGGGCTATTATTAGGCCTTTTCTGACTATGATTGTTTTCACCATTGTATTTGGAAAACTTGCCAAATTGCCTTCAGGCGGTGCCCCCTATCCGATAATGGTCTTTGCGGCTATGCTCCCTTGGCAGTTTTTCGCCACATCATTTACGGAGTCAGGAAATAGTTTGATAAATAATGCCAACATGATATCCAAGGTCTATTTCCCTAGGCTTGTCATGCCAACAAGTGCGGTAATCGTAAGTTTCGTTGATTTCCTCATCTCTTTTGTCATCCTGATTGGCCTGATGCTCTGGTACGGCTTTATTCCAGAGTTGAGGATTATCACCCTACCTTTGTTTATCTTCATCGCATTTGTAGCATCATTGGCTGTAGGTCTATGGATTGCTGCGCTTAATGTTCGGTATAGGGACTTTCGCTATATCATCCCCTTCGTGATCCAGTTCGGCCTCTACATTTCACCTGTGGGATTCACCAGTTCCATTGTGCCAGACAACTGGCGACTCCTGTACTCATTGAATCCCATGGTAGGAGTAATCGATGGGTTTCGCTGGGCTATCCTTGGGGGAGACTACCATATATACTGGCCAGGATTTGCCCTGTCACTTTTGCTGGTACTAATCCTTTTGACGACAGGAATTAGGTACTTTCGTAAGACTGAAAAATCTTTTGCCGATGTAATATAATACTTATATGTCTGCCATAATTAAGGTTGAAAACCTTTCAAAAAAATATATCATCGGACACCAGAAACAGGAACGTTACACTGCTCTTCGGGACGTAATTGCTCATAAATTCAAGAGACTTGGAAAAAGAATCTGCCACCCCTTATCACACAGCAGTGAAGAGGGAACACAAGAAGAGTTTTGGGCTCTTAAAGATATTAATTTTGAAATAAAACAAGGAGATAGGGTCGGAATAATTGGGGGGAATGGTGCTGGCAAATCAACATTATTAAAAATTCTCAGCCGGATTACCGAGCCAACTACCGGTCGTTTGACGATTAGAGGCCGCGTTGCAAGCCTTCTGGAGGTAGGTACTGGATTCCATCCGGAGCTGACAGGTCGAGAAAATATCTTTTTGAATGGTGCCATCCTTGGAATGGGAAAAGCCGAAATTAAGAGAAAATTTGACGAGATTGTAAACTTTGCTGAGGTTGAAAAATTCCTAGATACTCCTGTTAAACGCTACTCTTCGGGCATGTATGTAAGGTTAGCCTTTGCTGTTGCTGCCCACTTAGAACCTGAAATTTTATTGGTGGACGAAGTACTAGCAGTAGGTGATGCCGCGTTTCAAGAGAAATGTTTAGGAAAAATGGAAAATATTTCAAAAGAAGGAAGGACACTATTATTTGTAAGTCATAATTTAGCATTTATAAGAGCCCTTTGTACTAAGTCAATATTACTAGAAAAGTCGATATTGCGACTCAATTCTTCCACAGAAAATGTAATAAAGTCCTATTTGAGTACACACATACAAAAGGAATCATCTATTCAGTGGTCAGACGATATCACCGTAAGAAGTGAGTATGTCCTGTTTCATAAAGCATATTTGATGGATGCTAGCCAAACCCATATATCTGGTATCGATTGTAATGGTGACTTTTATATAGCTATTGAATACGAAGTACTAAAATCTGTGAAAAGTTTACGAATCGGTTTCATCCTCCAAAATAGTGAAGGAGTTCTAATCTGCGGTTCAAATGATCTTGCTGAGTGGCCCGAAGTTTACCGAGAGATTGGTTTCTATAAAAGCTATTGTAAATTTCCTGGAAATATCTTGGCACAAGGTGTCCATTCGCTCTGTTTTGGCGCGAGTAAATTCCCATACGAAAAACCCCTAATTAGAACTGATTTCTGTCTAACTTTTACTGTTAACGACACTGACAGAGAAGGTATGACAAAGGAGAAACTTCCTGGGGTGATCAAACCAAATATTTCGTGGCAAGTTGATTTTATTAGAAACTGAAAACTTAGATTTTTTATCTTGGCCTGCTGCCGAGTAAATGGAACGAATTAATGGTCTCAAAAGCTCGAAAATTATCAAATAAGTGGTTAAGAGAAAAGGCCTCTCAAGTCGAAGGGAACGTCCTTTCAATTGGTAGTCGTGATGACCAAGACGGAGAGGGCAATAGTTACTGCTCTTATTTTTCTTCTGCTGATAATTACACTACCTCCGAACCAACACCCGAATTCAACAATGATTTAATCCTTGATGTCCGTTCTATGCCCGAGATATGTTCGGACTCCTATGATTGTATTTTTTGTTCCGGCGTTCTCGAGCACGTAGACCTATTCGAAGACGCGGTAATCGAGATGGTTAGAATACTCAAACCTGGAGGCAAACTACTCCTCGGGGTACCTTTTCGACAACCAATCCATCTTGCCCCTCAGGACTTTTGGAGATTTACTGAACACGGGATTTCAACATTATTGGATCGAAATGGGATGAAAATTGAATGTATTTGTCCCATCGATGGGGAAGAACGTAATTTCCCTGCAACCTACTGGATTTTGGCACATAAGCCACAGACCACTAAAAAATATATTCCCTCAATAGGGTTACCGGATAATTCTCACTTAATTGGCATGCAGCAAAATTTACCATCTCAAGGCCTTCCGGTTCATATTGTTCTTGCCGACCGTGGATGGATACTAGAACGTTGCGCAATGGAGATTGTTAAACGTTTACCCTATATTTCGTTGTCTCAGGTGCCTGATGAAAATGCGAAAATAAACTATTATATGAATTATTCAGTATTTCAGAAAAAGTCTTCTGGAATCGACATTGCTTTTTTCACCCATCTCGAAGACGACCGAGGTGCGGCTGATCGATTTATGAAGACTGCCCTGCTCGTTGATCATCGAATTTGTATGGCAGATCGTTATGCCGACCTTTTGCAAAAAAAATGTCTTGGTCCGGTAGATGTTATTGTGCCTGGTGTAGACCAGAAACGCTTCAAACCTCGCTTGCGTGTTGGAGTTGTAGGAAGAACCTACGATACTGGACGAAAAGGCGAATCATTAGTTCAAGCACTAATGAATGAACCACACATTGAATGGAAGTTTACAGGCAGTGGTTGGCCAGGGCAAGCACTACATCCGCCTGAATCGGAAATGCCCGACTTCTATCACTCACTTGATGTTTTGTTGGTCCCTTCCCTTATAGAAGGTGGACCAATGCCGGTTCTGGAAGCACTCTCTTGCGGAATTAATGTCGTGTCCCCCGATGTGGGATTTGTTTGTGACTATCCTCATTATTCTTATAAGGCTGGCGATGCAGAGGACTTACGACGTGTTTTACGATTATTGATCGAACAAAAACTCTCGCTCGCACGAACCGTAGCTATGCGAACATGGGATGCCTGGTCCAAAAAACATGATATAATATTTCAAAATTATCTAACAACGTCTCATGCGAAATTAAAATTGTCTGAGAAGGATCAAGACACCCCGAAAAGAATTCTCTTGTGTCTACACGCCCCTGAATCAATGGGACAAACACAAGCAGGGGGACCCACAATAAGACTCCAAAAAACAGCTATTGCGCTGCGACAGCTTGGTCTTGAAATTGATATTTCCCTGGAAGAAAAGCCTGATGCCAGCACATACGATATGGTTCATGTTTTCAATGTCTGGAGCCCGAACGAGGCCATTGAATTACTAAATCACCTCAGTGAGTTCGGAAAGCCCATCGTTTTTTCACCTATTTACATGCCGTTGAATGAAACGATCTGGGCATCATTTGTTATTCCCAAGATCCTTTTAAATGAGAATGAAGGTAAGAGTGAGAAATATCTAGCCGAACTTGCTGCAGGAACGCTTACATGGAAAGGAAAGTCAAGACACTCTGGCCTACCTCCAATGAACGGATGGAATGAGAAGTTGCAAGAGATGGTAAAGAAAATCGATCATTTAATATTTCTTTCCAACTTTGAATGTCGTTCTTTTCAAAATCAATTTGGTAACTCAACACCATGGAGTCTAGTACATAATGGTGTCGATTCTGATCAATTTAGAAAAGCCGACCCTGATTTGTTTCGGAAAGAATATCGAATCAATCGATATGTACTTTGTGTCGGCAGGATTGAAGAACGTAAAAATCAAGCTATGCTGGCACGAGCTTTAAAATATTATGATATCGATCTGGTCCTGATTGGCCAAGCAAATAAGGAATATAAAGCCTTGGTCTCGAAACAAAATCCCAGATTAATATATATCGATTATTTAGCCAACAACAGCCCTCTTTTGGCCTCAGCGTATGCCGGTGCTGTATGTATGGCTTTGCCTAGTTGGGTGGAAGGTGCCCCTCTTGCCGCACTAGAAGCAGCAGCCTCGGGTTGTCCTCTCATTTTATCTGACCGTTCTGGAGAAATAGAGTATTTTGGCGGCTTTGCTGAATATTGTGATCCTGCTTCTATAGATTCTATACGTAAAGGTATCGAGAAAATGTTGGCTCTTGATTCAAACACAAGACAACTCATAGCTTGTGGATTAAGAGCACTGGTTCAGAGTAAATTGACCTGGGAAGCTACGGCGCAAGCCACTATGAACGTTTATAAACGTACAATGAGCAAGTGGTCTACCACAAATAATAACAGACAAACTCCCTCAAACCAAATTCGGCGCCTTGAAATAGGCAGTGGAGAGAACCCCACACCCGGATATGAACACCTTGACATTCGGCCTGACTTACCTAACATTGATTACGTACATGACGCGAATCGGCCGCTCCCTTTTTCAGTACATACTTTTAACGAGATTCTTGCTCATAGCAATTTAGAGCATTATTCATGGCGTAGAATAAAAGATCTCTTGGAAGATTGGTTACGCGTTCTTAAACCTGGAGGTAAACTATCAGTTTGGATGCCCGATTTTGAATATCTTAGCCGTATGTACTTAGCTGGAAAATACGATGAACATTTAGATCCTAATTATCTTTCTGAAGCTGAAAATTTATTAGGAGGGTTTACACCAGCGGTCTGGGCATTAATAAAAACTTTCGGAGGCCAAGAATATGAGGGTAATTGCCATTATGCCTGTTATGATTTCCCTACCTTAAAAAATATTTTAACAACAGCAGGATATGTGGACATCCAACGTATTGAGCCCCGTTGGGGGCTTAAAGTTGAAGCTTTCAAACCTTTAGACAATTTGCACCCTATCAAAAACCCATCAATGCATAATATTGGCACACTCGGAGAGAAAAATTATCGCGCAACAACATGTCCGCAAACTACTGAAATTTTCAACAATTCATTAGAGAATTTTATCTCCCGTTTTCGTTATTTAAATAATTTCAAAACGTATATGCTGAAACACTTATCTAAAGACATATAATAAAATGTATATTTACATCGACTGCACTGACCTAATCCAAACAGACCTCAACACAGGTATCCAGCGTGTTGCAAGAAACATCATTAATAATCGATTATTAGCTGAACAAAAACACGGTATAATTTATCAGCCTGTTTGTTATTATAAAAAATATGGATTTATTAAAGTTCAGGGTTGCCAAAAAAATGATTTAAGAAATAGTGTTGGTTATCTTCACAATATACGTTTTTATTTAAATGAATACTGGCGTTTCAAGAGGTTAAGCAAAAGTATATTTCCATTTTCTGAGTTTGATAACTGGATTGAGCATCATTGGCAAATTAAGAAAAACTGGTTGCTACCTTTGCTCCTGGTTTTATTCGTTTCACCATTAGCTTTGGTAGCATTCGTTTATACAGAACTTATCCCTCCTAGGAACCCTTGGAAGCCTAAAAAAGACGATATCCTCATAATTCCTGGATCATCATGGGTCGATAGTAATTCTGATATATTAAGTGGGATATATGCAGTTAAAACCGTCTTCGGTCGTGTAGCGACAATATTTTATGATCTTATTCCTATATCTCATCCCCAGTATGTATTTGAGAGTACCGTTAAAGAATTCACCTCCAATTTCCCTCTCATTGTAGCATCCACTGACATATTTATTGCCATCTCGATGACTACAGAAAATATTTTAAAAGAATATTTGCAAAAAAATACAGTTGCAGATAAACCTTCGACCAGCCACTTTTTACTCGGTGCTGACCTTGATCCTATAAAACACACATCAGAAGTTCGAAAAACTCTACAATCACACTTCAAAAAGAACAAACCATATCTATGCGTTGGTACTATTGAGCCAAGAAAAAACCATACATTGCTAATGGACGTATTTGATAAAATATGGGATAGCGATCAAGATATTCACTTATGCATAATAGGTCGCTATGGCTGGAAGTCTGAGAAATTAGAAGAGAGAATAAAAACTCATCCTCTTTTTGGTAAAAAGCTAACATGGTTCACTGATCTTAATGATGCCGAACTTTCTTATTGTTATAAAAATGCTAAAGCACTTATCTTCCCATCAATAATAGAGGGCTTTGGTTTGCCGCTTATTGAAGCATTGCATTATGGTTGCCCAGTAATGGCTAGTGATATCCCAGTGTTTCGTGAAATAGGGGGTAACAGATGTTCTTATTTTACCATCGATACACCCGATAGCCTTATTGCTGAAATAAATTATTTTGAAAAATGTGGAAAACCCTCATGCGAACAACCCACTGATGAATTTGAATGGGTCAGTTGGGAAGAAAGCGCTCTCGAATTTTACAGAATTGTAACCGAACATTTTAATACAAATGAGAATAGCACTGCTAACTAGTTTCTTCCCACCTGATGCACAAACTGGTATTGCCCGATACGTGGAAGATTTGGCTTTTAGTCTTATTGCTAAGGGAATAGACGTAACCGTTATTGCAGCAGGATCGAATACATTTAAAGTTGAACAGCGTGGACATTTGACAATTTACTGGGTAACCGGCCTTAGGCGAAAAAAACAAAACTTTTTGCCGTCTATAGGTTTTTTGAAAGTCTCATTTAAAATGCGCAACATTTTGAAGAAACTCCATAATAAAAAACCATTTGACATAATAGAATATCCCAATACAGAGTTCACTGGAATCTTAAGTATTCTCTTTGGTATTACATTACCCAGACCCCACTATATCGTCCGTATGGCATCGCCAATGTCAGTTAATCCCAAAAAAAGATTCTTACCAAGAGTGAATGGTCTATTAGAGAGTTGGCAAGCTAAACTCTCGGATGGTTATATCTCCCATTCACTTGCTAATCTCAAAGTTTGCGATAAAATATATCAGCTTCCAAAGAGTAAACCAAGGCAGGTGATTCCCTTGGGATTACCACAAGAATGTTTTTTTGCAGCAAATCATCAACCTCCTTGTAAAAAAATATTAATTCTTTTTCTGGGCCATATGGAGCGCAGAAAAGGATTCGATGTATTAGCATCAGCTTGGCCGATTATTGCTACTGCTCTTCCTCAAACGCATCTCGTAGTTGCAGGTATTGACCGACCATGTGAACATGGCGATTCATTTTTTCGATGGGCAACGAGAAATATGCCGCCTAATGCGCTTGCAAGAATGCGGTACTATGGAATGGTGGATTCAGATCTGCGTGATACTTTATACAACGATGCATATATTTGTGTTGTGCCCTCGAGATACGAGTCATTTGGGCTGATATTACTCGAAGCAATGCGATACAGATTGCCAACCGTCAGTTCAAATGTCGGCGGTATACCAGAGGTCATTACTGATGGCCAAACTGGCGTACTTGTTCCCCCTAATGACCACATTGCTTTAAGCAATGCGATTATCAATCTGTGTCAAGACAATCATCTTTACAACAGAATTAAAGATTCTCTTGAAAAAGAATTTACTGACCGCTTCACAATTGATCGTGTTGCAGAACAAACGCATCAATTTTACAATTCACTTTAAATGAATAGCAAACTTAACAACCAGTGGGCATAAAATATGAGAGCTTTAATTTGTGGAGTATCAGGTCAAGATGGTTCATACCTCGCTAAATTTCTTTTACAAAAGGGATATGAAGTTTATGGTACATCAAGAGATGCCCAAATTAATTACTTCAAAAACTTGTCACAATTAGGCATAAAAAATGATGTGCATACATTATCTATGGCTATCGATGATTTCCGAAGTGTAGTTAATGTGCTAAAGGATATTCAGCCAGATGAAGTGTACAATTTGGCGGGCCAAAGTTCTGTTGGGCTCTCATTCGAACAACCTGTAGAAACACTTGAAAGTATTAATACCGGCACACTGAATTTACTTGAAGCAATTCGATTCCTACAACGACCCATCCGGTTATATAATGCGGGCTCAAGCGAGTGTTTCGGTAATACACAAAACAGTGGTGCTGATGAATCCACTTCCTTCCAACCACGCAGTCCATATGCCATTGCTAAATCCTCAGCTTTCTGGCTAGTCTCTAATTACCGAGAAGCTTATAATCTCTTTGTATGCAACGGTATATTATTTAATCATGAATCACCATTACGTCCAATTCGTTTTGTTACTAAAAAAATCATTTCAACAGCTTGTCGAATTGCGAACGGCAGCAATGAACGTCTAACATTAGGCAATATCGATATAATCCGTGACTGGGGTTGGGCCGAAGAATATGTCGAGGCTATGTGGTTAATGCTTCAGCAGGAAGACGCAGATGACTATGTCATTGCAACTGGAAAAGCGTGCAGTTTGAAAGACTTTGTTGAAGCCACATTTGACACACTTGGATTGAAATGGATTGACCATGTTGAGACATCACCCACTTTTTTAAGACCAACTGATATTAATATAAGTTGTGGAAATGCGACTAAAGCTAAATATAAATTAGGTTGGAAAGCTAAACTCTCAATGAAAGATGTTGTGAAATTGATGGTTGAGTCAGAAAGACAGAATCCTGATCCAGCTTAACTAATAAATAGGTACTACATACAGGTACTTATAATATTCATTACGTAATTCTCAATGGCTATGAATTTCAATAACTCAAAATTTCTCATTGTTGGCGCCGGATTTTTCGGTTCAATCATTGCAGAACGGTTAGCCACTTTACTGGGTAAACAAGTCACGTTGATTGAGCGTCGTAACCATATCGGCGGCAATTGTTTTTCGACTAAACACCCTGAAACCGATATAGAATACCATGTTTACGGCACACATATCTTCCATACCTCCAATCCGACCGTCTGGAATTACATCAAACAATTTACTGAATTTAATGGCTATTACCACCAGGTGTTAACGACCTATAAGGACAAGGTCTATCAAATGCCCATAAACCTGGAAACCATTAATTCATTTTATGGACTGAACCTGAAGCCTTTTGAGGTAGAAGGTTTTCTCGCCAAAGAAATAGAGCATGAGGGTATTATAGATCCCAAAAATTTTGAAGAGAAGGCAATCTCCTTAATTGGTCGCCCTCTCTATGAGGCCTTTATCAAAGGCTATACACTCAAACAGTGGCAGAAACACCCAAAAGAACTTCCAGCATCCATCCTCACACGCCTTCCGTTTAGAACGAACTATAACGAAAGTTATTTTCACGACAAATGGCAGGGTATTCCTGAAAATGGGTACACCGCTATTTTTGATAAAATGCTGTCCCATAAAGACATCTCAGTCCATCTAAATACCGACTTTTTTGATATACGTGACGAACTACCTGAAGAAACCTGTATCATTTACAGTGGTCCTATCGATCGTTTTTTCGATTATAAATTTGGCCGACTTGACTGGCGAACACTTGATTTCGTGCACGAGGTGATGAACGTATCTGATTATCAGGGAACATCAGTCATGAATTACGCAGAAGAAACCGTTCCTTTCACCAGAATTCATGAACCACGACATCTTCACCAAGAACGGAGTTATCGTGATGATAAAACGCTTATTATTCGAGAGTACTCCAGACTAGATGATGGAACAGAGCCGTACTATCCGATAAACGATGAAAAGAATCAGGCTCTTCTCAATAAGTATCAAGAGGAAGCCAAGAAATATCCTAATGTGATTTTTAGCGGCAGACTTGGTGAGTATAAGTACCTCGACATGCATCAGACCATAGAGAACGCCTTGACATTATTTGATACTCGACTACGGAATATGATATGAAGTTGAACCAAACTGTTAAGCAGAAATAATGGAGATTTAACAATAAATAATTTAACCATCGCAAGGTTGTTGTAAACAAACATCAATCCAGAAATAATTAGCTCACTACTGTTTTATTGATTTCTTGAAAATTCCTGCATATTCCCTTGAATTTATCTTCCAGTCATACTTCTCAATACATTGTTTTCTTCCTTTCGCTGATATCTCCCTCATCTTTACAGGATTAGACAAGGCGTAAATAATAAACAACGGGTAAACCACCGGCTCTGCCGGTGGACTCCTAAAGTTTGACAATTACGGGAATATAATGGAAGTCTCACAATTCTGAACCGCTCAAAGTTCAAGAAAAGGAGACTTCCATGTACGACGGACAAAGTTTAAGCCACACGAAGTGGGAATGCAAGTATCACATTGTATGGATTCCGAAGTATCGTAAAAAAGTAATATTTGAAGAGCTCAGAAAGTATCTGGGAGAGATATTTCGAGATCTGGCAACGCAAAAGGAATGCAAGGTGGTTGAAGGGCATCTAATGCCGGATCATGTTCATATTTTGATCTCTATTCCACCCAAATATTCAGTGTCTCAGGTTGTTGGTTTTATCAAAGGTAAAAGCGCGATCCAAATTGCTCGGAATTTTCAGGGACGAAAGAAGAATTTTGTTGGTCAGCATTTCTGGGCAAGAGGATATTATGTGTCGACGGTTGGTAAGGATGAGGATTCCGTACGAGAGTATCTTCAAAGGCAAGAGAAAGAGGACAAACGTATTGAGCAATTGAAGTTGTTTTAACAGTCACCTTTAGGTGGCCCCAGGTTTTCAACCGCTTTGAGCGGTTCAGAGGCTTTCAAGCCACCGGCTTTGCCGGTGGTACATGACTTTATCAGCAATAGCTTGGCTATCTTTTTACTTTACCAACAGACCTGTTCCACCGTCCTGTAATCAGCGGTCTAAAAACCAGCCAAAACCATCAGATAAAAAACAGCAGGAAGAGGCAAAAAGCAAACAACCCCATCCATGGGCGGTACAAAAAAGTTGCCATGCGTTGTTACACTTGCCTGGATTTGAATTTACCACAGACCGTTGTTACCCGATATGAGCACCTCTGTTCAGTCCGACAGGCCTTGGTGCTGAAAGTTTTGTAAATGTCGTTGCTACAAGAAAATCAAGAGAATGGGCTGTAAATTCAGCTACAAATTACCTCTGGTTCTGTATTAGCCCGCAAGATGAAAACTTTCAGGGTAAACCTGTAAGACCTTTGTTTTCGATAAACTCGCTTCTTAATATCCTATCAGATTATTGAAGAAGGAAATACAAAGAAAAAAATAGAAGAAAATCCATTGTGAAAAATAAACTCATTTACAAAGCCGTTTGCTGGATTTTATGGCGCCGAAAATGATGGGAAATATCCCGTTGATTTTGACTGATAAGTAAAACCCTGGTTACAACCATCCTGTATAACATCTCGAATACCACCCACATCTGTAACGATCAGGAGACAACCAGCCATCGCCGCTTCAACAAATGTCAGACCAAATCCTTCTGTATCTCCCCCTTTGGATACAATGGATGGACCAACAAATATTGAATGACTTGGATAATATTTAGGCATCTCATGATTAGGCTGTTACGTGACAATTAAAACGAGCCAAATGATAATTACCAGGCTACCCGTAAGTCACATTTTCCTTCCTTAAAGAACCTTATATCAACCAATTAGAGAACGATCTTTAAGGAAGGAAAATGTTATTTGATGAAAAACAGAAATTCTGACACGAGTAATTGTCGTCCACCGCAGATTAATTGACATCTAATAATTAGGCACAGCACCATGAAAAGTAATGCACTTATCAAGAGACCTAGAGCGATAGTATCCGCTCTCAGTTCAACTGCCAACTCACCACCGCCTACAATAGTCAGATGAATATCCGGATAAAGTTTTTTCACTATAGGTATTGCCCGAATAAGATAACTGACACCCTTTTTTTCAGTCAGTCTGCCAACATAAAGAACTTTATTCAAATCCCTATCAGACTCTCCCCCAGATCTGTTGCAGGTTTCGAGATGCGCCTTGAAACAATCTGAACCCACCCCCCTCGTCAGCACTATAATCTCGTCACCACCTTCTTTACGATCAATAATTTCAGCTTTTAAAGCGTTGCTCACTGTGGTGACAGTGTCCGCATTCCGCAAAACCAATGATCTCAGCTTGGGAAAAAACGGCTGTTTTAAACCAAAAGCATCAGCGCCATGGGCCGTTACAATATATGGCCTTTTATAGAATTTACTAAACAGGTATACAAGAAACCCCTGTGGTATTATCCAATGTGCATGAATCAGATCTGGTTTGTTCTTTCTTGTATATGCTAGAAGTGATACAAAACCGGCAAAAATGAAAAAAGGAAGAACGGGAAAGTAGAGTTTATTTTGTCTCAAAGTTGGTAAAATCCCCATCGAACCAGCAAGTTTTTCAAAATTTGGCAGAAAATATCTGAATCTTTTGACAGTTATTCCATTGAAGATTTCTTCGTATTCAGAACCAGAATAATGTGTAGTGAGGGCATGAACTTCGAACTCATCAGTAAGGCGCTTGCATAATTCGTAGACAAACGGAGGATGTGTATCATTTTCCCACCGGAGGAAAGTTGAGGTGAATACGAGTAATTTAGGTTTTATATTAGCAGTAATTTGTTTTGAACAACTTTCACATGGTCCTATCGTATTTCAATTGAGATATCTGCTCTGAAACCAAGCCAATCATAAAGACGATGATAGATGTCGAAAGGAGCAGGGCTGACATATTGGTAAAACGCCCCTGAGTGACAAAAGTGAAGCAGTAATAACTAAGTCCGACGCAGAAAAGAAAAAAACTCATAGGCAAAAAAATTCGGAATGGGGAAAACAGTGTGGCGACCTTAGAGATAATCAAGAAAAAACGTATCCCATCCTCAACGAGTCGTACCTTACTGCTACCCACTCTCTTTCTAACTTCAATAGGAATATATTTGATGCTTCTACCACTTCGCAGATAAGACATGGTAAGTGTGGTTGGGTAGGAAAATGTATTAGGCAAAAGATAGATATATTGGTTAGCAGTACTCTTTCTGACGAGTCTGAAACCTGAAGTCAGATCTTTTATTTTAAACTTAGTCACGTATGAAGCAAATTTATTATAGATATAATTTGCTAGGTCACGGTGTAAAGCTGTATCAGATTTTTTGGTTCTAGCACCAATTACCATATCATATTGATCTTTAAACTCTAGCAAACGGCCAATATCTTCTGGAGCATGTTGACCATCTGCATCCATCATTAATACCCACTCGCCCTGCGCAACCCTCAAACCTGATTTTATTGCAGCACCGTTACCAATATTATAGGGGTGAGGCCAGACATTCGCTCCTGCATTCATTGCAACCTGCATAGTATTATCTGTAGAACCGTCATCAATGACTAAAACTTCAAAATCAGGATAAAGCTCTTTTACCTTATGAACGGTTTTTCCAATACTTTGTTCTTCATTATAGGCGGGCATCAAAATGGTAACAGGTATATATTTTTTCAGATTCACTACACAATCTCCAAAAGAATAGAAATCTTTTTTTGTTAAGTCTGATACTAACTAAATTTTGTCGGCCTTACGAATCAACTCGCACAACTCATCAGCAATTCTATCAATCTCAGTATGATTTCTCCCTTCAACCATTACACGAATAACAGGCTCTGTGCCTGATGCGCGGACAAGAATTCGTCCTTTTTTGCCCAATTCGTTTTCATGTACCTTCGTAGCCTCATCAAAACCTGGAATTGTAGCTATATCAATCTTCCTACTAGTACGAACATTTTTAAGCACCTGGGGAAAACTTGTCATGACCATTGCAAGCTTTGAGAGTGGCTTCTTACGTTTTTTCATAATGGCCAGAAGTTGCAAACCAGCGAGAATCCCATCCCCAGTTGTTATATGGTCAAGAAACACCAAGTGACCAGATTGTTCCCCGCCAAAGCAATAGCCGTTCTTGCGCATCTCCTCGACTACATATCTATCCCCTACTCCAGCGCGAACCATCTTGCCACCCATCTTTTCCATGGCAACTTCAAGGCCCATATTAGACATAACGGTTGAGACAAGTGTTTTTTTCTTTAATTTTCTCTGGACAATGAGTTCTTGCGCGCAGATGGCCATTATATGATCTCCATCTACCACTTCGCCGTTCTCATCACAGACAATGAGCCTGTCTCCATCACCATCTAGAGCAAGACCAATATCCGCACCAAGTTCTTTAACCTTTTCAGCCATCTTTTCAGGATGAAGAGCGCCACACTCATGGTTGATATTTTTACCGTCGGGATTCACCCCAAGAGTGGTAACCTGAGCCCCAAGTTCTTCAAAAACATGGGGTGCCACCTGATAGGTTGCTCCATGGGCGCAATCAAGGACAATATGAAATTCATCAAGGGTATAGTTTTTGGGAAAGGTGTTTTTTAAAAAAACAATATAACGCCCTTTTGCGTCATCAATGCGCTTTGCCTTCCCCACCTCGTCGGCCACTGGTCTCAGGGCTGCCATCTTTTGGGAAAAAATCAAATCTTCAATTTGAGCCTCTACATCGTCAGGCAGTTTAAAACCATCACTGGAAAAAATCTTTATACCGTTATCCTGGAAAGGATTGTGGGAAGCAGAAATAACGACACCGGCATCAGCACGCATAGAAGTTGTAATAAATGCGATACCTGGCGTTGGAAGTGGGCCAACCTGCAGAACATCCACCCCCATGGAGCAGATTCCAGCAGCCAATGCATTTTCCAACATATAGCAAGATTGCCTCGTATCTTTACCTATAACGATACGGTGGCCTTTAGGCTTTTCTTTTACGATAAAGGCAATTGCTCGACCTACCTGCATCGCTATCTCCGTGGTCATTGGGTAGATATTCGCAACGCCCCTAATGCCGTCGGTACCAAATAGTTTTCTCATTATTTAATTATTTTTTATTCTTTATTATTTTGTTTTTGGTTCTAGGGATCTTCAAGACGGGCTTACTATCTGTTGAAGAACTATCTTGGATTGGTGTAATAGAGTCCGGCTTTTTTTTCGTTACCTTTGTGTCATACACAAGAACTGGATTGTCACTTTCCAGCAAGACATGTGTCGGTATAATTGACAGAATTTCTATTGGGTATTCAATATTTTTTTTAGGGATGACCTTAACTTGATATAAATCGCTATCATCTATTTTTAGCGCTGTGACAGAAAACAGATCGGTCATACTACGGTACTTGCCCAAAAGCATCTTAGGGATATTGGCAGCAACCTTAACAACAGCTGGCTTCACTACCTGCTTTTCACCTTCAACCACCAACTCTACACTCATTTCTTCGATGGTTTTTGTTACTGTTTCAAGAGCAATTGTAAGATCAGCAGTAACTGAAGTTTCCCCAATCAACTCCACGACAGTGGGATCAAGCTCGAGAGGAACCTGAAGCTGTGCAGACTGCTTCACACCATTAAGATTAATTGCCTTGGTAAAGAGTTCGTCAAACTGGGATAAAGTCGTCAGTGGCCCTGTAATAGTTATTACGTCTGGGCTTGTTTTAAGCATCTTGACAAAATAACCATCGGCCACCTTGCCCACAGTCTTTGCACTTACAGGGTATTGTTTCTGTACAAGTTTATCGAGGGAAAGGATGATTGATGATGGTGTCACACGCTGTACCGTTATCCCCCGAAGTACCGGGATATGATCGTTATCATTTTCGATAACCATAGTGCCAGGTGTTGCTGCTGAGAGGTCAACCTGGCGGGTAATTGACTTATTGGCCATTTCCAGAATAAGAGATCGTGGACCACTTACCGTAACTTCAATCTCTTTCTTAAATTGATTGGAGATCACGAGATCTCGGGGTAGGTTAATGATTTCTATGGGGAACATGACATTCTTATCAATCCTTTCTTCACCGCCCACAAAATACCATAGCACGACAGCAAGCCCCAGTGAGATAAATTTCAACATCCAGTCTTTTGAGACTAGTTGGGTCAGTTTTTTTATTTCAAAAATAGAACGAAGTACCCCTTTCATCATTTATTAATCCAATTTTTCCAAGCTGATTTGTGTCCACTCTGATCGATAAAAATTGCTTTTAAATTATTTGTCAGAGTTATTTCATCTTCAACTGTTGTTAGCGCACCATGTCGAACAATTGATATTTCCTGCGTTTCTTCAGAGACAACAAGCACAACAGCATCTGTTTCTTCTGTTAGACCAATGGCCGCACGGTGTCTGGTACCGTAACGCTTATTAATATAGGGATTTTGCGTTAAAGGCAAAATACACCCGGCATGCTTCATCTTCCCTTCACTAATAAGCACCGCCCCATCATGAAGTGGTGATACTGGCATAAAAACAGAAATGAGAAGTTCTTTCGTCAGTTTTGCATCCAGTGGGAAGCCTGACTCTATAAAATCGCCTAGTCCTGTCTCCCTTTCGATCACGATAAGCGCACCAATTCTCCTCTTGGCAAGATAAAAAAGAGTCCTGATAATTTCTTCCAACTCTTTGTCCGCAACATCTGTCGTTTTATGAAAGGGGGACTTTCCAACCTGTGTAAGAGCACGACGAATATCATGCTGAAAGACTATGATCACAATCAAGAGAATCGAACTGAGAAAGGTCTGCATTATCCAAGTCAATGCAGCAAGATCCATTACAGTGGCAAGAAAGTATATTATGGTAAGAACACCAAGCCCCGCAACCATTTGAACTGACCGCGTACCTCTGATAATCGATATCAGTTGGTTGATAACAAAAGCCACAACCAGAATATCTACAAGGTCCTGCCACCTGAAATAAGAGAAGTTTTCTAACATGTAACAATATGTTTTGTCTCGCAAACCTTCAGATCAGAACAAATGAGGTTTGCAACGATAAAATTCACGATTAAAAACTGATAAAGAGCGACTCTGCGCAAAAGATTTTCTAAACAAATTCACAAGTAATATTAATATGTTTATGCTTATCTTTTTAATTTATAACAATTCATAAAGCACAAGGCTAACTATTTCTCTTGGAGAAGTACTTTTTCTTGCGCCCCTGTCAATCCTTACAATGCAGCAAACATTACCAGCCGACCTGCTGTAGTCCTTCATTGTTTTTTTCGGTCGCATTACATTACGCCAAACAGGTAATAATCAGAAGTATATAGAAATTCTGAGATTATAACAGTAATTTAAAGGTAATTATTAATTTTATCTCATCGAAAGATAGTTTTCAGCTATTTACCGGTAAAACATTTCTTCAATTTACAGAACTTCTTTCATGCGATATGAATAGCCTGCGTCGACACGTTGACACAACTATTTTGCAAACTAAAAACTTTAAGCATCATCTCTTAATAGAATTATGTCAGACATATTTGGAAAAATATCAATAAACCCTGAAAAGCCTAAAGCACCAAAAAAGAGGCAGAAGAAGAGACTGCCCCCCAAGCATAGTGGAAAGCAGGTAACTCAAAACAAAACCTGGGTAAACAGCCTCATTTGGCTCATTATTCCCATAGTGTTAATAAGTCTCTATAGCATTGTTGGTTTTTGGGGAATCCCTCATTATCTCACCACGTCTATACCTAAACTGGCAGATAAAGAATACGACGTTGCCGTCTCGACCAGTAAAATCAGCTTCAACCCATTCACCTTCACCTTAAAAGCTGAATCAACAGAAGTAAATGATCACCAAGGTGAGCCCATTGTTTCTCTACCTTATTTAGAACTCAAATTTGCGCCTATCCAGCTCCTGCGAATGGATTTTGTCTGTACGAAGGTGATAATCACCTCACCATCACTGAGTCTTGTAAGAAACGACAACGGATCATACAATTTTAGTAACCTTCTCCCAAGTCTTAAGGAAAGTACCAGTAGTACTGGGATGATTGGATTTTCCGATTTACCATTTTCATTCTCACTCAATAATATTTCAATCATTGATGGAACACTTGCCTTTGACGACAAGCCAAACAAGAAAACCCACAATATTTCTGCCATTGAACTACAGTTTCCCACCTTCTCAAATATAGATTTTCAAGCAGACAATTATATCACTCCACATTTTTCAGCGGTTGTAAATGGGAGTCCTGTATCATTTAGAAGTGAAAATAATGATTCTTCAAACGCCGATTCATTAAATCAATTGACCTGGGAAATGAAAGATTTCCCTCTACAAGATTATGTCACCTACATACCATTTGAACTCCCCTTCTCTATCAACAAAGGGACAGCAGAGGGTATAGTTGGGCTCAATTTTGATAACCTTGACAAGAAAGAAGAGAAACTTTCGATTAACTTCAAACTGATTATCGCGGACATTGATTTTGAGACCCACCAGAAGAAGCTTCAACTCCGCTCTCCCGCAATGCGTATTACTGGGTCATTCACTCCTGTTAAAAAACTTTTTTTCGTCGAGGACCTTCAGTTTGAATCTCCTGAATTTATAGCTCAGACGCCCCATTTACTTCAGGAACTCAGTAGTGTTTTTCTCATTCAAAAGAAAGAGCCTCAATTAGGTCTCATCGAGAAACCTGTTGAATTTTCACTGCAATCCTTTCAATTCACAAACGGTAGACTCTCACACAAGAAGACACCCAACAAAAATGAGCCCCCACTTGAGTGGATTGACCTTGAGGCAAACATAGGCAACTATATCACCAACGAACGTGATAACCTTACCAACAGCAAACCTTCAACAGTGAGCCTGAAGGGTCAGTCAATAGACAAAACGACCTCCTTTTCTTACATGGGCAGTTTTGAATCGCCGTCAACACTCAGCGGCAAACTCTCCGTGAGCAGCATAACCAGCCAGAGTCTTTTTTCATTTATTTTACCTGACGAAACAGCTACCACCTTCAAAGGTTCTGCAAAGTTCGACTCTGTTTTCTCACTGACAAAAACAAATGACTCCAAACGATTCACATCTTCTCTCAGTCAAACAAATATCACTATTGAAAATGTGGAGATATTTGACAAAGACAAGCCCATTTTAGCAGCAAAAGAACTCACTCTTTCTAATGCATTGCTGACAAGTGACATTGTAAATCTTGGAAGTATAAAAATACAAAATGGTGATTTATCTTATACGAAAGGTAACTCCTCCCTTTCTTCAAAAATAGTATCAGGACAGTATTCGATTTCAAACTTTGACTATACCGGTAACGTTAACATTCATACCAAAAGCATTAAGGTCTCTCCGTTTACATTAAAAAATGCATCAATAAAATACTCCAACAACAATGATGCACAGGAGCAGATGAACAATATAGCCATTTCAGGACTCATAGACACAGATGGTGAGATTGACGCAACAGGAACAGCAAGTCTTAACCCTTTCAAACTTGCTCTTTCCACAACCTTCGACAATGTTGACAATTCTACACTTACAGCCATTGTTTCTGAAAATAATTTTGTCAGCAAATCAACAGGAAAAATTTCAGGAAAAGGTAAGGTTACATTTCCTCAAACTGCATTTGCCGGCAGCCTCTCACTGAGCAAGGGGAGTTACAATACCAAGAATGACCAGACACTTTCTTGGTATGAATGCAACGTAGAAAACATTAACTTTACGACACAACCATATCATTTAGGCGTCGGCAGTATTTCACTACACAAACCCAAGTTGATTATACCTATAACACCTCACAAAGGTTCAATGGATCAACAATTGTCAGAGTTTTTTCGCAACACTGTACAAAGGGATAGCACAGATAAGGCCAAACAACATAAAATTTCAATTTCTTCTGTTGATATTCAAAAAATCACTATTACAAATGGCGATCTAACACTTAAAGATCACAGATTAGCCCCTACCTGGACTGGAGAAGCATACAACGTAAATGGTACGATTGAGAATATTCATACAGCAAATTCAGCCAGCAACAGTCCTTTTACATTTACTGGTACTTTGGGCGGAAGTGACTTCACATGGAAAGGCGCCATCGATCCATTTAAAAACACGCAAACAGATAAACACCAATTTGCTATAACCAATTACCCGCTCAACAACTTCGCTCAACAGTTGCAACCTCTATCAGATATTAATTTTGATTCCGCAACTGTCTCACTGACCTATTCTTCTGATTGGTTAAATGGAGATTTATCACATTCGGTGAGGTCTGACCTCGCCAAACTAAAAATAAATAATCTCAACTCTGAGTCAGCTTTACCACTAGCCATAATCGCTGACGTGAATGGCAATGCAAAAATGGATTTTTCAGCCATACAGGCAAATCCTCAAAAAGATTCTAACCTATTTAACGACCTCACTCGTAATTGGCAAAAACGTATGCTTAAGGGTAGCATCTCCCCATTCCTTGTCGTTACAGGTGATTTCTCCGATTTAATGGACCATGATTTCATCGACTTTAAACCAGGGCAATTCATGCTTTCTGATGCGGGACGAAAGGCTCTATTGCGATACGGAGCACTACTCGTTGCTCATCCCAATATAAAACTCCGACTATCCGGCGGAATTTCTCTTATTGAGGACAGAAAGAGTCTACATAAACAACTCGAGAAGAACGAAAAACAACGTGTTGAAATAGAAAACGAAAAGCTGTTTGCAAAATGGCAACAAAAGAAAAAAGAATATGAATCCCAGTTCAAAAACAATCAAAAGCAGGCTATATCCACAGGCCAGATTGCGGAGTCTAACATACCCAACAAAGTGCTTGCGGGGTTCAGACCACTCATCCCCGAGCCTGTAGTTGTGGACAATGAGATGCTCTTTGAACTGGCAGAAAAAAGGTTGGATATTGTAAAACAACATTTCATGGCCAAACTCTCCCTTGCTAAAGGCCGTGTGGAAGTTACCCAGCAAATAACTGACACACTTTCGGAAGAACACAAGGGTGAAGGGGTACATGTTGAAATCATGCCTTTTGGATCATCAGTTCTCTTTTTACATGAATGAGCCCGCTGATTTACTGTTTTTTAGTCCGATATATTCGTTATACGAAAAAAATAATCCTCGGAGGTAAGCACAGACTCCGATATCAACTATATGCCTGTGGTTATTTTTTTCACATGTCTCGGAGTCTTCGCTTACCTGATCTCGAACCAGATAGCGTAGACTTCGAACCCCTAGTAAATCAACAGACTCATAAATAAGCTTGAATTCTATGAATTTTATTGATTCGCTCACTGCTTTTACCTCACCTTTTACACAAGGGAATCTGCTAGGTATTATTACGTGGCTTGCCCTACTTTCACTGTTTACATTTATCCTATCACTTATCTCACTTCCTTACATAATCAGAAGAATTCCGTCAGACTATTTCCTTAAACTCTCTAAAGAACAACCAAAAGTTAAGGGCTATGACATTAAGTCTGTATTAATCATACTCTTTCGTAATATTTTCGGATTTTGCCTTCTTCTTGCGGGCGTGGCAATGCTATTTCTGCCAGGTCAGGGCCTTATTACAATTTTTGTTTCTTTGATTTTGATGGATTTCCCAGGAAAAAAGAGGGTCATTGCTTACTTAATTGGAAGGAAAAGTGTTCAAAAGTCGATTGATTGGGTGAGAAAAAAAACTAAGAAAAAACCTATCAAATGGCCTTAATAAACAAACAATACTAATATACGCTTTTCTCCGCTACCATCACTTGTTATTATCAGATAATTAACAGTTTAATTTTATTGTATATACACAACCAACTTATTATTGTTACTCCATTGCATCTAATTCGTTCACAATTAAGAAATTTTTCGTCTTTCTGGAATTTTTATGTATTCTTAGTACCGCCTAAGGTATACTGTTATTAATTCAAAAAATTTGGTTCCCCCTGTCCACCTTCTCATAATATATTTACCATGAATGTTACTGATCCGAACTGTTTACGGCTGATATCCAATCAAAAAAGCTTACTTAATGCCATTCCAGAGATGGTAATGTTGGTTAAGAACAGTCAGTCAGTTGAATATATGAATCCCAGCGCCATTCGTTTTTTTGGAAATCTTTCTTCGAGCAATAAAATAATAACCGATGAAGAAACAAAATTGCTCGGGATAATCCTCAATATAGTAAAAGCTACCCATGCCAATCAGGCGCTTGGTGAAAAGATAGCCACTTCTTACGAAAACACTCATATTGAATACACCCTCGCTCCTTTTGAAGGATATAAAGGTGAAAACTTACAATGGCTTTTTATTAGAGATCATACCGATAGTAAAAACCAGCTTGAGGAGCTTTCACTTTTTCATAATTCAATCGAAACAATTCTCGCCCATAAAATTAGAGAATTAAAAGAAAGTGAACGAATACGTCGAAGTCTTGACAGCGAACTCAACACACTCAAGGAACACCTTCAGGATCAGGCTTCCGACGGAAAGATGGTAGGGTCAAGCAGAGCACTTTCGGAACTTCGTGACATGGTTTTTCAAGTGGCAAAATCCGACGCTACTATTCTTATTACAGGTGAATCCGGTACCGGAAAAGAACTCGTTGCCAACCTCATACGTGAAAGCAGCAACAGAAACGACAAGCCCTTTCTCAAAATTAACTGTACCACCATCACCGACTCCCTACTTGAAAGTGACCTGTTCGGACATGAACGTGGTGCTTTCACAGGTGCAGACAGCAAGAAAAAAGGGAAATTTGAAGTTGTTGACGGGGGCACAATTTTCCTTGATGAAATTGGGGATATCACTCCTCGAATGCAAGCAGCCCTCCTCAGAGTTCTGCAAGACGGAGAAATAATACGGGTTGGCGGAAATTCACCAATTAAAATTGATGTAAGAGTTGTTGCTGCCACTAACAGAAATCTCACATCCATGGTGCAGGATGGTAGTTTTAGGTTGGACCTTTTTTATCGATTAAACATCATCAATATTTCCATTCCACCTCTTCGTGAGAGAACAGAAGATATTATCGACCTCACTACCCATTTTATTAGGAAGTACCGCCAGGCCTTTAAAAAAGACATCAGTTTTCTCCCCCAATCAATTCTGGATAAATTGCTCCTTCATAGCTGGCCTGGTAATGTCCGCGAACTTGAAAATGTTATCCAACGTGCTGTACTTATGTCAAAAAACAGTGCCATAACAGAAAGTGAATTATTTTTTGATATCCAACCCGTTGGACCTGAAACAAACTCACAGAACAACTATCTTGATGATATAAACGGCAAATCGCTGAAAGCGATAATGGCAGAAATAGAAAAAGAAGTCATTGAGTTATCACTTAAAAACAACAGAGGAAAAGTGGCTCAAACCGTTGAACAGCTCAGTATAGGAAAAACCGCTTTTTACGATAAAATGAAACGATACGATATCTCTCCTAAAGATCATTCCTACTAATAATTATTCAGGTACTTTTCTTGCATAGTGAACATAACAAGTGCTCTCATTTCTTATTATTTCATCTATCAAGGTATTATGAGTTCAGAACATAACGATAATAATTGTCCCTTCTGGTCAACCGAATCAAAAAAATGTCGAGTTTGTAACGACGGTCTTTTTATTCCCTTGGAAGAGCACATAGCGGCTTATTGTACATCAAAAGATCACCATCACTGTTTACAATACTCACTCCATGTACCTAAGAGTCAACAAACAAGAGATGATTCCATCAATCGACGCCAGTCTCGACGCGTAAAACTGACGAACCCAATTCAATTACTAAAACTCATTAAATCTGGCAAAGTGGTCCAGCAACTTGAAGAGAATGCTGAGACGCTTGATGTCAGCAGTGTTGGAATGCGCCTTCATACGACTGTCCCTCTCGTCAATGACACCGTTATACAATTCTCTTTTAGCGGTACTTTTTCCGAACAGCTTAAGACTGGCGCAGGCCTCGTTGAGTGGTGTAAGAAACAGTTAGATGGCCCTGATTATCATGCAGGTATATCATTCCAGTCAAAATGGATAATTGATGCTATGGATAATTTACTCAAGACCTCGGCTAGAAATATTTAAAGGGTCCTACACTCCTCTCTTCGGTAAATAACACCTATTTTTTCATTTTAGGTATGCACGATTTAGGTAACAATTATTTTACAGATACGATAGTTTACGATGTCTTACACATAATCTCACCTCTAATAACCCATATCAAAACAAGTGCTGGAATCCCCATAAGTGCGGTGAACACAAAAAAGTTTTCATAGCCAATGCTTGAGACCATAGAACCTGAATACCCCCCGATAAGCTTTGGAAAGAGTGTCATCAAAGAACTAAAAATTGCGTACTGCACTGCAGTAAAAGATACATTTGTAAGACTAGAGAGAAACGCAATAAAAGCGGTAGTTGCAATCCCTGCAGATAAGTTATCAGCAGCTATTGCGACGGTCAACATTGTTAAATCTGGTCCCACCTTAGCAAGCATAACAAACAAAAGGTTTGTACTTGCAGCAAGTACACCACCCAAAAACAAAATTGCCTGAACACTGTACCGCATTGTGAGCAAACCACCCACAAAACCACCTACGAGTGTCATGCCCAAACCAAATGTCTTCGTTACCCCTCCTATCACATTTTTCGAAAACCCCATATCAACATAGAAAACATTAGAAACAACCCCCAAAATAATATCAGAAAACCGATAACACCCTATGAGTGCGAGAAATATAGTGGCTGTTCTCAACCCATATCGATTGAAGAACTCAACAACCGGTGAAACGTAGGCCTTGTGTGCCATTTTCTTGTTGACCAGGCCCAATTGTACAACAGTGTAACCGCCTACCGTTGCAGCAAGCAAAGAAAGGAGAAATCGTACAAATTCAATTACAAAAAAGCCGATTGGCCCATCCATATATATAGTTTTGGTAATTGTTTCTTTAAAAGAGGTAAGTTGATCCCCTAAATAGATAAACGTCATAATGAAACAACATACAGAAATAATAAACATCAATACAATTCGGCCATAATCAAAAGCTGAGTATTCTTCTCTCTTGTTATTAGCATCAGGTACAGGCTCATCGATGATGAGTGTCGTCAGGAGTCCCACACACATAACTCCAGCCATGGTTAGGTACGTTGCCTTCCACGCATCATATAAATACAGTTCTTTTGTTGTACCAAAATAGGTAGCCAAAAATAATGATCCAGCACCAGCTACGACCATCCCGATACGATACCCAGAGATGTACATAGCCGCCAACATCGCCTGCAAAGAAGAATCCGCACATTCAATCCTGTAGGCGTCTATGACAATATCTTGAGTTGCAGAAGAAAATCCGAGGCCTACAGCAGCAAGAGCCATTAATGTAAGAGATGTATTTACGACCGGATCAACAAAGGCCATTGCCGAGATTGCAACCATGACCCCGAGTTGTGCAACGAGCATCCAGGCCCTTCTTCTTCCCAAAAACGTAGTGACAAAAGGAACTGGTATTAAATCAATAAGCGGTGCCCAAACAAATTTAAAAGAATAGCCCAAAGCTGCCCAGCTAAAATATGTTACAGCTGATCTTTCCACGCCTGCTTCACGCAACCAAACGGAAAGCGTTGAAAAAATGAGCAAAATTGGAAGTCCTGCAGAAAACCCCAAAAAGAGCATTGCTATAGCTTTAGGATGAGACCATGCTCTAATTGTTTCTTTCCAATTTTTGTCTTGTGCATCCTCGTGGCTCATTGTTGTCTTTTCCTTACAATAAGATTATGGTACAGGAGCTTGACCTACTCAACCCGCCTGTTTATTTTGCAACAGCGAGGTAATTAATACAAGAATCTCGAACTGTCCATAAGCAATTATAATTACAATGACTATACGCACCCATAACACTCTTACCGGCAAAAAAGAAGCATTACAGACCATTGAACCTGGCCATGTCAAACTGTATGTTTGCGGCATCACCTCCTATGACTATTGTCACATAGGCCATGCGCGCTCGTCCCTCGCTTTTGACATGATAGTCAAATATCTAAAATACAAAGATTACAAAGTAACTTTCGTCCGTAATTTTACTGATATTGATGACAAGATTATAGCTCGGGCCAAAGAGCAAAACACCACATCTGCAGAACTCGCCAATCGTTTCATCCAAGAGTTCTACACAGATATGGATAAACTTGGGATCGCCAGACCTGACATAGAACCTAAGGCCACTGAGCATATCGGTGAGATGGTTACTATGATAGGTGAACTCATCGACAAAGGCAAGGCATACGAAGCCGGCGGAGATGTATACTATATCGTCGACAGCTTTCCTGAGTACGGCAAGCTATCCAAACGAAATATTGATGACATGAGGGCTGGTGCACGAATATCTGTCAATGAACAAAAAAAGCACCCGATGGATTTTGTTTTATGGAAAGCATCTAAACCTGGTGAGCCAAAATGGGAAAGCCCATGGGGCGCTGGTAGACCTGGGTGGCACATTGAATGTTCCGCTATGAGTAAAAAGTATCTCGGCGAAACATTTGATATCCATGGTGGTGGTCAAGATCTGATTTTCCCTCACCATGAGAATGAAATTGCCCAGAGTGAAGGGGTGAATTGCAAACCTTTTGCAAAAAGCTGGATTCACCATGGTTTTGTAACAATCCGTGATGAGAAAATGTCAAAGTCTCTTGGTAACTTCCTTACCATTCGCGACATACTTGACAATTACCATCCAGAAATACTGCGATTTTTTATTTTTTCTACCCACTACCGTAACCCACTTGATTTCTCACAAACGGCAATGCAGGACGCAACCACCGGACTGATGAGATTATATGAATGTGTTGCCTTAGTTGATAAGATCGATGAATCAAACACAAATGAAAAGGGAGAAACTGTATTTACTCCAAAGGACCTTGATAAAATTGATTCACTTGAGGAAAGATTCCAACAGGCCATGGACAATGATTTTAATACTGCCCAAGCCCAAGGTGTGTTTTTTGATACCGTAAAAACCATTAATAAAGTACGCACAAAGCTCCCAGAAATCCCATTGGCAACAGACGTTGGCAAGCTAAAAAACACCATTATTACGTTGAAAAGACTGGCGGCTATCATGGGATTGCTCAAAGAAGATGCTAATGGGTTCCTCGCGGCAAAGAAACAGGAAATGCTCTCTAACTGCGATATCGATGTAGAAACCATTGAAGCATTTATTGTAGAAAGGAAGCAATGCCGAGTTGATAAAAACTGGTCTAGAAGTGATGAAATCAGAGATGAACTACTCGCTAAAAATATAGAATTAAAAGACGGTGCCGATGGCACAACGTGGGTAGTTAAAGCAAATTAAATTAACGCCAAAATAGTGCCATGAGAAAGCCAGTTGTAGCCGGCAGCTTTTATCCGGCAACTGAAAAAGAACTTCTTCATCTTGTAGAGAACTATATCAATGGGAGGCAACCCACGCCTCCCATTGAAGCCTGTGCTGTTATTGTTCCACACGCAGGCTATATTTACTCCGGTGAACTTGCTGCGAAAACATTATGTTCGGTTCAAATACCGAAAACGGTGCTTCTTATTGGCCCCAACCATACCGGACAAGGCTCACCTGTATCTCTTTCCACCGAGACCTGGTTCACTCCTTTTGGATCCGTACCTGTAAATACAAACCTTGCCGACCACATCGTAAATGAACATAAATCTATTGTTGTCGATGAAGCAGCGCACGCCAATGAGCACAGCCTTGAAGTACAACTCCCTTTTTTACAGAAACTGCAGAAAAACCTATCTATTGTTCCACTGACTGTTGCCCATTTATCATATGATAATTGTGAAGAAATAGCTGAGGCATTATCTAGCAGCATCTTACAATACGGCGAAAAGACACTCATTGTTGCGTCAACAGACATGAGCCACTATGAATCAAGGTCTGTCGCCGAGGTAAAGGACAAATTAGCGCTAGACGCAATTATTACCATGGATCCGCGGACTTTGTACTCGACTGTTCACAAAAACAAAATATCAATGTGCGGAGTCATTCCTGTGGTAATTACACTTCTTATATGTAAGAAAATTGGGGCAAAAAAAGCCAGCTTATTGGATTATATGGATTCAGGAACTGTCTCAGGTGATACAGATCAAGTCGTTGGCTATGCGGGGGTTATTGTAGAGTAAAATAACCTTGACTCTCCCCAGCTTTTAAACTATATAATGGCTCTCTCGTGCTGGGGGATGGTCTAATGGCAAGGCAGTGGACTCTGACTCCACTTATCAAGGTTCGAATCCTTGTCTCCCAGCCACTATATTTTCAAGTAGTTACCTGCCCACCACTCCCCTCACCCGTTCATATTCAGCACCGTTTTTATAACCTTAGCCCATTTATCTTTCAATTTGAGTATTTGAATAAATTAAAGATGCCTGGGGATTCCCTCAATTTGAGGATATCTTTGCTCGATTCGTGGAGATCTTACCAACTGGCTTCCATTGTTCTATGGAAATGAGAAATCCAATGTCCAGTAGCATAATATAGGTTCAGGTTTCAGATAAGGTTGCAGGGTGCAACGTGGGGTAGATCAGCACCTTTATTTTCCTGAAATCTGCCAAGGCCGAACCACCACAGCCGTAAAAACACGCCAAAGCAATAACATCTTTTGTATGGCACACATAATTTCATCTAAAGACAAACGCTGAGACTGCCGATACAGGAGATGGGACACCACTACCGGCAAATAACTCAAGGAGGAGTAAACGGCTATGAAGATACAAGGTAATCCAGATCACAGTGCGCACGCCTACGGCCAAATCAAACAACAACAACAGGCCAAAGCCGAGCAAACAAATACCCCAAAACCCTCAGATAGCATCGAGGCTGAAACCTCCAGCCAGGCGACTTCCACTGATCAGTTAAACATCGGTGAGGCAAAAGGTGTTATCCGGCATCTTCAGGAAGGACACTATCAAGGTGTTGCTCAACTGCGTCTCTCGATAGTCCACGCTGAACGATTTCAACAGGCTGCGTCCCAGGCAACCGTAGAGGTGCTTGATGCAGAAGGAGAGCAACTGACCACTGCGGTAAGAGATAAAATTGCCTTATTGTATACCCCCCTCAACAACCCAGATGAGCTGGACTCCGGCGCTGAGGCTTTAGCATCTCTGGACGTGGAAGGTGCCATTAAAGCATTTGAGGAAACCGTGGCATCAGGTAAAGAAGGTTCTGAAAGCGGGAAGCCAGCCATCGAGACCTTTAGGGATCTCTACAGCACAGCTTTTCGGGCCCTCATAGACAAACTTGAACCTGTCGATTATCAACCAGTAAACGATATCGCAGCCCCTGTTCAACCCGTGCCGGGCGATGAGGATGAAGGGAATGTAACCACGGATGAATTTGCAGAAGGCGACACAACACAGCCACCACAGGCAGCTACCGATGTGGCGCAAGAACAAGCTGGTATCACCGTTGATTTGACTGCCCTAGAAGATTGGTTTAATGGAGTCCTGGACAGCTCGGTGGAAGCGATACAAAATCAGGTCGCCACGGTATCAGCCCCGCCATTATCCAGCCAACCGGCAGGGAATGGTGCCGCCTATGAAAAATTCATGGCAGTCTATGAAGAGTTTTACGGTACAACCGAACAACAACCTAATTCCATTTCCCCTAGAGAAACGGACCCCATAGATACTGAAGCGTAGCACTCAACCATTATTGTGCTCAGGTTTCTCAATTTCTATATATAATTTCAAAATCCTGAAAATAAAAAGGGCTTCAACGAATATGCTGAAACCCTTTTGATTTATACTGGTGGGCATCATCCTTTGGTTCGTGTCTCCTAATAAGGTCCGTCCAAGCCCGGCAAGTTTCGAAAATTTGAAAACCCATTTTCTTTCTGAAATTATTTTCACTAACCCATTTGGGAGTAACAATTATTTTGAAGTGTCTGCTATTTACAGAAACGGTTGTCGACAACAACTTTGCTTGGTCATTTAGTCTTTTGGAAAGATCATCCAGCTGTATACCTACAAGGGAAATGTTGATAACAGTCCCTGAGAAACAATTGACCCCATCCGATATCTCAGCTACTAGATTTGGCACTTCAATTCTTTGGTATCGTCGATTGTTCATATAACCTCACTTGGGTGAGATTGCACACCCCATCCCAGCATAGCACGTTTTTTTAGCTCTTAGCTGCGTCTTGGCAGTTTCCAAGTTCCCCCCACCGTACCCAGTCTCAAGAATCCAACAGTAACAATATAACGAACATCCGTATTCACTTCCTCTTTTTCACTCATAAGACATGTTAAAACTTTTTCAAGTGATGGGGGGGGCTTCACTGTCAATCATTATAAATGAAAGCTTAGAGAGTATGCCGTCAGTGTCAATTGATTTCCCCAGAGTCTACGTAACAAAATAAAACCAAATTAATGGTATACTTTAGTTATTAACGTCCTGTTTGTTCTACAAAAGGAAAAGGATACGAAAATGACTTCGGCCATCAGTATACAAAGCGACGTACCAACCACCAATTGGGTTTCAAATTCGGGGGTCAGCCAGAACATATCACAACTCATCCACCCATCGCCCGATTCTCAGTTAAAATCACGAACGAACAAACGGAAAAAACGATATCTCTTTTACGAAACATCACGAGAGCAGTTCTGCTATTCTGGGCCTGGAGTTCGATGAGAAATACAGGCAATATAACAGCAAAAGCGACTACGTAATTCCTAACGTTTACCACTTATAATTGAAGATTTGTGGAATAATTAAAAAATGTTTTCATATATTTCTTGCACATAGATTGCTATAGTAGAGAAGTGTATATAGTAAATGGAGCATCATCCGACGACAGGATCATCCAAAGAAGGACGATTGGATGTTACAATTTGGTTCCTCTTTTCCTGAGAAGTGCCTGCAACACATTAAATCGTTAGTGCCCCCTATGTGTCAGAATGGTTTGCACCTTAAATATTTCCACATATAACCAATGGGCGAAGTGAGAAAATCTAGTGTCAAAACGTTACTCAGATGAGTTCAAAGAATCAGCAATAAAAAAGATGATGCC
>JBLHNU010000023.1:0-80860 GCA_047622095.1 Desulforhopalus sp.
CTGAGCTTCCACCATGCCTTAAAAAACCTATACCCTGAGGCGCAGCCCAGGGCCCTGCAACGAACTGCATCGAATGACATCAAATAGCTTGAAAAGAGCTCCATCATTTATCGTGATTCAGCTCACTATGACCCGGTACACAAAAAGGATTATTTTGTCTAATGTATGAAATTGCCCTCTAGGCTTTATGAGGGTTTGCGGCCTGCTCTCTCACCCATACAGGGGGACCGCAACGATTCGTTCGGTACGGACTAAATAGGCCCAATAGTTCCGGAGTTAACTCTATCTCACCCTCTTCCTCTATTGCCCGGAAGGCCTTGCTCATCACGCACATTTTCTCTAATCATTGAGTCGGCAAAATAGATCCAACCGGCAAAGTTATTAAATAACTTACATTTATTTGTACTTCCTTGAATATTCCGACGCAAGTTCTTATCGGTGATATACTCAAGAAGAAAGGCGGTTCTAGCAACACTTCCTAATTCACGGAAGGCAAAGTACAGCTTGTTTTTTCGCTTTATAGGGAAATCAGTGGTAATGCACTGATTTCTTTTAACAAAAAACGATTTTACGAACAATTTCGCACGAATCGTTGCGGTCCCCCGTATACGTCTTAGCCTTGGGATTTCACAGCAGATGACGTTAATTTTGTCTCTGCTTTGGCGCAAATAGCCGGGATGTCAATACGACTCGCAAGATACACCAAAGGTTTGTTGACAAGTATTGAAGTATTGAAGGATATGAGAGAAGCTCAGCACCGAAGGGGAACGAGAAGAACGCCATTTGAGGGAGTTCCAGTAAGTTTTGCTGCCGGGGAGTCTAGTCTGCAATACGAATAGCATAAATAGCTAAATATTCAACCTTTTGCAAGTGTCTAACTAATGTGCAGTAACATTTATCACATAGACACACAGGAGGAATCATGAAAAATATGGTTCTTCCGGACCGGAGAGCATGCAGTTTAGGTCAATTTAGGTAAAAGTAAGGGTAAATAAATTGGGGAAAATATTATTTCAAAACATCGAAACCTTTCCTGTCTTGTTGTATCTTTTTATATTCTTCTGATTCATACAGTTCAGGGTAGTGTTCTTTCATGCAATTTGGGCAGATTCCATGGCTAAATGTAGCTTCGGAATGTTTGCTGATATATGATTCAATTTGATCCCAGTAACCTTTGTCGTTCCTTATATCCTTACAATGACAGCAAACCGGTAAGATCCCTCTTAACGTTTTGATTTCATTCAAGGCGCTTTGAAGCTTCCCAATAAGGTTCTCTTTTTCTTCCTCTGCATTCTTTCGAGTTGTAATATTGCGGATATATTCAACGACCCCAGTGGCATAGCCGTCGCTATCCAAGATGGGAAAGGCATATAACTCTAAGGTGCCAGCTTCATGACCTCTGATTACCAGCGGTATTTCATTCATCTCTAACTTGTTGCTCGCGAGAGCCCTTACAGTTGGACACGCCTTACATGGTGAAGATTTTCCATGGTAAATTTGATAACATTTCTTTCCGGCAAATATCGAAACATCAGGGTACCACTCATGCATAACTTTATTCACCCGGACGACATTCAGTTCTCTGTCAAGTATACTTATACCATCTTGGATCGAATCAAACACACTGCCGAGAAAATTCTTGTTTTCCTGCAATGCTTTCTCAGCTCTATTCCGGCGTTTGATCTGGATAAGTAGGGAACTCACCCAAAAAACCGATATCAAGACAATGCCGGAACCAACGAGAAAAGCAAGCATTATCCATGCGGGGATGATCGATCTGACTGGTTCTCCATCTACATACCAGTTGCGGATTGTTCCATAGAGAAACGAATCCTTATCTTTTTTCCATTCCCTTAAATATTGGTCCACAACAGTCAAAAGATTATTGTGCTCTCCACTAGGAACAGCGAAGACCAACTTGAACGGGTTAAACAATATAGGACTTACAGAAATATTGTATTTATTTTCTAAAAAGTACCCATGAACATTGTTAATGACACAGGCATCGGCAGAGGCTGACTTGACGAGCTTAACCGCATCTTCATAGGTGTCTGTGAACAGTATTTGGCTTTGAACGCCGAATGATTCTAACAATTTCTGAAAATAGATCCCATTGATTTCATCTTTCATCAGGGCTACCTTAAGTCCTTCAAGATCAAATATATTCCCAATGGTGGTGTTCTCTCTGGTATAAACCTGGCCCCACATCGTCAGGACACTTTCCTCTGAAAAATCAAGAGATATGTCACGATCATTGGAATAGGCGATACTGGCTAAAAGATCGATATCATGATCTCTCAAACGCAAGAGGTCATCACTCCAGGTTCCAAAAACATATTCGAGACTCCAATTTTCCTGTCTGGCAATTTCATTGAGTAAATCTATGTTAAGACCTTGGGGGCGGCCTTGGTCATCTATGAAAACGATAGGTTCATTCTGGAAAATTCCAACTCGTATTTTTAAACCAGGTTGATCAGCCGAGGAATCGGTAACAAAGAGGGCAATCAGAAAAACAATAAAAGTTAGTTGGAAGATATTCTTAAATTTAAAGTGTGGTATGAAATCATAACTCATTGCTATTAGCCTCAGCTTAAAAGATTGGCAGCAGAATCTTCATTATATTCAAAAGAACTGATTAAGTCTTAGCAGAATGTTATCAATCAGACAACTTGTTCCCGCCAAGCAGCATCCCTGCCTAGGGCTATCTTTCCTGGATCTGAGATTGTACCTTTACTATCACCGTGGAGATGTCCATTGGTAAGTTTCGGTGTGTGACCATACCTCATAGGTTAATATTATTCCTGATAAGGTGCCCTCAACGGCTGAGCACTGAAAGTTAACATTGCCACAACGAAGCTAATCAATGTTGCATTATACTCCAACTTAGGGTGTTTCCTGATAGGTTATAAATGATCAATCCTAAAAACCTTACCCAAAATGGAGTATCCTAGGACGTTAAAAACTGAAGATTATTTCCAGAAAACCAATTGCAAATGGAGCATTCTGAATTATTGATGTTTCCAGATTATGTTTGATGATCACTTTAGAAAGTTTGTCAGGCATGATGCAAGAGTACACGGCGTTTTGATCTATTTGGTCAGGGGCAGATTAACAAGACATCTTATTGTTCTTCGTAGCGTTGCAATTTGCGATAAAGTGTTTTTCTGTCAACCTGCAGAATACGCGCGGTGAGTGTCCTATTATCACCTGTTCTTTTAAGCACATGCATAATATATCGTCGTTCCATCTCTTCCATGGATATGAGCTCCATGGGGTCTTCGGCACCCAGAAGAATATAGTTATTTTTAAAAAGACGAATTTTCTCTGGGAGGTCAGCCGGCGTAATTTTTTCAAAATGAGTAAGAGCGACAGCATGTTCTATAGCATTGCGGAGTTCCCGAACATTTCCAGGCCAGTTGTATTCAAGCAATTTTTCAGATGTTGCATCGGAGAGGCCTGTTATTGCTTTATTTTGTTTTTTGGAAAATTGTTCGATAAATTTTTTTGCCAAAATGAGAATATCGCTGCCCCTGGATCGCAGTGGAGGCATGTCTATATTGATTACGTTTAGCCTGTAGTAGAGATCTTCTCTAAAAAGACCGTCTTCTACTGCTGATTCAAGATCACGATTTGTTGCTGAAATTATTCGAACATCAAAAGGGCGCTCCGTTGTTCCCCCAATGGGCCTGACGACACGTTCCTCTAAGGCTCTTAGAAGTTTTGGCTGTAGCTCCAGTGGGATTTCTCCAACCTCGTCGAGAAACAAGGTTCCGCCGTCGGCTTCTAGGAATAAGCCTTTGTTATGATGTTTTGCATCCGTAAATGCCCCTTTTGTGTGACCAAATAATTCACTTTCTAAGAGTTGGCTGGGCATCGCTGCACAGTTTATGGTCGTAAGGGTCTGCTTTTTTCGACGGCTGTGGATATGTGCAGCCCTTGCAGTGAGCTCTTTTCCTGAGCCACTTTCACCAGTTATTAAAAGGGATGCTTCGGAATCCGCAATGCGGCTCAGTTTTAAGAACAATTCTTCCATAGCCGGGCTTTCGCCGATCAGGTTGTCAAAAGTGAGGGGGTGTTTTACCGCATCTTGAAGTTTTCTAACCGTATCCTGCAAATTGCTGTATCGGACTGCGCGGTCCAGTGATAGGGCGAGTATGTCAAGATCGAGGGGTTTGGTTACAAAGTCATAGGCACCAGCTCTGATCGCTGCGATTGCTGTGTCCATACTGCCAAACGCAGTCATAATCACTACAGGGATTTCTGGATAGTTGGTCACTATGCTTTTGCAGATCTCGAGACCATTTTTATCAGGCAGGTGGATGTCGGTAAGAATGACGTCAGGTAATATTGTGCCAACGGCTGCAAGCCCATTAATTCCTGAGGTAAATGTCTCAACAGTATAGCCGCGGTGTTTAAGCCCGACAGACAACATGTCGCACATGTCCTGGTCATCTTCGATAACAAGAATTTTTCCTGTCATTACTTCTCTTCCTTTATAGGGAGGTAAACTGTAAAACATGCCCCGCTTTGGACATTGTTTTTGATATCAATCCAGCCACCATTTTCTTCAACAATTCCATGGGCAATGGATAGTCCAAGCCCGGTGCCTGTACCTATTGTTTTCGTTGTGAAAAAGGGGGTAAATATATGCTGCATATTCTCCTTGAGAATTCCCTCACCTTCGTCTTGTATTTTTACTTTAAGATATTTGTTTTTGGTCCTATTTTCACCAGAACTGGTTGCCTGCATTTCATTGGAGAGACTGACGTCTACTTTACCACCATTAGGCATGGCCTGAATGGCGTTCATGAGGAGGTTAACGAGTACCTGCTGAAGCTGGGCAAAGTCACCACTCAGTATAACCTCAGTATCTTCTTTTTTGTTTAAGAAAAATGATACCTGTTGTTTTGCAGCCATGGGATAGAGCAGTTGGAATACCTGTTTAATGTGAAAGGTAATATCCTCTGTGGATATTTTTTGCTTTGGTGTGCGGGTGAAGTCCAGAAGTTGTCTAATTATAGTGGTCATCCTTTCTGCCTGATGAATGATGATCGATGCACAATCATGGATATCCTTTTGAGGCAGATTATCAATCATTATCATTTTAGCTCTGCCGTCAACAACGTTAAGCGGTGTCCCCAGCTCATGTGCAATCTCGGCTGCAAGAACCCCAAAAGATGAGAGGCGTTCGGTATGGCGGAGTTGCTCAAGGGTTTTTAAACGTGCATCATACTCAAAATTGATTTTTTCTTTGGCAATAAGAAGACGTGAGCACATGTCATTCATGGTCTCTGCCATGTCTGCGAGTTCGTCGTTGCCTTCAATGGCTTTATTAGCTGTAAGATCTCCCGTGCCAATTCTTTCAGCCTGTGACATGAGATTGTTGAGAGGCCGACGTATTTTTCGGTCTATGAAAATATAGAGAATGAGTCCAGATACGAGTGCAAGAAGAGCAGTGATGGTTAATGCGCGAGCCAGCATCTTTTTTGAAAATTTCTTGAAAGATAGCAGAGTCTGGCTTAATTCAAGGGCACCTTTCCGTGAACTTCCCAGATCTACAGGCACATAGGTGTAGCGGAGGAAAGCGCCGTCAGTCTTCTTCAGTTTCAAAGAGACACTTTCCCCAAGAAGAGTTCTTTTAAGTTGCTCTTGCTCAGTAGCGGAGCTGGTAGATTCATTGAGCAGAGAATCGAGCCAGACCCAGCGAATTTTTATTGTACCGGATTGGCTGGCATCACGGATCAGTTGAAGGGCCTTTTCTTCACCGCTTTCTCGCCAGGTGTGGGAAACCATACCGGAAATACTCGTACCGTTCTGTATTGCATTGATGATCATGTCTGATTCATACTGCTCAATTTCGGTTTGAAAATTAAGATATTCATCAATGCTTATCAGAGTGATCATCCCCAGCAGGAGATATCCAAACAGATGGTAAAAGAGTTTCATGTTAGTTTTTATGTTGTTGCTAAATTATTTTTTAGTAATTTTCCAGAACTCAGGAACGAGCATGATCAGAAAGGGGATCAGCTCCAGTCGGCCGACAAGCATATCGATAATAAACAATACCTTGCTTACTGGATGTACGTTACTAAATGTACCCATCGGACCAATTTCACCAAAGCCAGGGCCGACATTACCGATTGTTGTAGCTGTGCCGATAAAACCAATTGCTGCATCTTGTTCTATTATCGTAACAAGGAGTCCAGAGAATAACATCAGTACAATATAAAAGAGCAGGAAACTGAGCATCTGTCGCTGCACATCGCTTTGTAAGGTAACGCTGTCGATTTTTATAGGCAATACCGCTTTGGGATGGAGAAGCTGATAGATTTCCCGTTTAAGAAATTTAAAGGTAAAGAGCACGCGAGCTACTTTAATACCTCCTCCAGCGGATCCAGCGCAGCCACCAACGAACATCATGATAAAGATGAAAACTTGTGCTGGAACAATCCACAGGGCAAAATCAGTGGAAGAAAAGCCGGTAGTGGTGATAATGGAGATGATCTGGAACAGACTGTCTCTTAAGGCGATTAAGGCGGGCTCTGACCCTGAAAAAAACAACACGAGGAAGAGGGCGGCCGAGAAAAAAAGCACAATAGCAATATAAAACCGGAATTCCTCACTTGCCCATAGTGCCCCGTAATGACGTTTGATAAGGAATCTGTATTGCAGGGCAAAGTTACTCCCGGCAAGCAGCATAAAAAGAGTCACTATCCATGTGACAGCAGAACTCTGATAGCCCATGATAGATTGTGGATGGGGCGAAAAACCTCCGGCAGCCATTGTGGTGAGAGAGTTACAGATGGCATCATGTAAGGGCATGTCGGCAAGGGTGAGTGCAACAATTTCCAGACAGGTGAGGAGAACATAGACAAGCCAGAGGGCTTTTGCCGTATGGGTGATACGGGGGGTGAACTTTTCCTCGGTTGGGCCGGGAGCTTCGGCAAAAAATATTTTTCGCCCAGCGACTCCAAATTGCGGGAGGATAGCAACAAAGAGAACGATAATTCCCATCCCACCCAGCCATTGAGTCAATGACCTCCAGAAAAAGAAGGTGTTTGAATAGAGTGAAAAATCGACAAGAATAGTTGCTCCGGTTGTGGTAATGCCGGATACCGACTCAAACAGTGCGTCCAGTGGACTAAGTCCATAAAAAAGGTAGGGCACAGCACCAATTATACTGCATACAATCCAGGTCAGGGTGACGATGAACAGACCTTCGTTGCGTTTTAGAAGATCAAGGTTGCGATGGAGGCGGCCATACCATCTCAAGATCAGTCCCAAAGAGATAGAAAGTACAGAGGCAATCAAAAATGGAATCGTTGCCATATATTCTGCCTCAATGGAGGCTACAGCGACGGGCAGTAATATTATTGTGCCAAAGGCCATTAAAACAACAGCAAGGGCAGAGGCTATAAGAGGGAGTTTCATGAGATAAAAAGGTTTGTAATGGTTTCGGAATCTTGTTGCATGGTAAAAATCTTTAATTGATCTCCTGGACACAGCAGGGTATTGCCATTAGGTATCAACACTCTGTGACCTCTAACGATGACTCCAATGATTGCGTTGACGGGAAATTCGAATTCTTTGAGCATGATTGTGTTGAATGAGCTGGAAATGGTAAGCTCTAAGACTTGGCCTTTACCGCCCTCAATGAGGGCAATGATGTGGACCTCATGACTTTGGATACGGTTGTGAACTTCGGTCAATGCGGAAGCTTTGGGGGAAACTAAGACATCTATACCGACTCGAGCGAAAAGGTCGTAATTTTGCAGGTGACTGACTCTGGTGACGGTTCTGTGGGAACCAAGTTGTTTGAGCAGCAGAGAGCAGAGGAGGTTTTTTTCATCGTTGTCTGTGGTACAGACACAGACGTCTGCTTCTGCTATTGATTCTGCTTCAAGCAGTGCAAGGTCGGTACCATCGCCTTCGAGGACAAGGGTTTTCTGTAGGGTGTTGGCCAGAAATTCACAACGCTTTGCGTTGTGCTCAATGAGTTTGACTTTTATGCCCTGGGTTTCTAGCTTTTCCGCAAGCATCAATCCGACACTTCCGCCCCCAACAATAGATACTGTGTTTACCTTATTGTTGTGCTTAAAGAAATTAGCTGCAAGTGAATCGAGCGCTACGCCAGTGCCAATAAAAAAGACCTTGTCATGCAGCTTAATAGTTGTCTCTCCATTTGGGATAAAGAGCTCGTCGTCGCGGGAGATACCGGCAATAAGTACATCTTTAGGGAAGCTGCAACGCATTATCGGTTTGTCGATGATGGAGGAGGTCTCTTTAATTTTATACTCGCATAGTTTTGCTTTGCCCCCTGCGAGAAATTCAACATCAAGGGCTTCAGGTACGGAGATTATACGAAAAATATCCTGGGTCAGAAGCTGCTCAGGCCAGATGATGGAGTCGATGTCGTAACGCGTCTGGTAGTTGCTGTGGATGGATGAAGAAAAATTTTTGTAGAGGCTGGGTTTACTGATAAAACAAATGGTTTCCGTGTCGGCTATTTTTTTTATTGTCCAGCAGGCAACGATGTTCGCTTCATCAATAGAGGAGCAGGCGATAAATAATTTGGCTTTAGCTGCGTCTATTTTTTCGAGTGCCGCGATATCTCCGCCATCGCCTTCTGAGATACTAATATCAAGATTGTTAAATTTTTCATCGAGCTTTGGATTGTCCGATAAAATTGTGACATTATGTTGCTGATGTAACTGTGAGGCAATAAGATAACTTATCTCAGTAGTGCCATATAGTATGATGTTCATAGTGATTGTGGTGCCGTTGTGCCGAGTGTCTGGCTGTTATTGAAGGAGAGGGTTGTAGAAGTCTTTTGCTGCAATGAAAATTCAAGGTTATTAGACCCGTTAGATAACACTACTCTTTAAACAGTTCCTGAAATCTCTTGTCAGCATATTCTTCAATCTCTTTTTGTAGTTGTCTGTAATTTTCAATAAGCTCTTTTGCTTTAGGGGTAAGATACGTACCACTATTTGAGCCTCTACCTTTCGTTGAGACCACCAACTCATCGGAAATATTGTTTTGCAGGATTTTTATATGTGACCAGGCTTTTTTGTAATTGAGACCCATTTTTTCAGCAGCTTTTGCAATGGAACCTTCCTGATCGATCTGCTCAAGAATCTCCGTTTTTCCTTTGCCGAAAAGAAGATCTTTGTGATCATTTTCAATCCAAATCTTTGTGCGTATATGAAAGGAGCTTGAATGGTTTGGTTTCATCGGATTGGACCAGTTATGATAAATTTGAAGATATCGTGATATGACAAATAAGTTTGTTTTGGACCTTTATTGTTCAAGGTAACCCATATTAACCGATAATTACAATTGTCAGCAACTATACACTTTTTTAGTTACATAAGTGGCAGATATTCTCTTGATACTTATCATAATTGGCTGGTGATCATGTTTTTTACTGAGCAACTTAATATATTAATTAAACGAGGTTTTTTATGATTAGTGATAAAATGTGCAAGGCTTTAAATAACCAAGTCAATGCAGAGTTATTTTCTTCCTATCTTTATCTTGGTATGTCTTCCTGGTTTAGCGAGAGATCCTTATCAGGTTTTGCATCATGGATGCGTGTTCAGGCTCAGGAAGAACTCTCACACGGGATGAAGATATACGATTACATACTTGAGCGTGGTGGAAAAGTTGAGCTCGGCGCTATAGCTCAACCTGAATCTGTATGGGAGTCACCTGTAGCGGTGGTTAAAGAAGTTGTAAACCATGAAGCAAAGGTTACCGGTCTGATAAATGATCTGGTTGATGTTGCCCTTGATGAAAGAGATCATGCGGCAAATATCTTCTTACAGTGGTTTGTTTCTGAACAAGTTGAGGAAGAAGCGAGTGTTGGTGAGGTCTTTGAACGAATGAAGATGGTTGATGGCAATTCAGGAGGTATGTTTGCCATGGATATGGAACTTGGTAAAAGAGTATTTACGGTGCCAGCTGAATAGTAGATCAAAAATATAAGGGAGTGAATTATGAAAGTTGATTGGGCCTATATGCGTAAAGGCTGAGTATCGTGCAAAAAAGCCTGGACGGTGACTGAAGAAAAGAATGTAGTTATTGATACTGAAGTGGATGCAAAGAAAGAAACCTGTCAAAGTGAAGATGCGTGGAAGCTTGTGCAATCGGCTGATAAAATAATCGTGGCAAGCGGGCAAAAAACCATTGAATATGACCCCGCTTCAGCAGATAAAGACGAGGTTATAAAAAAAATAACTGGTCGTACAGGCAACCTAAGAGCACCAACCCTTAGAATAGGTAATGTGTTTTACATTGGTTTTAATGTCGGCATGTACGAAAGTCTGTTTGCATAAATGAGCCCGTTGATTTACTGTTTTTTAGCCCGATATCTTCGTTATGCGAAAAAAATAATCCTCGGAGGTAAGCGCAGACTCCGATATCAACTATATGCCTGTGGTTATTTTTTTCGCATGTCTCGGAGTCTTCGCTTACCTTATCTCGAACCAGATAGCGTAGACTTCGAAACCCTAGTGAATCAACAGACTCATAAATCATAAAAAAACAGAAAAGGGAGCCTTGGCTTTGGCTCCCTTTTTCTGTTTGAACTACATATTTATTTAGGACCCGTTACGAAATAACCTGGCCATTTCCATCCGTTTCGTTACGGAGCCTTATGCCGTTCCGAGAGAGACCTCGGCCATGTTATTTTATGACAACGGCTTAGATTGTGTGGTTTTAAAAAGTTTGATTACATCTTGCGCTATTTCGGCTGGCTTCCTGTTGCTGGTACTTACTTTTTCAAAGCGCTGATAACCTTTTTTTCTTTCTTCTAATAATTCTAGAATCTTGCCTTTAGGGTCAGGAACAGCGAGTAGAGGTCTTGTTCCCCCATCTTTGGCAACCCTGTTTAATATTTCATCAGCTGTTGCTGTAAGACAAAAAACATGTCCTGTTTTGGTGAGCAAGTCTACATTTGTAGGGTCGAGCATCATTCGGCCACCAGTTGATATCACTAAACCCTCACGACCCGCCAATTCGTCAGCAATTTCAGTTTCCATGACGCGAAATGCGTTTTCTCCAAAGCGTGAAAAAATATCCGGAATACTCAAGCCTTGCCGAGAAACTATTTCCTCATCTGTATCAATAAATTTCAGACATAGCTCTTTGGCAATCAATTGACCAATAGTGGTCTTACCCGTTGCCATGAATCCTGTAAGGATGATGTTTTTATTTATTTTTTGAGACATAACTCTATCCGTATAAAAAGGGTTGCTATTGTACGCGGTGTATCTTGCCAATAGCCTTCGTATGACGACATTCAAATCTAAGACCAGATAAGATACACGGAGGTTAAAAGAGTATAAAGTTTAAATAATGAAAAGTAGAGGAAAAGAGATTGTTAAGTATATGGTCGATATTTTTGTGTCGTGTCAAACGAACCGTACAGGAATGAAGGAGGAACTTATGTCTAGAAAAAGTACCTCATATTTGTTTTCCTCAGTAAAGACCTTTGGCGTATTTGTTTGTATCTGATCCAAAATGTTGAAGTTACGTGGATATCCTTTCACCTTCCTGGTTTGTTTTTCTCTCAGACTAACACTGAATACTATTGTCATTATAGAAAACCTGTATGATGTAATAAAAATATCTTGCTAAAATAACTAGTTAAGGCGACATTGTTGTGTCTAGTGAAAGACCAAAGTGGATCAGGTAGAAGATTCTGATTCCAGATTTATTTTAGCGAGCTCCAATCTCAAGGGGGATAGAATATGGTAACTGAAACGTATCACGATATCTGTGTGAAGTACGAAGATCAGGTTGCAACAATTCAGCTTAATAGGCCTGATAAGCTAAATGCAATACGACTACAAACCTATGGTGAATTAATTTCTGCATTTAAGGCCGCAGATATTTCACCTGAGTGTGATTTGATTGTTGTATCCGGAAAAGGTGATCATTTTTCAGCAGGCAATGATTTATCTGATCTGGTTGGTAATGATCACTCACAGCTCATGGACTATGTGCAGGAAATATTTACAACGGTTTCAAGTTTAAACAAGGTTGTAATCGCCGCGGTAGATGGTGTCGCTGTAGGGATTGGTACAACCCTCCTCCTTCATTGTGATATTGTTATTGCATCACATAGAGCAAAATTCAGAGTTCCTTTTGCTAATCTAGGTGTTGGTCCAGAAGGTGGGTCGAGTGTACTTTTACCCCTGATCATAGGACAAAAAAAGGCTCGAGAGGTGCTTCTCACCGGAAGGTTTTTTTCAGCTGCTGAAGCACTTGATTGGGGGTTGATAACCAGGCAAGTTGATCCGGAAGATCTTCCCAAAGTGACAACGGAATACATAGATCTTTTAATGAAACAGCCTCAGGCTTCCTTAATTGCAACTAAGGCTCTCATGCGTTCATCACATCCTGATGTGAAAAATATAGTGAAACGCGAACTTGAATCATTTGGCCAATTGTTGCAAACGGATGAAACCCGGGATCGAATTCGTTCCTTCATTAAAAGTTGATTTAATCATAGAAAAAAGACAATTCGAGACTTTACTGTATGTAATAGTACGCATCCTTAAAGCAAATTTCAGAAACTGATGAATGAGCCCGTTGATTTACTGCCTTTTGGCCCGATATCTTCGTTATACGAAAAAAATAATTCTCGGAGGTAAGCGCAGACTCCGATATCAAATATATGCCTGTGTTTATTTTTTTCGTATGCCTTGATTTCGAACCAAAATCCTAGTAAATCAACAGACTCATGAGTGTATTGGAATCATCAACAGATAAAAGAGAAACTCATATTATGTCCCAAACTACGAATAACGCCTTGGGAGATTTGTCTCAGGCGATGCCACAATTGAGAAGAGTAGAAATAAAAAAAAATAAGATTGTTTCTGCTGAAGAGGCAGTACGAATCATTCGTGACAATGACACAGTTGCATTCGGAGGGTTTGTAGGAATAGGGTTTGCCGAAGAGATTGGAAGTGAATTGGAACAGTTTTATAAAAAAACGAAACATCCCCAGGACCTTACCCTCGTTTTTGCAGCAGGTCAGGGCGATGGTGGTGAGCGGGGGCTGAACCACTTGGCTCACCCCGGATTAATCAAACGCATCATAGGGGGACATTGGGGACTTGCGCCAAAGTTGCAAAAGATGGCCCTTGAAAATGAGATTGAAGCGTACAATCTTCCCCAGGGGGTTATTTCCCATTTGTATCGGGATATTGCTGGACATAAACCTGGTAATATAACACGTATTGGTCTTGGAACCTTTGTAGATCCTCGAAATGGTGGGGGGAAACTTAACAGCAAGACCACAGAAGATATTATCAAACTGCTTGAAATCGAAGGCGAGGAATATCTCCTGTATAGATCCTTTCCAATTAATGTTGCGGTGATACGGGGCACGACCGCTGATATGGATGGCAATATAACCATGGAGAAGGAGGCTCTGACCGCGGAGTCATTATCCATGGCAATGGCCGCTAAAAACTCAAACGGTTTCGTCATAGCGCAAGTCGAGCAGATTGCAGAACGAGGAACGCTTAATTCAAGACAGGTGAAGATACCCGGGATTTTAGTGGATTGTATAGTCGTGGCAAAACCAGAGAATCATTGGCAGACATTTGTTAGTCCATACAATGCCTCATACAGTGGTCAAATTAAAATTCCAATGGATCAGGTGACCCCAATGCCCCTAGATCCACGTAAAATTATAGCCCGCCGCGCATCATTTGAACTCAAACCTAATAGTGTCGTTAATCTTGGCATCGGCGTTCCGGAAGGTGTAGCCTGTGTTGCCAATGAAGAAAAAATCCTCGATCTAATGACCCTTACAGCAGAGCCAGGAGTTATTGGTGGCGCTCCGGCAGGCGGCTTGAATTTTGGGGCTGCAGACAATGCCTCCGCTGTGATTGACCAGCCTTATCAGTTTGATTTCTACGATGGAGGCGGCTTAGATGCTGCTTTTTTAGGAATGGCGGAGGTTGATGAAAAAGGCAATATTAATGTGAGTAAGTTCGGGCCAAGACTTGCTGGCGCTGGTGGTTTTATAAATATTAGCCAGAATGCCCAAAAAGTCGTGTTCATGGGAACTTTTAGTGCCGCTGGACTGCAATGTTCGATAGATAACGGAGCCTTAAATATAATTAAAGAAGGGAAGGTTCAAAAATTTGTTAAGCAGGTAGAACAAACAACTTTTAGTGGGGAGTATGGCGCAAAATCAAAGCGCAGGATTCTATACATCACGGAACGTTGTGTCTTTTCCCTTAATCAAAACGGGTTGTTGTTGGAAGAAATTGCACCAGGAGTAGATCTTGAAAAGGATATTTTATCATTAATGGATTTTACGCCAGAGATTCAACAACCTCTTGCAACTATGGACTCTCGTATTTTTCATCCAGAGATCATGGAGTTAAAAAATGATTTACTTAATGTGTCCGTTAACGAACGCATCACCTATAGTAGTGATATGGATATAATGTTTGCAAATCTTGCGGGATTTAGTGTGAAAAGTGAAAGTGACATCGAGGCTATAAAAGTTACCATCGCAAAATTACTCAATCCACTTGGCCGAAAGGTATATGCAATTGGCAATTACGATGGATTTAATATTAACCCTGACCTGATTGATGCATACACTGAAATGCAGACGTATGTGACTGAGAATTATTTTACGAAGGTGAGTCGCTATACAACCAGTGCGTTTTTACGGATGAAGCTAGGGGCATCTCTTGAAAAACGTGGCAGGGCCCCTCATATTTATGAGAGTAAGAACGAAGCCCACCAATTTTTACTTAATCAAAAATAAGAGAGTTTTTGTTAGTCCTTACTAATGAAAGCCTGATACATTTTTTAGTACCCCCTCGGAGTCTGTCGCTGACCTGAGGGGGATAAGAGTATAACCTTTTTAAATAATAATAAAAAAAGAATCAAAGTTGTTTCATATACTCTTTTCTAAGGCGTTCGTACCTTTTTCTGTTCACATTCATATCGGAATAACCGATCCTGGACGCTGAACGAAAATGTACGACCCTGGATCTTTCATCAAAGAAAAATTCTATGTCATCATGAAATCGCATCGTTTTACTAGTGCTGATTACATGTATATAGTTCTTACCTTCAGTGAGTATATTCATACCTTCAAAAGCTGCTATTATAATTTTTAGGCTGTTTTTACTTTCAGTTAAATTTTGGTTGAAAGGAAATGGGTCAATTTTTTTTCGTAGATCTGATGTTTGGCTTGATATTCCGTTAGGCGTTTTTGGGAGACGGGCAAAAGAACCGTTGGTCATACCTAGATTTGTAGGTGTTCTGTTGTTTTTAACCAGAAGGCCAAGCAGTGTAAGGGTTAATAGTAATGCAATAATAGAAAAAGGATTCATTGTCTGTGTTGTGTTGAAAGTTAATGTTGATCGAACTGTTTTTGTATCTCTTTGACGTAGCCTAACCTGAAACGTGATCAATGTCTTGTCTTTAAGGCTTACCTCTACGAGCCATCGTAATGTAATGACAGTGTGTTATGGTTACCTCAATTCTCGAACGCTACATGTTTCCCGAAAGTTACCGAAAACCAAGAAATTATGGATAGAAAATTTGTGTTTTTACTTTCCAGTGATAAACTATATCAGGTACCATTTTGAAATCAGTAGGATCGGTTTTAACGAATTTACTTATTGGCTTCTTGATGAATAGTTTTTGGAGATTGGAATGGATGTTTTTGTGGCTCGACAGCCGATTTTTGATATAAAAAGAAAGATATATGCGTATGAACTTTTGTTTCGCTCTGGCGAGTCAAACGGATTTCCTGATATAGACGGTGAAACTGCTACAACGAGTCTGTTGTCATCATCGTTTTTTACTGTTGGAATTGAAAAAATTGGCGCAGGAAAGCTTGTATTTATAAATTTTACAGAAGAGTTACTCCTCAACGATACGCCTCAACTCTTTCCGCCTGATAAAATGATGGTAGAAGTACTTGAAGATGTATCACCTGGTCCTGAGATTGTCGCCGCATGTCAGAGTCTTAAGGACAAAGGATACTCACTTGCCTTAGATGACTTTGTCTATTCCAAACAGTTCGAAGAGCTATTACATTTAAGTGATATTATAAAAATTGATTTTCGACTTACCCCTATTGAAACTTTGGGTGAGATGGTTGAAACGCTCAAAAAATATAACTGTAAATTGTTAGCTGAAAAAGTGGAAACCTATGATGAATTCCACCAGGCTGTAGAGCTTGGTTTTGAATATTTTCAGGGATATTTCTTCTCAAAACCTGAAGTGTTGAAAAATAAAGATTTATCATCTTCTCAGGTCGGCATGTTACGGCTTATCTCAAAAATCAACACGGAAGAATTTGATGTTGAGTCATTAGCCGCGCTTGTGGCCCAAGATGTTTCTATTACCTATAAGTTGTTAAAATATATAAATTCATCTCATTTTTCCAGACTACAACCGCTTTCGTCGATACGGCAGGCAATTACGTTCTTAGGTGAAAATGGTTTTAAGATGTTTGTTTCACTTATTGCTACCAGTAAGCTCTCGGAAAACAAACCTGAGGAACTTATTCGAACATCAATTATTCGAGCAAGATTTTTAGAACAAATCGGAGTTGAGTTAAAAAAAGACAGCAGTGAGCTCTTTCTTCTTGGGCTTTTTATGTCAATAGATGCAATGCTGGATCAGAGTATTGAAAACGTTATTAGCAAGATGCCTCTCTCAAGCACATTAAAAGAGGCTCTAGTGGGTCGGACGGGAGATCTGTACGCCTTTGTTCGATTGGTAGAAACCTACGAGGCCGGCAAATGGGTCGCTTTTCGTTTTGCGCAGAAAAAACTCGGCCTTACTGATGAAATGATCACCGAATATTACATAGATGCGCTTGCCTGGGCCGATTCTTTTGAATAGCAGGATCGGAGTGACAATGAGATCCTGTTCTAAGAAGTCTATAAGGATACCGAAGTAATAACCTCAGGGGTTATGGTTTTACACACTTCCGGTTTTAGTATGATCTCCTGTCTCTTTGCATCGTCTATGTAGATAAGTATGTCGTCTGCATGTATTGTCGCCGAATACACAGTACCGCCGCCCATCTCTTTATCTTCCCAGCGATTGAGGATCCATTGTGCTTCCTTTATATCGGTCGTCCAGCTGAGTCCCCAAGGGACATTGGTAAGCGAACCTCTGTATGCAATACAACCATCTTTGGGAAAGGGTTTTCCCTGATTGAGTAATTTTTCTCTATCGCAAAGACTAAAGAGAAGAGTCCAGGTATCATAAATTCCAGCTGGTGCAAAAGGTGTGTTATTTCGGTAGTAGAGTCGCAGAACCGTGCTTTCGAGGGTGTCCGTGTTTTTAAATTTATCGACGTTATTGTGCATAAATTTAATGTGTTCAGTATGGTTGAGGACGTTCATTGCTTCGGCTGGCAATACAGCCGTAGCAAGATCCCTACGAATCTCTTTGATCTTGGTGTCCTGCATGGCCTTATGTCTTTCCTGCATCTTTTCATTCTTGAAAGAGCCGACAAAGTCATGTGGCGGGTGAAGAAAACGAATGTCATCGAGTTTCCATTGCATTGAAAGATCTCCTTTTTTTACATGAGTAAATAAGGGCTGCTATTACAGGCTGAGCCATTTATTGGATACATCAAGCATTCGGTTGGCAAAGCCCCATTCATTATCAAACCAGCAAAATACCTTAATAAGTGTATTTCCACATACTTTTGTTTGGCTGCCATCAAAAATTGACGACCTTGGATCAGTGTTGAAGTCAACAGAGGCATGTGGCTCTTCCGTATAACCAACAATACCTTTGAGGCGCCCCTTTGATGCTTCACGAACAACTTTATTGATTTCCTCTACTGTGGTTGTCTTTTTCACATTGAGTGAGAGATCCATAACGGAGACATTTATAGTTGGAACCCGCACATGTAGGCATTCAAAACGACCGGCCAGGTGAGGCAGTAATCTGTCTATTCCTTTTGATAATCCAGTATCGACGGGAATAATAGAATGTAAGGCGCTTCGTGTAAGACGAAGGTTGGTTTGATGAAAACTATCAATGATAGGCTGATCATTCATGGCAGAATGGATAGTCGTTGTCACGCCATTTACGATGCCAAACTCACGATCGAGGATATCTAGGATGGGAACTATACAGTTGGTGGTACAAGAAGCGTTAGATACAACTTTATGATCAGCATGAAGAAGAGAATGGTTGTAGCCGTAAACTATAATAGAGTCCACTGCCGGCGTTGCCGGGTGTGAGAGTAGAATCCTTTTAGCGCCACTTTGCAGATGAATCTCTGCCGTTTCACGATCCGCAAAGGTACCTGAACACTCAAATAATAAATCAATTCCAAGTTCATCCCACGGGAGTTTTGAAGGATCCACTTCACTGAGGATTTTTATTGAATCATCTTCTATTTGGAGAATGTCCTTATCGTAGGAAAGTGAATAGGGAAACCTGCCGTGGGTTGTATCGTAACGGGTGAGGTAGGTAAGGGTTTCAATGTCCGCAAGTTCATTGATTGCGACAATTGAAAATTTGGAGCGAAAAGGTGACGAGTAGATCGCTCTGAGAACTGACTGACCTATACGTCCATAACCGTTAATGGCAACTTTGAAACTCATCGTTTTTATCTGAAAGTTTGGGTGATTAGATTAGGTACAAATATATAAAACGATTTTATCAATACAGCTATTTGAGGCATATAACAACAGGATCTTAAGAAGACTCTAAGAAAAGATATTTTTGATCGTCTTGTGCCATGATTATTTGCAATTATTTGAGGCATTGTAATAAAAATATCAGGTCTCTGGTTTACATTCGAAATAGGGAAGTAAATAGGGATGTGCAGCGACAGATGATGAACGGAATATCCTTCTGTAGCGTCTATGGGTTGAAGTTAGAGTCGTAAATTTATGAGTGTTTACATCGGCATGGTGATGAAAGTGAAAAACGATTTTCAGGTTAAAGAATCACTTGTTAAAAAGAGCAATTTGCCAGTTTATGATGCGACAATTTACTGGTGTCTCTCTTTTCTTGATAACCTTGACTTAATAGATGTGGATGAAAACACACCATGTACGGTTCTTGGAACCGTTGAATGGCATGACCTCAATAAAATTGTAAATGATGTTGATATACCCGTAGAATTTCATCCACAAATAGCTGCTATAGAGGAGAAGGTAGTCTTACTTGAACATGGCATACCGTGTACTTTAAGGCAACTTGAGGAAGGTTCAATTAAAGCACGACTTGTACTGGAGTTTTCTCTGCCCCATTCTGACAAAGTCGTTTTTCGTGATTCGAGCTGGAGCGATATTGATCGGTTACCAATTGTTGAGATGGTTAGTGCCATTCAAAAAGATGGCTCTTATAAAATATGAGTGGGTAAATATCACCGTTGACCAGCAGCAAATCTTATTTATGTAAAACGACTTTTCTATAAAATGAGGCTGACTCAGTGTCATAGCATAGCTGGTGGCACAGTCTATTATTCTCTATCAGAGAAAAAGAGCTGTTTTACCCACTCGAATTTCAAAAGAGCCAAAAAGATATTATTTTACAGAAAATAAAAGGTACAAAAATTGTAAGTCTCGCCTGTGGAAGGGCTATGCCTGGTCCATTTAGGCAGCATAGTCTTAAATATAAAGCTGCTCTTGCTTTTGCCAGAGGAGTAACTCTTGACGAGATCCCTCAAAATTTGGCGAACCAGTACGTTGCAAAAGATATTCTTAATAAGAAAAAATATTTAGAATTTGGAGCACGTACAAAACTTTCCTTACAATCCGGTACTGGGGAGGTTGTAGGATGTCACATAAGTCATTTGTGTTAGCCTGATGTATCCCGCATTGATATTTGTATCATCTGTTCATTTCTCTTTATTCAAATTGACCCTCATCTAAAGAATTGTCATTGTGTGAAGGATTTACTAAACAGTATAAATAATTCATATTGTTTGTACTGTTTTGTTTATCATTCTCAATAATAATCAATGTAACACGTGGAGATATAATGCAGAGTAAAGGTCGTGTGATTGTCAATACTGGCAACGGAAAAGGTAAAACAACCGCAGCATTAGGGACAGCATTTCGTACTCTTGGCCATGGTGGAAAGGTTTGTGTGATTCAATTCTTAAAAGGCCAGGGTCAATACGGTGAGCGTGTTATGGCTGAAAGAACAGAAAATCTTGATTGGTTTATTTGTGGAAAAGGTTTTGTGTTTAAAAAAGAAAATATTGATGAAGACCGGACAGTTGCACAAGAGGGCTTTGAGTTAGCGATGGAAAAGGTGAAAAGTGACGACTACGACCTTATTATACTTGATGAGATTACATATCTGCCGCTGTACGATTTTTTAAAAGCCTCCAAGATAGTTGAACTTATAGAAAATAAACCTGAGCGACTCTCAATTATTTTAACAGGTAGAGACGCTGGCCAGCAAATTATAGATGCTGCTGATACTGTGACAGTTATGGAGCCCATGAAACATGCATATGAAAAGGGGATCAAAGCTCAGAAAGGCATTGAATTTTAATTACTCGGTTTTCTCGCATTAGACTAAAATTGCAAAAAGGACTTGATCTCAGTGGCATATCGTAAATATTTCGCCTATGGCTCTAATATGTCGAAAGAGAGACTGCAAAAAAGAGTTCCAAGTGCAAAGGTTATAGGTGTCTTTTCACTTTCCAGATATGAATTGAGATTCCACAAAATTGGAAAAGATGGTTCGGCAAAAGGTGATGCTTTTTTCACTGGAAAAGTATCAGACGTCGTTGTAGGAGTGCTCTATTCAATAGATTGTAGTGAGAAACTATGGTTGGATGAAGCTGAAGGCTTAGGTAATGGTTATGAGGAGAAAGAAGTCACTTTGATAAATGAAAAGGGACAAGCAACCGTAGGTCTTCTCTATTATGCAACCAATATAAATAGTGCTTTACGACCATTTAGTTGGTATGTGCATCATATTCTTAAGGGCGCAGAAAACGCCAAGTTGCCAAAGAGATACGTACAGCAAATAAGTAGTGTGCAAACCATAGAAGATGCTGACAGGCAAAGAGATACGCTAGAAAGATCTTTATATACCAAATAGTATTTTTGGCGCGATATGTCTATTAACAATGTAAGGCGACAGAGATGGATGGAAAAACAAGAAAGAACATTGCAGTTGGTTCATTGGTCAATATAGTTCTGAAGCAACACCAGAGAACAGGAACACTCACTGAAGGTATTGTAAAAGATATTTTGACGAAGTCTCCAAATCACCCGCATGGTATAAAGGTGAGATTAGAAAATGGAGCCGTTGGCAGGGTAAAAGAGATACTTGAGACTTAAATCTTACATACGCAAAATAAGATAATAATTTAACTTTGCAAAACAATATATTACGTTCATGACACATATTTTAGAATCACTCTCTATGAGTGTTATTATCTTATGTTTGCTACCCTTCGGGACTTGCAATTCCACCGGATCTGCTTTGTTACCGGAGCCTTGAAGTATATATATATACGTATGTAGCTCCGGTGCCTCGCATATCCGGTAGGTAGCGTAGACTCCGAACTTGCCAGTTGTAAAATTTAGGTTAGAAGCAAACTTAGAGTAATAAAACGCAATTAAATGAGATTTACAAAATGAAAATCCGTCGTGTAACACCTGAAATATACCCAAAAGCTCTAGGATTACTAAAACAAACTTTTCCCAAAAGTAATTATGAAATATCACTTGTCGAAAAATTACATAATGGTAATAAGGAAATTGATGAGTGGGTGTGTATTCACATAAATAAGGTAATCGCTTATATCGCTTTTACAAAAGCCTACAACGGAAAAGATGTTTGTGGTCTTCATTTAGCACCTGTTGCAGTAAAACCAGAATACCAACGTCAAGGTATAGGCTCTGAGCTCATTGCTTTTGCATTACGCCAGGAAAAAATAAAAAACAACACCTTATTTGTACTCGGAAATCCTGAGTACTATAAAAAATTTGGTTTTACCCAATGCCAGAATCCTGTTTGTTCGTTTGCTAATAAAAAACGTCATTTTCTCAGTATAAGAAATGAGTTTACTGAGAGTTTTACAGTTGGTTATGAACGAGAATTTGGAAAATTTTAATACATATAACTACCAGGTATATTGTGAGAAATAACGATATTTTAAGGCGGCTGCGCTATGTTTTTGATTATAGCGATTCAAAAATGATGGCGATTTTTAAAGAAGGTGGTCATGAAGTAGCTCGAGCTGAAATGAGCTCCTTACTCAAAAAAGACGAGGACCCGGATTTTGTAGTTTGCAAAGATCCTTTATTTGCGATCTTTCTGAATGGATTTATAAATGACAGGCGTGGGAAAAGAGAAGGTGCTGTGCAGGTGGTAGAAAACTATCTGTCGAATAATCATATTCTGCGTAAACTCAAAATTGGACTCAATCTAAAAGATGATGAATGTCTTGAAATTCTTACTCTTGCAGGATTAAGCGTAAGTAGACACGAACTCAGCGCATTTTTTAGAAAAAAAGGACATAAGAATTATCGTGTATGTAAGGATCAGGTGTTGAGAAATTTTATATCCGGTTTGCAGGTGAAATTCCGTGGCGAAAAAGACATTGAGGCAGATTTTGTTTGGAAATGATGATAGAAGGTTTTGATTAATTGGGGTTCTTCATCTTAAAAACTTAATTAAATGACTCAGGTGTAGCGATAAGAAGAGCAGACAAAGAAATTGAATCAATTGATGAAATAGCTGACCTGATCAGAAAATGTCAGGTGTGTCGCATTGGTATGTCACGTAATGATAAGCCATATATAGTGCCTGTCTCTTTTGGCTTTGATGGGGATTGTATTTATTTTCATACCGTTATTAAAAATGGACTAAAATTAGAATACCTTGCAGCAAACACCGAGGTATGTTTTGAGTTTGAGCACAACGTTGAAGTAATCGTAGACGATACGGCGTGTGATTGGACTTTTGAATTTCAATCGATTATCGGTTTTGGCCAGGTGGAAGAACTACTTTCAGATGAACTTAAAGTTTCAGGATTACAACAAATAATGAAACAGTACTCTCAAAAAGAATGGGATTTTGATGGGATATCCCTTAAAGGCTTGAGCGTCTGGAAAATTGTGATTGAAAGTATGACAGGTAAACAGTCATTGAATTTTAAGAATGAGCTATGAGTACCTAGCATTTTTGACTTTTTGGTCCTGCTTCATTATTATAGTAACCTATTTTCATTTTCTATCCTGAATAACCTGAGGGGAAGGTTTACCTCAATTTCATATTAAATAACAAATCATGATGATACAAGTTGGTCTTGAAGTGCTTTTATATAGCACAGAATATTCCTTTGCCGATCAGAAAATCGCCTATCTTTCCAACCAAGCCTCCACAACAAGGAAACTGATACACGGAAGGGTAGCTCTGCAGGAAAAATATGGAAGCCAGCTGACCTGTCTGTTTTCCCCTCAACATGGGTTTTTCTCTGAAAAGCAGGATAATATGATTGAGTCAGACCACACCATAGATGGTGTGACTGGACTTCCCATGTATAGCCTCTATGGTGAGTTACGAAAGCCAACTCCTGAGATGTTTGAGTCTTTTGATGTCTTGCTTATCGATCTCGTAGATGTTGGTACTCGCGTGTATACGTTTATGTACACCATGGTTTATTGTATGATGACAGCTGCTGCTACTGGTAAAAAAGTAATCATTTTAGATCGGCCAAATCCTATTGGCGGTAAACATATAGAAGGAAACATTTTGCAGGATGATTGTTTTTCTTTTGTTGGTTTGTATCCAATTCCGATGCGCCATGGACTCACCATGGGAGAACTCGCGCTTTTAATGAATACTGAATATAATCTCGGTGCAGATCTTTCAGTGGTTCCTGTTACAGGTTGGAAACGTGACGATCTTTTTCGCGATACTGGTTTTCCGTGGGTAGCACCATCACCGAATATGCCAACTCCAGAATGTGCGCTTGTATATCCCGGCCAGGTCATTTGGGAAGGAACTAACATTTCTGAAGGGCGTGGTACAACGCTGCCGTTTGAGTTTGTAGGTGCTCCTTTTTGGCAACATCAGGAGATCTTGGCTTTTGTAAATAAAACAGACCTGCCAGGCTGTTATCTTCGTTCTATAGTGTTTGAGCCAACTTCTGGTAAGTGGGCAAATCAATCATGTATTGGTTTTCAAATTCATGTAACAGACCCGGCATGCTTTTTACCTTACCGCACGACTCTTGCCCTTCTGCAGGCTATCGTACTTCTTTATCCAGAAAGTTTTCAGTATAAAGAACCACCCTATGAATACGAGTATGAACGGCTACCAATGGATCTTATTATTGGGGATAAAAACATCCGAAAGCAGTTGGAGGAAGGGCAACCAATTGAAGAGATTGAAAAACAATGGTTACCAGAACTCCAAGAGTTTGACACTTTAAGAACGAAATATTTTTTATATTAAGAGAGACATTATGGAAAATAAAACAATAACAGTAGAAAAAATCGCAGAACTTGTAAACGGTGAAGTCATTGGTGATGGAAACCTTTTGATGAGTGGTTTTGCACCTCTTGATGGGGCCAGTTCTTCAGACATTTCATTTTTAGTAAAAGCAAAAGACAGTGAGGAAATCACATCAACAGGTGCTGGTGCTGTTGTCGTACCACAGGGCGTGACAGGCGAATTTGCAGTGCCGCTTGTTGTCGTTAAAGATCCTTATCTGGCAGCGGCGCACATTCATAACTATTTTCTTGAAACACCGTTTGTTGCGGGAGGTATCCATGACAGAGCTGTTGTTGGAAGTGACTGTACTCTTGGAGCTGAACTTACCGTTGGACCTCTTGCTATTATCGGTGACAGGGTAACTCTTGGTGAGCGGGTTGTGATAGAGCCTGGTGCGGTGGTTGGAAATGATGTGACTATCGGTGATAATTGTACAATCTGTTCCAATGTTACTATCTATAAAGGATGTATTCTTGGGAGCCGGGTTACAATTCATTCAGGAACTGTCGTGGGTAGTGATGGCTATGGATATGCGGCCAATGAAAGGGGAGAACATATCAAAAGACCCCAGGTTGGTATTGTTCGTATTGGTGATGATGTCGAAATAGGCGCAAATAGCTCTATTGACAGAGCAGTCTATGGAGAGACCTGGATTAAATCAGGATGTAAGATTGATAACCTGGTTCAGATTGCCCACAATGTTGTTATTGGTGAAAATAGTTTAATTGTTGCACAGGTAGGAATTTCTGGTTCCACCACCCTTGGAAGAAATGTTGTGATGGGTGGGCAGTCTGCAACAACTGGACATATAACCATCGGGGATCAGGTGATGGTTGCCGCAAGAGGTGGGGTTCATGCTAGTCTCGAAAAAGGCTCTGTCGTTGGTGGCGCTCCAGCTATTCCGGTGAGACAATGGGCAAAGTCCTGCGCAGTTTTTAGTAAGTTGCCTGAATTGCAAAAACTGGTCAAAAGTAATCGTAAAGCAATCGAGGCGATTGAACGTTGCCACGAACAAGATAAGTAGAAAGGAGAAAGTACCCCATGAGTGATTTTACAGTTCCGGATAATATAGATATTGTAGAGATTTTAAAGTTATTACCCCACAGATACCCGTTTGTAATGGTAGATAGAATACTATCTCTTGAAATGGGAAAAGAGATTGTAGGGCTAAAAAATGTCACTATCAATGAACCATTTTTTCAAGGACATTTTCCAACCCAGCCCATTATGCCAGGAGTTCTAATTCTAGAAGGTATGGCACAGGTTGGTGGCATTATGGCATATTATGCAAATCCTGAAGCTATTGGTAATAAGCTGCTATTTTTTGCAGGAATAGATAAAGCACGTTTTAGAAAGCCAGTTGTTCCTGGAGATCAATTGATTTTCACACTCGAACTCGTGAAACAGAAAAAATCTATCATGGTTATGTCTGCCAAAGCTACCGTCGACGATAAAGTGGTTGCTCAGGCTGAACTTATGGCCTCATTTACTTAAGCGATAAGAAAATTTATCTGAAAGGTCTAAAAAGAAGTATCTATTTTTCTCAAAAAGGACGAAAATACTTGCATTAGACCGACTTAGCAGGTAAGGAACACAGCTCTCTAAATATTTTATATCAATGAGTCTGTTGATTTACTAGGGCTTTGGTTCGAGATCAAGACATGCGGAAAAAATAACCACAGGCATATAGTTGATATCGGAGTCTGCGCTTACCTCCGAGGATTATTTTTTTCGCATAACGAAGATATCGGGCTAAAAAACAGTAAATCAACGGGCTCATCAATTACGTAGTATGTAGATATCTTTCTACGACGAATATAGATAATCATGGCTATACATCCCACAGCAGTGGTTGATCCAAAGGCAGAGGTCGATTCATCCGTTGAGGTTGGACCGTACGCAGTTATAGAAAAGGGTGTTAAAATCGGTCTCGATTCAATAGTTGGGGCCCATGCTGTTGTATCAGGACCGACCATCATTGGTGAGCGGAATCTCATCGGTTCTTTTGCTATGGTCGGAGGTGCGCCACAGGATCTTGGTTATAAAGGTGAGCCTACTGAGCTTATCGTTGGTAATGATAATCAGATTCGAGAGTACGCATCTATCCATAGAGGTACGCCGACAGGAAGACAAAAAACCACTATCGGTAACAGAAACCTCCTAATGGCCTATACCCATGTTGCTCACGATTGTAAGATTGGCAACGATGTTATTATGGCAAACGTTGCTACCTTGGCAGGCCACGTTGAAGTTGGTGACAAAGCATCAATCGGTGGTCTTGTAGCTATTCATCAGTTCTGTCGGATCGGTACTTTTAGCTATATCGGTGGTGTGTCAGGGTTGAGTCTTGATGTACCTCCCTTTGTGATTATTGCAGGCACCCGTAATCGTACCAGAATATCTGGTGTGAACAAAGTCGGTCTCAGGCGGAACGGTTTTACACGGGAAACAATTCAAAATCTTGACAAAGCTTTTCGAATTATTTTTCGTTCTCCAAATCTACTGATGAAAGATGCAATTGATGTTGCAAAAAAAGAATTTCCAGACTGTCCGGAAGTTCAGATTTTGGTAAAATTCTTTGAAGACTCAAAGCGTGGTGTTGTGAAGCAGACGGTAGAAGATTGATATCAATGGAAAATATTGGTGTAATCGCAGGTGGCGGACAGTTTCCTGAGCTTTTTATTAGAGCAGCTAAGAAAGCTGGCCGCCGAGTCGTCGTTATCGCCCACAAGGGTGAGACAGAAGAAAGTGTTGCGACGGCCGCTGATGCAGTTTGTTGGATCAAACTTGGCCAGCTCGGGAAATTGATTTCTTTTTTTAAGGCTCAGGCCGTAAAAGAGACGGTGTTTCTTGGAACCATAACCAAGACGAAGATTTTCCGTGATGTTCTCCCCGACTTTAAGGCACTTACGCTTTGGAATAAGATAGACCGCAAGCAGGACGATGCAATTTTACGTGCCATTGCAGGCGCAATTGAAGCTGAAGGAATTGAAGTTCTTGAATCCACTCTTTACCTCAAAAACCTTCTCTTTCCTGCAGGTGTGCTCACCAAAGCAAAGCCGAATAAACAGCAGCGCTTAGATATCGAATTTGGTTGGCAGAATGCACGGGCTATCGGATCACTTGATATTGGGCAGTGTGTTGTTGTGAGAAACTGCACTGTGCTCGCCGTAGAAGCTATTGAAGGAACTGATGCGACTATTCTTCGTGGCGGTGAGCTTGCCAAAGAAAAATGCGTTGTAGTGAAAGTGAAAAAACCTGGCCAGGATTTTCGTTTTGATCTTCCGGCAACAGGTCTTACGACCATAGATACTCTTAAAAATGTAAAGGGTGCGGTGCTTGCTGTTGAAGCTGGGCAATCTCTTCTTTTTGATCGTGAGAAAATGGTGGAAGAGGCAAATAAAGTTGGCATCGTAGTTGTCGGCGTCAGGGAAAATGATGACGGTACGCTCACGATAGGGTAGGCTAGGAGCTTGTCCGAGAATAGGGATTTGGGTCAAAATCGAGAAATTCTCACAAAATAAGCACAGCCATATAGTTGATATTGCGAGTATTATTTTTTGAGAATTCCGAAGAGTTTGGGCGGAAGGCCATTCTCAGACAGCCTCCTAGGTGTCGTGACTTTTCTTTTTTGATTATAAATATCCTCTAATTTAGGTGGATCGCTCCCATGCAGGCAATGATCTTGGCGGCTGGATTAGGCACCAGATTGCTTCCACATACAAGCATTCGTCCTAAACCTCTCTTCCCGGTTTTAAATAGTCCCTTACTTCTTTTAACGATTGCACGACTGAAAAATTTCGGCTTTGATCATATCATTGTTAATTGTCATCATCTGCAGGAACAGATCGTGGATGCACTTGAGTTGATTGAAGATGTTATCGTTATACAAGAAGAGATCATTTTAGGTACTGGTGGTGGACTTCGTGGGGCATTACCCCATATGAGGGATGAACCGATATTGGTCACCAATGGTGATATTTATCACACAGTAGATTTTTTAGAACTCTACAATTATCACAGGACACATAATCATAGTATTACTCTTGGGATGCATGATTATCCCCGTTTTAATACGGTGGCAATGAATGTTGATAAGGTTGATGGATTTTCAAAAGATGCAACTCTGCCAAAGCTTGCCTATACCGGTTTGCAGGTGCTTGAACCAGACTTACTAAAAGACATAGAAGAGAATCAGTACTCCTGCATTATTGATCATTACAGGACGCTGATGGTAAGTGGGGTTGAGATTGATTCCTATAGAGTGGATAACAGTTACTGGACTGATATGGGGACGGTGGAAGATTATCTGGCCTTGCACGAAGGGTTATTGCTAGACCGTATCCCATGTTGGCGGGAAATGGGTGAGATTGGGAAACCATACTGTATTGCTAATGGTGCGCGACTCCCATCTCAAGTTAATTTTGAAGATTGGGTCTGCATCGGTGACGCAGAGATTGGAAGTAGGACGCATTTCAGCCGTTGTGTTGTTTGGGATGATATTTTAGTAGGCGAAGGTGTAAAAGTGAGTGACTCAGTTATTTCATCAGATCAGTGAAAATTATTCTATAGACGGCGAATGAGTCAATTACCTCTTAACTATGAAAGTGATGTCATCCTATAGCGATACTACAATAATTACCCTAGCGAGAGAGCTTCTGCTAAAGAAAGGGTTAATTTCTGCTAACGAGGCAGAAGGCAGCAACCTGGTCATTGAACCTATAGCAAGTGATGGTTCTACCAGAAGGTTCTGGCGTTTTGTCGTTAGTGATAAGCCTGTTTGTATAGTTGCAGCGCCATTTGCGACAACCGAGGCTGAACTGAAAGAGTCGAGGGCCGCATATTATATTGGCAACCATCTCTTTCAAAAAGGATGTTCTGTTCCGGAAGTCGTCGGTTGGCACGAGAAATCAGGTCTTCTTGTATTTGAAGATCTTGGCAATAAGCGACTTCATGATGTTGTTGTACCAAATAACGGTACTGTCACTGATCTGTCTCTTGTTCGTGAGTATTATAGTAAGGTCATCTCTCAGCTTGTACATATGCAGGTTGAAGGCGCAGTTTCTTTTGATTCTGATTGGTGTTGGGATGGGGGGCACTACAATAAGGAATTGATGCTGGAGAGGGAATCCGGATATTTTCTAAAAGCTTTTTGGGAAGCTCTCTTAGAGCAAACAACTCCTGAAGGGATCTTGACCGAATTTGACTCTTTAGCAGAACTTGGGGATGGGGCTGCGTCTGGTTATTTTTTGCATAGAGACTTTCAGTCAAGAAATATTATGATTGCTGGAGGTGAACCGAGGTTTATAGATTTCCAAGGAGGGCGTTTTGGTCCACTTGGTTATGATCTGGCTTCACTACTTATTGACCCTTATAGCTCGCTGGATTCTTCTCTGCAGGAAGAATTTGAAAATATTTACCTAAATGAAATATCAAAGCATATAGAGTTTGATTCCGCCTTATTTAGAAAAGAGTTCCAAATATTGGCGTTACAGAGAAATCTGCAGATTGTTGGTGCTTTTTCTTTCCTGTCCCAGGTGAGAGGGAAGACGTTTTTTGCAGGTTTTTTAAAACCTGCACTACAGTTGGCAAAACAGAGACTGGCACACGAACTGTTTACTGATATGCCTCTCTTGAAAAAGATGATTGATCAAGGAGTTAAACTTCTTTAGTTTGATCAATATATCTTTTTGCAAATAAACACAGACCTTAAGTGGTCTTTTATCTCAGGAATTTGAATTATGTCTGAAAATGAACATCTGCCAATAGTCGCCCTTGTCGGTAGGCCAAATGTCGGAAAATCCACGCTTTTTAATAGGATTACTAAGTCGCGTAAAGCTTTAGTCGATCCTACGCCTGGTGTGACGAGAGATCGTCATTATGACCGCGTTGTATGGGAAGATAAGGGTTTTATCTTGGTTGATACGGGTGGTATTGATGACAATCCTGAGGACGCCCTCGTACATCATATACGAGAGCAGGCATTTATGGCCATTGAAGAGGCAGATATTGTCCTTTTTCTCATGGATGGTAAAGAAGGCTTAACCCCTGCAGACTGGGAAGTAGTTGAAATACTCCGTCGCACGAAGAAGCCGGTATTCCATCTGGTGAACAAAGTTGATAGCCCTCAGAATGAAATTGAACTTGTTTCCCCGTTTTATGAACTCGGTGTCGAAGAGTTGTGGCCGGTTTCTGCTGAGCACAGTTATGGCTTTCGTACACTGATGGATGGGCTTTGTGCTTCGATTCAAGATAATGAAGCATCCCTGGACCTCCCGGATGGCACCGTTAAGGTCGCCTTTTTCGGCCGACCAAATGTCGGAAAATCATCAATCATTAATATGATTCTTGGTGAGGAGCGCATGGTTGTGTCTGATATTTCTGGAACCACAAGAGATAGTGTGGACTCATTGGTGACCAGGGGAAATTACAGTTATCTGTTTATCGACACTGCCGGTATTAGAAGAAAGGGAAAAACCAAGGAAAAATTAGAAAAATTCAGTATCCTGAAATCGCTTGCTGCCATGGGACGTTGCGATGTTGCTGTTGTTCTCATTGATGCAGAGGAAGGTATTACCGAGCAGGACACCAAAGTAATCGGTTATGTGCTTGATCAGGGAAAGGGGCTTATTGTCCTTATTAATAAATGGGATCTGCTGGAAGGTAATAAGAAAAGGCAAGATGCAGTTGTTGAAGATGTAGCAAGATTACTACCATTTGTCGGCTATGCACCACTCCTGAATGTTTCTGCATTGACCGGCTATGGAATAAAACGGATGTTTCCAACTATTGGTTCAGTATACAGGCAATACAGTGCGACTTTTCCAACCTCTGCACTTAATCGTTTACTGGCTGAGGCTACAGAAAAGCACTCTCCACCTATTTACAAAAATAAGAGATTAAAGTTCTATTACACATCTCAGATAGGAACATGTCCTCCTAAGTTTGTCATTATGACAAATTCTTATAAAGGTGTACATTTTTCTTATGAAAGATATTTAACGAATCAATTCAGGGAAGGACTTGGACTGGATAAGGTTCCAATACAACTTATTTTTAAGGATAAAAGCGGTCAGCGAAAAGACGGATGAAAAAAGGGGAGAGCTTATTGCTCTCCCCTTTTTCATTGTACTCACTTATGGCGTAGAAATACTTTTTTACAGGGCTGCCACTTTGGCCATAACCCGCTTAAAGCTCTCAGCTGAATTTATGATCACTTCATCGGGTACACAAAAGGCGATTCGGATATAACCGGGAGAACCAAAGCCAACACCCGGAACTGCCAGAATTTTTTCTTCCTGCAGCATTGCTACAAACTTTACGTCGTCTGCGATTGGTGATTTAGGAAAGACGTAAAAGGCTCCCTTGGGTTCATTAAACTCAATGCCCGCATCTGTGAGGACCTTACACATCAACTCTTTTCTTCTCGCATACAGACTGATATCAACACTTTCGTTCTGAAGCTCTGCAACAACTCGTTGCATGAGGGCAGGAGCATTTACAAAGCCCAGAATTCTATTTGCAAGAGTGAGTGCATCTAAAAGCTGAGTCTTGTCTTTAATCTCTGGATGTACCGCAAGATATCCAATTCTTTCACCTGGCAGTGACAAATCTTTCGAGTAAGATGATACGACTATACTGTTGGTATATGCCTTGAAAATAGATGGCACCTGGTGGTTGTCGTAAACGATTTTTCTGTAAGGTTCATCGGAAAGCATAAAGATAATACTTCCAAATTTCGCTTCAGATCTTTTCAGCAGTCCACCAAGCTTTTCAAGAATCTCTTCAGTATAGATCTGCCCACAAGGGTTATTGGGACTATTGATTAAGATAGCGCGGGTTTTTTCTGTGATAGCGCCCTCAATTGCGGAGAGATCGAGGTTAAACTCCGAGTCGGTTGTAACAACTTTGGCAACACCACCGTGATTGTCTATGTAAAATCCGTACTCAACGAAATATGGCGCAAGGATGATAACTTCATCGCCAGGGTTGAGAATAGATTTCATAACGATATTCAAACCACCTGCAGCACCGCAGGTCATAAGCATATCACCCTGAGTAACAGTCATCTCCTGTTCTTGTGACATTCTTAATGCAATGGCATCACGAACCCAGGGGTAACCACCATTTGGCATGTATGAGTGAACGCCGGGGCTTGTATCTTCAATGATTTCCTTAATAACTGTATTATAGGCCTTGGGAGGAGGAGCGTCGGGATTGCCGAGGCTGAAATCATAAACGTTTTCAGCGCCATGTTCAGCCTTCATTCGAGCACCTTCTTCAAACATTAGGCGGATCCACGAAGACTTCTCAGCATACATTCTCATTTTGTCAGAAACGGGCATCTCTTATCCTCTTTATCTCTATTTTTTAGCAAATCAATTTATAATTTTTTGTACTTCTATAAAAACTCTACAGTTTTTTCAGGTAATCATTCGCTGCGTTTATTTCTTTCATCTTTTCTTCAGCTATAACTCTGAACTCATCACCGAGATGTCGAACCTTATCAGGATGATATTGCATGCTCAGCTTTCGGTACGCTTTTTTGATCTCATCTGCTGTTGCACCTTTGTTAAGACCTAGAGTTGCGTAATGTTTAGCGGATTGATCATAACTCGCACCAGGAGCACCGTATTGTTGTCCATACCGGTATTTTGCTTCAGTGGTTTTTTGATTGTACTCAGGAATATCCAGATAAGATGCAATATACCTGGCAATCTTGAGTTCATCTTCCGGGACATCACTTTTAGTGTAAAGAACCTGATAAACAAGTTCTAAAAGTATAAGTCTTGGCTCATGGGCAAAGGTTGACTTAAATTCCTGGAGAAGAGTGTCTAGTGATTGCGTTGAGTTAGTAGCTTCTTTTATGATTTCTTTAACCCAGTGCATCTGGGTTTGACTGTACCTTAGATTATTTTGAAAAAATCTATGGATAGTCTGAACTTCATCTCTGGTAATTTGCCCATCAATTTTGGCGGTATGGATGAGTATATTAACAAGAAGCCATACAAATCTATTATGGCTTTCAGTCTGGGATTGTTCGTAATTAACAACTTTCTTTTTCACCCAGTAGGTAAAACCATAGAATAATGCAACGAAAAGCAAAATTCCGATAAAACCAGTGTAGATGATTGTACCTAAAAATGAGATCAGACCGGACGCACCACCGGTTAAAAACACAAAGAGCAGTAGGATAAGCAAACAACCGCCACATCCCGGTTGTTGTTGTCGTTGATATTGCATGGGATTAAATTTTATTAAAATAATGTTTAAGTGAAATTAGTTATCACTCTGGAAAAGGGCATCAACAAATTCAGTGGCGTCAAAATCTCGTAGATCATCCATTTGCTCACCAATTCCTATAAACCGAATAGGGATCTTTATATCTCTACAGATATTGGCAACGATACCACCTTTGGAAGTACCGTCAAGCTTGGTTAGTGTGAGGCCGGTAAGGTCAACAGCTGCATCAAACAAGCGAGCCTGAGAAATACCATTTTGTCCTGTAGTGGCATCTATGACGAGCATCACTTCATGGGGAGCTCCACGCATCTTCTTTCCAATCACGCGTTTTATTTTCTTAAGCTCTTCCATAAGATTTTCTTTAGTATGCATTCTACCTGCTGTGTCGACAATGACGACATCTACCTTGCTTGCAACAGCAGAAGAGAGAGCGTCAAAGACAACTGATGAGGGATCAGCTCCTTCATGGTGAGCAATTACAGGTACATCATTACGTTCGCCCCAGATTTTTAATTGTGAAACAGCGCCAGCTCGAAAAGTATCTGCAGCAACCAACATAACAGAATTTCCTGCCTGTTTAAACTTATGGGCCATTTTACCAATAGTGGTGGTTTTACCAACACCATTGACCCCAATTACCATTATAACAAATGGACCAGATTTGGGCATAACAAGTGTTGCATCAGCATCATTTGCGAGCAGGAGTTTTTTAATCTGTTTTTTAAGAATATCCTTTAATGCGTTTGGGTCCAAGAGCTCTTTACGTTTTATCTTATTTCGTGCGTAGTCTATTAACTCTTCAGATGTCTCTACACCTAAATCGGCGGTGATGAGTATTTCTTCCAAAGAATCAAGAAGATCAGAGTCGATCTCTTTTTTGCCAAGAAAAAGAGCATCCATCTGGTGCGTAAAGGATTCACGGGTTTTGCCTAAACGGCTTGTAAGTCGCGAAAAAAGTGAGTCCTTAGTATCTTTTTTAGTAGTTGATTGCTCTGTTTCAGCCTTTTCGGTTGGTTTTGAAATCGGCGTCGTTTGTTGGGGTGTTGTTCGTTTAACAGACTCTTCCTGAGGTGTCTCAGAGGCTTGCTTCGATTCCGCAGAAGCAGTGTCTGCTGGAACCACTGGTTCAGGCTCATCGACAGGAGCAGTAACTTTTTCAGGAGTAATGATGTTCTTCGTTGTGGAAGATTCAAGCTGTGGATCTATTTTTTCTGTAATGCTCTCGGTGATAGGAGCTGCTGCAGGCTTGAGATCCTCAACGTTTTGGGCAGGGACCTCACTTTGTTGAGAAATAGGTTCTTCTAGAACCTCTTGAGAAGTCGTCTCTGTAGCAGAAGGAGCTTCTTTTTTTCCAAATTTCTTCTTGAACCAACCTAGCATTTCATACCCATGAGTAGAGTTACGATAAATTAACAGGATCTGCGCGGGAATTGTCTTTGTATTCTACCTGTCTTGATAAACTTTATAACACTAAGTCAAATACTTTGATTTTCAATAATTTGCATTATTTTATTTTGGTTGTACTCTGCTTTTTGACGCGCTATTAATGTCATTGCATTTCGGAATAACAGCATTACTGTAGTGACTGTTAAAATTGGCATGAAAAATTAGAGCAGGGCTCTAATGTGGCCAATGATGAGATATTTATTATTACCTTTATTGGAGGGCTTTAAAATGAGTGGATCTTGTGAAGGATCCTGTAGTACACCAGAGTCACAACAGGCGGCTGCTGCACAACAGGAACTTGCGATCAATACATCACTTGGCAAAATTAAGAACAAGATACTAGTTATGAGTGGCAAAGGTGGTGTAGGTAAATCCACAGTCTCTGTCAATCTAGCTTTAGGTCTTGCTAATGCAGGATATCAGGTAGGTCTTATGGACGTTGATCTTCATGGACCTGATGTCGTGCGTATGCTCGATCTTAAAGGAACTATTGAGCCTCCCTCCACCCCAGATGGTCTGGTACCGCCTCTTAAGTACAGTGACAATTTGAAGGTTGTTTCCCTTGAATACATGATGAAAGACAGGGATGAAGCAATTATCTGGAGAGGGCCGTTGAAAATCCAGGCAATCAGGCAATTTGTCTCCGATATGGATTGGGGTGAATTGGATTATCTGATTATTGATGCTCCTCCTGGTACCGGTGATGAGCCTCTTTCAGTTGCTCAAACTATTCCTAATGTTAAGGCTGTTGTTGTAACGACACCTCAAAAGGTTGCTCTCGCCGATGTACGTAAATCAATCAATTTCTGTAAAACAGTTAAGGTTGATATTGTCGGTGTGGTCGAAAACATGTCAGGCTTTGTATGTCCAAGCTGTAACACCACTATAGATATTTTTAAATCTGGTGGTGGCGAAGAACTCTCAAGAGAGCTTGATCTTCCATTTTTAGGGAAAATTCCAATGGACCCTAAGGTTGTTATGGCAGGAGATGAAGGTAAACCATATTTATCTTCTGATATTGATAGCCCAGCAGTAACTGCATTTAGTGCGGTGGTAAAAGCTATTGAAAACAGATTACCTCCTGTTGCAGCACCGGCGCCTTTAACTATGGCTCCTAAAGAAAGTAGCTGTGGTTGTGGTGGTTCTTGTTCTTAAGATGATTGTTGGATAGATTTGATACAATCTTCTAACACCCCACAGGTAAGCGCTAGACTCCGAGGGGGTATAAGTGCCTCGAAGGTCTCTCGTCGATTGCTATTTGGTGGTTGTTTTAAGTTCATAATTACAAACCACTCTCCCGATTTCTTGTTTTTTTATGACAGGTTTTCAGGAGTAAGGCACTAAAAGATAGTGAGGGGTTGGGGGGAAGTATTCCAACCCCTTTTAAATATAATCAATTGAGTGAGTTCGCATGATATTACATCAATTTGTAGTGGGATCAATGGCGGTGTGTAGTTATATCGTAGGTTGTGAGGAAACTAAAAAAGCAGCTATTGTTGATCCGGGAGGAGACGAGGAGCTTCTTCTTGCTGAAGTTGAAAAGCTTGGACTTACCGTAGAGTATATCATAGCCACCCATGGTCATCCAGACCACGTGTGTGGGAACAGAAAGCTTCAGGAGGCCACTGGAGCAAAAATAGTCATGCACTCAGCAGATGTAGACTTTTTCGACAAACCTGAGGTAAAAGAATACTTCTCAATGTTGGGGTTGGAAGCTTCACCTCCTGTTGATATTGTTGTTAATGCTGGTGATGATATCCATATTGGAAACGTTGCTCTAAAGGTAATCCATACCCCTGGGCACACTCCTGGTGGGATTTGTCTTTATTGTGCGCCTAATATAATTACAGGTGATACCCTATTTGTTGGTGGATTGGGTAGGACTGATTTTCCTGGAGGCTCCCATGAAGAACTTCTAGAGTCAATCAGGACGCATTTGCTCACTTTGCCTGCAGAAACTGTTGTCTGGCCAGGACATGGCTATGGCGGCAGTAAGTCTACAATTGGAAATGAAGCTGCTTCTAATCCTTTTTTATAAATAAGGGCTAATTTACTTTTTGACGGTGTTTCACCCCGTTGTGAGTTAGTACTTCTAGGGAAAAATTTTAATTTACGATACCTATGCGTGAAATAGTTCTTGGTACGGCCGGACATGTAGATCATGGAAAAACGAGTTTCATCCGTGCATTAACGGGTTTTGAAACAGATCGCCTCAAAGAAGAGCAGAAAAGAGGGATCACGATTGAACTCGGTTTTGCTTATCTTGATTTACCCTGTGGTCATAGGATAGGTATCGTTGATGTGCCTGGACATGAAAAATTCGTTAAAACGATGGTCTCTGGTGTTTCTGGAATTGATATCCTCGCTTTTATAGTTGCGGCAGATGAAGGGATCATGCCACAGACGGTTGAACATTTTGAGATCTGTAGGCTCATGGGTGTTCAACAGGGAATTATCATTGTGACCAAAAAGGATCTCGTTGATCCTGATTGGCTTGAAATGGTCAATGAAGAAATTCAGGAGTTTTGTTCTGATTCTTTTCTCGAAGGAGCACCTCTTATAAATGTGTCCACTCTAAGTGGTGAAGGGATCGATCAGGTACGAGATGAGATAGATAAAATTGTAAAAAATCATAATTTTCACGAAGTTTTTGGTCCATTTCGTCTTTCTGCTGATCGAATTTTTGCCATCAAGGGGTTTGGCGCAGTTGTTACAGGGACGTCAATCTCTGGCAGAACGTCTGTTGGAGAAGATTTACGAATTTATCCAAGCGATAGAGTTGCCAAAATTCGAGGTATTCAGGTTCATTCTTCAGCCGTTGACGAAGTTGAGGCCGGACATAGAACAGCAATAAATTTACAGGGTGTCTCCAAAAGTGAAATTGAAAGAGGAATGGTACTGGCACCAGAAAACACTCTTCATGCAAGCTATATGCTTGATTGCCAGTTTCTTTATCTTGCATCAAATACAAAGCCACTCAAGCATCGAGCACGAGTTCGGGCTCATCTTGGAACAGCTGAAATAATTGGAAGAATATCTCTGCTTGACCGTGACGAGTTACAGCCCGGTGATGAGGCTCTGGTTCAGGTGCTGCTTGAAGAAAAAGCGGTTGTCTGGCCCGGTGACAGATATGTTATCCGGAGTTATTCTCCAGTGGCCACAATTGGCGGCGGGGCAGTTCTCGGCAATGTATCTCCTAGAAAACGCAAGAGATTGATTGAGTCGGATCGCGAGTATAACAAAGAAATGTCTTTAATCTTAAAAGACGGTTCTATTGAAGATAAAACTCTTTTCTTTCTCAAAGAAAGTCGTGAATTAGGATTGACCGCAGATGAGCTGGGTATTCGCCTCGGGCTCTTTGGAAAACATCTTAAGAAAGCTTTACAAGATCCTATATCGACGAAGAAAATGGTCGTTGTTGATTCGGCTACCCAAAGGTATGTGGTCGTTGCAATAGCGGAAAATATCAAAAGGTTATTTGTGGACTACCTTACGGCTTACCACAAAACCAATCCATTACAGCAAGGTCTTGCCAAAGAGGAACTTCGTACCAGTCTTGGTAGGGAAATTGATCAGAAAGTGTACAACTACTGTATGAATGATCTCATTCGTAAAGGAGTTGTTGTTCAGGAGGAATCAGTGGTACGCATGGCGGATCACGAGGTTGCTTTGAAAGCTGATGAAGAACAGCTGAGGAAAGATCTCGATGCCTGGTTTGGTACAAGAGGGCTTTCCACTCCTACGATAAAGGAGACAATGGAACATTTTGAAGAATACCCCGCTAAATTGGTTAAAGAGGTTATCAGCTTAGATATTAGAGATGGGAAAATACTAAAGGTGAGCGAAAGCCTTTATTATTCAAAAGAAATTCTGGATCCAGTCATTGAATCAGTAAAAAAACATATCGAAGAAAATGGTGATATCGATGCACCATCTTTTAAAGAATTAACAGGGCTTACGAGAAAGTTTTCAATCCCAATTCTTGAATATCTGGACAGAGAAAAAATCACCATGCGAATTGGAGATAAGAGAATTTTACGAAAAAAAGTGTCCTGATTACACACTTTACAACACTACTTATTACTATCGTCTTTATATGAGATGTGAAGTACGCGTTTGGTCTTATCTGTCACTCTGAACTGGTGACCAATAGTATATCCAACTATAGCAACAAGGGAGTTACCACTAAACAAGATCGGCCATGACGAGCGTTTGTGTTTATCAAGCTTCTGGTCATTTAAATATCTTAATACCTTTTTGCTTCCCACACCATTGTATGGTGTGAATCTCTCCCCAGGACGTACTCCTCGTATAATAATTGGGAACACGACCATATCTAAATCTATTTTTAATCCGAATTGTTCAAGATTCTGATTTTTACTTGGCACTGCCTCAGCTAGGTCTATTGCTATGGTTGTTCCTGGTATTGGGTAATGACCGGTACCGTTGATAGCTATCTCATATGGTTCCGGAGCTTTATATGTTCCTCGTTTCTTCTCCGTAAGAGGTGGATGTGAAAAGCAGACTGATTTTTGTTTTTTGCGAACACGTAATCCATTACTGAGGTGAAGTTCTTTACCAGTTTCTGCTGTTTGAACTAAGCGATCGATATCATCAATAATAATATATGATGGTCGCGAACTCATTTTCCAACATATTTTTTCTACTATTCTTCTGCGCACTGCAAGATGGTAAGAAAGATATTTATCATTCTGCAGACTAATAGAAAATACTTGTGTGCTTTCAGATCCATTGAACGTCTCTTCTACGCAACAGGAGTATTTTTCTTCACTAAGACTTGTGAGAAAATCATCTTCTTCCTGCAGAACACTCATGGTGCGCTGTACTGTATGACGGATTCGCGGATTATATGTTTGCTCTAAGCTTGGTAGTAGATTGTGGCGAATTTTGTTACGTAGGAAATCGAGTTCAAAATTTGATGAATCAGTCGCCCAAGGCACTTCTTCATTCGTAAGGTACTGTTCGATAGAATTTTTTGTTTCAAAGAGCAAAGGGCGGATTATGGCATCCTTTGTAAGGTGCATTCCAGCAAGGCCGGTGGTCCCACTTCCTCTGAAAAGGCGAATAAAAAATTCCTCAACTTGATCATCTGCATGGTGTCCAACTGCAATCTTATCAAACGAATGATACAGCCTTTCTTCCTCTAATGCCTGATATCGTAAGAACCTTGCCGCTTCTTCGATTGACATTTTACCGTCTTCTGCTAATCTTTTTACATCCACAGTTTTGATAGTGAAATTAACGCCGAGCCTTGCGCAGAACATTTGAATGAGTTCTATTTCCTGAGGCGTTTCTTGAGGACGAAGGCTATGGTCTACATAGACAACTCTTAATCTAAGATCCATAGAAAGTCTGCTCAGAACTCTGAGCAGGCAGATGGAGTCGGATCCTCCAGATACAGCAACAATCACACCGTCATCTTGTTGTAACAAGGAGTAGCTATTTATGACATTGATGATGTTCTGTTGAAAAAGATAGGATTTTTTTTTCAAGGAAAGTATCTTTGTAAAGTAAAGGTTGCTGGGATTCACTTGAGGATATCATATAATGATCTTGTTGCAAACCTCGATGTAAGAGTAGTGTCCTTTCTGCGGTAAATACGGTGGATGAAAAAAAATATTATCGATATGTGAGCAATATTATGGGCGTAGAAGAGATTAAAAAATATTTAACAGACCAATTTCACCTACCGATAGAGCAGGTAGAAACAATGATGCCAAGTTTTATTTCTACCTTAGGCTCACACATGGAGACTCTCGAAGAAGCGCTCGATGTGAATGATCCGAGTGAGATTGGTAAAGCAGGGCATACAATAAAAGGGGCTTTTCTCAATTTAGGGCTTGAGGAATGTGCCAGGATTGCTTTTGATATCGAACAATCCGGTAAAGCAGGAAACGCCAATGCCGATTACAGATCTAAGGTTGACTCATTGCATCGCTGTCTCGAACCTGTTTTTAAATAGATGAGGCTCTTCTTAAAATTGATATTCTCGAACTGCTCTTAGTTGAGCAAGGAGACGTTCATGAATATTGTCGAAGCCACCATTTGATAGAATAGCTACCACATCACCACCTGTAAGCGTTGTTTTCAGGTGGTTTAGTATTTCGTCCGTGTTTTTAAATGGTATCGCATCTATCTTATGTAGCTTATAAATATCTTTTGCAAGAGTTGTTGAGCTGAAAACGTCATCTTCAAAACCAACAATTGGAATAGGCTCTCGAATAAGAGCTATATCGGCCGCAGCAAATGAGGCAACATAATCTTTTTGGAATATTGTTCTTCTAGAAGAGTTCGTCCGAGGTTCAAAAACTGCGACAAGGCGTCTGTCTGGGTATCCCATTTTTAGAGCGGCAAGTGTTTCTTTTACAGCCGTTGGATGGTGGGCAAAGTCGTCAATAACTGTAATGCCATCAACAACTCCTCGAACCTCTTGTCTGCGTTTAACCCCCTTAAAAGAGTTCAATCCCTTATTCATCGCCTCCTGTGATGCTCCAATGGAGTCCATGACAGCACAAACGGCGAGGGTATTTAGACAATTATGAACACCCGTCATTGCAACCGAAATTGATCCAAATGGTTCGCCATCTTTTATAATGTCAAATTCTGTTTTCCCGTCAGCTGTATGCGTGTTTTGAAAACACCAATTGTAGCTTTTGTCTAGTCCATAGCTCAAGACGGTGCACTTTGCAGTGTCTGCGATTTCAACAACGTTAGGGTCATCGAAATTTGCGATAAGAATGCCATCCTCAGGAATTAAAGAGACGAATTTACGAAATGCTTTTTTTATACTTTCAAGGTCATCGAAGATATCAGCATGATCGAATTCAATGGAAGTTATAACAGCAATTTGAGGTTGGTAGTGAAGGAATTTGGATTCCTTGTCGAAAAAAGCAGTATCGTATTCATCACCTTCAGCTACAAAATACCGCCCCTTACCGAGGCGAAAATTGGTTCCGAATTCATTTACAATTCCACCAATCATAAAGGTTGGGTCGAAATTCGCGTGGTAAAGTGAAGAGGCGAGCAGTGAGCAGGTTGTCGTTTTCCCGTGGGTTCCAGCAATGACAAGAGATGTTCTAGACTCAATAAAGAAGTGTGAAAGTGCCTGGGGGAAAGAAAGGTAGGGGATATCCAGGCCCGATAAAGCAATTGCCTCAGGATTTTTTCTGGTGATCACATTTCCTACAATAACCAAATCTGGTGTTGGTGTGAGGTTGTCTGCACCGTAACCGTTGTTTACAGGAATTTGGAGTTGATGGAGATACGTTGACATCGGTGGGTATACCTGGCTGTCACTGCCGGTGATAGTGTATCCGGAGTCTCTTAACATACCTGCAAGTGCTGCCATGCCTGTCCCACAGATTCCCATTATATGAATATGCTCGGTTGTTTCAGGTGCGTAATTGAGATGTGGGGCAAGGTTCATCATTGTCTATTTATTCCGTACTGTTTTATCAATTGTTGTGTAAATATTTTTAAAATTCAGGTCAAATCCTGCGGGTGTAATTTTGCCCATTTCAATAAATTTAACAACTATTTCTTTACTGATTTTCAAGATAGTCTCATCTGAGACACTACTTGAATCGTTTTGTTTAGGCGTTGATTGGGGAGAAGGGGTCATTTGTCTTACCTGTTGTTTAATATTGAATTCACCTCCGTTGCTTGAAGAAGGCCAATTCGTCATAGTGGCAACGGAGGTGATACGTTGAAGAATAACCTATTAAGCCATCCTTGCAGCAGAGAAATATTACGGTAAAAGTCACAAATAATCCACAACTGTCATTGGTCTATTTTAAAATAGAATGGATAGACGATTAAAAATTGTACCTAAATCTTGCAACTGGCTAGTTCGGAGTCTGCGCTACCTACCGGATATGGGAGACACCGGAGCTGCAGACGTATAAATATACTTCAAGGCTTCGGTAACAATGCAGATTCGGTGGAATTGCAAGTCCCGAAGGGTAGCAAATATGAGAAAATATAACTAATGGAATGTGACTATTAAAATAAGTATCATGGCCGTAATCTACTGTTTTGCATAGTTAAAATATTTTCTTGTTTTGCGTGTGCAAGATTTAGGTTGTATTATTATCGAGAGAGAGTTTGGAGCATAAATGGAGCTTGTTTGTTTAATGTTGTAAATGTCTGAGGCTCGTTTAATAGTTTCTCGCAGAGCTCACATTTTCGGTAGGTAATAATCTCCCGTGAAGGCATACCTGTATATGAGGCTATTGTCGATAGGCCAATATTGCGTATACAGTTGAAGAGCGGATTCTGATCACTTTTGGAGAAAAGCTCAGTTGCAGAATCTCTTTGTAGATTGCCGAGTAAAAAGGCATTTGTTTTGGTGAAATGATTTCCAGCATCACAGCAGGCGTACAGATTGAAGTCCGGTGCAAGGTAGAGGTTCATTGCACATCGATTATCCTGATAATCGGTGAATAGTTTTTCTTTGAGGTAATCTTTTGCTCGTCCTGAATATATAAGCGGTTCGGGAAAGAACTTAAGTGCATTCTCTCTTAAATAATCTTCGTATTTTTTATCTGTTTCGGAAAAATCAGTGACAAAGGAAACAAAGTAATTTATTCCGAAGGCAATAGCTCCCTGTGCTGCGTTTAGAACGTTTTCTTGAGGTATATGCTCCTGATGCCACCTGCTATAACTCAAGCGTAGTTGGTTGAGTCCTGAATTTTTTAAAGCTTTAAGCTGTGATAGGGTTGAAACCGTATCTTTCGCCCAAGATGAATTAGTAACAACGCGGGTGAAAATGTTATGGGATTGACATAGGCTCAGAAGTTCGAGCAGGTCGCTTGCGTAGATTGTTGGTTCGCCTGCTGTAAAACTGATTCCAGTGATGCCAGCTGCTGCCAGTTCATTTATGGCTTTTTTTGCCTCTGGGAGTTCCATTTTGCTCGTGGTGAGCTCTTCACCGACAGCAACACAATGACGACATCTGATGTTACAGCGTGTTGAGTATCCAAATGCTATATTTCTCATTTTGATTCTATTTTTATTTATTTTTTATTTTTCTTTTTGTTGTTTTGGTTGCCTGCGCGCTTGCTGGATTGTCAGGCCAAAAATGTTTCGGGTATCTACCTTTAAGTTCTTTTTTTACATCATGATAACTCTTATTCCAAAAACCTTTAAGGTCAGATGTGATCTGAATGGGTCGTCTTGCAGGTGAGAGTAAATGGAGTAAAAGTGTCAAACTCCCATTACAGATCGTCGGTGTTTCGGTAAGACCAAAAAGTTCCTGCATTCGAACGGCTAGTACAGGGCCCTGTTCTTTGTAATTTATTTTTATTTTTGATCCACTGGGTACTGTGAAAAATTCAGGCGCACCTTTTTGTAATTTTTGTTGAAGAGTATAATCTAACTGAGATAGAAGTATCTGATAAAGATCAATTTTATGCAATTGATGGCTGTTTCGAATTCCTGAAATGTATGGTTTGAGCCAATCAATGTTTGTTTCAAGATTTGAAGTGCTGACGTCCGGCCAGGCGGTGTTCGGTTGATTGTTCGCTAATAATTGAATTCGATTTTGGAGCTGGAGTGCTTTTTCATTCCAGTCAAAAAGCTGTAAGCCGTTTTTGTCAATAGCTCGAACGAGTGCGTCCGTGATCAGTTCTTCATCCACATTCTGAAGTCGTTTTGTGTGGACGCAAATTGCTCCGATTGATTGTTTCGATGTTGCTTCTATTTTACCCTTATCCTGGTCCCATTCAACAGTTTCCTGAAATTTAATAAGGGTCGGGTGTTGATTTTGTATGGTTTCAAAGTCAATTGGTTCTGCAAGATAAATACGTCCTTCATTTTTGCCAGCATCCATATTGGCTACAACGAGATATTCATTGTGGATTAAAGGATCAGAGGGGTTCAGTTTGACCACGCGTCCACTTGCAAGGAGATACTTTTCTGAAGGATTGGAGAGTCTTTTGGCAACTCTGTCGGGGTAAGCAGAGAGTAGAAGTGATGCTACTGAAAAGTTGCTTTGGCGAGAGGAATGACCTTTGTAAATTCTTTTGTACAATTGCGATGTATTATCGACCCGTTTGCAGAAGTCAGCCCTTACTCTTTTTGAGTGTTTGTGCGCAGAGTGGTTTTGTCGATATTCTTGGAGAAGTTCCAGGCGAAGGCTTATTTCAGATGATGGATCGTTTTTGTAGTCTATAATGTCTCTTTCTGTGAGTAGTGCACAGATATCCGCACCTTCCCTGAGCTTACCAGCTTGTTCAGATCTAACGAGAAGATGGGCAAGACGTGGGTGGAGTGGTAAATGTGCTAGTTTTTGCCCAAGAGGTGTCAGCTTATTATTGTTATCAATAGCACCCAGAGAATGAAGAAGTTCGATGGCATTGGTATAACTTGATTCCCTTGGTGGATCGAGCCAAAGTAGGTCCTCTGGTTTATTTGCTCCCCAAAGTAAAATTTCAAGTACAAGACTTGATAGATCACTACTCATAATCTCTGGAGGGTGAAAGGGGAGAAGGCTGTGGTGCGTTGCTTCATCCCAAAGCCGTAGACAGTAACCTGGGCCCTGCCTTCCAGCTCTGCCAGTCCTTTGATCAGCACTACTTTTTGAGACTCGTATAGTTTTTAAGGATGTAAGTCCATTGGCCACATTAAAATAGGGCCGTTTTGACCATCCGGAGTCAACCACATTTGAAATACCATCAATTGTTAAACTGGTTTCTGCAATCGAAGTGGCAAGAACAATCCTTCGTTGAGCTTTATGTTTAGGATAGAGAATATCATCTTGATCTTTTTGGGGGAGATTTCCGTACAGTGATTGAACAGAAATGTTTTTACACTCGCCAGAAGCTTTTAGAATCCTTTCGGTAGCCGTAATGTCAGCAACCCCTGGTAGAAATGTAAGGATATCTCCTGTCTGCTCATTGAGTACCTTGATGATGCCAGCAGCCACCTGATTTGAAACGTACTTTCCTGGTGAAGTTTTTTGATATTCAACTTTCACTTCGTAACACTTGCCTTCCCCATTAATTATTGGGACGTCACCAAGTAGCTGAGAAACCGGCTCTGCATCAAGGGTTGCTGACATGACGAGAATTTTGAGATGATCATTTATCTGACAGAGATCTAAACAAAGTGCAAGGGCCAGATCAGCATGAATAGAGCGTTCATGAAATTCGTCAAAGATTATAAGTCCAACACCAGTGAGTTCTGGATCGTTTTGAATTCTCCTTGTGAGAATTCCTTCTGTTACAACTTCAACCCTTGTGTCTACACTTGTCTTTCTGTCTTGGCTAATATGATAACCAACTGTATTGCCAGGTTGTTCATCAAGCAGAGATGACATACGAAAGCAAGCCGCTCTTGCAGCAACTCTACGCGGTTGGAGGATGAGTATCTTGTTTTGGTCAAGCCAGGGGGCGTTTAAAAGGTGGAGTGGAACAATAGTTGTTTTACCCGATCCTGGTGGTGCGGTAAGCACAGCTGAACCCACTGAAAGAGCCTGTAAGAGATCAGAAATAACTTCTGTGATAGGAAAGGTGGGGAGATTCATGAGTGTTTATCAAATGTATCCTTGGGAGCAATTATACCAGATCTTAAATGTAACAATTCTTAAGGTAGTCTATTCAAAATCTATTGATTTACATCGTACAATGTTGTGGCTTTACCCTCCAACTCTGTAATAGATCATACAAAATCGTAATAAAGTAAAACATCAGCATTAGTGATACGACGTAACTGTCCGGATACTAAGGAAATGTTTTTATGGTATGAAGATTGCTACACTTTAGAGGACAAGGAAAGGCTGTGTTCGATTTAAAATGCTTATATTTATTCTTAAGAACACCTTAAAACAAAGAGACGAATATGGATACTGATACAATAATAATAATGGGCTTCACTGTTGCCGCTTTTTTATGGTGGTTTGTGTTGAGAGTACAAGAAGATCGGCAATATGCCAAAGAGTTAGTTGAGCAGCAAAGGGATAAGCTGGAACGAGCAGAGAAAGTGAAGGTTCTCACGAACAAAAGATAGGTGAAGTAAATAGTGGCTGCCCTTCGTGGATTCATTAAGAACTTTATTGACTAATCGGCTCATAATGATCGACACGATCATTATGAGCCGATTCACAATAAACGATGTCCATACTCGAAATGATAGTTAGCTCAACCCAGTTCGACAATCTTAAATATGTTTTTCCTGTTAAATACTTTTCCTCTGACAACTATACCCGTGTTGTCATAACGGTATCTGTACCTGTCGCCTATAGATCTACCCGTATGACTTGATACTACAATATTGACAATTCACACCCAGAAATAATACTATCTCTTTTTAGGAGCACATGAATATTGGCAACTCTAAATGGAGGTTGTTATGACTTTTCAGGGCAAAGAGTTCACTCCCGAGATGAAACAATTGCTAGGAGCCTGTCGGATTATAGACATTTTTTCTCAGATCAAGGCATTTTGAGGAAATCAAGCACAGCCATATAGTTGATATTGCGAGCATTGATTTTCTGAAAATAACACAGAGCTGGGGAAAAAGGGCATTGTCCGACAGACTCCTAGTGAACTTGAAGCAATGTTTCGACGAGGAAAAGAAAACGGGAAGAGTTGCAAAAGGGTTAAGGGTTGGAGAAGCCACTGTAAAAAGGATAATGGCTGCAGCTAAAGACAAAGGAGAGGAAGGCGCTGTAGTTGAAGAAAAAGAAAGAGGAAAACCGCCTTATCGATTGTCACTTAATTTACAGCCCATAATTTGAGAATTCATTTGGAAAAAAAATCTCAAGGGTCAAAAATCAGAACACAAAAGCGATGACTTATATATTTACAATTCCTTAGCTTCCTATGGCTGACCTAGTACTGCTGAGTACTGCCCAACAAAATTAACGATCGTTATGTCGAATATCCAGCGCTCAGTAATTACCCCGCAAGGGGTTAAACATACCAGCCCAGGGCAACGCCCTGGGAAATGAATTATACATCCAAAAAAGCCCTGTAAGGGCGTAACATTGGAGTCGTTAAGGTTTTGTCCCAGTCATTCGCTACATAGATTCACAAAGGGAACATCATCAGAGAAAGACGTTCCATGAAGAATTATTGGAATTGCTTCATAAATACGAAATTGAATATGATAAAAATATCTATGGGATTGAGTTCCATTAATGTCACACCCTTTCAGGGCTAATAATTGGGGGGATTAAACCCCAGGGCGTTGCCCTGGGCTGGTATGTGATGCCCTTTCAGGGCAAGTGGTTTGAAAGAAATCGTATGGTATTAAGCATGACAGCGCTCTACCATACCCCCCTCCCGCGTGGAGCGGTAAACGTGCCATGCAAGCAGAGACAGGAGGTAGAAAACACAGTCCATACAGCTACTTACACAGTACATCTGTTTGCAGTTATTAGCACTATATGGTAACCAGTTCGTATGGATATCATCAAAGATGCAACACAAAACATCACTAACCGGCTGACTTGGCATACTGCAGATCGCGATCAGGCAGGCATTGCCAGGGAACTCGCAGACGGCGAAGATATCCCTGAAGTCTATGGGTTGGGTGAGGCCGGTTTATTTGACGAGTTTTTCTGCTTAGCTTCCTATGGCTGACTTGGTACTGTTGAGTACTGCCCAACAAAATTAACGATCGTTATGTCGAATATCCAGTGCTCAATAATTACCCCGCAAGGGGTTAAACATACCAGCCCAGGGCAACGCCCTGGGAAATGAATTATACATCCCAAAAAGCCCTGTAAGGGCGTAACATTGGAGTCGTTAAGGTTTTGTCCCAGTCATTCGCTACATAGATTCACAAAGGGAACATCATCAGAGAAAGACGTTCCATGAAGAATTATTGGAATTGCTTCATAAATACGAAATTGAATATGATAAAAATATCTATGGGATTGAGTTCCATTAATGTCACACCCTTTCAGGGCTAATAATTGGGGGGATTAAACCCCAGGGCGTTGCCCTGGGCTGGTATGTGATGCCCTTTCAGGGCAAGTGGTTTGAAAGAAATCGTATGGTATTAAAGTAGAAAAAACGCATAACAATTATATTCAGACCGTCCACTTACCCTGCGTTTTTCAATCAAAGTTCAGTGATAGTTTGTACGTTTGTACATTCATCGCTTTTACGAAAGTTCTCGTAGAGGTAAGTGGCGGTTGGTGCAAGGCGTTATACTCATAAATAGGGGAAGGTCGCGAGTCGTTTTGCAAAAACAATAGTATCAAGTCATGTGAGGATACCTATAGAAACATGTTCTGTTGGAAGCTGGAAATCGTAAACCCCTGCGTCTCTATCTCGATTTTAAACGGAGTTATATAGAGCGTCTCTACCCCTTAAGTTACGCATGTATTGTTCCAGAACCTCACGAATCGGATTATTACTACGGTATAATCATAACCACTACTTTGTTCGCCTTCAGGATGTCGGTGAGTTGATCTCTTCTGTGTGATCATCGCGACTGACTTCGATCTGCACACTTCGAGTGGCCGTATGGTTAAAGACATGTTTCATGTTGTCAGAAGACGTAAATACCAACAATTCACTCGTACCCTATCGGCTGAGCAAGTAATTTAGAACTGTGACGATTTTATACCGTTGTGATAAAAGTTGATTTGTTGTCTAATGCTGTATTATCATAGCGGAAGATGTTACATCTGTATCAATCAGCTCTTATTCAGTCGTAATCGACAAAAACATATTTCTAATAGTATAGCTGTCAAGATGAATATACAAGTGAAAACGGTAGTTTGGTGCCTTTTGGACATTTTTTTGATTTGTGCTGTCGGAATCCTGCTTTACGGTTGTTCCGCTATACCGGGAGCGAACCTGCAGGATCAACAGAGCGTTAATGTGGAAAAGCAGTTGGAAAAGCGGCAATATCTGCAGCAACTTGAGGATGAACCTGCAAAACAGTCGGAGAAGAGTCCGGAAGAAAATGAGGCAATTGGCGACCACTATCTGCAGCGCGGTGATATCAATAAGGCCTTTCTTTACTATGCTAAGTCCGTGCAGGGCAATCCTGACAACAGTGGTCTTCAGTACAAGGTAGGTACGCTGCTGCTTAAACGTGATATGTACGTTGAGGCAGAGCAAGCTTTTTTAAAAATGTTGTCCATGGAAACCAAGAATGCGTCCGCCTGTGAAGGGTTGGGAAAAGCATATTTCGGGAGGAAAGAATTTGCTCGTGCAGAGGTTGAGTTTACGAAGGCGGTCACCTTTGATCCTGAGTTGTGGCAGTCATTCAACTACCTCGGCCTCATTTACACCAAACAGCAGGATATTGACAAGGCTCTGGTTGCATACCAGAAGGCCCTTGATCTCACTCCAGGTAATACCGAGATCATTAACAACCTGGCTATCTCATATTATATCCAGGAGGAATACCAAAAGACCGTAAGGCTGTTAGAAACTGCGGTTCGCCAAAAAAACACGGATAAGCGAATATTTAATAATCTGGCTGTTGCCTACTGCAAACTGGACAGATATGATGATGCTCTGGAGGCCTTCCGTAGGGGTGCAGTCAGCGACGCTGTCGCCTATAACAATATTGGTTGGGAATATATGGTAAACAACAGGCATGAGGAGGCTATCAAGGCCTTTGAAAAGGCTCTATCCCTCAACCCAAGGTTTTATGAGCGGGCTAGTGCCAACCTGGAAAAGGCTCGTAAGGCACAGAAGACTTCTCTGTTACAGTAAAACTTCCGTCATTCCAGGAAATTGTAATTATACCCCCTTGTGGGGTGTTAGTATTTTTCGTGGTCAAAAAAAGGAGAAAGCAAGTGGCTATAACATTGGACGAGCGCCTTGGTAGCATCAGCGAAGTTTCTTCCGCCTCTAAAGAGTTCTGTCCTGAGGTACCCGCAAATTTACAAGAAGCCGGCATCAATGAAATATTTCTCACTGACCTTGTCTGTAAATATCTCCTGAGCTACGGTGCCTTGACCGGCAAAAAGATCAGCAACAAAGTCTGCCTGCCGTTCCCCATGGTCGAGGAACAGCTGCGTGACTTGAAACAGCGGCTCATCGTAACCTACCAGTCTACCTCCGGGATTAATGATTTTATCTATGCCCTGACAGAAAAGGGAAGGGAAAAGGCTTTGCAGGCCCGGGAGGCCTCGGCGTATCTCGGCTCGGCGCCTGTGCCCTATGCCGATTATATGAAGAGTGTGGCAGCCCAGACTATTCAGAATGAAACGCCCGGGCCCGTTGAACTGCACGAGGCATTCAAAGAACTCGTCCTTCCCAAAGAGTTTTATACTCTGCTGGGACCGGCCATTAACTCCGGCAGAGGTGTGTTTCTCTACGGTCCGGCAGGTAACGGCAAGACCTCAATTGCCAGACGAATCCCCCACTGTTTTACCGATACCATTTTTATCCCCAAAACTCTGCTTATCGAAGGACAGGAGGTTAAATTTTATGATCCCCAGAGCCATAAGGCTGTAGATATGGTGCAGAACGACAAGCCTGTCGACTATGACCAGCGCTGGTTGCGGGTTGAACGACCGGCAGTGATTGTCGGGGGCGAGATGGACATGGCCTCCATGGAGATCATTTACAATCCAGTAACCAAGGTCTGTGAAGCCCCTGTGCAGATGAAGGGCAACTGCGGTATCCTGGTAATTGATGACTTCGGCCGTCAGCGAATGACTCCGGAGCAGCTGCTCAACCGCTGGATTCTGCCTCTGGAAAAACGGATCGACTTTCTGACCCTGCCAAACGGCATCAAGTTTCAGGTCCCTTTTAATGCGCTGCTGATTTTCTGCACCAATATAGACCCGGAAAAACTGATGGATGAAGCCTTCCTGCGTAGAATTCCCTACAAGATCTACCTGGGCGATCCCACAGAGGATGATTTTGTCAAGATATTGAAAAACGCGTCTGCTCAATACGACGTCCAGTACGACGGCAATGCCACCGAATACATGCTTGAGACATATTTTCGCAACAAGCACCACCTGCGAAGCTGCTATCCCCGGGATATCCTACAGCAGATTGTTAATATTTCATTGTATGAGCAGAAAAAACCAGAGATGACTAAAGAGGTTATTGATTTAGGCGTGAAATTGTATTTTACAGCAACTAAGTCAAAAGTGACAACGGATTGAACCACTTCCTCTAGATGGCTTTGTAATTATTTCTGTAAAAGGACAAATTCGATGAAAAATATATTGAGGCTTTTCCTTACTGTAACTGTGTTTATATTGCTTATTCCCCAGGATAGTTATGCTTATATAGACCCAGGTACAGGAAGCTATGTTCTTCAGATACTCATCGCAAGTGTACTTGGTGGGCTCTTTGTCTTGAAAGCTTCTTACAGAAAAATAATTAACTTCTTCAAGTCTCTTTTTACCGACAACAAGAGTACTAAAATTGATGAGTGAGCAACGCCATTCAGCTTCATTTCGGGATCCGAGCGGATTCCTTTTCAGACGGAATGAAATTATCTATCGTCAGGTAAATCATCTGTACAGAAAACATTATGAAAAACTCATGTTGTCCGGACTTTACGACAGGCTTGTCAAACAGAAGCTTCTTATCCCGCATAAAGAGGTAACTGATATTGGCCCACCGGACCGAAAAAATGCATACAAGGTTCTAAAGCCGGAGTGTATTCCATTTATTTCTTATCCTTATGAATGGTGTTTTAGTCAGCTGAAAGATTCGGCCCTGTTGACTCTCAATATTCATAAAATAGCACTTGAAAGTGGCATGATTCTCAAAGATGCAAGTGCTTATAATGTTCAGTTTCTAAATGGCCTTCCTGTTTTTATCGATACCCTGTCGTTTGAAACCTACAAAGAGGGAAGTCTCTGGCCTGCATACCGGCAGTTTTGCCAGCATTTTTTAGCCCCCCTCGCCCTGATGAGCAAAAAAGATATCCGTTTAAGCCAGCTTCTCAAAGTGTATTTAGATGGTATTCCTCTGGAGCTTGCTAGTTCTTTGCTGCCGGGTCGGAGCTATTTAAGCCTATCACTTCTGTCACACATTCATTTCCATGCAAAGGGCCAGAAACATTTTGAAGATAAACTGGTAAAAATAAAGCCCAGAAAATTGCGTAAGACTTCTCACCTTGCACTGATAGACAACCTATCGTCTTCTGTCAGAAAATTGCAGTGGCAACCTGAAGGAACGGAGTGGGGCGAATATTATGATGATACAAATTACTCAAAGGATGCATTTGAACATAAAAAAAAGATAGTTTCTGATTTCCTTGACCAATCAGGTCATGGCTCGGTGTGGGACCTCGGTGCCAATACGGGAGTGTTTAGTAAGATTGCTGCTGGAAAAGGCAGAAAGACAATATCCTTTGATGTTGACCAAGCGTGCGTTGAAAAGAATTATACTTCCTGCAAGGAATCAGGTGAGAGGAATGTACTCCCTCTGGTCATGGACTTTGTAAATCCAAGTTCTGGTATAGGGTGGGAAAATAAAGAAAGGTATTCATTGGACGAACGTGCCCAAGCTGATACTGTAATGGCCCTTGCCTTGATTCACCATTTGGCAATATCTAATAATCTTCCATTGAACCTGATTGCTGGTTTTTTTAGTAGGATATGCCAAAATCTGATCATTGAATTTACCCCGAAAAGTGATTCCCAGGTACAGAGACTTTTAATGAATCGTGTTGATATTTTTCCTGAATATAAACAAGAATTCTTTGAAAAGGAATTCTCGGTCTATTTCAATATAAAAAACACCCAGCCTATACCTGAATCAGAACGGATTATCTACCTACTGCAATGTAAAATATAAACACCTAATTCACTTTGAATTATTTTACTCTCAATTTTCCAAAACAATAGTTTTCATTAACACATTCCGTATCGCCATCTTGATGAGTGACAGCTCCCATGCTGGGTGAGGAGGTTGTATAAATTCGATTATTTTATTTGTGTCCAATTGTCCTCGTCGAAGATACTTTCTTTTACAATAAATTGGCTTTTTATTAACTCTTCGGAGAAACCACTTGTGCTGTCTAGCCATCCAACTGACGTTGGTCGAAAGACACTGTAAAACAGTTGTCTCCCATCAGTGAGGGTCCTTGCATCCCCCATAACATCCTTACAGCCGCCAATGACAGTGCAAACAATAGAGGGGAGATCTGCGTTCGAGAGAAATTTATCACTAGTAAGTAAAGCTTCGTTTGTCTCTCCTGCCTCTTTGACCAACAAGAGAGCATGTACCATTCCAGCACTTGCTCTTAATTCATAAATATCTTCCATTTTGTCGTTGAACGTTTTTTCAAAAAGATCATTATTCACCCACCAACCATGATCTGAGACTACGGCAATCACTGTGTTGTCGAAAACCCCATGGCTTTTCATCTTGCGAAAAAGTTTACTTAAAAGCAGCAGTGCTTTTCGAGCTTCATTTTTGTATGTGCCATTCTTCTTTGAAATTTTCAATTTGCCGTCAATTATCTGGGGGCTGTGGGGGACTAAAATATGGGCAAAGGTGAAAGTAGGTGAGTCCTGCATGCGGAGAGGTAGGGCTGAGAAATTGTTTAATAAGTTCCAGTGTGACATTTTTCTGCCAAAGACGAATGGAGACATTTGGGGATAAATATGCCAGTCGCCCCTGGAGTAAATAATGTTTTTGAGGAACATGGGAGCAGTTCTAAAAAGAGAAAGCATTAAAATCTGCTTGTAGACACTACTTTCACTTTTCCCTTCTTTCAAAAGAAGGGCATCTATCTCTTGTTCGGTTTGGATAACCAATGCATTGCCTTTGTTGGGCCTGGCTCCAAACATTGGATTGATTACTGTTACATCATATCCTTTGGCATTAAATGCACTTGGCAGTACCGAATAGGCCTCACTTAACATCTGTTCGACATGCACATCAGGTTGATTATTTACTTGTTTAATTGTGTATTTGTGTCCACCGACTACCCCACTGATCGAGCCCCATGTACCGCCATTTGTAGATAGTGTGTTCCTGTACCAAGTAAAATCCTTAAAACCGTCCAAGGAGCCATTCTCTATAAATTCAGGTACAAGAGCGCCCGAAAAGCCATCAAGGAGGAGTATGAGGACATTCTTCTTGTCAGGGGAGAAAGCCAGACGATGACTAGGTGTGCTTTTCTTGCTATCCGAAAAAAATATTTCGTCGCAAGAAATGCCCTTGTAAACATGTATACAAGCAACGGTTATCGACGATAATGACATTAGAATAGCAGCAACTAATAGAAACTTTGACAACTTGTAAAAAAACCTATAGCACAGTGTCAATAAAGTTATTAAGGCCAACATTTCGATATATACCTGACTTAATGTACGTTCAAGACTGCCAGGAAAAATGAATTCAAAGTTATCAAGTAACCCGTAGTCAGGAACTATCAAATTGGTATACAGGAACACAACAATTGCAGCATATCCTGACAGAAAACAAAAAAATCTATGAAGTTTTTCTGGAATAAACCATATCACCGCTATTGCGACACCACTTAACGAACCAAAAAAAATTAAAAGAACAAAAAGGATATTACTGAAAGGTATGAAAAAATCTCTTGGCGAATTTACGAAGAGAGACAGTGGTGTTCCAATGCATATTGAAAAAAGGATATAAAATGAACATACGGCAGCTAATTGTCTTTGGAGATTGACTGATAAACCACTATTTAAGAGAAACAGGGGGGGCTTACTTGCAGTATGCTTAAAAAGCATTATAGCTAACCTTTTCTGTTCTAGTGAGGTGTCAAGGTGACAAGTGTTCGCTTTCTTCGGGTTTCCTAAGATTGTCCCTTACCAACCAGATCCACTTCTTCAAAACTATTCTTTCAAAGTGGCTTTTTCAATTTTTGAAGTACTGATACCAATAGTCGACATTAACCCAAGAGGAAGTGGTCCCTATCTTTCAACCAGTGGACCAGAGTTTTTAGTTATAGCACATAGCTCCCGGTTATCGCCCTCTCCCCCCATGGGGGGAGAAAAAAATCAACCAACAATCTTGGGTAATTTTTCCAAATATACTTCATCTGGTGTTTGACCATCCAATGAGTCGTGGGGCCGAATTGAATTATATCGTAGGATAAATCTTGCGACTCCTCGTTCAAGCTCATTAGGACTGCAGTATGATCGCAGGTAAATATCTTCATACTTGATGGTCCGCCAAAAGCGTTCAATCACAACGTTGTCGATCCACCGCCCCTTACCATCCATACTGATTTTTACGCCAGCAGCTGTTAAGATCTCCTGCCATTTGTCAGAGGTAAAATGACAACCTTGATCTGTATTCATTATTTCTGGAGATCCATTCAGCAATAAGGCTCGCTTTAGGCACCGCCTACAGAATTCAGCATCAAGGGTATTGGAAAGTTCCCAGGCGATTATCTTTCTCGAGTACCAATCTACTATAGCAAAAAGATACATGAAACCCTTTTGCATTGGTATGTACGTTATATCCGCGGCCCACACTTGACTCGGCCGATTAATATCCAGACCTCTCAGTAGATACGGATGGATTCCTGATGGACCACCTGGGATCGTTGTTCTCTTTCTTGGATAAATCGCTTCTAGACCCATTACTCGCATAAGTCGACGAACTCGTTTTCCGCTAATTGATCGACATGTTAGTCGGGTCAGATACCTTGACAGCCTTCTACTACCTGCTGATGGATCTTCCATATGCAAAACATCATCTGCTTCATTAATCTCAAATTTTCTGTAGTCTCACCGGATAGTTGATAATATACAAGTGAGCTGTGAATATTGAGTAACCTACACTGGCATCGAATGCTCAGTTGGCAATTCCCGTCTATGAATTCCGATCTTTTACGGGGATTCCCAACTGTTTGCACTTTTTTTCGAGAAAATCCACCTCCATCGTCAACTGCCCAACTTTACGTTGTAGGTCATCAGTCTCTCTTCGAATATCCTGCGTCTTCTTAGAGTTTTTCTTCTCAAAGAGTTCGGGTAAATGCTCAAGCATTTCCTTCTCTCAATTGCTAACCATAACCGGATGCACTTCAAATTCCGCTGCAATTTCACTGATGGTTTTAAGTCCACGAAAAGCTTCCAAGGCTACCCTTGCCTTAAACTCAGCTGAATGTTTCCTTCTTTGTCTTTTCATTAGCTCCTCCATTTTTCAAAAAATAACATAATTGAGGAACCATGTGAACTTTCTATAACTTAACCGGTGGTCCTAATTCTTGGGACCCTCTCTAAGGTTGAAGTTTATAAAGTGCGTGAGTTGGGGGTATGGTTTCAGCTCGCATACTTAACCAAGGTCTGTTATGAAATCTCAAAACACCTCCTCAGAGCATTTTATCCGCTCTTAACTTTGTGTCCAGTTTTTCTATACCTTGAGACCAGGCCAAATGATAAAAATAACCATAAATCATTAAGGTAACGAGAAACAATGGGCTAAACCCCAATACATGAGAGAAAATCTGTGAACATCCCAACAGCCATATTATTAGAACAACTATCAATCCGATTACTTTATCTTTCAGAAGCAAAAGCACCGACAGTGTACAGATACCTAAATCATAATACATGACATGAGGAGGAATCAGTAGAACGGCAGGGCATGCTGCAGCCATGAGTACATTGAGGTTTCTCTTCCTCTTCCCCTTATACCATAGCATAGAAATGGAAATTACTATGAGGACGGCACTTAGCTCTGCAAGGCCTAATGATGGGCTTTTGACACCCCCTGACAATGCATCAAAAACACCCGACAATGATATTGAATTGAGCTTATTGACACTTGCATCACGCTCTGAAAATGCGAAAGCAAAGGTCAGCCAATCTTGAAACGAGTGCTTTAGCAAGAAGACCGTGCCACAAACAATGCTACTCCCAACCAAGATCGCAGAAACCACAACCCTCCAATATCCGGCAAGAAAAAATAGCCCGATAAACGGTATCGCAAATTGTGGTTTATACAGCAACAGGCCGAGGCATATCCCGGCCAACCCTTCGTGACCTGAAGTTGAAAATTTCCAAACAAGACATAAGAGAAATAGCGATATTACGGAATTCTGACCACCGAGAACACATTTAAAGAGTGGATAAAATGTAATACACACGAACAAAACAAAGAAAAACAAAGATGTATCGAAGTATTTTAATGCTGCAAAAACATACACGACATAGGACAACAGCAGAACCTGAAAGCAGAAGTAAACAAGATAAGCAAAATTATATGGAAGTGCACCTAATGGGGCGTAAAAGCAGGCGAAATGCGGAGGATTAACAAATGGCAAATATCCACCTGTCGGGATGACATGTTGCTGCTCGGCTAGCATTCGTTCAGAATCGTAAATACTTTGAATTTCTCCCTGTGCAACTAATTTTCCCGCAGCATAAAAAGCAGGGAAATCACCGCCGAGCCGGCCTGTAACAATAGCCCCGTCGTGCACGGAGAAAACGCAGAACAATACAGCCAGGAAGATGCCCATTAGAATCATAATGGGATATATTTTCATCCTCCAAGGTGTAATCAAACATGAAATATTTGGCACAAAGTATCCCCTTGTCAAGAAATCAAAAAGTCGATTGTGGGTATCGCTTACGATCACTTATCAAACTTCAATCTGTTGCACTTATTGTGTTACTCCAGCAAGAAACTAGTAGCACACTGGTTTTTACATTACTCCCCACTTCGAAACCAACTATATAAAAAAGACAATAAACGTAATTCAACTAAAAAAGTAACTTTTCTAACTCAGCCATATCAGGTAATTTCTTTCCTAAATAGTGCCTGAACGAAGCCCCCTTGTTGCGTGCCGAGTCTATGCTTTCTGCTTATGTGAGAAATAACCAGAGCTACAAAGCACTTCGTCTCATTGTCAGTACTCATCTTCAACGATATAAAGTGGTCGTGATTTGGACTCCATATATATCCTGCCGATGTACTCCCCAATGAGGCCAATACCAATGAGCTGAATACCACCGAGAAAAAGGATTGAAGTTAACAGTGAAGCGTAGCCCGGGACATCAACTCCCAGGAATAATGTCCTGAATATAATAAAAAAGCCATAACCGAGAGAGACAAGGGATATAATGAACCCGAGATAGAGCCATATTCGTATAGGCAGGGTGCTAAAGCTTGTAATACCATCGAGTGCAAGATTCCATAACCGCCAACTATTAAATTTAGATTCTCCTGCTTTCCTTGCTCCCCTTGTGTATTCGACCTCTGCGGTTTTAAAACCGACCCACGCAAACAATCCTTTCATAAAACGCTGGTTTTCGGGCATGGTCCTCAGGGCCTTTACAACTTTCCTGGACATCAACCTGTAGTCCCCCACATTTTCCGGAATAGTGGTTGCTGAAATTGAATTATGGATCTTATAAAATACATGTGCAGTGTTACGCTTCAGGAAGCTGTCTGCTGTTCGGTCAACACGTTTAGCTAGTACTACATCATACCCTTCCTGCCAGTAATCAAGCATATCTTTCATAAGTTCTGGGGGGTCCTGCAAGTCGGCATCGATGGGTATCACAACCTCGCCACAGCAAAAATCGAACCCGGCAGACAAGGCTGCTTCTTTACCGAAATTACGAGACAGATTTAAAATTCTCAATTGAGGGAGTTTTCTTTTTGCTACCAGCAGTAAAGCTAAAGTATTATCTGTACTGCCATCGTTAACGCATATAATCTCAAAAGATTTATGGAGTTCCTCTAGCACGTGAACAAGTCTTTGCAGGAAAACAGGGACCATGTCCTCTTCATTGTAGAGGGGACATATTATCGAAATTGTGTTTTTTTTATCCTGCATAATATTTTTATGTTTTCAGTTGACTCTGCGTTTAAATATGTGACTTCTCAAAAAGTGGGCTAAGGGAATAGATCTTTTCCATAAGGAACCTTGGGACTAAAACGGTAATCGATTTGGTCGTGAAATTGAAACGTCGCAGTCACCGAATCGACAGTGTCAAGGAATTTAAGTTTCTGATGAATCACATGGAATGGCTTTCTTTTTCCAAGAGAAGTGTAGTTAAATGCTGCCGCGCCGGTTTTGAGTTTGGATCTAGCTCGATAACTTGCTGAAAGAGAGTAATTGCCTCATCCTTTCTTCCCAGCTGTAACAACACTTCCCCGAGGTTGAGGTGTATAGTAACATCAATTGGTTTTTGGTGTGAAGCTTTTTCCAGATAAGGCAAAGCCTTGGCAGGATGGCCATGTTGTGCAAGAATTTTACCGAGACTTCCATTGCTCTTGATGTTCTCAGGTGAAATTTCCAATGCCTTCTGGTACCCTGCTATTGCATCATGTATCTTTCCTTGTTTTTCGAAAATGTCAGATAAATTATTATACGCCGTGTAATATTTAGGATCAAGCTGAATCGCTGTTGTAAATTGTTCTATTGCTTCTGCAGTTCGTCCTGTCTTTAAAAATACAAGGCCTAAATTATTGTGAGGTGCAGCCTCTTCCGGGGCAAGTTCAATCGCAAATAGAAACTGTCGCCCTGCCTCTTCCAGCTTTTCATTTCGGAGTAATGCATATCCCAGGTTGTTATGTGGTCTGGCCTTATCAGGATACTGAACCACACAATCCTTCCAAAATATTTCAGGACGTTGCCAAACCTTATTTCTTTCAACTGTCCAGTAGCAAAATAAAAGTGTTATCCCGACCAGAAAGAGTGATATAGCCCGATTGTTGGGGCTGATGCGATATAGAGTTGCGGTGACAAATAAAATAAAAAAGGTTGATGGTAGATATGTCCGATGTTCGAAAATAATTTCTAGACAAATTACCGAGCTTTCTATAACTAAATTGCCGAAAAACCAGAGAAGGCAGAATGAAAGCAGTCGTTCCTTTCTTGATAGTAGAATCGCTGCTATTAAAGTGCTGATGAGAAATCCAGCGGAGAAAAAAGTGGTTACCGGTTCAACAAGCGATCTGGATAGAGAAAAGTTATAATCCAAAAAAAGCCTGGAAGGATTTGGATAAAGGAGCAGCTCTATATAATGGACAATAACTCTGAATTGGGTCAGGATTCTTTCTGCTTTTGTAAAGTCGCGGCCAGGGCAATCATTGTTCAAAAAAACTTGCAGTAGGTGGCCGTGTAAATAAAAAAATATTAACAGGCAAATGATTGCGACAGCACCAACAACCCAGGGCAGACGTCGTCTGAGCCAAGCCAAGCTAAGATTCTGAAAAAAATACCATTCATACATCAGGATCATGACAGGAAGTGTTGCTGCAATCTCCTTAGATCCTATTGCCAACAGGGCGGCAAGACCACTCCCTGTAAACAGGGCGTATGCTTTCAATTTCTGTGGACGCTGTTCCGTCATTACCTGATACCTGCGTCCTGTAACATAAAGCAGCATGGAGAGGAGATAAAACATGGCCGCCATGCTGTTCATACGTTGAACGATGTAGGTTACAGATTGAGTACCAACAGGGTGCACTAGCCATAAAAGTGCAGTTAAGAATGCTATCGATGAGAATCCTCCATATTTTTCACGATTTACTGGCAGGAAAAGAGTAGCTCGTAACAACAAGAAGAGAAAAATTGAACTGCAAATATGAAGTATGATGTTTAGAAAATGATATCCTTGAACATCAAAACCATCCAGGAGGTAGTTTAAAGCAAAACTTAAATTACTGACAGGACGTGTTTGAAGATGCCCTCCAGATAAGGCTTGAAGAATAGAATCGACGGAAAACTTCTCTATACGCAGGGCTGAATTGTTTAAATTATGGATATCATCAAGATAAAAGGGAACATTCAGAGAATTTCCGTAAATAAGTGTTCCAATGACGATAAAGATAATTATCGACCTGACATTGTTCTGCCTATCAAAAGAATACGTCAAAAAGTTCATTAGTTTGAGGGGGGGGGGCAGAGAGGTAACAATTTTATTTGTAATAGCTATAACTTAATGTCATTAAGTTATAGTTCTACCTCCGGAATACCATTACAATAACAGCACGTTAATGTTTTTCTTGACACTTTGTTACCTCAGTACAACTACTTGCATAAGGAGAGAGGCATGGTTGAATTTTTTCGAAATTATTGTCAAACTGACACAGAACCTGATTTTCAATACATGTGCCAATCTTATTAATTTCATTTTAAAAATCATATATCCCCAAGCGTTCCTCGAACAAAGCCGAAAAGAGACAAAACACTTTACCCGTACCTGATAATTACCTGCACCTGACAATTACCCTTTGCCCTCCTTGCTCTTTTCCTCTGTAACCTTACCAAAAGCTCATATCAACCGGAGCTAAACAAATTCTTCAAGATTCTTACCGGATCTACAGCTGCCAAACATATCATAAGTAAAGTAGCCTTCTACAAAGCTAGGAAGAAGTTGAAATTTGCTGCCTTTAAAGAGCTAACTAAGCACTCGGTTGATTATTTCAATGATAACTTCAGTCCATTAACTTGGAATGGCTTCTTTTTGAAAGCTGTTGATGACTATACAGTAAAGTCACCTAATTTCAAGGAATTCCGTGATCATTTCGGAACCTGGAGACCACGGCAAGGTGCCCCCGTCCCCATGGTTCGCATTTCTCAAATGTTTGATCCTCTCAATCGGATAACATCCCATGCCCTTATTAGCCCCAAGAGTGTAGGAGAAAGAGAAATGGCCGCCAGTCATTTTAAACATCTCACTGACTAGGATCTTGTCTTACTGGATCAAGGCTATCCTGCTTTCTGGCTTTTAAACTAATCCTTTCTCTTAATGAACACTTCTGTTCCAGAATTTCCATTTAAAAGTGAAACATTATCCGCAAGTTCATGAAATCCGGTAAACGTGAAAAAATTGTCTAAATAGAAGCTCCTGCGACTTCCATTAATACTTGTTAAAATAGTCACTTAAGCACCAGTCCGATGAGTTTACGCTTCATACGAGTAGAATTAGATTTTGGAGAAACTGAAGTACTCATCACATCATTAACCGATTGTGAAAAATACCCTTTTCATATTTTTGCCGAACTGTATCATGACAGTTGGCCAGTCGAGGAAAACTACAAAGTCATGAAATGTCGGCATAGAGTTAGAAAATTATACAGGATCAAGAAGAGGCATACAGTCAGTTAGAACTGATAAATAATATACAGAAAACCGTTCTATGTATGGCAAGAAATTCGTAACATTTTTGAGCATGGGCATTAGTTATTTCAGATCAGATTTATGGGAGGTTCAGATCTTTTTTCGGGTGGTGTTTATTTATGGTGCACTATGCCCTCATAAACGTGCCTCAACTGAGGTTCACTGGTAATCAAGAAACCGCCCCTCTCGCAGAGTAGAGGGCCTCAGAAAGCCCCCCCTAAGGGGCGCGATTACATCAAGATAACCCCGCTTGGGAGTTCATACTCAACAGCTGGTGGTAATTTTCTGGAGCGAAGTCGAAGTACATGCCCTGTTTTGAAGGGTGCTTATCTCCCGATAACTACATTCGGGCATGACGAAGTTGGCCGCCCTGCCGTCATTCCAGCGTGCTTTTAGCAGGAAACCAGAGAACAACTTCATCCTCCCTATTTACCTTATGGCGAGGCTATCTTAGAACGATGTGACTTAATACTACAGCGACACATTCGCCAATAACACCTCTACCTTTTTGAGGTTTCTCTTTTTATGACATTGATAAGCCACAAAATTCCTCTTTCTATGATGACGGACGATTTCCAAGGCTACTCTTATGCTTAGAGATGCCAACGGCAATACTGCGGCTATCAATCTTTGTGCTTGAGGTAGTGTCAACGGGGGGCTTTTTTTATTGTCTGACCTGAGACGGAGTAAAAAGTGGAGTCCCAGAAAGGCATAAGTCATATGTCTATGTCGGCCAAGATCGATGTTCATAGCCACCGTACCTCTTTTGCAAAAGAGGTGCATCAATCTTTTGATTGGATTTTGCTAGGCATTTATAGTATTATTTTCGATATATAATATATAAAACGCAGGTCAACCAAATACTCTTTTCCGGAAAAAAGAAGTGCAGCGGCCGTTTTTCCGAATTTTTTTAGCTAGGAAGGCTAGATAGTTATTCTCCTTTTTGCTAGGTTTTACGAGCAGTTATGGCTTTATGATTTTTGTGGCATGCGTTGTGCATATTAACATTAAGGTTTGTTTAATTTTCTCATCAGGAGCATTGCGCATCTGGTATTTATCAAAAATATTAAAAGGAGAGATAAATGATTGTAAGTAAAATCAAAGCATTTTGGAAGGATGAAGAAGGCGCATCTTTGATAGAATACGTTCTTTTAGCTGCATTGATTGGTGTTGCTGCTATTACTGCCATGATAGCTGTAGGAACTCAAGCCAGTGATACCTTAGAATACGCTGCGGAAAAAATGGGCAGTTATTAGGGGTAGAAGTGTCCATCTTGCTGAGCAGTTTACTACTTAGGTTGGGTAGCCGTCCTCCTAGAACGGGAAGTCTGTGATCGAGGGTTGGTAGCTGTAACTGTGAAGCCATTCGCACATGTTGAATAAAATCCTAAGTAATCCCCTGTCCCTCGTACAGGGGATTACATACACACTTCATTAAAGTATGACAAATTCTCAAAAAGTCGGACCTAATGATAGTTAATTAAAAATCTTTATATGAGAGGCCTGCAATTCTCCCATCACTACGACCCAATCAAGTATTAACTGAATATTACAAAGACATTGAGATGAAAATAAAGTGCTGTGTTATCGGAACTTTTCTGTAATATGCTTTTGTTATCAGTCATACTTTCAATTCTTCTTGCAATTATTCTTACTCTCGCAAGTCTTCACGATATTAAAACTCGTCGTATTCCTAATTATCTCTCCGTTATTCTGGTTATAACCAGTTTGGCAGCGTACGGGCTGGTAGCAGGCATAGATGGACTGCTGTTTAGTCTTAAGGGGATGGGGCTTGGTTTTATCATCTTGTTTGTGCCGTATCTTTTTGGAGCGATGGGAGCCGGAGATGTAAAGCTGATGACCGGAGTCGGTGCAGCTTTGGGGCCGGGACAAGTGCTGTTGGCCCTTCTTTTTACCAGCATACTCGGCGGCGTTTTAGCAATTGTAATAATTCTTGCCGGAAAAACCTTTAAGGAAACCTTAAAGAATTTTTATGCATCTGCCTGGCTGGCATTATCCGGTGCGGGAGGTATACCTCTTAAGGCAGGGCTGGAACATAAGAAAAAAGCCAAAGTTCCCTATGGCTTTGTTATAGCCTGTGGCACTGTAGCATCCATGCTGTGGCGGGTAATGGTTCAGGGACAGTTACCGGTTGGGAATCTCTAACTGGTTAGTGGTAAAGGGAACGATATTATTCCCGACACAGTTTTATCTTGACTTTCAATCGGCTTTCTGGTGTTAATTAAAGCACTTCTGGTTATGACAAATGTAACTTTTTGATTTTCTAACCTTGGTAAAAGGAAGAAAGTCAGGATAAGTACCTTGGGGACAATGTGTTTTTTGGCGCACCAGCCTCTAACTTCCTGCAGGAGCAGGATCCGACAAGAACGATCAGTGATTTGCTGAGGCTTACTGGTGACCAGTTAATCTATTAACAGGATGGAGTTGAAGAATGAATCGAATGGGTCGCCTTGTTTTCCTATTATTTTCACTGTGTGTTGCCTTGGGTGTCAGTTATTATGTGTATATCTTGCTCAACAAAGAACCTGTTGCAGTTGTTGAAAAGGTGGAAAGTCTAAAAACCACTACGATTTCGGTTGCAGCCCAGGACATTGCAAGGGGGCATAAACTACTCCCTGAAGATGTACGTTCTGTGGCATTTCTGACCAAGACCCTTCCGAAGGGGACATTTTCCGAGGACCACTCGCCTGTTAGCAGGGTGAGCATTGCAACTGTTCAAGTTGGTGAGCTGATACTTGAGAGTAAGCTCGCCCCCGAAAATGTAACACAAGGTGGACTGGCGGTCGTAATCAGCCCTAATAAACGTGCAATTTCCGTCAAAGTTGATCAGGTAATTGGGGTTGCCGGCTTTATCCAACCCGGACAAATGGTGGATGTGCTTGTTTCAATCGGATCAGATAAAGAAAAGGCCGGTTTCATTACCAAGACAGTCCTGCAAAATGTTTTGATTCTTGCCACCGGCACCCAGATTCAGGAGTCTGCTGACAAGAAAAAGGACAAGAAGGTAGGCGTTGTCACCCTGGAAGTTACTCCTGATGAGTCGGAGAATCTTGCCTTGGCGGTAAGTAAGGGCCGCATTGTTCTTGCCTTGCGTGGTTACACGGACAAGGAGGATGTGTTGACAAGAGGGGCAACAGTGCCGGAACTGCTTGAACGGTATCGTACAGAAGAGCCTGTTGTTACCGTAGTTACTTCCCCGGTTAAATCAAGTTCTGTGCCCGTTAAGCGGAAAGCACCAGCACCTAGAAAGAAATTTGTTGTCAGGGTGATGAATGGCAGCGCAGTCAGCAGTGTAACCATGGATGGGAGGTAGGTGACGTTATGAAAGCGTATAAAAATATAAAGAGATCTGTATCAGGTGGGGTGTTGCTTCTGTTGCCTCTGTACTTTCTGATGTCTGGCCATGCCTTTGCAGCAAAACAAGTATCCGATGTTGTAGTTGTCACGGACGCCGGCCAGACCATCAATCTGGTAGTTGGAAAACTAGGTAAGTTAAAATCCAGCAAGATGGTCAAAAAATATCATGTTGTCGATCCAAAAGTTATTGAGTTAATGGTTCCTGATGAGACCGACTCGAAGTATTGGGTATTCTTCAGTGCCAAGGCCTCCGGCACAACCCAGCTCACCCTCTGGGGTGAGGATAATAATATTCTCAGTATCTTTAATATCGTTGTTTCTCCGGATATTGATGAGTTGAAGAAGAAACTGCATGAGATCTTTCCTGACGAAAACGTGCAGGTCAGGTCCAGTGGAGACTATATCACGCTGAACGGTACGGTGACATCCCCCTCAAGGATGACCAAGGTTGTGGCGTTGGCTCAAACCTATTCCTCGTCACCGGGAAAAGTTCTCAATATGCTGAAGATAGGCGGTATCCAGCAGGTAATGCTCGAGGTTAAGGTGGCTGAGGTTTCCCGTAATGTCGGAAAACAACTGGGAATTAATTTTGCTGCGACCTCAGCTGATGGCAAAAATACTGTGGCCAGTTTGGTTGGTAATCTGATAGGTACGTCGATTACTGGCGCACCTACACTGACAGGCGGTCTAAGTGCCTTTCTTGGTTTTTCTGGCAGCGGAGGAGATTTGACGGTGATTATTAATGCCCTTGAAGAGGACGGCCTTATTAAGATCCTGGCGGAACCGACTTTGATTGCCTTGAATGGTCAGCAGGCAAGTTTCCTGGCCGGCGGTGAGTTCCCTATTCCTAAAGACAGCGGAGATGGAAAAACCTCTATTGAATGGAAAGACTTCGGCGTCTCTCTTAATTTTACGCCAACCGTTCTTGGAGATGGTAATCTCTCAATGCGGGTTAATCCCGAAATTTCAGAGCTGGATTTCAGTAACGCAACCATCCAGAATGGTTTTGTTGTTCCCGGCCTTGAGACCCGCCGTATGTCAACTGTTGTTGAAGTGAAGGACGGCCAGAGCTTTGCCATAGCAGGACTTTTAAAAAGCGTGGTACGGGAAAATATTACCAAGCTTCCAATTCTCGGCAGCATTCCCATTCTTGGGGCACTTTTCAGAAGTACGGAATATCAGAAGAATGAAACAGAATTAGTGGTTATTGTTACTCCTCACCTGGTAAAGCCGTTGGATATGGCAAATCAACCTCTGCCGACGGATTCCTTTATTGACCCTGATGCCTTTGAACTTCTCTTGCTTGGTATGCTTGAAGGACGGCCGGGTAAGCATGGCGTCCCAAAAGGCTCGGAAACTGCGTCGGGACACGCGACAACTGGACTTGAAGGCGATTTTGGTTATATAATTCCGGAATAGTTATGATGATTTTTAATAATCGGAGTGGATACATGAAGAAGAACATGACGTTTACCTTTGGTGCGCTGATAATTGGCTCCCTTCTTTTAACCGCAGGCTGTTCTCAGAAAGAGACCCGCTTAGATCAGTCCTGGGGTACATCATATAATTTGGCCAAGTATAATCAGATAGTTGATCTCGAAGCACCGGCTGATAATGAACCGAAAGAAGGTGTGGAAGCTAATGTAAGTGCAAAGGTTCTGAACACTTATACCAATAGTTTTGGAAAACAGGAACAGAAGGCAAAAACGTATTCGGTTGCTGGTAAATAACAGAGTAAAGCAGGGGAGGAGCATAGAGTTATGACAACGATCAAGTGTGAAAAAGGTGCTACTCTTGTAGAGTTTGTCCTTGTGCTACCTCTGTTATTGCTTTTTACATTTGCGATTATTGAGTTTGGTATACTGATGTATGACAAGGCTATGATTACTCTCGGTTCACGTGAAGCTGCTCGAGCTGCTATTGTATGGAGACCAAATAACGCCCCGTTACCCACGTTTTTAGATACAACAGCGATTGAGGTTGTTGCTGATAATTTTTTAGGAGTAGTTGGCCTCAAACCTCCATCGCGCCTTATCTCGTTTGGCGATGAAACTACTTCGTTAGGGCCATATGTGATTCAATGGTCATCTGATAAGGATAATTGGCCGGTTATAACCTCCCCGCCTGTAGCAATGACGTTTGATCCGGATACTCATGAATATATGAGAGTTATTATCCAGTACCGCTACGATTGGTTGGTGTTGCAGGCACTGTGGTTCATAGGATTTCCTGAAGGTCTTAACTTGGCGGGGGAAACTATAATGCGTATGGAAAATCCTAATCCTTCGTAACCATAATAGTTCAATATGTTTTCTGGCTTTAAAAACATGTTATAAAAAGGAGGCTAATTTGAAACAACGATATTTCCCCGGCGTTACATCTGGCAGGGAGGATGGCTCAGTTGTGATTTTTGTCGTTTGTGCCATAGCTTTCATGTTTATATCAATAACTGCACTGGCAATAGATTCCGGCCATATGGTGATGGTTAAAAATGAACTGCAGAACGCAGCAGACGCAGGTGCACTTGCCGGTGCAGCGCTATTATTCAACCCGGATGGTTCGATTAATACTGACATCGATACCGACACCCCAGAAGAAAGTGAAGGAGAAAACGTTGCCAGAGCAAATCCAGAGGCTGGTATTGATAGTGCTAAAACCAGCACTGAAACAGATTACCTCGATGTGGTTGTTGAGATAGGACACTGGTCTTTTAAGGATGAACACTTTGAACAAATCGTAAGTGGCGTCCAACTTGATAGCTGGGAGGGAATGAGCGCCGAAGACTTAGACGGGAAGTATGAATTTATTAATGCTGTCAAAGTTACAACCACAAGGGAAAATACAGCGACTATCTTTGCTGGCTTTTTTGGCATGTTTGATACGAAGATTGAAACGGATGCTGTTGCTTATATAGGTTTCACATCAACAATAGATGAGGGTACAGTTGATATCCCCTTTGCTATATGCCTTGGTGCCTTTAGCACGGATGGCGCAGTTAACTGTGGTGTTGCAAGGGCTTCAAATGAGGGAATAGAAACAGGTGGCTGGACAAATTTCTCACAGGATGGCCAAGAGACTTTTCCAGACGGGTGTGACTCCGTTAATACTGGTTACATGAAGACGCTTTTGGAAGATATAACTACTGATGGCTGTTCTGGTCTTAATCCGGATGCTTTAAAGGGTGGGGAGGCAATAGGTACGAGCAATGGTGTTGTAGATACAAACTTTCGAAATATACTTGACAATTGTTTTACTATGGACCCCTCCGAACCTTGGAAAGATGTGTCAATGCCGGTTGTGAATTGTGCCGATGTCGTTGACTTTGCAGGCGGAAGTTGCGATGCCAGTGAGGTAACATTTGCAGGAATTATTAACGTTGACATTATCTGGATGTCGAATGGTAAGAAGGATGTCCCGATTAACTACGTTTCCATTCCACCTCACGGTGGTTCTCCATCGACTAGGACAACATATTATGAAGCCTGGGATTGCGACATCCCGATCGGCGAAACAGACTACGAAAGTAAATGTTGGGTACAATTTCAGGATCATTATGACTATAGATTTGAGGATCCTGAAGCCGATAAAGATCCTGATGACAATATTTATCGTCTGCCGGAAAAAAATGGGATTTATCTATCCCCAAACTGTGATTATGTACAAGCTGCCGGATCAACGGGCAGCTTTAATATGGGTGTCATGGCTGCGATCCCTGTACTGGTAGAATAATATTTAACGTAATTCTTATTTAATTTAATTCGTAATTCTGACTTCTTTTAGATCAACAGGAATATAGATGTCCAAAGATAATAAGCAACAAAACATATCCGTCCGAATAGCAGTAAAAACACCAGCGGTAAGCCGCGCTATGGAGGAAATTGTTTCCACTCTTGATGGTTTTGAGCAACAAATTGATGAAAAAGCCACCCATACAGATGTCCTGGTGTTGGAGATTGGTGACAATCCTGCCAGGGAATTTGAAACAGTCCGCTCTTTGCTTAAGGATGGTGTGGTCACCGATGTTTTTTTAACTTCAGCCAAAACTACAACGGATATTTTACTGCCGGCTCTGCGCACCGGAGCAAAACAATTCTTTCAGCAGCCCCTTGTATATAAAGAAGTACAACAGGCATTTATTGATATCCAGCAGGAGAATGCTGCAGCGGAAGGTGTTGCAGATGTTGAATCGAAAAAAGAGCCCGGTAAATTAATAAGTGTGCTTGGTGCGAAGGGAGGGGTGGGAACTACAACGGTTGCTGTTAATCTCGCTGTCAGTCTAAACCGGCTTTATCCGGAAAAGACTGTTGCCCTGGTTGATATGAACAGGCTGATTGGTGAGGTTACTGTTTTTCTTGATCTTAAGACAGAATTCAGCTGGGACGAACTTGTCAAAAACATCAACAGGCTTGATGCAGCCTACTTGTCCAAAGCTCTTATAAAATATAAACCAGGCCTGTATGTAATGCCTGCTCCGAACAGTATTGAATCAGGTGTTCACCTGTCATCAAAAATGATGGAGCATGTTCTGCAGACCACAAGAAATGCCTTTGATTTTGTTATAGTTGACACCGGCACACAAGTCGATGATGCAGCCTTTAAGATTTTCAGTAGATCGGATAGCATTATCCTTATCACTATCCTCAGCCTTCCGTGTATTATAAACATCAAGCGGTTGTTGGGGTCGATGCGGGTGATTGGCCGTATTTCCTCGGATAACATTAAAATTATTGCCAATCGGTTTGAAAAGAAATCTGCGATCACTCTTGAAGATACCGAAAAATTGACCGGTCATTCCGTTTTCTCTACCTTACCGAATGATTACCAGAAAACTCTTGAGGCCATCAATGCCGGCACCCCCCTTATTGATGTGGCTAAAAAATCTCCACTTGTAAGAAGCCTGAATCAACTCGCTAAATCGCTGACTGAAGACGAAGAACAGTTGGTAAAGCGAAAAGGCTGGTTTTGGTGATTTTTTGCAATATAAACAACAAGTAATCAGGAACAAATTACAAAATGATTGATTTACAGTCTCGATTAAACAGTCTCGCCAACTCCATTCCCGCAGATCTGGATACGATTACTACTGCGTCGAACTCTCGCAATTTCATTGTTTCTGATGAGTATTTTGATTTAAAGAGTGAAATTCATGATCGCCTGACCCAAACCATTGATCTATCCCTGATGGATTCCATTGATAGGGATATTCTTAAACGTGAGGTAAGGAAGGCAACTGAAGCGATCCTGGTTGATGAGAACGTTCAGACTATTCCACTTAACAGCGAGGAAATGGAACAACTGATCACAGAGGTCGAAGATGAAGTCCTGGGGTTAGGACCGCTCGAGTCTCTGATGCAGGACCCATCAGTTTCCGATATTCTGGTAAACAGTTATAAAACAGTCTATGTAGAACGATACGGTAAACTGGAACCGACTATGGTCCGTTTCAAAAATGATGCGCATCTTATGCGGATTATTGAAAAGATTGTATCCGCTGTCGGGAGAAGGATTGATGAAAGCACCCCCATGGTGGATGCCCGGCTGGCTGACGGCTCCCGTGTTAATGCAATTATTCCGCCCCTGGCCATTGATGGGCCCAGTTTATCCATTCGACGTTTTGCAGTAGATCCACTGGAGTTACAAGATCTGGTCGTCCTGCAAGCCTTGACCGCCCCAATTGGTGAATTACTCAAAGGTATTGTTAAGGCAAAGTTAAATGTTTTGATCTCTGGAGGTACCGGTTCCGGCAAGACTACCCTGCTCAATGTCATGTCACGATTTATTTCAGTTGATGATCGTATTGTAACTATTGAGGACTCTGCTGAGTTACAACTGAAACAGGATCATGTGGTCCGTTTGGAAACCAGGCCACCCAATATTGAGGGTAAAGGTGAGGTTGATGCACGTGATTTAGTACGCAACTGCCTGCGTATGCGTCCGGATCGGATTATTGTTGGAGAGGTTCGCGGTGCTGAAGCAGTCGACATGCTGCAGGCAATGAATACCGGACATGAGGGTTCACTGACAACAGTTCATGCTAATACCCCTGTGGATGCCTTGCTGCGACTCGAAACCATGGTGAACATGGCTAACTTTAACCTGCCAAGTCATTATATCAAGAAATATATCAGCTCCGCCATAGACGTGGTTATCCAGCTTAATCGTATTATGGATGGCTCAAGAAAACTTGTCAGTCTTCAGGAAATTACTGGTATGGAAGGCGAAGTGATTACCATGAATGAGATACTGTCCTTTGAACAGACCGGGATTGATGAGGATGGAATCGTACAGGGCGACTTCAAGCTTCACGGTATCCGGCCCAGTTTTTTTCACAAATTCAAGGCAATGGGAATCCCGATTCCTGAGGATATATCTTAATTATATTGCCCTGAAACAGTAGTACAGATATGGGCTATTCACTTAATGTAAGTGACGACAAGGTATGCAACGTGCCCCATAGCAGAGCGATGTAACCAAAGCAATAAATAATGGCAGTTAGCACCAAGCAGATACACTTTTACAAACGTATTGAAAGGAGCCTTTCCTCCATAACCTGACACCCTTGAACCAAAAATAGTAAACTATTGGAAGTAAGTCTTTATGGAAAAAATAATACCTCTGTCAATATTCATTCTAATCCTGTTTGTTCTTGTTGCAGGATACTTTATGTTTTTCAATCGCGATGTCCGATCGGTAAACAAATCGGTTGTAAAATTCGGCGGCGGTGACCGAACAGATAAAGAGATTGATATTTACTATCGGAGGAAATTCAGTAGCATTTCATTGTTAAATAAACTATTTGAAAAAATTCCTCTCTTCCATCGTATAGATGATTTCTTGCAGCAAACCGGCCTGAAGATTACGGTCGCGATGCTCATTCTCTTAACACTCGTATCTGGTGTTCTGAGCTTTATTATCAGCACTTTTTTATTAAAGAATGCTTTTCTTAGTCTTGTTGTCGGACTGCTTGCTCTCTTTCTGCCGACAATTATTCTCAAGATAATACGGAAGCAACGTATGAACAAGTTTGAAGCACTTTTTCCTGATGCGCTAGACCTAATGGGCTATTCACTGCGTGCGGGGCATTCCGTCATGTCTGGTTTGAAAATGGTTGGCGATGAGATGAAAGATCCAGTCGGGCCTGAGTTTAGCAGGATTGTCGAAGAAGTCAACTTTGGCAGAGGTCTAGAAGAGGCCCTCCATAATTTTTCTAACAGAATTGGATCTGACGAAGTTAAATATTTTGCTACTTCGCTTATTATTCAACGGGAAACCGGTGGCAACCTTGCCGAGGTGCTAGACAGCGTGGCTACTGTTATTCGGAAAAGGTTCAGGTTCAGAGAAAAAGTTCGTGTTTTATCTGCTGAAGGTAGGTTTTCAGGATATTTCCTTATTGCTGTTCCTTTTATTATTACCGGTCTTTTATATCTCAGAAGTCCGAAATACTCTGATATTTTATACAACGATCCACTCGGACCTCTTATTATTGGCATTGGTTTGATTTTGATGGCTATTGGAGCCTATATGATACATAAAATGGTACAAATTGACCTATGATGACTCTCTTAAATAACCCGCTATTTTTACCTTCTATTATTTTTGCTACAATACTCTGTGTCTTTTATGCCATAAAATATTTTACTGATCAGCGCCAACATGATCAATCGATTCGTGATCGAGTCTCCAGATGGAGTTCTCCGAATAAAAAAATCTATGAAAAAAATGATTCTCAGTACAAAAAGAAATCCTGGATTTCAATAGGGTTTTTAAGCAACGTGCAGGCTGCAGGCAGAAAGAAGGAAAAGACCGAGATTAGTATCTATTCCGATACGCCTCTCGATTTTCAACGTGCCGGGATGTACAACCCTGCGCACATTCGAACCTACCAGGTCGTAAGAATTCTACTGGGTCTTTTGCCTTTTCTGGGATTTTTCTTATATCTGACGATTACCGGCAGGTACTTTACAGTTATAAACAGCTCAGTTGCAGTATATGTTGCTGTTGTCTTTTTTCTCTTGCCCATGTTGTGGATGAGGCGTCGAGTAAGCAAGAGAAAACTAGAATTTGAAAAGGCATTTCCTAATGCAATGGATTTGTTAGTTGTCTGTGTAGAGGCAGGAATGGGTTTCGATGCCGCCATTGCCAGGGTTTCGAAAGAAATGGATATAACCAGTCCAATTCTTTCAAGTGAGTTCAAAATACTCTCACTGGAGTTGAAGACTGGGAAGCCACGTGATGCTTGTATGGCGAATTTAGCCAAACGGATTAATATTTCTGATGTTGATAACCTGGTAAATTTATTGGTTCAGGCAGAAAAATTCGGTACTGGTATTGCTCATCCCTTACGGATACATGCCGAAGAGATGCGGGAAAAGAGATATAATAGAATGGAGGAACTTGCAGCCAAACTACCGGTGAAGCTTTCTTTCCCACTGGTACTCTTCATTTTTCCGGCAATGATGATAGCCCTTATAGGACCGGCAGTTATTCAAACGTACCGCCTTTTCATTTTACGATAATTTTACAGACAAGGCATATGATGAGAAATTGGAATAAAGCAATTCAAGTAGCCCTGTTTTTCTGTGTCATGCCGATATTTTTGGCTATAAGCAGTTGCGCAACTCATGATACTAGTGTGGGCAGTATTCATTCCTGGACAAGAGATGTTGATAGTCTGGCTAAAGGAAAGGCTGATTCTAAGTTCTGGTCTAAGATTCGTCCCCGTTCCAATCTGGTCGATGCCTACCGGCGACTCGGTGGATTTTATCAGAAGCAGGGGAAGCATAGAGAGGCTATTGCGGAATTTATTAAGGCGATCAAGGCGAATACGGATGATGCCAGTCTGTATAATAGCCTGGCCGTATCCTATGATGCCTTGAAACAATATACGTTTTCAGAGATGGCCTACAAAGACGCCATAGCCCTGGCCCCTGACCAATCGTATTTGTACAATAATTATGGTTGCTCCAGCCTGCTTCGCGGTGACAGGGAAGCGGCTGTCATCCTGTTTGAGAAGGCTGCCTCCCTTGATTCGAAGAGTCGTCGCATTAAAAATAATCTTAGCATGGCTTCCTCTGGAGTAGATAAACAAGAAACAACTATAGCGCCTGCCCCGGCTGTCCTGGCTGTACTCGACACCAGTAAAGAAATGACGAAGGCACCTGTCTTGGCTATAGCCGATAACAGTAAAGAAACGACGTCAATAGTAGCATCATCTTCTGATGTTGAGGGCAATTGGTTTACTCATCTTATCGATTCTACTCTTTCATTCTTTGGCTTCGTAGGGGACGATAAGAGTGTCGATGAAAACATTGTATCCGTGGACGATAATAAGGCGCAGGAAAAGGATGTCGAAGAAAGTAGTATTGATACAGCTATTCCTAACAAAACCCTGCAGTTAGCTGGCGTCGTGGCAAATGACCGTTTCCTTGAGTCACATAAGCAGACAACAGAAGCAACAGAACCACCTCTGGATAAGCCTGTCTCCGTGAAAAGAGAAATTGCTGGTATCACAGGTAATGAGCAGGTTGTACAGAGTAACCGGAAAGTTGCCATAGAGGTATCCAATGGCAACGGTGTGGAAGGCATAGCCGCAAGGACTGCTGCATATTTCAGAGAGCAGGGTCAGTATGTTCACAGGATTACCAATGCAAAGCATTTCGACTTTAAAGGAAGTATTATATTTTACCGGGAGGGATACCTTCAGGATGCCTATAAAATTGCTCTTATGGTTCCGGGATATCAGGAGATGAAGCTGGTTGAATCTCTGGGACGGTCAGGAGTTTCAGTTAAGCTCCTCCTTGGTGAAGACATGGCCACCATGCATTTTCCCGAAATTATGGCCAGATTGGCCCCACAACGGATATCGAATTATGGCCAAACTGTGACCATGATGGATTGGTAGGTTAGGGATTCCATGAAGCGCAATGTTATTATGTGTGTTATTTCAGTTAATTATATATTATATTGTATAAAATCCAAGATGGAGGAGTTATGAAAGGTAAGTTTTTTTTGCTGATTTTATTGGTTCTTTTCGGTCTCACAAGTTGCTCTTCAGTGCCAAAACCAATAACCCGCGAATTTACACATCAAAAAACATTAGAGGCTTCTGAGCATTGGGGAGTTCTGGCTCAAGACTTTGCAGCACAGATCGCAGCGATTATGCAGGCGACCCCATTGACGTTAACTACGAGCGATGGAGCAGCTCCTACGTATATGAACGAAGATAATTCGCCGGTTACAGGAGATGGGGCCATTGTTGAGTTACCATTTATCTATTTGCAAACCAATGATGTATCTGACTTTGGAAAGACTTTTCGCAATTATTTGATTACTGAGCTAACAAAACTTGGGTATCCTATTGCCTATACACCAGAAGGTGCATTATTGGCCAGATGGTCTGTCGGTAAGATCTACCATGATGCAGACAGGACGGCTTCAGGTTTTGCTGCAACAGGGACGAGCGCTGCTCTTATTGGATACGGGATTTATAAAATCGTAGAAGACACGAGTTCTCTTTTTCCATTAGCATTGGCTGCAGGCGTAGTTTATGATTTAAATAATAGTTCGCCAGGATATCTTTTTCCAAACAAAATACCCCATACTGAGATTGTGCTGACTTTCACCGTATCAAAACATGAAATAATACTTTCTCGTCAAACACAAGCCTACTATGTTAATGCAGAAGACTTTGGTCATTATAATAATATAGCTGACTATGCCGGCCAGGAGAGCACTTTAAAACCTGTACGATTTACCCTCACAAACTAATAGAGGAATTGTTTATGAAGAAATTGTTTTCCTACATACTTGTCCTTATCACTGCCTTTGTCTTGGCAGGCTGTACTCAACCATATCAAAAAAATGTTAACGATTTTTCATATCAGAGGTACTACAAAGACAGCGACCTTGTTGCTGTAAGCTATGCTATTGTCAATAAATTAGAAAATAACTTAAAGGCCCCCATTTCACCCGATGATACTCTCATTGTTGCAAGCTTTGTCGATGTCAATAATTTAAAAAAATCTTCAACGTTCGGTCGCATCATGGCTGAACAGGTAGGGTCAAGATTTGCCCAGAAAGGTTATAAGATTATTGAAATGAAGCTTCGTCAAAATTCCGTATTTGTTGAGGAAGGTAAGGGAGAATTTTTATTAAGCCGTGATCTCAAGGAAGTAAGTTTAACTCATAATGCCAGTGCTGTGGTTGTTGCTACATATGCGCGTACTAGAGATAGGATATATATATCTGCCCGGGTTGTAAATCCTGCAGATAACACAATTTTAGCATCATGTGACCATGCAATGGTTGCTGGGCCCAAGTTGCAAGAATCTTTATTGGCAAATTAATGTACTGTTTGAGCTTGGTGAGGGGGACAGTGTGCTCCCCTCGTCAACCTTGTACATTATGAGTACTGTTTTTCATCCCTTGTCTTGGGACCTAGCAATACTCTCTGCGAGGAGAAGTCCTGCAATAAAAAAGAACCAGTTTCTTTGCTTTTATTTATGGCAGAATGCCTGACAGATAAGATCGATATTTAAATATAATTAAATAGATACAGGGTACTTGCCATGGAAAAAATATTAGATAAAAGAAAGAACTCCCGAATAAAAACCAAAGATCTTACTGTGGACGTATCTGACGGCAAGAGGTTTTTTTCTGGAACTGCCGATGACATCTCCATCCTTGGCATTTGCCTCATTGATATGGCCAAAAAACTCGGAAAGGATGCAGATAAATATACGATTATAATCTCTGGTCATGGTAAGAGCTTTCGACTTGAGGCGCACCCCAAATGGGAGACAGAAGAAGGACTGACTAAAAAGATTGGTGTCGAAATAGCAAATGTTCCACGGAACTGGATTGAGTTTGTTGAGAATTTCAAGCCTAAGCATGATGACGATGATGATGTCTGGGGCAACAGAACGTTAAAATAGCAAGATATCGATTATACTTTGGGCCCCTAGACGCTATCATAATCTTGGATAAAAACAATCGGGTTCTATCATGATCATCTTTTAAACTTCATTGTCAAACTGAACCTTTACTACTCTCGCGATTTTTTTCGACGGAGAAAGGGTAAGCGTCAATTAAACCCATCTTTTTTATAGTGCTCGTCTGTGTCACGATGCGCCCATCCAAAAAACATCAAGGGGGATGCTCATGACAAGACAAAACAACGAGAACTCCCAATCCCGCAGCCAGCTACAATAACAGGCGCATGTAACAGTGCAGAAAAAAAGAGACCTGAGCCGTGCCGAATAGTTCAGACAACACCACCTTTCCATCACTTATCTTGCACATTTTTTCCGGATTTTCATCATTTATTCTGAGCACTCTCATAGACAGACAAGCATGGTGCGATAACACTTGGGTCAAGCACACGGATAGATAATCCTTTTGTAGCGGTTCAAGCTGTACTAAAAATTATCCTGTCAGGTAAAATTATTGTTGAGGTCAGTGATAACTTCTCTCCCGCAACATTGAGTTGGTTGTTGGCGACCTTGGAGAAGAGATCACGTTTTCTCCATCTCATGTAATGAGGGTCTATGTCACCACCGGTTTCACAAATATCTTATTAGCTGAACCCACATTGGGCGCAGCCTACTTCAAAAGCGACCAAATTAAATAACGTTGCTTGATGGGGCAACAGTTCCTAATGTATCGCTTAATATCGGTTACTACTGGTTCGCTGTAAAGATCCTTCTTACAGCGGGAGGGGGAATTCCTTTCTCGTAATTTACAGCAAGCCATGTTGTAGTCTTTATCTGGACATAAAAGGAGGATGTCATGATCGAAAAAATAATCCCCTTGTTACTCGCAACAACAGGGCAGGTCGCTGATATCGTAACAACGTGGATAATTCTTGGCATGGGTGGCATTGAGAAAAATCCATTGCTCGGCCCTGATCCAAATATGTTTTTTGTTTTAATGGTTAAACTGGCCATTCTTGCCCTTGCATTTTACCTGTTAAAAGGCGTAGCGAGAACACGGGTTTTGGCTCTTGCTGCAACAATCGGATTCGCTGCGGCTGGCTGGAATTTGTATACTCTTCAGGCTGCGACAGGTTTGGCCGCAAATTCAATTAGCAGTTAAAGATGTAAAGACGCTAAAAAGCTACCCTGAACTGGGTGGCTTTTTCATGCAATGGTGTACGCCTACCGCGTGCCCCCATTGAAAGTCTTGTAAATATTCGGCTAGCACCCCATTTTCGTCCGATCCGGCTTGTTCGCATATGTGTCAATATAGCTCTCAAGCTGGCTTGAACGAACCTTGCGCACTATCCAAATATTTATAACATGAAGGTTTTGGCACTGGTTTAATATCAACTCGAATGCTTACAAAGTCTTGGTCAATTTTCTTTTAATCTCCCCTATTTCCAAACCAGAAAATAAAAAATAATAGCAAAAATAACTATTGCAATCACTACGTAAGGATTTGAATACAAAAGGTCTTTTAGTTGAAACGAGATGTCGGAAAACATCTCTAATGATTTAGATGCTAATAAGCCATATTCGATCATAATTAATCACCTTCCTGTATGCTACCGAACATCCATCTCAGATAATCTGAAAAATCGTTTAGTGTTCTCTTCACCTGCCGGAATAGAGCACAGCGGGATACCAGTTAGAGTGTAGAAGTTGATTAGACAACACTTCCTTCATATTTGCCGTCCGAACTGCCATCCTCGGCATCGACAGCATCAACCATTGCCTTGAGCTCCTCCCTGGAAAGAGTTCCCTTTACCGTCAGTAAACGGATTAAAGCCGCAAGGTACAGTTTGAGCTCTGCATTCTCTTTGAGTACCGCGTCTATCTTCTGGTCTTGAGACATATCTCTGAGAGACGATTGGAATATGTCTCGACTCAACTTAGCTATTTCACGTTCTGTGTCCTCAATATCGAGTCTGTTGCCGATGTCACCTAGAAGCAGTGTTCTTCCCCATCCCATGAAGCTCTCCTTTAGTTCTTGATTGTCTAACTAGTGCTCGACCGAAAACCACCAATTATGCCGATTTCTTCGTTGGACTCAAATTTTAATCCTCCGGTAAGCGAGGTACGAGACTCAGAGATACTCAATGTATTCCTCCGGTTAAAATTATCGTCCGCCTTGAACTCGACAGAATTTGCAGGTTTTCGTTCAGGCACGGTAGGTGTCAAGATAGTTTTCGCCTTATTTGCTCATTTACAAAGATTAATTTAACATCCTTGTAATAATCCGCTTCAGCAAAAGCCAACTCTTCCGACGAACATCCAGTTGGGGCCCATTCTCAG
>JBLHNU010000024.1:0-80180 GCA_047622095.1 Desulforhopalus sp.
AATAGACTGTGCCACCAGCTATGCTATGACACTGAGTCAGCCTCATTTTATAGAAAAGTCGTTTTACATAAATAAGATTTGCTGCTGGTCAACGGTGATATTTACCCACTCATATTTTATAAGAGCCTTTTTATCTTACAATTGGTCTTTTCTTGTCAGCGACACAAGTAGTCGCTTTTGAGAAAACTTCAGCACTAAGTGATGCTGTAAGGATAGTAGAGAACATGGAGCTTGCAATTCCGCACCCGGCCCAGGAGGTAGAAGTTGTAAAGAAACTTGCTGCGCTTCAGAAAAAGAGTGGTAAACACCCTAATATTCTCTGGCTGGTAGTAGATGATATGGGATATGGCAACACTCACTGATGTTGGTCTCGCTCCCTGGCTATTCAATTTCTATATCGACCCCAAGGAACAGTATCCTGTCGGGCATAGACTGAACCCATGGCTAGCATCACTCGGCAATGAATTTAGAGCCCATACCGCAACCTTTAAAAAATATCCGCCAAAAGATGTCGGCTTAAAACAATAATTGTCCCAGAGGTATTTAAAGAAAAAAGAGGAGAAACAGTGAAAAATCAACTTTTAAGTCTTGCTACATGCCTTATTCTGGCGCCCTGGACCGCAGATGCCTCAGTTCCTGGGGACGGTTCAGTGTTACCCTTTCCGCAACCAACTAATAAAAGTATTGTAGCCCAGACCCTTGCTGAAAGTACCCTGAAAAAACCGACAATTGTAAAGCATCTCCCAGATGATGCACCCAATATCCTCATCGTTCTCCTTGATGATGTTGGTTTTGGTGTTGCTGACACCTTTGGAGGAGCTGTAAAAACACCAACGCTCTCCAAACTTGCAGATGAAGGAATCATCTATAACCAGTTCCATACTACCTCCATCTGTTCACCGACCAGGGCATCAATCCTGACAGGCCGTAATCATACCCGTGTCGGTTCCGGCACCATTGCAGAACGTGCAGTGAATTTTGATGGCTATAGCGGCGTGATTCCAAAAACATCCGCAACAATAGCTGAAGTATTAAAAGACTATGGCTATGCAACATCGGCCTTTGGTAAATGGCACAACACACCTGCCACGCAGACAACTGCCATGGGGCCAAAAGATAAGTGGCCTAATGGATATGGTTTTGAGTATTTTTATGGCTTTCTGGCTGGTGAAACCTCACAATATGAGCCCCGTCTGGTTGAAAACTATAATTACGTAGAACCACCACATGATCCCAAATACCATTTAACCGAAGATATGACAGAGAAAGCACTGGCCTGGTTGGATAGACACCAATCGTTTTCTCCAGATAAGCCATTCATGATGTACTGGGCGCCGGGTGCTGTGCATGGTCCCCATCATATATTTAAGCAATGGGCGGACAAATATAAGGGTACGTTTGATGCTGGCTGGGATGCATATCGCGAGCAAACATACAAACGACAGCTTGAGTTGGGCATTATACCTGAAAATACAGTGCTTACCCAACGTGATGAAACCATGGCTTCCTGGGACTCAATCCCTGAAGACCAACGAGCCTTTCAGTTACGACTCATGGAAATATTTGCCGGTTTTGTAGAGCATACCGACCATCAGGTTGGTGAGTTATTAAAAGGGATGGAAGAACGTGGCCTAAAAGAAAATACTCTGGTCATCTACATTTTTGGTGACAACGGTTCTAGTGCAGAGGGACAGAACGGCAGTATCAGTGAACTGTTGGCACAGAACCAAATCCCTAACACCATTGAGCAACAGATTGCGGCCCTTGAAAAATTTGGTGGGATGGAAGCGTTAGGAACGTCAAAGACTGACAATATTTACCATGCCGGCTGGGCCTGGGCAGGTAGCACACCCTTTAAGAGCACCAAACTTGTAGCCTCTCATTTTGGGGGCACCCGTAACCCAATGGTTATTTCATGGCCCAAAAAAATCAAACCGGACACCACAGTGCGAGAGCAGTTTCTTCATGTAAATGACATTGCGCCAACCATATACGATATTTTAAGCATCAAAGCCCCCAAAGTAGTTAATGGCTACGAGCAGGATCCCATCGATGGTACCAGTTTTGCCTCTACCTTCGACGATGCAAAAGCGGAAAATACAAAGCAGACGCAGTTCTTCGACAACAACGGTAGTCGAGGAATTTACCATGATGGTTGGTTCGCCTCCACTTTTGGACCACTCTATCCTTGGATCTCTGCCCAGAAAGGTCTAGCAAATTGGGACTCCACTAAAGATGTCTGGCAGTTATATGACTTGGAGAGTGATTTTTCCCAGGCACATGATCTGGCAGCCAAATATCCTGAAAAACTCCAGGAGATGAAAAAACTCTTTATTAAAGAGGCCAAAGACAACAAGGATTTCCCTATTGGTGCAGGTATCTGGCTGCGGCTCCATCCTGAAGATCTCACCACCACCGGTTATACCAGTTGGCATTTTACTCAAAACACCAACCGGATGCCCGAATTCACCGCACCCGGTCTTGGTAGGACATCAAATACCGTTGCAATAGATATGGAAGTTGGAGATAACGCAAGTGGTGTTCTGTATGCAATGGGTGGTCTTGGTGGCGGCCTCACCCTGTACATGGACAAGGGACACCTCATATACGAATACAATATGATGATTATAGAACAGTACGTGGCAAAGAGTGCTACGCCGATCACCGCTGGCAAACATAAGATTGAAGTCAACACTGTTATCGAAGGCAACAAGCCCGGGGCTGCCGGCACCGTTACTCTACTGGTTGATGCTAAGGAAGTTGCGAAAACGAGCCTGAAAAGATCTGTGCCGCTGGTCTTTACCGCCAGTGAAACTTTTGATGTTGGTACTGACCTTGGCTCACCTGTCTCCCTGAATTATGACGATAGGCGGCCGTTTGCCTTTGAAGGGAAAATCAATTCAGTAGACGTGAGGTTGAGATGACACCAAACAAGACAACACTCCCAAAATTTTATTTTGTCTGTTGTCTTCAACTGATTCTCTTTCCATATCTATTGCCGAAAAAACACAGGATGAGCAATCTCTGGATCAGGCGACCTCAAACACTTTGCCCGTGCGACTCTGCCAATTGTCACAGACAACCCTTCCGGGGTAAATGGGGTGTCGGCTCGGCTCTGGGGTTTGTTGCCCACAGTTCTAAGGTAATGTAGGGTGAAGTATGAATTACAAAACTTGTATTTCATAAAGTGCATCCCCGGATCAAGCGTATAGCCCTTTTCCGGGGATGAGACATTCAAGTTTGCTATCAATGCAGACATAAACTGCTCTATCTAAAGGTAGGATAATTAGAAATCATTTCCCACTTTTTCCTTTACCATTTCCCCCCTTGTTGCCATTATCTCCTTTATCTCCTTTATCATTTCCTTTACCGCTGTTTCCATTATCGCTTGAAGGTTGACCCTTTGAGTCCCGGCTACCTTTTGAACTAGACGAATTGGATGAGCTACCATTCGAGTTACCGCTTTTTCCACCGGATTTTCCTCTGGAAGAGCTTGCGCTACTCGATTTTGAGCCATTATTACTTCCTTTGGAATTGCTTTGAGCACCTTTTCGTCCAGATCCCAGATCAGTTCCAGAAAGCCCTAAACCTTTTTTACTACTTGCTTGGTTACTCGTAGTAAGGCCATGGTTTTTAGCCCACCCATGGGCCACATCACGCCTTGTTGCCTCAGCTATTTCAGTTTCAGTATCAATAACTGCTCCGGAATAATTTTTACTTGTTTTCTTACTATGCCCAAGCCCAAGTGTACCTGGATGTACGCCAAGCTCATGGGCTATTTCTCCCCACCCCATTCCACTTTGTCGCATACCACTGATTGCTTCAGGAGTAGCACCTGCCAAATCACCAACCGCCGTATCAAGGTTTGACTCTGCGTTGGCGAGTTGGTCCTTCATATCGTCTCGCACATCTCTAGCCGATTCCAGATCACTTTTGGCCTGGTCCCTGGTGGTTCTTGCTGCAGTAAGACTTGTTTGGGCAAGATCTAGATCTTTTTGTGCTTCAGCAATTTCATCAGGGGTTTCGGCTGCTGCGAGTGCAACTTGAGCAGCTTCTTTTTCTGCCTTAGCTGCTTCCAGCGCAGTTCTTGTCGTTTCGAGTTCAGCTTTGCTCGTTTGTATTTCAGTTTTTGCCGTTCCCAGATCAGTCTTTGCCTGGCTAACATCTTGCTCAGCGTCTGCCACAGCCCCATCTAAACCTATACTGGCTTCAGCTGCAATATTGGCGGCATGGGCCGCTTGGGCTGGATTGCTGAAGGCGGCTGTCTCCTCTTCTTCTGCTGAGTTAGAACAAATAGGGGTAAATATTACACTGCAACAGAGAAGTAATGCGGCGTGGAAAGTCACCTTCATATCGTTGTCTCCTGGTTTAATTGGTCTTTTGATCTTGCGAAAAGTAAAACACTTTCTGAAAGCTGTTTAGTGCCATTTGAAGTTTGAATCATTTCCTGTTCGCCAAACCAACTGAGTCGTATACGTTGCCTGTAGGACTCTCCAAGTTGAGCGATGAGATGTTGCTTTAACTGAATGGCTTTTTGTTTAGCGTTTGTTGCATTTTTTTCACTGAAAAAAACAATATCGAGAAAAAGCGAAGAATCATGGAGAAGGTAGTTCGCTAATGTTTCGACATTGTCATTGAATGCATGCTGAGGAAGCATGCTGAGAAGCGCCCTTTGGTTTAAAATGATTTTTCGAGTGCCTATGCTATAGGTACGATACGAAAAATCGTTTAAATTGTTGAGATGCTGGACTGCTTGAAAAGAATTCATTCCAAATCTGTATTGTTCCAGATATGCCTTCCAGGCTCTGCGCTCGCTTTTTTGGTTCTTTTGGAGGTGAAAAACCAATGCTCTGTTGTACAGAGCAGTTGGATCAGTGCTCGATAAGGAAATAACTTTATTGTAATTGTCCAGAGCTCCTTCGTAGTTCTTTTCCTCAAGAAAATTGTGACCTAAATTGAGCAAAAGGGGGATTGTGTCAGGCGCTGATTCAATTCCCCTCACATAGCTCAAACGTTCCTTATCCGGCATTCCATTTGCCCAAAAACAGAGTCCTTCCCAATAGGCGTATTCTGGGTTTGCTGGAACCTTAAATGAGGCTTTTTGCAATAAGGGTAAAGCCTCTTTAGTCAGCCCGGCAACCATGAGGCCACGGCCAATAAGAAAACTTGCTTCATCATCCTGCATAGCCAGCGAGAGAATGTCTGCTGTTGAGGACTCAGTGCCAAGCTTTGCTCCTTTTTGGTAGGATAGAGTACCTATATATGAAAAAACAAGAATGAGGCTAGCGCCCAGTGCCAATGTGACAGGACGAAATGAGATAGAGCGTGGAGTAAGAAAAAAACCGAAGACAGTGGCAAAAAAACCGATTTTGGGCTGCTCCACCCTTTTCATAATCGTATAAATCAAGTCTGCTGGCGGAGCTATCTCAGGAATTTGCTGTAGCCGTGTGATAAGGTCGTCAGAATCCGAATTTTTCATTACAGTCTTTATCCTTTACCAAGGACCTCCTGCAGGGTTGCAAGCGCTCTGCTGATACGCATTTTCACTCCACTGTCCGATAATCCAAAAATCTCTCCCAATTCTCTCGTTGAAAGCTCTTTCTTGAATTTTAAAAGGAGTATTTCTCTTTTTTCATCAGACAGTTTGGCTAGTCCATTAAACAATTGATCAACTTCTTCCTGTTTTTCCAGCGGATTTTCCGTGAAAGCCCACGTTTCAGTGGAAAAATGGCGTGTATAATGTTGGAGACCATCCGCACGTCTTCTATTCTTTCGTTTCCAGTCTCTTCCATGATTCATAGCCAGGGTGTAGAGCCAGGGGAAAAACTTTTTATCATCCTTAAATGTCGACAATTTTTCAAAAGCTGTACAAAAGATATCTTGTGTTAATTCAGAAGCTTCTTCAGTGGATTGGCTGAATCGAAACATGAGATTAAAAATTGGCTTTTGATAACGAAGAACAAGTTCAGAATAAGCCGCAACTTCCCCCTGTTTTACCTGCTCAACTATGCTCTTGTCAGAGATTTCCATGTAAAAATTATTTCCTTGTTTATAAAGGATATACGCTCCCCAAGAGAAAGAGTCACAACGAAAGAAGAATAAAACATGAAAAGGGCATATTGAACGACTAATATCTTTAATTAAGTCGTATTACTACTTGCTAATAAAGAAGCTTACAGAATCACTTATCTTCCTTGATTTATTAGCTATTCGTATTGTCTCAGGTACATCAAACCAGCTTATTCCAATATCTGTTTTTTTGAGAGTGGGATATTTTTTGATCAAGAATTTCTTTATGGCGATGGCCTTTTTTTTCGCAAGTTCTTTATTTTTTAGCTGGTAAACGACAATCTGTAAGCGGCCTTTATGCATGTTACTCGCCACAGTTCCTATAAATTCGAGAGATTTTTGAGAAGCTCGGTCAATTTCCTCTGTAAAAGGAATGAAAAGGATCTTTTCAATGGTCACTGTTCTTGAGAGCAGGGTATAGTTTCTAAATGTGTAATCCCTAAGATCATTTAAATGATCCACAGCGTGACGTGCCATTGCACCAGAAGGATAATATGACAAATACTCTTGCCACCCCTCAAGGGCCTCCGGTTTTCTGCCGAGTTTACTGAGGATAAGTGCCCGGTTGTATAGTGCTGTTGGGCTGCCTGGCCAAATTTCCAATGCTCTCTTGTAGAAATTAAGCGAGGCCTTATATCGTTTGGACTGGAGTTGGTTGTTTCCTAGATAGATGAGAGATTGTAGGTGGTTTTTATCTATTGATAACGCTTTTTCATAACTTGATTTTTCAGACTTCTTATGGCCAATAGTCCCATAAGCCACTCCGACCCAGAAATGATAGTCCACTTTTTTGGGATTAAGATCGCGGGCTTTTTTCAGGTACGGTAGCGCTTTTTTATATTGCTTTTCTCCCAGAAGAAAACGACCATAATAAAAGTTAGCCAACGCACTTTCGGGGCTCGCGATAATCTCTTGTTTGAACCTGCGTATCCCTTTTTCATACTGTTCTGTAGTAAGAAAATGTTCTCCGGTTATACTGTATTTTACCGCTTGTCCCATGTTTTTGATGCCACACCCAGAGGAGACGAGAGTAAGGAGTAAAAGGCTCATGAGTAAAACACAATTGCCATAACCAGTTCGTAAATTGAAGTAACTCACCATGTATTCCTCGTTTCTTTTTTGATGTTTTCATCTTTGACTAGTGGTTAACATATCTTTCACAATTAACCTCTGTAAACTAGATTTTACAATTTATTGATTGTCTTTTGTGTTATCGGATTTTTTTCTACCGAGTCGAACGAAGGAATAATGGGCGAAGCAGCATCATACGGATGGAGTGGTAAAAAAGGGCGTCGTGGTTCAATCAGGAATGCATCAGCAAAACATTCAACAGAGCTACATGGCGCATTTATCTGGCTATTTCGTTCCAACAGTTCCTGAACTTGAATACAGAGTGTCGCCGCAGGTTGTGCATCTAATCTACGTACCCGATTTCTTCACCAGACAGATCACAATAGCCATATTCGCCGGAATTGATTCTTGAAAGTGCTACGCATATACTCCTGCGTAGCACTGGGGGGGGGAATTGTATAACTATTACAGAATCACAAAGCCGCAAATAATACATTTTGTTCAGATCAGCCCAGTAATTTTATCACCTGAATCAAATATTACATACAGCTTCTACCGCTTCGCCTTTGACCCAGCCTTTTCGACCTGACCTATCCGTCACATAGGTATATTCACCATGTTGTTTCACGGGAAACAATAGGCGTCCTTCCTCAATAGCACCGGTCGAAGTTGCTCCTTCAAATGGTGAGATCTGCAATTTAATATCGCTTGCAATAACGACGAGAGGATTATAGTTCTGGTAACCATTCACAGTTCCAAACACACTGAGTATGAGCAACAGAACAGCACTCACGGTTGAAATAGTCAATGTCCTCGTGGAAGACGTGTATCTCAGTCTTACAAAGAGCAAAATCGCCACATACAAAAGACAACCAAGAGCTACTATTGACCAGCCATCGGTGGAGAGTTTAGAAAAAAAACGTGCAACCTTACCAGCCTCCTGGATAAACAATCCCTTATCCTTTCTCACCTTAGCAAGGTTTCCGAGAGTATTCGGATCAGACGGACTCAATTTTAACGCCCGTTCATAGTTGAGTATAGCAAGCCCCACCTGCCCCTTTTGGGCATAACTATTAGCAAGGTTATACAACAGTCCTGCACCACTCCCCTCACGCTCTATGATTCCCCTGTAGATCTCGATAGCCTTGTCATATTCTCCAACACTGTATGCCGCATTTCCCGATTCAAAAGTACTCTCAACATCTCCTGCTTGCAGTGCAAGTGGAAAAAAAGCCAGAAAGAGTATAACTAGAGTTTGAGCTGTTTTTTTTGCATCCATTATAACTTCTCCAACTCAGATTTTAATTCACTTGCGTAACTCGTCATTTCTTCTGAGGACAAGGTAGCACCTCCGTACGCAGCTTCCTCTGCCCGTGAAAAAATCGTAACAAGAGGAGAACTCTCTGCCACCCTAGCCTTCAAATCGGTAAGGCTCATGGCGGATGCTGTTTCAAGACGAGAGGCTCCTACATGGTGTTGAATAGCTGTCCTGCATCTGCCCAGAAAAAGAGCTGCATCACCTGCACTGCGAGCCTCTTCTACTACCATAAGATCTTCCTGCAACTGACTGATTCTTTTTTTCTTAATAAGACGCCCCGGCTCAAGCGCCTCTTTTTGTTGACGCCAGTTTGCGTAGAGTAAAACTGCGATAACCAACAGAACCAAAACACAAAGAGCAATAAACCAAAGCTTTTCAAACAGTGGTCTCAGGCTGCTTTGTAATGAGCCCGTCTCCAGATGAATCGGTGCAAGGTTTACACCCTGTGGTATTAAAACAGGTGGAGCATTTTCAGAGACATCCGGAACGATAGCGACCTGTTTATTGCCACCTACTTGTTGAGTAGCTTCCTGATCAATCTTCACATCTCCCACGGAGCGAGACTCACCACCTCCCTGCAACTGCAATGGGATCGGTTCACTCTGCAAAGTGACATAGTCTCTCTTATATGGATCAAAATAGCTAAAAGACAACGAAGGGATAGCATTTACCCCAGCCTTTTTTACAACGATTGCCTGCTCGAAGGACTTTAGCCCTGTATGTTTATCACTATCCGAACTGAAATCTGAGGTCGGAGAGTAGGTTTTCCAGGACTGATTCCCCGGAAAGACAGGTGCTTCCACACGGTTAAAATTACCCTCTCCACCAATGGTCATCGTCAGAGTGATTGGCTCACCAACCTCAACCGTGAGCGGTGCCCCGGCAACCTCCATGGTAAAGTTACCAATAGCTCCCGTAAAATTATCAGGACGCCCCTTCTTGGGAAGATCGAGCACATGAAACGTGAACTCAGGGCTCGTCGCTTTTATTGGTTTTCGCTGCACATTGCCGAAAAAATTATCAAACATGCTTCCACCAAAAGCAGAAACTGGTGACCTGCCTCTTTGCTGCTGGGCGATAAGCAACGTTGCATCTAAACCAAAGGTAAGTACGTGTGTGCCCGTTTTTATTCCGGACAGGCTTGTCGTCCAGGTAAGAACAAGAAACGGTACTCCATCTACAACTTCTTGCCTTTGCTCAGGCTCACTACTAAGTTGCGGCATTACCACCCCATCACCTGACAGAGCAGGAAGTGAATTAAGCTCCACCCGATAGTTCCTGTTAAAATACACTTTAACTGTTATGGGAACGATCTCGCCGGGGTAGTGATCACCAGTCTCAGACACTGTGACGAACGCTATGTCTTTAATAGTTTTCCCAGCACCCTGACTTGTAGTGTTAACTGTACCAGAATCAGTTACCTCAAAAGAGATACTCTTTGTCATCATATCCTCTCCCCCAGCACTCACTTGTATGGGAGGGATGGCATATTTACCTGGCAGAAGAGCTTGAACAATGAAATTATATATAACTGAGGTGCTCATCTTACCATTGATAAATGAGGTCTGGCTCGATTGTCCACGCTGGTGCAGCTTTATATTTTCAATCTCTGGCAATGCTATTTCAGCATTTTTCCTCACTCCGTTAACAGCAATACTCAGCCTGGCACCTTCATCAACTGCAAATGTTTGGTGGCTTAGTGTAGCCTCAACAGTGACCTCTGCTGAAGCCCCTGAGTGTACCGCAAAAAAGGTTACTATAGAGAGTACAGCCAGTATAAAAATACTCCGTTTACGCATTACCAATCCTTTTCTGTATCGTTCTCATCTGCACTTCCTGAAGGTATAAAATTAAGCTCACCTTCCTGGTTTTTAAGTGCGTTGAGGAGTTGTTCCGCTTCTTCCTTGGTCATCTTGCCCTGTTTCTGGCGCATGGCATCTTGCTCAGCCTGTTCTTTTGCCAACTGCTCCTGGGACTTTTCTTGCTCGGCAGACTCATTTATAGGTTGAGGTGACTCATTAGCCTCTGATTTTCCCTCATCTTTTTGATCTTTCCCCTCTCCCTCAGATTGCTGTTGGTCTTGGTTTTCGTTACCTTTGCCTTCCTGTGGATTGTCATTTCCACCAGAATCCTGCTGCTGGTTATCTTTACCGTCACCGTCTTTAGGCTCACCATCCTGGGAGTTACTATCCTTGTTTTCCTGGTTATCCTGTCCGTCCTGATTCTCTTGCTGCTCCATCTGCTTTTCCAGTTGTTCAAGCTGTTTTGCAATTACCTCTCGGTTGTTCTTCGCCTTTTCATCATCCGGTGTAAGTTTTAAGACAGAGTCCATAGCAGTAATTGCCTGCTTCCACTCTTCTACTGTGGCGGTTGCATCTCCCTGTTGACTCTCCACTCCCTTCTGAAAATGACTGTTACCGAGGTTAAAGTAGGACATCTTCTGCAACTCGATATCTTCACTTTCAAGCGCACTCGTAAATGCCTGGATGGCATCATCATACATATTATTTTTATACGAACTTGCTCCAAAATTATACTGTAACTCTGGAGAATCCGGGGTTTTCTCTAGCTGTTGTCGATAGTACTCTGCCGCTCCAAGATAGTCTTCTGCCGCAAAGGCGTCTTCTCCTGAAGAGGCCCTTGCTCCACTACTCACTGTTAGAGCCAGTAGCAGCACCATAGTAGAAATTTGTTTTTTCCTCTTCACAGATTCCGTTAATACCTTAAAAATCGTACGCTGACCATTTTTCTTTCTTTCACCAAGCAACAATTCAATGACCAGAAGTACCAACGCTCCCGCAAGGGGCCACTCAAACCTATCAATTGGGATCTTATGTCGTCGCTCTGCAAGTTCTTCTTTGGGGATGAGCGACAGTTTTTGTTGATAAATGGTATCAAGTCCCTCTCCTGCTCCGCCAAGAGGTGCATACATTCCGCCGGTCAACTCTGCAATCTTGGACAGTGTCGACTCATCGAGTTTAGAGGTAACATATTTCCCTGTACTGTCTTTAATAAAGCCTTTTCCACCAGGGACAGGAATCAACTCACCTGAACTCGTTCCAACTCCCACAGTGTAAATGGTAAGTCCTTCCTGAGCATATTTTTCGGCAGCGGCAATGGCGTCTCCCTCCAAATTCTCCCCATCGGTTAAGATGATAAGAATTTTGTGATTGGCACCGTTGGTAAGGATGGTTGAAGCCGCCTCAATGACACCTTCGATGTTTGTCCCTCCACGAGGAATTATATCTGTTGTAATAGCAGAAAGAGATTGCTCAAAAGCCTCATAGTCCATGGTAAGCGGGCACATGAGAAAAGAGCTCCCGGCAAACGGTAAAAGCCCTACCCGATCTCCATCAAGGCGCTGTACAAAATCCAAAATAGCAAAATGTGCTCTCTTTAGCCGGTTTGGTTTTATATCTTCGGCAAGCATACTTTTGGACGTATCCAGTGCAAAGAGAAGATCTATCCCTTTACGTTTTACATCGACCCATTCAAATCCATACTGTGGTCTGGCAAGGGCCGCAAAGAGGAGAAAAACTGCGAGCAACAGCAGAGCGTTTTTATACCTTCTCCTGGTTTTAGATACATTTTTAGTCAACCTGCCTATAAGTTGCCCTGAGGCAAATTTTTCAAGAGCAAGGAGGCGTTTTTTACGTAAAAAACGAAAAAGTAATCCAAGTAAAATACAGCCCGCGAGCCCGGCAAGTAGCCAAAGTGGTTGTGCAAAAGTCATGATCGCTCCCTTAAGGTACGCGTTTTCTGGACTGAAAAATCTCTAGTCCTAGTAACACGAAAATACATAGAACCAGGAAAGGGAAAAGTTCCCGATAATTCTCAAATTTCTTTATTGTTCTGGTCGTCGTCTCCATGCTGTTAATAGCCTCATAGATCTTGCCCAGCGACGCAGTATCTGTTGCACGAAAATACATGGCTCCGGTCATATCCGCCACTTCCTTGAGGGTCTTTTCGTCAATATCGACCTTTGCGCGAATCAGCTTCTTTCTACCAAAGGCATCGGTAACAGGCATGGGAGCTTCGCCCCGGGTCCCTGCTCCTATTGTGTACACCTTGATATCAAGTGTTTCAGCGGCTTCTGCTGCGACAAGAGGAGGGATACGTCCGGCGTTGTTCATTCCGTCGGTTAGTAATATCAGAATCCTGGATTTTGATTTTCTATCCCGTAACCTGTTGGTTCCACTTCCTATGGCAGAACCAATTGCTGTACCGTCTTCTACCATGCCAATTCGAATTGATTCCAGGCGTTTTCTGAGCCAGCTATGATCAAGGGTCAACGGACTTACAAGATAAGGCCGACCACCAAAAGCAAGTAGTCCAATACGATCGTTAGGGCGCTGCTCAATAAACTCGTCCACTACTTTTTTAACGACCTCAAGCCTATTGGTGGGCTTCCCGCCAAGGGTAAAGTCCATTGCCTCCATGGAACCAGAGACATCAACAGCCAAAAGGATATCAATTCCGGATGCCTCAATCTCAATATTGCTGCTCCCCACCTGGGGCCGTGCCACAGCAAACACGAGAAAAACTAAACTCGCCAAGCGTAAAAGTAAGGACAGCTTGCCAGGCTTCGTTTTTTTTGCTGACGATAACTTACCAACAATAGACGTTGAGGAGAACAGAAGCGCAGGCGCAGCACCTCTCTTACCAAAGAAATAAGCGAGAACCGGAATCAACAAAAGGAGCCAGAGAAACTCAGGGTGAAGAAATCTCATTTACCCGCCTCCTTGCCACTATCAGCTGGGCGAGTTGAGTGAACAAAAGTTGTTACCGCCTCTTCCATCACAACCAGATTCTGTTCATTCTGCTGTTTATGGGCAAACTTTGCCATATCAGCCTGCTCAAGACAATCCTGCAGTTCAGGTCTGTAGTTGGTAAGCTCTGAACTATTTTTTCCGCCCAGACTGTAGAGAAACTCAGCTGTGGTCTGGCGCGTGGATTTAATTGCAAACCGCTGTTCAATATAGTGCCTCAAAATCTGACTTGCTCTATCCATATAGGCCCGTCCTTGTTCTTGATTCTGTAGTGATTTTGCTGCGTTTAGATCTGTCATCGCCCTTTCCCATGCAGGGATAATCGGTGTAAAAATTCTCTTCCCTCTTTTCTTCAACCACCAATAGAGAAGAGCACCAGCAACTATAATTAAAAGAGTTCCAAGAATAATATAGAGATACGGAATACTGGCCTTGGTTGGAACAACGCCGTAGATATCATAGAACTCGAGATCCTGCCCTTGTCCCTGCTGTTGGGGAGACATTTGTGGTAAAGGCGGCCCTCCGCTATTCTGCGTACTTTGCTTGGGATCTTTCATAAGGGTGAGGGGACCGTCTTCATTTGCCGCCCCATATACGAATTGTGACATGAACATCACCACGAGGATCATTAACATGATGAGCCTTTTCATAGCGCCCTCTTTTTTCGATCTCTAAAAAAACTTAAAAGAGGTGGAAGGTATGACCTGTCCGTTCTCAGATCGAGCAGATCAATTCCTGCAAGACGCATACTTTTATGGATCATTTTCTGTCGCATTGTTGCAATAGTATTATATTCCTCTCTCACTTGCCGGTCTGAGGTGTTCACCTCTACCTGCTCTCCACTCTCGGCATCTTCCAAGGTGATCCAACCAACATCAGGGAGTTCATACTCTCTTGGATCAGATACCATCAGACTTATAAGATCGTGGCGTCTGTTCGTTATCTGGAGTTTAGGTTGCAAGACTTTAAGCTCTTCTTCGAATTCGCCTGGAAGAGCAAAATCAGAGATAAGAAACGAAACACATTTTCTCTTTATAACCCGGTTCACAAAATCGAGAACTCCTTTAACATCTGTCTTCACTCCCTTCGGCTTAAAATAGAGAATCTCCCTTATAATTCTAAGGATATGACCTCTTCCTTTTTTGGGTGGAATATAGAGTTCAGGGGAGTCAGTAAAAAGAACCAAGCCAACCTTATCGCTATTTCTCACCGCAGAAAAAGCGAGCACAGAACCAATTTCTGCCATCAACTCCCGTTTGGAAGAAGTAGAAGAGCCAAACTCCCCGGAGCCACTGATATCAATCATCAGCATAATCGTCAACTCCCTCTCTTCCGTGAACTTTTTGATATGGGGTATTCCGGTTCGAGCCGTTACATTCCAGTCAATGGTTCTGATATCGTCGCCGGGAACGTACTCACGCACTTCATCAAAATTCATTCCCCGGCCCTTGAACACAGACTGGTAACTTCCCGCCAGACTATCGTTGACGAGACGATTTGTACGGACTTCGATCTGCCGGACTTTCTTTAGTATATCCCTGGTAAGTTGTGTATCCATTAGTGCCTTACTCTTCAAAACCTGTCATATAAACTATAATTGGAAAGTAACTTGAGAAATATAAGCTATAAGCGACTACCAGATAGCGAGCGAAGAAAGACCTTCGAGCCACTTATCTCAGTTTAATTCCGTAATACCCGCGAGTTTGTTCCTTACTGTAGAAGGCCTGTTACTCTTTAGGGAACAGGAACAGTATCAAGTATTTTACGGATAATATCCTCACTACTAATACCTTCCGCTTCAGCCTCGTAACTGATTCGTAACCGGTGACGCATAACATCTACAACTGCTGCCTTTACATCATCGGGGGTTACGTAACCCCTGCCGGCAATAAAGGCTAGACATCTGGATACGGTTTTGAGACTAATCGTAGCTCTTGGTGAAGCACCGGTCTCAATGTAGTCACGCAGATCAAGTTGATAACTCTGTGGATCCCTTGTCGCATACACAAGTGAGACAATGTAATCTTTGATCTTGTCGTCCATATAGATCCGGTTGACCACCTTTCGGGCTGAAAGAATATCCTGAGGAGAAGCTACGGGAGTGACCATAATTTCTGTATCGGTCTGATCAAAAGCATCAAGGATTTTCCGTTCTTCTTCCCTTGTGGGATAGCCCACAACCACCTTGAGCATGAAACGATCAATTTGCGCTTCAGGTAAGGGATACGTTCCCTCCTGCTCAATTGGGTTTTGTGTAGCAAGTACCAAAAAAAGCTCAGGGAGTTTAAAGGTGGTGTCCCCAATAGTTACCTGTTTTTCCTGCATTGCTTCAAGAAGTGCAGATTGCACCTTAGCAGGGGCACGGTTGATCTCATCTGCCAATATGAGTGAGGCAAAAATAGGCCCCTGCTTTACTTCAAAGATCGTCTGCTTCGGATTGTAGATCTGGGTTCCCACAATATCTGCGGGCAACATATCCGGAGTAAACTGAATCCGTTTAAAATCAGTCTGAATCGCCTTTGCTAAGGTTTTCACAGCAAGGGTTTTCGCAAGCCCCGGAAGACCTTCTAAGAGAATATGTCCCCCGGAAAGTAGACCGATCAGAAGCTGCCCGACAAGGTGCTCCTGCCCCACAATCACCTTAGAGAGCTCATATTTTAACGGAGCGATCCATGCGGAGCTGTCTTTTACTTCTTCATTGATTTTCTGAATTGAGCTGTACACATCAGATGAATCCACAGGAAGTGCTGTAGTCGTCTGCAAAGAATTATCTATCATAATGGTCCCTTAAGCTTGAATATAAAAGTGAACATAACTGAGTCTGTTGATTTACTAGGATTTCGAAGTCTACGCTATCTGGTTCGAGATCTAGGCATACGAAAAAAACAACCACAGGCATATAATTGATATCGGAGTCTGCGCTTACCTCCGAGGATTGTTATTTTCGTATAACGAAGATATCGGGACAAAAGGCAGTAAATCAACGGGCTCATGACTGCACTGGCATAATACAGATTTACACTATAACTCCATATCATTACCTGTCTCTTACACAAACATTACAAAGCTGTAATGTTTGGTTTTCCTATAAAGTCGCCAAAGCTTGACACAACATAACTGACTGATAATATAAATGAATAGCAACTGCCCTTTGCATTACAAATCGAACGTCACCATAGTTGTTTGAATGTAACATTATCTGTTTCCATCAAAAATCGATACAATACCTTCAATAAAATTCGAATATCAATTTTGATACGCGCCCAAAACAGATCACAATATGAAGTAAACAGAAAACAATTAGAGCTACCTAAGACATAGGAGTATTATGCAAGGAGAAAAACCAAACACACCAATTGTTTACGATTTAAAAAGCCCAGTTCAAGTGGTTTCTAAAATCATGCAAACATCGGCTTTTCAATACTTCTTCAACAAAATCTCCCAGGCGGGTTTCCTCCTGCTCGGATCGGCAGTCATCGCTCTTATCTGGTCAAACGTCGACGGAGAAGGATACAATCATTTCTGGCATCAGGAACTGGCCATCTCGCTTGCGGGCGTAAGACTCAGCCACTCCCTCGTTCATTGGGTAAACGATGGCCTTATGACCATCTTCTTTTTCACTGTAGGTCTTGAAATAAAACGAGAACTCCTTGTGGGAGGCCTCTCTGACCCAAAACGTGCTGCCTTGCCCGTTGCAGCTGCAATTGGCGGCATGGTTGTGCCAGCTCTCATTTACTTCTATTTCAATCAGGGAACAGATACACTTTCCGGCTGGGGAATCCCTATGGCGACAGATATTGCTTTTTCTCTAGCCGTCCTCAGTCTTCTTGGGCCAAAAGTACCTTTTGGATTACGCCTCTTCCTGACCGCCTTTGCCATCGTCGATGACCTTGGTGCAATTTTGGTCATCGCATTCTTTTACACCCCGTCAATAAACATCTCCGCTCTCGTTGCGGCATTGCTCATTACTGTTGTCTTATTTGCATTCAACAGGGCCGGTGTGCGTCAGTCTTTCCCCTATGTGATATTAGGAGTTTTTCTCTGGTTTGCAGTCTCACAAGCCGGACTCCATGCTACAATTGCAGGGGTTGTAACCGCCATGTTTATTCCATCCCGGGGAAAATATAATACCGATATTTTTCTTGAAATGGTCAGTAAACGCTTAGACGGAATTCGCTGTCACGGAGAATCCTGCGGTCAATCCATTCTGGTAAACCGCAGCCACCTGGACGCTGTTCAGGATATAAACCTAGCCTGCAAAGAAGTTGAAACGCCACTACAGCGCCTTGAGCATTCACTTTCATCCTGGGTGGGGTTCTTGATCTTACCGATTTTTGCACTATCTAATGGTGGGGTCTCCCTCGTTGGAATGGAACCCCTCACCGCACTTTCCAATCCGGTTACCCAAGGTATTGCTTTTGGCCTTGTGTTCGGCAAGCCTTTAGGCATTTTCACCTTTACCTTTATTGTTGCTAAAGTACTTAATACACAATTAATTCAAGGTACAACATGGACACAGATACTTGGTACTGGCTTCCTCGGTGGTTTGGGGTTCACCATGTCCCTTTTTATATCCAACCTCTCTTTTAACGGAGGGCCCTTGCTGGAATATGCGAAAGTTGGCATAATGATAGGCTCATTTTTCAGTGCAGTTTTAGGTTATGCACTTCTTCGCTGGGGGAAATAGGTCCGTTCCGGCATATCATTACACATATGACTCATGGGACAACTCTACCTCAACGAATATGTAAAAAACCTAGTGGGCAAAAGAGTCTGCATAGGTTGCCGGGAAGGGATACTTCGCGATAATTTTTCAGAAATTATCACGGATATTAAATTTCTTACGCGAAACGGTATTAAAACAACACTTTTCCATAACCTGCCCAATAGGTTTGCTAACCAGAAAATCCTTACAACACTTGAGAAAAAGCTGTCAGAAACAACGATTACAAGGATAGCTCCGGATGAAAATTTTTACGCTGCGGTCCTTGCCCATCCTGAGACAAAATTTAAAGTGATTTTTCTTGAACGCAGATACCTGATAGATAACAAAGGGCATAAGATTAACACCCTTACCACCAGTTCCATCCGTAGTTCTCAAGATGACTTTGCAAGTAGGATTGCAAATGTAAATTTCAAGGACACAATCAACCTCATCTGTGAAATCATTGAGGCTGGAAACACCGAACGAATCCATATTCTACCCGCCGGAAAAAACAGTATCAAGCAGGAACTGTTCACAGTGGAAGGCAGCGGAACAATGATTGCCGACAACTTCACTGAAGAATTTAGAATGGTGGAAAGTGATGAGGACGTTGCAGTCGTAAACCGTATACTTGCCATGTACAAGCGGGCCGGATTCTTAAAGCCTCGAAGCAAAAACTACGTTGACGAACATCGTAATAATTTTTTTGTAACGGAGATTGACTCCATTATCGTCGGTTGTGTTGAGCAAAAGGTTGTGGACGACCAAACCATTGAACTCGGCGCTCTTGCAATCTCGACGAGGTTTCGTAACCAGCGAATTGGGGTCTATACAGTCGGCGCCTTTATGGAAACAATGATTTCCATGGGTTACTCCCGTTTTATCTCACTCACCTTAAACCCCAGGCTGCAGGCATTATTTTCTCAAGTAGGGTTCATCCAGGTAAGTCCTCCTGAATACAGTAAAAGACAGAGCATAAGTCCAACGGTTCAAATGTTTGTAAAGATACTGGAATAGAAATAGTCCAGTATCTTTATACTAGGGGGCTGTCCTAGGCCAACTACACCAGAGCTTCTACCCCTTCAAAAACCCGGTGTCCCTCATCGTGCCTTGAGACACACACCACATCCGGCAGCTTATTTACCTGTTTTATGATCTGCTCGAGTTTGAGCTCTTCATTAACCTGGAGCCACATCTTACTCGTCGCTCCACCCTCCATAGGAATACAAACAATCCCCTCTACATTATAGGCCCTGCGGGAAAACAAACCACAAATGTGCGACATAACCCCTGGATGATTGTTGACCGTTAGTTCAAGTACTGCAATGGCTGGAATTGTTTGAATTGCTTCCATTTCACTCTCCTTAAGACTCACACTTGTCTGCATTGCATCCCCCTAACATTATACTGTTTGAAGCACCTGGAGGAACCATCGGATAGACATCTTCCTCTTTTCCTATTGGAACATTTATAAGACAGGGGCCTGGTTCACTCAGCATACTCTTAAGAAGTGCAGGTAAATCACAACCCGGATCAGCATTTGCGGCTTTCATACCAAATCCTTTGGCAATGGTGACAAAATCAATATCTATCTGAAAATCTGAGGCAAAAACCCGCTCATCATAAAACAGATTCTGTTGCTGACGTACCAACCCTAAGGAGTTGTTATTCATCACGATGATCTTCACATTAACCTGTTGTTCAACTGCGGTTGACATCTCCTGTATATTCATCTGCAGGCTTCCATCACCAGTAAAGAGAACGACCTGCTTATCAGGGTGGGCAAGGGAGGCTCCAATTGCTGCCGGCAGACCAAAACCCATTGTTCCAAGGCCTCCAGAAGTGAGCAACTGTCGTGGTCTCTCAAAGGGGAAAACCTGTGCCGCCCACATCTGATGCTTACCAACGTCTGTTGCAACAAAGTTGCCTTCTTTTAAGAGTTCAGAAATTTTAAGAATCAGACCGTACGGCTTTTCCGGTACTGTCGCTTCTGGCGATGTCATCGGATACATCTCCTTTAGCACTTCAATCTGATTTCTCCAAATAGTCCGATCATTTTCATGAAGAAGAGGCAACAATGCTTTTAGAGATGACTTAACATCTCCCACAAGGCCAATATGAGCTGTCTTCAGCTTTGACACCTCACTTGAATCAATATCCATATGAATTATGTTGGCATCGGGACAAAACTCTACAATTTTCCCAGTGGCCCTGTCGTCAAACCTTGATCCTGCAGCAATAAACAGATCACAATCCTGCAATGCCATATTTGTAGATCGTGCGGCATGCATACCAAGCATTCCTAAAGAAAGAGGATGGTCCGCTGGTATTGCCCCTAATCCCATAAGGGTCATTGTTGACGGAAGGCCTCCTTTTTCTGCGAGAGCTTTAGCTTCACTTGCTGCACCTGCGTGGATTATTCCACCGCCCAGACAGAGAACAGGTCGTTTGGCCCGGTTTATCATGTCAGCTGCTGCACGTAATGACTCGATGTTTGTCGGCTTCTCTTGCTTTTTAGCGCCTGGTTCTGGCCAATCTTCAAATGTTATTTCAGCCATTTGAACGTCTTTTGGTACATCTACTAAAACCGGCCCTGGTCTGCCGGAGAGTGCCAATTCAAATGCTTTAGGAATGATGGTCAACAACTCTTCAACACTGCGAACAAGAAAATTGTGTTTGGTGACAGGAATCGACATTCCGTAGGTGTCAACCTCCTGAAACGCATCGGTACCAATGAGGGAAGCGGGAACCTGTCCAGTAATACAGACCACAGGAATAGAATCAAGGTAGGCGTCAGCAATAGCTGTGATTACATTTGTGGCACCCGGGCCAGAAGTGGCAAAGCAGACAGCGGCCTTTCCCGTTGACCTTGCAATTCCCTGGGCTACAAAACCTGCGCCCTGCTCGTGACGGCAAAGAATATGTTTAATTGCCGTTGATTGACAAAGGGCATCATACATGGGCAGGTTTGCACCACCCGGAATTCCAGCAATAGTATCGATGGACTGCCTTTCCAGCAATTTTATTATCAGCTGGGCACCGTTCAATGTGTTCATTTCATCCTCCATTAAGATTCATGTGTCGTGGCAGTCTCAACCCTGGAGGCATAAAAAAACCCCCACTGGCAGAGTGCCAACAGGGGTTTAACTACTTAATTCATCTTATCTTATCCCCTTATGGCACTCCGCCTTCAACCTTTCGGACCACGACTAGCACACTGACGACAAGTGCGACATTAAGAAGTAGATTTGAAAGAACTGAAGAAATTGAATGCATTTTTGTAAGGGCTTTTATTTTAGATATTTATATTTTTAAGACTCTTGAATAAGCTGATAACATATTTCCCCAAAACGGGTCAAGAACTTTCGGTTTAATAAAAAACCATTCTTTCATTTTATTTGTTGCGTATTCTGTTTTAAGCTATTGTTTTAGAAGCCCTTATCAACAATTAATCAAAAGGTGTACCTGTGATTTTACCGTTTTCTTTTACATCTCTGCCAAAAATAATATTTGGACCCGGCGTTTGTTCTCAAATCGCACCAACTATATCTCAATATGGTGCCAAGACTGTATTGATAACTGGTGGAAAATCTTTTAAAAACTCGCCCTACTTCCGTACACTACAGGATGATCTCGCCCACCATAAAATAACCTACACGACAAAAAGCATTACAGCTGAACCGTCTCCACAAGATATCGATGAATTTGTCGTACAACTTAAAAACGAAAATGTATCTTCTGTAGTCGCCATTGGTGGTGGGAGTGTTCTCGATGCAGGTAAGGCTATCTCTGCCATGCTTAAAGAAGAAGATGGGTCCGTCATGGATTTTTTAGAAGGGGTCGGTAGTAAAATTCCAAGTGGCAAGAAAATCCCTTTTATCGCCGTTCCCACCACATCGGGTACCGGGAGTGAAACAACCAGCAATGCCGTGCTCAGTGTCGTCGGCTCAGAGGGTTTTAAAAAGTCCCTTCGTCATGACAACTTTATTCCTGATATAGCGATTGTTGATCCTGAGCTTACCTTAGGCTGCCCTCCACACCTTACTGCAACCTGTGGAATGGACTGTTTTACCCAGCTGGTAGAAGCCTATCTGTCAACAAATGGTTCATCCCTTACTGACGCCCTTGCCTTACAGGGTATTGAAGCCATCTCGCGATCGCTTACTCTTGCCTATCAACAAAACGAAGACATCAACGCCAGGAGTGATCTTTCCTACGCAACCATGCTTTCAGGTATTGTACTCGCCAATGCCGGCCTTGGTACCGTTCACGGCTTTGCCTCTGCTGTTGGAGGTGTTATCCCAGTTCCCCACGGTGTCGTCTGTGGTACTCTTATGGAACCAGCCAATCGCTTAACCCTCACTCGCCTGCGGCAATCGGATGTGGAAAATCCAGCTCTTCTTAAATACAGTATCCTCGGAAAAATATTTAGTGATAAACCACAGCAGAGTGACACCTGGTACCAGGATCATTTCATTGATACACTTGCCAAAATGAGCAGTGTGCTCGAAATTCCAGATCTGAGCAAATATCATATAACTGATGAGACTAAGGAGAAAATTCTCTTAGCTACCGGCAATAAATATAATCCTGTCAATTTTGACAAAAATGATCTTGAAAAGATCCTCAAAGCAAAATTGTAAAAGAGCACGTATTAACAAGAGTTAGAAAAGAAGAAAGATAATTTTGTTATTTAGCTAAAAAACGATATCATAAAGCTATATTAACCTTCAGACGAAGCGTTTTCTTTATGACAAACAGATCATTGTTATATTGTTTTTTCGTACTATTGATATGTTGTGCACATCCCTTAGCTACCCACGCCAGTGGATTGAAGAGCGTACTGCTTCTCCACTCGTACCATAGTGGTTATAAATGGACTGATGACATAACCTCAGCCGTACAAAACGAGCTTTATGGAAAACAAGTAGACCTGAGGATCGAACATCTCGACACAAAACGATATTTCACACCTCAATATCTCACCCAGGAAAAAGAATTTCTGTCAAAAAAATATACAAATACGCAATTTGATGTCGTCCTTGTCTCGGATAATCACGCACTCAACTTTGCTCTCGATTTCCGTAAAGAACTTTTTCCGGACACTCCTATTGTTTTTTGCGGCGTCAATTCTTTTGAGAAAAAAATGCTCAAAGGTCAAAATAACATTACCGGTATTAATGAATCGGTTGGCGTACGAAAAACGGTTGATCTTATGCTGTCAATCCACCCGGAGACCAAAAGAATTGTTGTTGTAAACGACGACTCTGTTACTGCAACCATCTTAGAAAAAACCTTCAAAGAAAGAACTCAAGGTAAATATCCCGACATTGAATGGCTCTATACAGAAAATTTTTCTACCGGAGACCTCCAAGACCTACTTCACTCCCTTACGCCAGAAGATCTCGTTCTACTTGGAGTTTTTTTTCAAGACAAAAATGGTCGCCAACTTGAGTATAACGAATCCGCAGCCCTTATCAGCAAAAGCTCGCCTGTCCCTGTCTACGGACTTTTTGACTTTTACCTCAACCACGGAATAATAGGTGGTTATTTAACTAATGGCGCACTTCAGGGCCAGATGGGCGCAAAACTTGTCCTCGATATTCTTGGTGGAAAAACTGCGGACGGACTTCCTGTGATCATGAAAAGTCCTAATCAGTATTTTGCGGACTATTCAGTTATGGAAAAATTTGGTATTAAAGAAAATAAATTCCCCCAGGAAACCATACTTATTAACCCTCAACCACAATTTTACAAAGACAACAAAGAGGCTGTCTGGATTACGGTTGCTATTATTATTTGCCTTTCGGTATTGATCACTCTACTTTCGATCACCATTGCTAAAAAGAACAAAGCAGAGTCCGGACTGCGTCACCTCGCCTCAGATCTTACTCAGCGTGTGGAAGAGAGGACCCACGAGCTCTTTCTTGCCAATACTGAAATGAAAAGTAGCAAAGAGCAGATGCAACATCTGCTTTCTAATCTCTCAGGTATGGTTTACCGATCTAAAAACGATATCGAGTACAACATGATGTATGTGAGTGAGGGGTGTTTCAGCCTAACAAAATACCTTCCGAAGGATCTCATTGCAAACCGCACAATATCATACGGAGACATCATTGATCCAAGAGACCGAGCAAATGTCACTCTCATCACAGAACAGGCTGTTGAATCCAAAAAACATTATACAATTGAATATCGGATTGTCTGCAAAGATACGTCAAGAAAATGGGTTTTGGAGCAGGGATTGGCTGTTTACGATGAGACAGGTGCCTGCCTCTATCGGGATGGAATTATAACCGATATTTCTGAACGTAAAATAATCGAGCAGGAACAGACCAAGCTTTCAACTGCCGTACAACAAACTGATGACCTTATTATCATCACAGATATCCACGGAAATATCGAATATGCCAACCCGGCCTTTGAATCGGTAACCGGATATAGTCTTGCTGAAGCCAAAGGTCATAATCCCAGACTTCTTAAGAGCGGCAAACAATCAAAAGAATTTTATCATGACCTGTGGAAAGACCTCAAAAATGGAAATGTATGGAGAGGTCGATTCATTAACAGGAAAAAAGACGGTACGCACTATATAGCCGAGGTAACCATTTCACCAATTCGTGACCAACAGGGAGAGCTCATTAATTATATTGGTGTTCAAAGAGATATTACCCACGAAACAGAGCTTGAAAATAACCTGAGACAGGCACAAAAACTGGAAGCCATGGGTACTCTAGCTGGAGGAATCGCCCATGAGATAAATACCCCGGCACAATTTGTCAGTACAAATCTCGATTTCATAAGTGACTCTCTGCCTGATCTTACCAAGTTTATTTCAGAAACAATTGATATCGCGGGAAAAGACAAGATTGAGGTTCTATATGATCAATATGATATTGAATATTTACTGGAGGAACTGCCTGTTGCCGTTCAACAATCCTCTGAAGGTGTCACCCAGATCTCAAAAATTGTTCGTTCTATGAAACAATTTTCTCATCCGGGTGAGGACAATAAGGTCGCGGCAGATATTAACGATGCACTACATAATACTGCGACAGTTTGTCGTAACGAATGGAAATATGTCGCAGAGATGACGTTTGACCTCGATAAACAGCTTCCCATGGTTCCATGTCACCGATCAGAGATCAATCAGGTTTTTCTCAATATCATTGTTAACGCGGCTCATGCAATTACAAGTCATCAGGAAAAAGAGGAGAGAAAAGGCGTTATCTCTATTGTGACAAGACATAATGAAAACTTTGTTGAGATTGCAATCTCAGACAATGGGGGTGGCGTACCAGATGAAGTGAAAGAGCGTATATTTGATCCGTTTTTCACCACCAAAGAGCCAGGCAAAGGTACAGGACAGGGGCTATCCATTGCGCACTCAATTGTGACAGAAAAACATGGTGGTAAATTGCTACTCGAGAGCCGCCCCGGAGAAGGATCCACTTTTACCGTTTGCCTTCCTCTCTCAGACAGTAGTGAGGGATAAGCTCCTTCACTACGACACAATCTTTTAGCTATCCACGTCTTTCAACATTTCCGCCCATATTTGGCTTATTCTAAAACCGATAAGAAAGTGCGGCATGATGCATATTCAGACTCGCATTGTGGTTATAAATTCCTGCATTTGACTGATGGTAATAATTATACTCAATCCCAAAATGTTGACCCATAAAGAGTAAAATCCCAAACTTTGAAGAGAGAAAGAAGGGCCCACCAAGATTATGATCGTCAATATCTGTTTCACCCATCATAAACCCGGAACCAACGCCAAAAACAAAATGAACCGTATCGTTTGGACTCAGTACAAGCTGAGGCATAAGTGACAACCGACCGGTTGAAGATGTCTCGGATTCAGAATCATCAATGACGGCCCCACTAAACTCTAATGCAGTTGAAAGTTTCCAGACATCTCCAAGGTCTTTCTGGTAAGACAACGGCATACGATAAAACAGCTCAAACTGAGAAATATCTTTATTACCAAGTAGCTGCTTGCCATAACCAACACCCAGCTGTCCAGAAGCAGCCGATACAACTGAAGCCCCAGCCAAGAGACAAAGAATACAGCTAGTAACCAGCAACTTAACAGGAGTAATGATCATTTTTATCACTAATTTAAAAGGTTTATTTTATATAGGACTATAACCTTGACTACAAGATCCTTGGGATCTGTTCACACCAGGTCCTAATCTATCGAAATTTCCTTAAGCTCTGTGTTTGATTAAGAGGCTAGATTAGCAATGATTTTACTATAAAAACCTCTTAATTTCTCTTGATAAACACTAAGTGAATATTTTTTTTCTACTTCCTCTTTTCCTGCTTTACCTATCCTCATGCGCGACTCTTTGTCATCCAGTAAATCCAAAATACCTTTAGCCATACCTTCAGGACTTGGGGGAGCAAGACAAGAAATTTCAGAAGTAAGAACCTGCGTATGAGTAGATAAATCTGTAGCCAAAACAGCCTTTCCAGATCCAAGATATGAATAGAGTTTCATGGGAGTGTTATTGCCCTGAATTCTGGGAGAAAGTAGGATATCTGCCTGATTGAGATAATGCCCGAGTTCTTGTAATGGACGTGGACCACAGAAATAAACATGTGATGAAATTCCCAATTGTTCAGCTAAAATTTTATACTGGGAAATTGTTTTTTCAGTGCCTCCAATAATGACAACATTGCCACTGCAACCTTGTTTTAGTGCCAACTGAAAACTTTCAAAAAGTAAATCGATACCCTGATATCCCTCCAGGTTCCCGACATAGAGCATAATGGGGCCCGTAATATCATACTTTTCACGTAGATCATCTCCCACAACAGGAGTATCATCAACCAAACTTATATCTTCCAGGCGAACAGTATTTGTTAGAGGAGCATACGACAGTACAATTTCTTCTAGCTCTCGACAAACGGCCACCACTCCACAACTCATCTTAATTGCAGATTTTTCAAAAAATTCAAGTCCAGAGCTGATGTAACGTAAAAATGGTATTTTCTCTATGAGCTGTTGTGCCAGCGAAGAATCCATATCATAAACGTAAGGTGTATTAAAAATCACCTTATACACCATGGCCATAAACACAGATTCCTCTACCGCATGAACCAATGTATATCGATACCGGCGTAAAAGAATCAGACCCTTAAAAAACATGAAAATATCACAAACTATTTTTTTCCATGAAATTGACGGAGGAATATTATGAACTCCCAAGGGTGCTGGCGCCCTATGAATTTGAACACCAGGAAGCTCGACGTCTTCCCCTTCATGAAAAACGAGTAAATGAACATCATATCCAATTTTCACAAGTTCTTCGACAAGGAGTTTCACAGCGATAGGTGTGCCCCTGTTCTGAAAAAAAGGTTGAGGAGCGATAACTAAGATAGATTCTTTAGACTTATCATTTTGTAACACAGCTACTTCCTTTAGTGAGTAACAGAGTAAAAAAGTCTCTACTCAGCTCTATCGCTTCTGAGAATAATGGGAGAACCTAAAAATTGAGTAACACCTGTCATACGAAAGCAGTTTTCTATTGTAGTGGATATCAATCGATTACTCAACTTACGGTGAAGAACCATAGGACAGAAAAACTGTGGTTTAAAGACAGGTTCGGCAAAACCATTTTTTCGTAATTCTTTTTCCATTTTCGAACGAGAAAAAAGATTAAAATGGCGTGTGTTACCCTCCATGCCTCTCTTTAAATGGAAAAAATGGTTATAAAGTATATTAATTGAACGCCTATCTGCATAATCAAAAAGCACACAATATTTTGCTACTCTCGTCAGTTCGGCGATAAGTTCAGGCCACCTATCCACATGGGAAAGCAGTCTAAATGACATAACGACATCAAAAGAACGATCTTCAAATGGTAAATGCAATGAATCACATGTTATATATTCAAAATCTACTTGTGGGATACGCTGGGACAATCTTTCTTTGCAACTGTCATCGCTGCCTGTCACGGTCACATCAAAGCCATGCTTTACCAGAGGTTCCGCCAGCTGCGCATGACCTCCCCCCACATCAAGAATTTTCGCTTTAGGAAAATCGCTTAATAATGAAAGTGTGACCTGCGTCTGCTTATCAAGGAAATATTCACCTGCCACTCCATGAAAGCGTGAAGCGTAATCGGCTGTTGCAGTTTCAATATCTGCTGTTTCTAAAAACATCTTCCCATCCTCCCTTTCACTCACTAAGAGGTGTAAAAAACTGTTTTACCCGACTTATTTGTTCATGTTTATCATCTTCTGACCACCCCAACTCCTTCGCCATAACATCAGCAATAGCTGCCAGCACCTTCTCCTCTGGTTCCTCTGCAGCCCCTATGTTAGATCGCCTTAATATCACATCAGAGAGGGTGAAGGCCATTTCATCATGGATGAAATACATAACCTCAGCTTCTAGCATCTGCGGATCAAGACTCAACCACAAAGGAGCATTAGGTACACTATCACCCTTATAGACTAGGTACTTGATGACAGATCGCCAGTCGGAACCATAGGTCTTTTTCAGATGCTGCTTAATGACCTTGAACTCATCTCCTAATTGCTGAATCATTGGCCCATGATCTACATTTAGAGGTTCGGCGCTCACATATGAGCCACTGGTTCTCTTTTCTCGTCCATCCTTTTTACAAATTATATTAACCATATCCTGTGCAATAACAGGTGCCGTGGTGTATTTCACCCCTTTAATGGAATAAAAGCCATCTATCTGCTCCGTACGACTGTGATCAATTATTTGTGACGACTTATCCAGTTGAACAGAATCCTGTTCACTATCATCTGACTCATTCATTGGTACCAAGCCCGCGTGACAAAAGGTGACATCACCGAGAGTGAGTTCGCCTGCAGGGTACACTTTGTTGATATCATCCAAAAATCCTTGCAACAATTCTCTCTTGGATAAATCCAGATCCTCGGCCTTTCCATGGTATGGTTTATACGTCGTTCCCACCATAGTGTATTTTTCCAGCCATGGCACAAAGAAGAATAACCGTTTACCACGCTTTATGAGCGCATCTTTATCTACAAAATCTGTGTAGCCTTCGAGCCCCACCGCATACTTCTTAAAAAGGCGCTTTTTAACCACAATGTTTACTGCACTTGCCCATTGTTGAGACCCAAGTGAAGAATTATCACCCACCAAAGCTCCCACCCACGGACCCGCAGCATTAATCACGCGGTCACAGGAAATACGTATTTGTCCACCGCCTTTCAATTTATCCTGAGCCACAACAGCCTTAACCTGCCCACTACCGGACTCGATATCAACGACCTCTGTATAATTGACGGCCACTGCACCGTACCGTACAGCTTCTTTGACATATTCAAGTGTGAGACGCTCCGTGTTCTCTGCGAGCGCGTCATACCAGACAGCACCACCAGTCAGGCCCTCTTCTGAGACACCGGGGACAGCCCATTTCACTTCAGTCTTATCAATAGATTTACCTAAAGAAAGACTATTGTCAACTGACAGGCCAACATTTTTATCCAAGGCTACAAAATCATATATTCCAAAGGCAAGACGCATCATCTCATGGCCTTTAATTCCATGACCATACGTTGGCATAAGGCAGGCCAGCGGTTTTACCAGGTGGGGTGCAAACTGCATCATCGATCTTCTTGAAGTAATCGACTCACGCATCCGTTTAAAATCACCATGCTGTAAATAACGAATTCCACCATGCACAATTTTTAAACTATTGGCAGAAGTGGAAGAACCAAAATCACCCTTTTCCAGAAGCGCGACACTAAAGCCAGCTTTTGCTGCTTCAAGTGCAATGGTTGCCCCGTGTATTCCCGCACCAACAACAACTATATCAAATGTATTGTCGGCCAGTTTCTTAATATTTCTTTTCATTTATTGCAGTTCTCTTACAAGAGTATTTTTAATGTAGTCTGAGGGCTACTTGATTTTTGAAAAACATGAGAGGACAACACAGCCTCCCATATCCCTTCAGTTCAACATCAGGCTTTCTCAACAATTCTTTCAAAAAAGTTACTGGTCGCTCTTTAGGACATTCGCAATTGATATACGTCCCAAAAGAACCAACCTTAATTTCTTCACCAGACAGCGGTAACGGATCACTACCTGACAGGAGTTTTGTTTTAACCAAATCGGCTTTAAACAGAGATGGTCGAGGCCAGAAAGACGGTCTTCCACCACTATCTCCGAGAAAAAACAACTCGTCTTGCTTCGTCATATTCGTCATATATGAACTCAGCACTTCTCCACGAGTCCCCATCCACTTGCCAGTGCCCCATGGACAGACCGGGATCCCTCCTGCTTCACTCACCGCCTGGACTGCACTTTCCAGTGTCAGGCCATCTTCAAACTCTTGTTCTGTCAAAAGTGCTAAAAGTTCCAGCTTTTCTTTTGTGATAAGTTGGCGTCCGGCTGCAACGATCAATCGCATGGAAGGAAAATCATCATGATACAGAAAAAGAGAAAAGGGTTCGTCACTTTCTTCTACTCTCCATGATGTTGTTCCTTTATTTTCGGAGCGTGCAAGCTCTTGCAATTTCTTAAAATAGTGTACGCCGCCTGCCTCAGAAAGTAGCATAAAACAGGTGATAGTCCCCCCGTTTTTGAGCTTTGCAACCGCATTAGAAAAATTTTTAAAGGCCGCCGTAAAAAAATTCTCCAGATCATAACAATCATAAATATGAGTATGGCCATCAAACAAAATCATACGGGATCTCTCTTCCTTTTAACAAACCTGAAAAACTGATAGTTTTATATTTCAATAAGATTGCAAACAGGGACAGTGGCTTTAAACACCATGGAAATATTGAAGTCTCTTGAAAATACGAATACGAGAAATGTACTTATCAAAAATAAGATGTAAAATAAATAACAATATAACAATACAAGTGATTAAACCACCCGTATCGCTAAAAGCGCAACGGGTGGTCATGCGTAATCGATCTGCTATCTAGACCCGCCCCTCAACAATATCCTTACCAAACTGTGTAGCTCGGTTCATCTCATTTTGCAAATTAAGTACAGCCTTTTTCGCATCAACACCTGTAACCACAAACCCACCACCATATTCTACATCGACAGCATCATAGATGTATTTTGTGGTCAAGATACTACAATCAAATATTTTTGGACCTTTGGTCGCTGCCGTTGAAACAAGATAGCCTTTTCGACCTTCGCCCTGACGGAAACGCTCTTTCAACAAATACTTTCTCGCCCAAGGTGCCTGCATACGATCACCAAATATTTTACATTGTGCTGACAATCCATAAAAATATACCGGGCTCACAAGTAATATCCGATCCGCCTGATCAACTGCGTCATAAATTGGACCCATATCATCTTTTAAGATGCAAACACCACTCTTTTCACAGCCACCACATCCCTGGCAAGGGCGAAGGTTTAAGCCGTTGAGATACACGTACTCTACTGTACCTCCTCCTTCCTCAATGGATTTACCTATAAGCCGTGCAAGAGTATCACTGTTCCCGCCTTTTCGTGGACTCCCCAATAATGTCAGCACTTTCATACGCATTCTCCTGTTCTGTGTGTATAGACAGATTTACTTTTCTCAATATAAAAAATCAATGTATTACATTTGCATAAAACCAGCACCACTACTGTAATCTCCGCACATCTTGCGACACACAATTGGCAGATACATATCAAATACTTACCAGCTCTTTACCGCAACCAGATTGACTCATTTTCAAATTGTATTACTTTGCTTAGGTGACACCAACGAGTTGTTAACTTCATTATATATAAATAAAGGAAATAGAACATGGTAACACGTAAAATGTTGACTGGCATCGCAATTGGCACCACTCTTATGCTCACTCTCACCGCAGGAAATTCATTTAGCGAAGAGAAAAGCGGCATGGCAGCTCTCACCGATGCAGCAAAACAAGCAAGTACCATGGCAGAAAAAGGTTCCCTCACTGATATGATCGATATCAACAAGGCAACTCCTGAAATGCTCTCTGCCATCCCTGGAATTGGACCTAAGATCAGTGAAGCTATCACGGCCTATCGGGATGCAAATGGTTCCTTTGCACAGATCAAAGATCTTCTTAACGTTGAAGGTATCGACATGTCTCTTTTAGAAAAGATCTTCTTAACGTTGAAGGTATCGACATGTCTCTTTTAGAAAAGATCAAACCTTTTCTAAAATTCTAAATCTGCATCTTTCCGGGGTAGGATTTTTCAATTTCACCCCGAAACCTGGCCTGTTTTCTCCCAGATATCATTCTACTCCTGTTATTCACCTTATCACAACCGTCCTTATGGGAGTTCCCTTTTTACAATTTCGATTTTTCCCTCAAAGAGCCCACTGACTCGAATTATTTCGACAATATACCGTTTTTCACCTTAAGTGGAAATGTAGGAGAGGAAATCAAGAAAAGGGAGCAAGAGTAAAACTGTGCTATACAAGATTTGCAAGACCCGATATTCACTAACAATGGGACGAGTGCCGAACAGAAACAATAGTGCAAAACAGCCGAATACTCACTCTACGACATCGGCTGTTTTACAAACTCTTTTCCCTCTTAGGCCTTTAACTCCTCGGCTATCGCATCACAAACATAATCGATGTTTGAGCTTGTAAGACCCGCAAGGTTAATTCTCCCACCACCAACAACGTAGATAGACTTATTTGCCCTTAACGACTGCACAATCGAGTCAGATAATCCACTAAAAGAGAACATGCCCCGTTGGGAGGTTATATAGGAAAAGTCTCCCTCTACACCACGCTTTGCAAGGCCTGCAACCAGTGCTTCACGCATGGCCTTAATTCTATCCCTCATTGCTGCAAGCTCGCCCAACCACTGCTTATGCAGTTCTTCATTGGATAAGATGCAGGCAACGACGAGACCACCATGTGCTGGAGGATTAGAGTAGATCACCCGAATGGTACTTTTCAGATGACTCATAGCCACCGTGGCATCTTCAGCGGTAGGACAGACTATAGTTAAAGCACCGGTACGTTCGTTATACAGACCAAAGTTTTTAGAAAACGAACTGGCGACAAAGAAATCTGCACCGGTTGCTGCAAACTCCTCAATTGCGCATCTATCTTCATCCACACCATCGCCAAAACCCTGGTAAGCAAAATCCAAAAATGCGATCCAACCCTTTTCTTTTCCAATAGCAGCCACTGTTTTCCACTGCTCTGCACTGAGATCAACACCGGTTGGATTATGACAACATGCATGAAGCAATACAATATCTCCTGCAGGTACAGATTCAAGACTTGCAGTCATAGCCTCAAAATCCATACTTTTCGTTGTTGGATTATAGTAATCGTAGGTTGCAAGCTCGAACCCGGCAGTTGTAAAAACGCCTTTATGATTGGCCCAGGTAGGATTGGAAATCCACATCTTAGCTGTCGGGTTAAATTTTTTCAGTAAATCACCTCCGACCCTCAACGCTCCAGTTCCACCTGGTGCATGAGCTGTAACGGCACGTCCTTTACTGATCACTTCACTGCTTGCACCGAAAAGGAGTTTTTGCACTTCACGAGCATATACAGGATCACCTGAGATGGGGAGATAGCTCTTGGTAGCTTCCTCAGCGAGAAGGATCTTTTCCGCTGCTTTTACACAATCTAAAATCGGAGTTGAACCCTGATCATTTTTATATACCCCAACTCCAAGATTCACCTTATTTTTACTTGGATCATTTTTAAACGCATCAGTTAAACCGAGAATCGAATCAGCTGGAGCAGCTTCAATTTTTTGCCACATATTTTCCTCCATTAATGGATAGTTATTTTTTGAGCGAAGGTGTCAAAATACAAATAAACAATTCCCTCTGTCAATAGCAATAACAGAATTACTCCACTATATTCATTACATATTCGTAATAAATGAAAAATAATCTGAGCAGATGCGTAAAAGAAAAAGACAGGGACAACACGTGGTACAGCAAAGTGGAAGGGTGCGACATATTACTCTCAACCGAGAAGGATATCTTGCATATCACCCTCCCGGTCTCAACAAAATACTACTTATTTCTCGCGCTTATATGGCCAGGCAACAATACCACCTTCCATAACCCGTACATTGGTATAACCAAGTTCTTCCAGAACAATTGCGGCCTCATACCCACGGAGACTTATCTTGCAAAAACAGACGATTTCACTGTCTTTGTCCTTAGGCAATTCATCCAATCGCCCTTTTAATGCACCAAGAGGCATGTAATGCTCTCCTATTCCCAGTCGCAGTACTTCAAATTCGTCAGGTCCTCGTCCATCGAGATAAAAAACATCCTCTCCACGGTCAATCTGCTCCTTGACTTCTTTTGCACTGATAGTTCTAAGCCTGCCCTTAATCTTGTTCTGTACAATATGGGCAGAAGCAATAAAATGATCAATAGCAAGTGAGTATGGCGGTGCATAAGGTAAATCGGCGCAACAGAGTTGATCGAGACTCATTCCACCCTGAATAGCCATTGCAGCAGTTGCAAGCTGTCTGCTCACATCACCATTTCCGACACACTGATAACCTATAATTTTATTTGCTTTCACATCAATTACAATCTTGGATATCAGCAGCTTAGCACCCATAAATCCAGGTTTATCCGGGCTTGCATTTACAACAGTTTCAATAGCGTCCAAACCAGCCTTTCTTGCAGTCTCTTCACTCACACCAGTTGCTCCTGCTGTAAAATCAAAGATTTTACATATAGCGGTATGAATTGTACCAGGAAAAGAGATGCTGTTACCAAGAACGAGGTTTTCTCCTGCAACCCTTCCCTGAAGATTTGCAAGATCACCCATGGGTGCAAGAGACTGCTGGCCAGTGATCATATTTTTCACTTCAACACAATCACCTGCTGCGTATATGTCCGCATCGGATGTGACCATAAACTCGTCAACAACAACGCCACCGAGTTTACCAATTTCAAGACCCGCGTCTGCTGCTAATTTGACATTGGGCTGAACACCGGTTGCAACAACCGCAACCTCACAATCAATCACGGAACCATCCCGCAACATGACCCCGGTCAACTGTCCCGACTCGCCTACAAAAGATTCCAGAGCCATTTCTGTAAGAATAGTAACACCCTTACTCTTCATGTGGTTCGCTGCAAGCTTTGATATTTGTGGGTCAAGGAAGATAAGAATGTCTGGAGACATCTCAACAAGAGTCACGCCAATGGAGGATTCAACCAATGCTTCACATACCTCAACTCCAATCAGTCCACCTCCAATAACAACAACATGGGTGGCCTTTTTCTCGGCAACTACCTGATGGAGAAAATCGGTGTCTTGCATGGAAACCAAAGTGGTAACGCCATGTAAATCTTTACCAGCTACTGGTGGTACTTTGGCATTTGCACCAGTGCAATAAACCAGCTTATCGTATTCAACGACAGACGACTCTCCTGTTTTCACACCTGTACAATGAACACGCTTGTTCTCTCTATCTATCTTGACTGCTTCGGTCTCAGGTAATGCCGTAATCGCTTTGGTTTTTTGGAAAAATTCAGGGCCCCGTACAACACCAGTAGGAGTTGAAAGGAGTGCATTTCTATTGTCAAACACACCACCGACGTAATAGGGATATCCACAAGATGCCATCGAGAGGTCTGGATCCCGTTGAATTATTGTGATTTCTGCTTTCTGGTCAAGTCTACGGGCCTTTGCTGCAGCTTTAGCACCGGCGGCGGAACCTCCAATTACTACAATTTTTTTCACGTCCATATCAATCCCTCAATTTTAAAGTACGACAATGTGTTATATTGTTCATATGTCAACAACGAGCGTTGCACTCTCCTCTTTTTTACTTAAAATGTCAAAATGAAATTGTAATATTTCTGGCGAAACCACGTCCAAAGCATACGCACAAACAATTGAGCTCGATCGACCAGTAAGGTTGCACTATTTTCTAAAACAACATTGACACAAAACAGGAAATTTGCTCCTGTCACAGAAAGATCGTTACGGCATAAAAAGAAGACTTAAGCTCAATTATTCTACCCAAACAATATTAACGAGAAAAAATGGCTATCAAATCCGTAAAAAGAAGTTTTGTTCAAAGAATACTTGGCAAACCAGCGACTGAGATGCCCAGAATATCTGATTGTTGGAGTTATGAGGCAGGAAAAATCACTATTAATCTCACCAAAAGCCCTGAATTACAGGTTCCAGGTGGAGCATTACGACTAGAAGGTGGTAATCTTCCGGTACGTGTCCTCGTTGTGTATGGTGAAAATCAGGAATATCGTGCATACTTGAACAAGTGTACACATATAGGACATCGCCGTTTAGATCCCGTACCAGGAACAAACACAGTACAGTGTTGCAGTATCAATAAGTCAACTTTTGAATCTGGCGGTGATAAAATATCTGGACCAGCCAATCACTCAGTCACAACTTTTTCCGTGGAAAAAGATCAGGAAAATCTGGTTATTTTGATTTCAAAAAACCTGTGATGCTTGGTTTCTTATCACATCTCACAACGTTCTTTTTTGAATCAAATAGAACAGGAAAACTCTTCAGACACTGATGATAGACTCTCTTTCCATTCAACAAGCGAGAAAACTTATCTTGCTATCCCAAAAACTGCCTCCGGTCAAACAGACCGGCAGTACAACCGCAGCCACATTATCTGCTATTGAGCACCTTGGTTATATCCAGATAGATACGATCTCAGCCATTCAGCGTGCCCACCATCACACCCTGTGGAATCGAAACCCTCGCTACCTTCCGCCTCAACTCGACAAACTCCTTTCTGGGAAACAGGTTTTTGAATACTGGTCCCACGCAGCCGCCTACCTTCCCATGCGCGACTACAGACACAGTTTACCTCGGAAGCAGGCGATAAAAAACGGTGACCAGAGTCACTGGTATGAGCGGGATGCGGCACTCATAAAAACTGTGCTGGAGCGTATTAGAGCTGAGGGTCCTCTGATGGCTAAAGACTTTGACCATGCAGGAAAAAAGAGTGGTGAGTGGAAGAGTAAACCGGCTAAGCGTGCGTTGGAATATCTGTTTATGCAGGGTGATCTCATGATTGCTAGACGAATTAATTTCCACAAGGTATACGATCTCACGGAACGGGTATTACCTGAAGGTATTGACATCACACCGCCAGACTCAGAAGAGTCTACCCGTTTTTTGATTGTCAGATATCTGCAAGCAAATGGACTGGGGCTGCCCTCCGAGATAGCCTATTTACTAAAAAACACCAAACCGCTTATTTCCAATACATTACAGGAAATGGTCTTAAGCGGAGAAGTATTGGAGGTCAGTGCAGGGGACAAGAACTATTATGCGTTACCAGCTTCGCTTGAATTGCTCAATAAACCACTTTCTCGCAGCAAGCTTAAAATCCTCTCCCCCTTTGACAACCTTGTCATACAGCGGGGACGTATAAAAGCATTGTTTGGTTTTGACTATCTTCTTGAATGTTATGTACCGGCATCAAAACGACAATACGGCTATTTTTCTTTACCTATATTATGGGATGGAAAATTGGTTGCCCGGATGGACTGCAAAACCGAAAGAAAAAAATCACTACTCCATATCCATCATCTTGCTTTGGAACCAGAACTTAGAAAAATCGATGATTTTTGTCTTGCTCTCTACAAAGAATTAACTGCCTTTCTGATATTTAATAACTGTAGCAATCTCCAGTTGCACAGAACCACCCCTGTGAAGATTAAACCAATCCTGCAGAAGGTAATTAGAAGTTTGAATAAATAAAAGACAGGCTACTTCACCACTTCTATATCATCACATTACGAAATTTCTTTATTCATTCTCAGCAACTCTGATTTTTTACCTATTACAACAAGGACATCCCCTACAAGAAAAGTTTCTTCAGGACCGGGATTAAAAACCATTTTGCCACCTTTTCTCTTGATAGCGACAATGATGACACCATATTTTTGTCGCAGGCGACTCCCCATCACCGATGCCCCTTCCACCACAGAACCCTCGTTAATTCGAGCCTCTTCAATATTCAGGTCAAGTTCCTCATTCACCATTGCCTGCTCTAAAAAATCCATAACTGTTGGCTTCTGGATGATCTCTGCCATTCTCTTACCACCTATCTGGTAGGGACAGACCACCTTGGTAGCCCCAGCCCGTAGCAACTTACTCTCATTGCTTTCATCCGAGGATCTCGCCAGAATAAAAATATCTGGACGGAGTTCTTTAGCGGAAAGAGAAATAAACACGTTATTGGCATCTGAACTCACAGCAGTAATTAAACCGATCGCTCTTTCAAGGCCGGCTTCCACAAGAGCTTCGTCCGAAGTGGCATCCCTGCAGAGATAGAGAATATTGGCCGCTTCAAGTAACTCGATCCGTTCCGGGTCTTGATCTATCACAACAATTGGTAAATTGGCAGCCAATAACTCACTTGCTATAATAGAACCGATACGACCATAGCCACAGATGATATAGTGATCTTTTAATGCAGCAATCTGTTTTTCCAATTTCCTCCTCCCTAGAATTTTTCTGAGTTCCCCTTCAACAAAAATACGAGCTACCTGCCCCAGAGTATAGGTCAGTAAACTAATGCCAAGAATAATGATTACAATTGTAATTACACGGCCCACATCTGAAAGTGGTCTCACCTCGGAAAAACCAACGGTACTGATGGTGATAAGAGTCATGTAAAATGCTTCAAAAAGAGGCATTCCCTCAAAGAAAACATAGCCACCCGTACCAAAAGCAATGGTGATAATTAATAAAAATAATGAAATTATGAGTTTGGGATAATCCATTCGTTAACCAGGTGCTGTTTTTGGGGCCAGCTCTAAACAACAAATCGTCTCTACCTCCAATTTACCATGAAAAAAAGTCAGTTACCAGATCATTAGAGAGTTTCCAACAGGGCTAAAAGATAAAAAGATATGTTTTTACGGCACATTTCTTCTATATTGAATAATAAGAAAAATACCTACTTCAACAATTTTTCCTCTACAATCACAAATTCTGACAATGACTGATCTAAGAGCGCAGAATCAACAATTGTTACACGAGCTGAAAGAGACACGAAAAGAAGCCGAAACGCTCAAGGGTATAATCAACAAAAGCCCCGCTGTAGCCTTTTCCTGGATCACAAACGCCACACAGCCAATCGAATTTATTTCTGAAAACATCTCTCAGTTTGGATTTCTGCCGGAAGATTTTTATGCAAAGGGTCTCAATCCGTTAGACTTGGTCCACCCGGAAGACAAAACACGACTCCTCAAAAATATTGTTCACTTCAGTACAAAAACACATCGTTCCAACCTGAGCCAGGAATGCAGGATAATTAAAGCGAATGGAAGCATCTCCTGGATAGACATACGCCTCTATGTGATACGTAAGTCAAATGGTGATGTGCAACAATTTAATGGAATCAGCCTCGATATTTCTGAGCAAAAGGAAGCTGAGCTGGCCAAATTTGCCAGTAAACGAATTCTTCGAACCGTAATCGATAACGTTCCCCAGTTGATCTTCTGGAAAGATCTCCAGTCCCGGTATCTCGGCTGCAATAGGGCATATGCCAAGGCGAACAACGCCATCAGCCCCAAAATCATGATAGGCAAAACAGATCATGATTTCAATTTTTCAACGACTGAAGTTGCCTATATCAACGAGCTGGAAAAAGATGTTTTGAAATCTGAAGTTCCTTTGCGTGATTTTATTTATGAAGACAAGAGGCAAGGCAGAAATAGAGCAATCTATAAACAAAACAAGCAACCTCTATATGACGAGGCTGGAAATGTCATAGGTATCATTGGTACTGCTGAGAACATTACAGGCCGCATCCTGGCAGACATCGCATTATCTGAAAGTGAGGCCAGATACCGACATCTGTTTAATTCTGCAAACGATGCGATTTTTCTCCACTCCTTTAATGAAGACAAACTTCAAATAACCCTTGTAGATGTAAATGACATTGCCTGTGAGCGTTATGGCTACAGCAAAACAGAACTGTTACAACTGCCCCCCTTTGGGCTTGACAGTCCCGAAGTTATGGCAACTTTTGATTACGAAGGTTTTCTTAAAAATCTTCATGAAAAAAATGTTGTCGAAACGACCCATATGACTAAAGACGGTCGCACTGTTGCAGTTGAAATAAGCGTCACCGCATTTGTTCTTCGAAACCAGAAGTATCTCTCTTCCATCGTCCGTGACATCAGCAAACGAAAACAGACTGAGCAGGCATTGGAAAAACACCAGACCCAACTCGAAAAACTGGTGAAAGACCGGACTCTTGAATTGACCAGAGCAAAGGATCAGACAGAAAAAATCAACAAGGCAATGGAAGAACAATGGACCTTCCTCCGCTCTGTGATTGACAACATTCCAGCCATTGTCTTCGTCAAAGACACAAACAGTTTCTACATTACAGCGAACAAAACCTGTGTTGATTTCCTTGGAGAACGCCTTCCCGCTCAGGTTCAAAACAAAAACGACCTACACTACTATCCTCAGGAAGTTGCGAGAAAACTGTATCAGGCTGAACAATCGATATTCAGAGGAGAAACCTCCCTACTAGACGAGGAAGAGTATCTTCCCGACAGCGAAGGTCACTGGCGCTGGCTCCATCTCACCAAAATCCCCTTAAGTGATAGAGAAGGAAAGATAACCGGCCTTATTGGTGTTGGTCACGACATAACCCACCGAAAAATTGCAGAAAAAGACAGAGAAAAACTCATAGAAAGTTCAGAGAGCGCAAACCGGGCCAAGTCTACTTTTCTTGCCAATATGAGTCATGAAATCAGGACTCCTATGAACGGGGTCATTGGAATGGCCTCGCTTTTGAGCAATACAAAGCTTGATGAAACGCAGAAACACTACGTAGACCTCTTACAAAAAAGTAGTGAGTTCCTCCTGACAATCATCAATGATATTCTCGATTTTTCTAAAATTGAGGCGAATAAACTGGACCTTGAATCCCTCGATTTTGATCTCCATGAATTACTTGACCGCATCTCGGACATTATGTCCATCAAGGCACAAGAAAAGAGTATTGAATTTATCTGCACAATAGCACCAGATGTTCCAACACTGCTTATAGGAGACCCTGACAGGCTGCAACAGATTCTTCTCAACCTTGTCACCAATGGACTTAAATTTACAAGTGAAGGAGAGGTCGTTGTTCGGGTTACAAAGGGGGCAGAAGATGCAAAACAGATAACATTGCATTTTCTCATTCAGGATACGGGGATTGGTATCCCGGAAGATAAGAAAACTATGTTATTCAGAAGTTTTGAGCAACTGGACTCATCCACCACCAGAAAATTTGGAGGTACCGGACTTGGACTAGCCATCTCCAAGCAGCTCTGTGGGTTGATGGGGGGACATATTACCGTTCATACTGGAGAACATAAGGGTACAGAGTTTTCTTTTAGTGTCCAACTTGCAGAACAACATAGTTCAACTAAAACCTACCTCAAAGTACCAGATTTGGGTAACTCTAACGTCCTCATTTTGGACACAAACAACACCCGAAGAATTGCACTCGCTGAGCAGATTGCCCAATGGGGTGGTGCCGTTACACATCTCGGGGCATTTGACTCGGAAGATCCCCCCACAAACATACTTCACACTCCTACTTTCCCTCATGATATTATCATTGTTGAGGAGTCTCTCATTAGAGTAGGATTGGTTCATATTACGGAGACATCCGGCACTTCTGGCTCAACCGACCAAAATAAAACCATCGTGCTCACTGAGGAAAACAACACGACACTGGGCAATTCCCTCCACAGTTATACAACCACACTCGGTAACCCTGTGAAATTCAAAAACCTGGCTGATTCTTTAGAAGGAATTCTATTTCCGCAGCAGGCTCCTGATACGACAGAACTCATCCCCCTAAAACTCGAGCAACCCTACTACCGAAGTGAGTCGATCCTCCTTGCAGAAGATAACCCTATAAATCAGCAGGTAGTACTTGGAATTCTTGAGACAATGGGTTTTTTAGATATTGAGGTTGCGAGCAACGGCAAAGAGGCAATTCGCTCCCTGCAAAAGAGACCATTCAACCTTATTCTCATGGACATTTCCATGCCCATTATGGATGGCTTTGAAGCAACACAAACTATTCGAAAAAACACATTTACACATAATCAAAGCACTATTCCCATAGTAGCCCTTACAGCACATGCCATAAAAGGTGACCGGGAAAAATGCATACAATCCGGAATGGATGAATATCTTGCAAAACCAATCAATACCACCGATTTATCCATGATTCTTGGCAAACTACTAGATGATCCACAGTTTCCTATTTTGGGAAAAACTATGGCCAAAGAATCGGAAGTACAAACTCATGACGCCTCCGCCGTTTTCAATTACGACGCTCTCCTGCAACGTCTCATGGGAGACCAGCAACTCCTTTCAACTGTTATACAGATGTTTATCACTGATGGTCCCCAACATATAGAACAGCTTAAACATCATTTTGTTGATAACGACCTGAATAAAATGGAACGTCTCGCCCATAAACTCAAAGGTGCCGCAGCAAGTGTTGGCGCAACAACAGTTCAAAAAGTAGCTTCTAAAATTGAGCAGCAGTGCAAAGTCTATGAAAAAGATCACCTCCCCCACACCTTGCAAAAACTAGAAGATGAAATGAACCTTGCCACCCACAAGATGAAACAATCCCTTACCTCATAAGTCTTTATGGTCCAACCCACCCCATATACACGCATTTTCACTCCCCATAAATCTCTTGCGACGTACATGACTTTACGATAGGATACAGACCTAATTTATCCAGCTTGACGAACACATTTCTTTATTGGTGAATAATAATGAGCAACAACAATCTGCGTATTGAGAAAATAGGCGGAACAACAATGTCCCGTTTTGGAGAAGTACTGGACAACGTTATCCTCAAAGATAAATCTGATATCTTCAACAGAATCTATGTTGTTTCTGCCTATTCAGGAATCACCAACGAGCTGCTTGAACATAAAAAAACCGGCATGCCTGGTATCTATCAGACCTTCATTCATAATGAAAAATATGAACCAGCAATGCTCAATCTGCAGAAAAAGCTCTGTGCCATAAATGCAGAACTTGCGGACATCGGTCTAGACACAAAAAAAGCGGATGACTTTATTTGTGAACGTATCGCATTTTCAGTAAATATTCTGAGATCCATGGATACAGTCCTTGGATCCGGTTACGTCATGCGCCGTGAACTCCTCCTGGCGGCACGCGAACTCCTAGCGTCACTTGGCGAAATGCATAGTGCTTTTAACAGCACGAACATCCTGCAAAATCTTGGTTACGATGCAACCTTCGTTGACCTCAGCGGCTGGCGTGACAGAAAAGAAAGGACCATCGATGAGAGAATCCAATATACCTTTCAGGGTCTTGATCCATCGAAAACGATCCTCGTTGCTACCGGTTACACCAAGGGAACTGAAGGTATTATGCGCGAGTTTGACCGTGGCTACTCTGAGGTAACCTTTTCTAAGATTGCCGTAATTCTAGGTGCAGTAGAAGCGGTCATCCATAAGGAATACCATCTCTGCTCTGGCGACCCGATGATAATGGGTGCGGAAAACGTGCATCCAATCTGTAACACAAACTTTGATGTCGCTGACCAGCTTGCTGATGTCGGTATGGAAGCGATACACCCGAAAGCCTCAAAACCTCTTGAAAAAGCTGGAATTTCTATCAGAATAATGAACGCTTTTGACCCCAGTCACCCCGGTACTCTTATGACAAAAGACTATATTTGTCCGCAACTGAAAACAGAGGTGGTAACCGGTTCTGATACTGTTGTCTGTATCGAAATTCACGATACCAAGATGGTTGGTGAAGTAGGGTTTGATTTAAATATCATGATGGTCCTGGAAACCCATGGCATAAGCTACATCAATAAGGCAACCAATGCCAACACCATTGATATTGTCATTGCCGAGAAAGACCTTACAGATGCCGTACTCAATGATCTTCGAAATCAATTCGAGGTGGTCACCGTCCAGGAGATGGCCATTGTCTGCGCTATTGGTTCTAACATTGCTAAACCAGGTATCCTGTCAAAGGCGGCCAAGGCACTGGCGGATGCCAATATTAATATCCTCACGGTATCCCAGACCTCGCGTCAGACTAATATGCAATTTACCGTAGACAGAGATCAATTTGTTCTTGCACAACGCGCGCTACATCAGGCTCTTTGCATGGATGATGAATAAATAACCTCTAAATAAATGGTCCTCCCCAAGATAAAAAAAATCCGCCACAGAAGTACTTCTGTGGCGGATTTTTATATTAAACAGATATCAGATGTTTATTATTATAGCAGCAATACCTTACGCAGCTATCTCCTCATCTTTTGTCCGCGCCTCAGGCCATCTTCGTTCAACCATCTCATCGGTGGAATAATCTGGTAAAAGAATAGGTGCAATGCCCGGCTTTTCTATTCCTGCTTCAGCCAGCTCTTTTTCAAAATTAACCACATGGTCAAGGCTGAGTCCCTTAATCTTCACTCCACTTTTCACATAGTTTGCAGCACTGATTCCTGCACGGCGACCAAAGGTAATGATATCCTGCAAACTATTTCCCATCAGCCTGTTTTCACCATGAACCCCGCCAATCGCTTCTCCTGCAGCGTACAAACCAGGCACAGTCGTTTCAGTTGCACCGTTTACATTGATACCGCCATTTTGATAATGCAGGGTTGGGTAAACAAGCATAGGGTCCTTACTGATATCAATACCATGACGCTCAAACTGAATAAATTTTGCGGGCAACTCTTTACGTACAGAGCCTGGACCATGCAGTTCTTCAATCATTGGAGAGTCGAGCCAGAGACCAACACGCCCTGTGGGAGTGAGGATACCTTTACCTTTCTCCATTGCTTCGCAGATAAGCTCGGCCGACTCAACATCACGTGGTTCCAGAGGAAAACAGAACTGTTCACCATCAATATTGAGTACATGCGCTCCAAGACCACGTACTTTTTCTGTAATCAACAGCCCAACGTTCTGTTCCGGATAGGCAACTCCGGTAGGGTGATACTGGGTTGAATGCAGGGATTTATTACCAACGCCCGCACGGTACGCCATGACCACACCATCCATGGTTGCCCCATAGTGGTTCGTGGTGGCAAAGCCTTTGATATGCAAACGACCAAAACCACCGGTACCGATTATGACAGATTTTGCTTTAACTATGGAGAACTCTTTGGTTTCCATATTATGCAGGATTGCCCCTGCGCACTTACCATCGTCATCGAGAATAAGTTCTACCGCTGGACTGAACTCAAGAACCGTGATCTGATCCGTTCTGTTTCTTACCTCGTCCCGCACAACCCTCATGATTTCAGCACCTGTCATATCGCCAGATGACTGAAGCCTCTTTCTTGAAGAACCTCCACAGTGGCGAACAACGGTACGACCATCTTCATATTTATTGAAAATCATACCGAGTTTTTCGAGCCAGGCGATTGAAAGCGGTGCATCTTTTGAAAGTGCAGCGACAAGATCTCTCTGATTCGAAAAGTGACCACCGCCAATGGTGTCCATGAAGTGATAATAGGGTGAATCACACTCATGGGTTGCTGCCTGAATACCACCTTCAGCCATAATTGTGTTCGAATCACCGTGGCGAAGTTTAGTTGCAATAATAACCTTACATCCCTCATCGGCAGCCATGATAGCAGCAGACGTTCCCGCCCCACCACCACCTATAACGAGGACGTCCGTTTCATGATCGACCTTACTCAGATCTACTTTGTCTGGACGAACCATCGACTTTGATTCCAGTAAAGCTGCTACACCTTCCTGGAAGGTCTCACCTTTGTTAGGCCCTACTCCTACTGTTCGTTTACCTGTAGTCTGGTAATCAGGGTGAAATTTTGACAACACATCCGCCCGCTCATCCATGGTCAGGGCTGGATAGTTTTCATTGCGTTTAGCCATTGCAACCCGTTCTGGCCGGGTTGCCTCAACTTTTTTAATCAGTTCTCTCATTTCAGCTGTATAAGCCATTCTACTCTCCTTAATCCCAAAGAGGATCAATCGATGTGTGATTATAAATAACGAGTCTCTTCAGGTTTCCAGGAGCCTACTTCAGCAAAATCTGGCTCACGTTCCCGTTCCACATACCTTTTTTCCAAATCCTCTTTGCTCATGTTCTCTAGCTCGTCCATCATCGCGTCATAGCGACCACTCTCTATCGCTTCAACCCTTGCTTTTAAGTGTTCTGCATTAGGGACGATATACCTGCCATACATCCGACGGGCGAGTTGTGCTACATGATATTGTGGGATTTCTCCCATGCATCGACTGGCACACAGCCCACACTGGATGCAATCAAAAGACAGCTTGGCAGCTTTTTCAATATTTCCCTGTTTCAGGGCTGAAATGTACCCCAGTACATCAACATCCATGGGGCATGCCTTTGTACATTGGTTACAGGCTACACAACGGAAAATCTCAGGATAAAGGGCATGAATCGCCTCTGGAAGGCCACCAATTTCTTCAATGGAATAGTCGGCTCTGTTGGCAGGGAAAAATGGAATTTGAGCAAGGTACATATCCGCTTCCACAACCGTCTGGCAGGCAAGACCAAAATGTAATTTATAATCCCCAGCCATGCGATATACAGTGGGACATGCTCCGCAGATCCCACCACGACAGCCGGCCCCTCGAAGAAAATGAAATCCAGCAAATTCCATAGCCTTCATAATCGTAAGGGTCTCGGGAACTTGGTACTGCTTACCCATGATATATACAGGTATTGTTTTTGCACCTTCTGGTAGAATAGCCCTGTCTCCAGTTGCTACCCTGGGTGTGGCTTGTTTTTTTGTTTCTATTTCACACATGATCTATCTCCAATAATGACTGTACAATTGGCGCGTATTGTCTGTTATCTATTTAGAACCTTATAAATTATTTCGAAGTCTACGCTTATCTCTTCGTTTTTGTGGCAGAGATAAGCATGGACTTCGAAATAATTTGGTGAAGGTACTTATCCCGACTTGTTTCCCGTTTATCGGGGCTAGGTTCCGGTATTAAGCGGTGACCAGATAGTTTTTATTTTCAAGTAACCCAAGGCTTTGCTTATCATTTAATTCAAAATGGCATAGCTCAACATCCAACCCTAAAGCCACAGCAAGCAACTGAGTAAAATAGTAGGTTGGCACCTTTTGTTCTATATTGCCCTTATCCTGCATCTGCTGTTGCTGCTTGCCTAGGTTATACTCACACAGTGGACAACTTGTTGCCAGTGCCTCGACACCCTCTTTGGCTGCAGTATTAATGACGTTAGCGCCCGCACTGTTCTCGCCGGGTAAACTGCTCAGCACCTGATATGAACCACAGCATTTATCCGCTGCTGTAAATTCCACCACCTCCGCACCAAGGCTTCTAAACATATTATTCATAAGTTCAAACTGACCAAAGGGCTCAATGCCGACGTCTGCAGGACGTTGGAGAGTGCAACCATAATAAGAACCAACTTTGAGATCTGTTAGTGGAACCTTCACCTGGCTTTTTAATTTATCCCAGCCTATTTCTTCCTCTAAAAAAGTGAGATAGTGAACGACCTCAATCTCCCCGTTGTAATCAATCTCTTCATCCATAAAGCGGTTAATGGTATCCCGCTTTTCAGGATCATTTTTCATAATCTCATTGGCACGGGCAAGAGTGTTGTAGCACATGGAACAGAGCGTCACCAACTTGTCAGCTCCCATCTCTTTTGCACGCACCAAATTACGAACCGGCCCTACCTGATGAATCAAATCATCGGCGGTAAGAGAATGTACGGCACCACAACAGTTCCATCTTTCAATTTCTTCGACTTTCACTCCTAATGCTTCCAGGGACGCAACCGCAGCAATGTCCAGATTTTTTGCTTTGGTCTTTAAGGTACAACCTGGATAGTAACTGATTTTCATTGCTCTCCTTAACTCGTAAATTTTCTAAAACCAGCGACTAATGCAATCTGTGGCATCTCCGCAATTGCCTCTTTTGACATCTGGGACGGTTCAATATAATTCTTACTCTTACGAAGAGTCTGCTGTCTCAGAGCTTCCATAACCTTTGCAATATCAATCCCTCTAGGGCATTTAACAGAACACGCGTGGCAGGAAGCGCATTTCCAGAAGGTATTAATTTCTTTCAGTCTGTCTATCAGTCCAAACTGTGCAAAATGCATCACCTTACGAGGACTAAAATCCATTTCCTCCGCCATGGGACACATCCCTGTACAAGTCGAACACTGCATACAGAGTTTTACGCTTTCACCGCTGAGCGTATTAATCTCTTCAATCGATTTGAGAGAGATACTTTGGTCATTAATTGGTAATGTCATTTCATTTCTCTTTTAAGTACAGTGTGTTACTCTCTTATCATTTATTTTTCTACCGACATGCTCTGTGGTCCACTCAAAACATCACTTTTGAAAATCAGTGGTCGTCACAATTCAACACAGAATTCGAGGAATACAACGACCTCTGTCCATCTAATTTTTTCAACCCTATTATATTTAACAGATTCATACTATTTTTCAATACCAAAAATAACTAATACATTCAGACACATATGAATAATTAATGAATGGAGCTTCATTTTTTGGTTTTTATATATACCTGATTTATGGTTTCCTTACTCCCAGTACTCGATATATAAAACTGGTATAAATCCTACGTTTCCGGTTAGAATTGAGAATATGAAACAAATCAATCCATTCCAAAACAAAACCTTTAGCTTCATTGCCAGTAAACTGAAACAATCGGCAATGGATCTTCTGCCTATTGTACTTGTGATCAGTTTCTTTCAGATTTTTATCATCAGGCAACCACTTCCTCAGTTGGGCGAGATACTCTTTGGTACCCTGATGGTCATTGTAGGACTTTCCATGTTCATCCAAGGGTTAGAGATGGCGCTTTTTCCATTGGGCGAAAGTATGGCCCAATCTCTCACGCGAAAAGGAAGTCTGTTCTGGCTGCTTACTTTCGCTTTTGCTCTTGGGTTTTCCACAACTGTTGCAGAGCCCGCCCTTATTGCCATATGTAAAAAAGCAGCAGAGATCGCAGCCCAGGGAGGCCTACTTGATCCATCTCCTGATTCACTTCACTCCTACGCCCTTGGACTGAGATTAACTGTAGCCTTCTCAGTTGGTCTGGCTATTCTTCTTGGAGTACTCAGAATACTTCTCAACTGGCCCATCCATTATCTCATTATTGGCGGTTATATCCTGGTGGTCCTTATCACCACCATCGCTCCTGAGCAAATTATAGGTATCGCCTATGATGCTGGAGGTGTCACAACCTCTACTATCACCGTACCTCTCGTCACAGCGCTTGGTGTTGGTCTTGCCACAATAATTAAAGGCCGAAATCCGCTCCTGGATGGCTTTGGCCTTATCGCTTTTGCCTCTCTGTTACCCATGATTTTTGTTATGGGTTACGGTATTATTGTTTTTGGCATATAAAAGGGACGTAACCAATGGAAATACTTTTTGGATTTTTCAACTCGCTTTTTCTTACAGCCAGAGATCTACTCCCTATTGCTCTTCTTTTTACGTTCTTCCAACTGGTTGTTATCAAACAACCAATCGCAAATATTGCAAAAATCCTCATTGGGAGTCTGTATGTACTTATTGGCCTTACCCTTTTCCTAACCGGCCTTGAAGAAGCACTTTTTCCTGTTGGCAACTTAATGGCAGAACAATTGACAAACCCCATCTTTCTCCAGGGAGATAAAGAGAGTGTCGACCTTACCCACTGGAGTACCTATGGATGGATCTACCTCTTTGCAGCAACCATTGGTTTTGCAACAACAATTGCCGAGCCATCACTTATTGCAGTAGCATATAAGGCAAGTGAAGTTTCAGGCGGTAGTATCAGTCAATGGGGGTTGCGCATCACAGTGGCAGTTGGTGTGGCCGTAGGAATTACCCTTGGCAGTTTCAGAATAATTAGCGGGACTCCACTTCATTACTACATAACTGCCGGCTATATTATCGTAAGCCTGCAAACTTTTTTCGCCCCGAAGTCTCTCGTCCCACTGGCCTATGATTCTGGTGGCGTAACAACCTCCACAGTCACCGTACCAATCGTAGCAGCCTTAGGTCTGGGTCTATCTGCTTCAGTTCCGGGACGAAATCCTGCCATTGATGGTTTTGGGCTTATAGCCTTTGCCAGCTTGTTTCCAATCATCAGCGTGCTTACCTATGCACAATGCGCCCATTGGCTCGCAACAAGAAAAAAGTAAAAGTCACAAGGAGAGAACAAATGCAATTTAAAGTTATATTGGCATCAGTGAAGTCTGATATTACCGACAAGGTTGTTGATGCAGCAAAAGCGGCCGGTGCCACAGGCGCCACCATCATCCACGCGAGAGGAACTGGCATCCGTGAAGCCAAAACGTTTTTCGGCCTGAGTCTTGAGGCACAAACTGATATTATTATGTTTCTCCTAGAAGAGCGATTGGTCAGTCAGGTGCTTAAAACAATTGGAAAAGTAGGGGAATTTGATAAGCCGGGGACTGGTATAGCCTTTGTATTACCCGTGGATCAGGTTATCGGCCTTGAAAGCCAGATTGAAAAATTCAAGCAGGAAGTGGAGGATCAGAATTAGCTATTCTGGAATACAAACAGATACACAATAGCTACACTTTATTGTTTTATTGGCAAATTTCTCATTTTACAAAATAGCCAAAAATGATTATATCTATACATTGAAGTTTTAAAAATGAAGTAGTTCTTTTACGTCTGCCACAAAATAAACACTATAAATTTATTAGTGAAGCAGGATATGGATAAACGTAATATTACAGAATGGGACGGTACGACAGAACGTCGTCGCCCCGAGAGCTGTCGTCGAAGAAATGATCGAGATCGGCGTGCCTACAGTGAACGTCGCTACGACTCAAGAAAAGCCAAAAACCCCCATCGTACTTTATATGGATGGATTCGTTCTCTCACCCGTTCCCGTCTTGGCGTTGATCGCAGACAACAAGGAGACCAGAGAATCATAGCGAATCGACGTACCCCTTCCAGGCCAAGCTCCATGTTAACCAAGGAAGAAATCTCAGACCTGCTCAGTTAACAGAGAAAGACCAGACCTTTACACCATAGTTCTATTTTTTGGGTTTCTCACAATCTTCGTCAACACTACATCCTTCTTCTTTTACAGTCATATAGGTCGAAGGCTCTGTATAGTCAATTCCTGTAGAAGAACTTTCCGAGCTACTGTAATCAATGGTCACATCCTGACGGCAATTCTCTCCCAGAAAATTTATTATTCTTGTTTCCCCACTTATAACCTGGGTCCCCTCACTTCCCATTGCCACAAGAACTGGTACTTCATCAAGGGAGAGATTTTTGAGAAATCCAAGGTTTATGGATGGATCATAATCTATATGCAATTCTGCTTCTGGGAAGACAAAAGAATCCAATCTTTCAATAGGGTTAAAATGTATTTCACAAACATTTTCTCCATCGAGTGCCTCAATGACAGCTTCGCAGTGTGGACATGTACCCGAAAAGAAGAGATATAATGTAGGACGGCCTGATACTCCGCTTACGTGTGCTAGAGAACCCGCATTAAGGGGTTGGCCACCGGCACCTCCAACATTAAACTGAAGACTGAAACATGCAACCAAGACTGCAGAAGCAAGAATGAGTCCGCGAAATATCTGACGCAATCCACAAAGCATATTAAGAACAACGATACATGCACAGACGATGAGACAATACGAACAAAACGCTTCTGCAATAGCGTATTGAAAAAACACAAGCACTGCTTCTGCAACAAGCCCTGCCGTTAAAAATACTCTCGCTACTTTACTTGAATAAACAGAACCCTTTCGCCCCCAGAGTAAACACCAGAAGATCAACTGAAAATACAGGAAACCAGCTAAATTAAAATAAAGAGACGGGACCAGAGTCAAGCTCTCTACAATCTCACAACCACCGGTTAGACAGAAGGCCTGTCCGCTGGTGTAAATAAGATAAGTCTGGGCTCCGGTCATAGCGCTTGCTAGAAATGCTATTATTATTTGTATCATGGTAATTATCTTCTCTGTTGAGATCCTTAAAACCCCATTTGGCAAGGTTGCGGTAAAATATCGATGTATTTTCAGCGTACCTGTGATAAACGGGAATACAATATTTCATCTATTTGAGTAAGCGTATTTGTTCGTTTTCTAACATAGAATCAAACACCTTTATCATTTACGTCAATTTTCGTCGAACCGCAAGCTGGAAACCATGGCTAACACCACGAATAAAAATCAAGCCTCATTTACCGCAACTCTCTGGGTCATCGCAGCTGTACAGTTTCTAACCCCCTTCATGTTTTCCGCCATCGGTGTTGCTCTACCAGCTATTGGCAAAGAATTTTCTTCCGAAGCCGTACAACTTGGTCTCATTGAGATGGTATACATCCTTGGTGTGGCACTTCTTCTTCTCCCCGTAGGGCGTTATGCAGACATCTACGGGCGTAAGAAAATTTTCTTTTCAGGCACAATTGTCATCACCTTGGCGACATTGGCGCTTGCACTGGCACCAAACGTCAACCTCCTCATCCTTTTCCGCTTTATTCAAGGTATTGGTGCGGCGATGATAACGTCTACCAGTTTTGCTATACTTAATTCAGTCTGCCCTCCAGCAGAACGAGGCAAAGCAATGGGGATTGTGGTCAGTTGTGTCTACCTTGGCATATCTGCGGGTCCAATGCTTGCTGGTCTCATGATAGATTACCTCGGATGGCGCTGGATCTTTTTTAGTGCTGTCCCTGTAGAAATAACAATACTCATATTTGCAATAACTCGTCTCAAAGGTGAATGGGCGGATTCTGCCGGTGAACCATTTGACTGGGTCGGATCCATTGGCTATATGATCGCACTTTTTTGCGTCATCATCGGGGTACTTGAGGCTAGGCAATTACTCATGGCCAAGTGGCTAGGTGGAATGGGAATGCTCTTTATGATCCTGTTTTTGTATTACGAAAGCACCATTGCTCATCCGATATTGCCCCTTAAAAAAATCACCCGGAATAAGGTTTTTGCTCTGAGTAATCTTGCAACCTTGCTGAACTACGCCGCGTCTTTTGGTATTACGTTTTTCTTTTCGATTTACCTCCAGGTCATCCGGGGAATATCTCCCAAAGCGACCGGCTTTATTCTTATCATCCAGCCTCTGCTCCAGGCTTTCTGTGCACCTATTGCTGGTCGACTGGCAGATAAATACAGTCCAGCACCCATCGCAACTTTTGGCATGGTCATGGGAACGATTGGCCTTGCTGTTTGTGTTTTTATTTCTGGAACCTCATCATATTTGCATATCTTGTCTGTACTCGTCATTATGGGAATCAGCTTTGGGTTTTTCTCAACACCTAATTCCACAGCTATAATTACAAGCATAGAAATACAAGATTACGGAATGGCCTCCAGTATGATTGCCACCATGCGAACCTTCGGAATGCTCACGGCAATGACTCTCATAACTACACTTCTCTCGCACTACCTTGGAGACCAACCCGTTGATGAAAGTACCGGCACTCAATTTATGGCAACCATGCACAGTTCTATGATTTTTTTCACGTTCCTGAGTATCATTGGAATTTTCTGTTCGCTTGCAAGAACTACTCGAATAAACGACAACTTATAAGCATCCCAACTATGAACATTGATTGGCAATTATTAACGTTTGATGAGCTTTCTACAAGTGAACTCTACAGGGTCATGGGATTGCGTCAGAATGTCTTTGTGGTAGAGCAGAATTGCGCCTACCTCGACTGTGACAATAAAGACCAAGACTCACACCATCTCTTAGGCAGAATCAAAAACAGTTCTTCAACTGAACTCGTCGCATATCTCCGAATACTAAAGCCAAAGAGCCCTACAGAGGCATCACATATTGGCAGAGTTGTCTGCAGCAAATCATTCCGCCGAAACGGCCTAGGAAAAGAACTGGTACAGCTCGGCATTGCCCATTGCGTGACCCTTTTCCCTGGTAAACCAATCAAAATTTCAGCCCAACAATATCTTGTCAACTTTTATACAAACCTTGGTTTTCGGATATCCTCAACTCCCTATGATGAGGATGGTATTCCCCATGTTGGTATGATTTACAAGCAACCATCCCCAAACTCATCTCGCCTATACTAAAAATTGAGAAAGCCAGAAAGATAAAAAACTATTGAAGGGTTATCGAAAAAAGAACACAAAAACTTATGCTTTTTGAGCAAGGAGAATCACTTAAGCACATCCTAACCTTCACATGTGCTACTGGTGAAAATCCGCGCACTAAAAAGATAAGTGGGGACGCAAAAACTCCGGAAGGCGTCTATTTTATCACAGAAATTTCCCAAGATAATGAAATCACCGTCTTCGGTAGCCGCGCCTTCCATCTCGATTACCCCAATGTTTTTTTTGACAAGTATGATGGCAATAACGGGGACGGCATTTTCATCCACGGCACTAATAAAACACTCATACCTTACAGTACCAACGGCTGTATCACCCTCAATAACTATGATGGACACATTGGGTTTGTCCGCAAAGGGTCTTAAACTTGAGCAGATAGAAAAGCTTCAGTTTTTCAAAGTTGGTTACCAGGCAATGGCCTGGATCCGATACGACGAATATGATGCCAACTCAATGCAATACAAGTATGATAAACAGGTTTTCCTGAAACCATCTCTTTCCAGAAACTGGAGGACCTTGTTTTCAACACATAAACAGGACATGATCCCGTCACTTCTGGCAATCAACCCGATAAAAAGAGGCACACCACAGCAAAAGAGAAAAATCTCTTCCAACTGGCTTTCTCTTTAGTTACTTTGTTCACCTTTTTCTTTGTACAACCCGTATACACTGCACAACATCAGAGTCTTCACGATGTTTACCTAGCCAATACTGAACACCAACTTCATGTTTACCGCATCTATGGTAAAAAGCCTGGAAAAACAATCATGGTCATAGGTGGTATCCAGGGTGATGAACCCGGAGGTTATCTCACCGCTGATTTATACGCTGACAGTACCCTGAAACGGGGGAATTTGATTGTAGTTCCAAGGGCCATTTTTTATTCTATTCTCCTTAACCAGCGCAATGGCCTCACAGGTGATATGAATAGAAAGTTTGGGAATAAAGGCAAAGATCATAAGAATCTTGAACAGGAAATTGTTTCCATTTTAAAAGGGTTGATTGATGAGTCGGATTGTCTTTTAATCTGCACGAAGGTTCGGGCTGGTACAATCCCGAATGGAAAAATGAGATGGAAAACCCGAAGAGATTTGGACAATCTGTTATTTTTGATGCCAGCACATACCTTATCCCAAGTGGTGAAAAGACAATAAACCTGGAAGAGTTGGCACTCCGTGTCATCGGAAGGGTCAATCCACAAATTGACAACCCCCGCTACCAATTCAAGGCAAATAACCACAACACCATCTCGGATAAATCTACCCATCTCGAACAGAGAAATTCTGCCTCGTATTATGCACTGACCCAGGCCAATATTCCAGCTTTTGGTATAGAAACCTCTAAAGCAATCAGATCTAATTCTGAAAAGGTCAATCTGCAAAAACTTGTGGTCAATTCTTTTATGACCGAATTTGATATAATCCCGGACACTCCAGGGTTACATATGGAAAAAACTGAGATAGCCTACGTGCTTGTCCAGGTAAATAACGACTTACCCTATGCTGTAACCGATGGTTCGGATATTACAGTTGCTCCAGGCGACGAAGTAACCATAACCGATATTATAGCCAATTTTGACAGGGGCCTTGCAGCTGATTTTTAAAACTTGGGCAGAAACACTCCTTATCAATCTTAGTGGACAGTTTATCGCCATTGCAGAAGGCGAAGAGCTAACAGTACCACGTGACAGGCCACTCATTATAAAGGGAGTACAGAGCAACATTCCACTATTATACCAATCAATCCTGGCCAACCTCAAAGGGTTTGCCCCACCAAAGTCTCAAAATGATGGCAATGACATTAATTTTGCCGTCTACCCGGAGCAGGATTTGTGGAAGAGGTATTCAGAAGATAAAAAAGGTCTTCGTTATCCCGTCAATGCGATGTATAAGGATAAACATATCGGAACGTTTTGGATTCGTTTAGAAGTACAATAAAGCACTATTTACTCAATCATAGTTGTCGTAATCACAACAGAAGGATTAACATATGATCACCTATCTTTACTGGGGAGTAATTATCCTCGCAGCCGCCCTCGTTTTTGGAATCTGTGCAAAAACAAACCAATGGAAAACAGGTATAGTTACTGCTCTTATTATTCTGTTGATCGGCTGGAGTACATATTACTTCCGACTACAGCAAGTCTTTGTGAAACGATACGGTGGAGTGATGAAAATTGAGGTTCCTGCAGGCCAATTCCACATAACCGCCACCTGGAAAGATGACAATCTCTGGGTCGAAAATTATGATCCCGCAACAAATACATGTATCTTTAGTGAGTATTCTAAGGGTAACCTCCTCCAGGGAAAAGTTAGCATTAAGAATTGTAATCCAATTCTCCCTAATACCGGCAAACCATAAATAAGGTGATAGCCTGTTCAGAGCCCTCTCAGAGTCTGTCGCTTACCTGGAGCCCGTCGCTTACCCGGAGTCTGTCGCTTACCTGAGGGGTATAAGTATCTTTGCCGTAATGGTTAAATCTGTCAGCAGTTATTGACAATAGATATCATTACTATTAAGGTGCGGATACATTTATCAATAGATTCATTCAACTTAGGAGAAAACAATGCAAAAGTGGGAATGTCCTTGCGGTTACATATACGACCCTGCAGAAGGTGATCACGAAAATGGTGTCGATCCAGATACCCCTTGGGAAAAAGTTCCAGCCGACTGGGTTTGCCCTAAGTGTGGTGCTGAAAAAGAAGACTTTTGGGAAGCGGACTAACTGTTACACTTTTTGCTTTTACTGATTTTATAAACAGCTGTATAGCCTACAGGAGTGGAAAATGAAAATCTCAGTAGATAGAAATGTTGTTGAAATTACACCAGAATCCAAACAAGAGATCGCATCTTTGGATGTATTATGGAAAATTGTTATCGATTGTTATGGTAACAATAAAAAACTCGTTCCAATGGGACAGTTTGTTCCAGGCATAGACTCTTTGGCCAGATTTAATATTGAAGGAGTACAAGGTGGCGTAACCACCTACTCCGACGAGCAGAAAGCCCCTGAAGACAACACATACTACTGCGACACCTGTAACAAATACATGAAAGTAAAAGCAAATGATGCTGTTCCACTCTGTTGTGGACGGAATATGGATACAATAGAATAGCCCCCAATCAAAGCTTTATAAATCACTCGTTTTCTTACGGGTGATTTCAGCTCCCCCCTGTACAATTCCTCCTGCCCTATCCCACGTGTGCAAATTTTGCACTTTCCAGCTCTAGACGGTTAAATTATTGCCTCTTTTCAGCCTATCTTACGTAAACAATCTCTCAAAAACTCCCTAAATATACCAACTTTATAAATGGCATCTAGTTTGCTAACAGAAGAGTAGAGATATTGCGAAGTATTGATAGAGATGGGGGGGGACAAACACCTTGATTAGAAAGGAGGCAACATTATGACTCATATGTATAAACGACAATATGAGAGAGTACACCTTTCTGCCAGTGCAAAGATTTTCCTTGATGACAAGGAGATTGAGGGGTTGAGAACAAAAGATATCAGCCTCTCCGGAATATATGTCACTGGTAAAGTTCATTCGTACCCGCTAGAGCCTTGTAGCATCTCTATAAAGGGTACTTGGTTGGATACCGAGCCCATATTCCTTGATTTTACGGCACGGGTAAGTAGACAAGACCATTGCGGTACAGGATTTCAATTCACTCAGATGAATCATGATGATTTTGAAATACTGCAAACTTTTCTACTCTACGGTAGTCCGGATCCTATGGACCTTGGCTGAGAATTTGCACGCCACTGTCCCTTTGAAATAGGTGAATTTATTACGCAACACCAATTTGGACGATCCAAGGCCAATCTAACTTGCTAGCTCAACGGGAGACATCATGAACGCTTTAACAGTACAGGGACAAATATCCCCACAATACATTCCGGAACAGAGACATTACGAACGACTTCATATAGCCCATCTTCTCGCTGTGACAAAATGGGGCACCGGTCAAATATTCGAGATTAACCATCGAGGACTTTCTTTTGGTTGTCTTTATCCCCATACCTTTCAAGACCAATGGACCATGGACATACTTGATGCAAGAGGTGCCCATGTAAGAGATCTGCAAGTTGAGAAAATTTGGGAAACCCGAAGTGGCGAAAATGACTTTATGAACAGATTCGAACTGATCGTCGGTGTGGCGTTTGTCAAACCAAATTACAAGCAGATTGTTGAGATTAACGATCTATTAGAAGAAACAGACGATGTAGACCTGAAATATCCTGAACTACTCTAGGAGAGCTGTCCGAGAAGGCCTATTCTCGGACAAGCTTCTTGTGGTTCGGCGCTTTAAAGATCTCTCCTAAAATCGACATCACCGCCAAGATTCATGAAAATGACTTGATGTGTGATGTTGATTTTTTTTTACTTCGTATCCCTACCTGCCTTAATTGGTATAACTAATTTATTACGCCTGGCACTTCTTATCGATATCAATGTTAGCAATTGGCCTACAATCCGACCTCTGAAAAGATAATAAGACGTGTAGACATGATTGTTAGAGACCTTCTTGAAACATCCGCACTCATACCTTTTAGTATTTCATGGATAACCGACACTGTTGAGTAGTGGGTTTACCTGGCCCTCTTGCAACTATTTATTCAGCTCTTAGTTTAGTCTGTAAGAGGCCGAATCGATATTTGATACTAGATATACAGGAAACTATGAATAACTCTTTTTTTATAGCAGGGAGCATGTATTTAGGATGGATACTTTCTCCTGAAGCACTGGTTCTTGCCAGTAATTATGCAGGTATAGGCGGTATATCGGCAATCCTGGCTCTTCTGGCTGGTCTTTTTACCTTGTCTCTTTGGGTTATTCTTACAAAATGCCAAGCAAAAGCCGTGACGTATTCACCAACCATATTATTCATCCAAACAAGTAAAGATCTTGCGGCTACATGCAGTCTTACCATCTTTCTATCCACTGGTATGCTCGTCACGGCAGGCTTCACCTTTAACGAGACCTTTCTCTATTGGTTCCCTAACTTTGGATTCAGTGCAATTCTACTGGCTCTCATCCTGGTTATTCATCTTATTGGTGATAAAGCTGTTAAATTATCACAGATAGTTTTTATCTCTTTTAGTGTACTCAGCCTTTTGACTATAATTGTTGCAGGACTTCTGTCCCACAGCGAGCTTTCCCAGAACGTCAGCCAGTTTACAGATGTCTCCATCACCTCAACCGAGACCATTTCAATCATAGCTGGCGCGCTCCTTTTTTATCTTGGATTATTTCAACCTCAAAACAGGCAGCTTAATTCTCGCCAAACAGTCTATATTTTAGCTTTTGGAGCCCTCTTACTCATTTGTTGGCAGATTGTAGCCCTAAAGCATGTTCCGCAAGACAAACTGGCAGAATCTACAATTCCTTACATCCTCGTTAGCCGTGAGGTCTTAGGGCAAACGGGCAGAATACTCATCGGTATCGCGATCATCTCCGGTACCTGTGCCGCCACAAATTATTTCATGTCCCTTGCCACCAAATCCGGCAGCGCACTGATCATGGGCCTGTCATCATTTTCACAAAAAGGAGAACGTGTAATAAAACGCACACTCTCTCTACTTATTGCCGCCATTATCGGTTTCTGCATGGCGGCAGGCCTAGCAGGGGAAGCCCATCTGGAGCTGTATATCTACGGAGCCTTGCTCCTCTGGTTACTCAGTAATGGAATACAAATTTTGATAGACACCTTCTCAGCCGAAAGAATATCAACGATTAAAAACAAATTCTCCGTTGCAACAGCAGCATTATTTTTTATCGCTTTTATATACCTGATCAGAATCCACATCGAAACGGCATCTCTGGTCATTTTTATCACTCTTGCCTTAGGTCTCAGTTCTATTGTTACGTTGCCAATACTTTTTAAAGGCAAGAACTACAAGCCACAACCACTTCAACAGGGAGACGTACAATGAGAAGATTATTTTCACTTGTTCTTTTGTTTTCATTTTTCCTCACCACGCCACTTTTTGCAGGATCAGTACAAATAATGGATAAAGACGAGCTTAAGACCCAACTTGGCTCAGATAATTTGGTTATTATTGATGTACGAACAGGCAGAGACTGGAGTACCAGTGAGTTTAAGATTCAGGATGCTATCCGAGTTGACGGTAAAGACCTTTCGGTTGCTGAGAAATTCCAAAAGAGTGACACCTTCGTGCTATACTGCGCCTGACCTAGCGAATATACAAGTGCCAGGATGGCACAAAAGCTTATCGACCAAGGTTACGAGAACGTATATGCACTCAAAGGTGGCTGGAGAGACTGGCACCGAAATAAGTATCCGGTAGTAGAGAAATAACTATCTCGTAGAATACACACCAGATAAAGAAAAACGCCGCACCCTTTTGATGGATGCGGCGTTTTATGAGAAAATACTACTCATGGAATGTGATTTATAAAATAAGTATCATGATACGTAATATACTGTGATACACGCTAGAACGAATATACATATTCTAAGAAAATTCGATCGTTATCCCCGATATCACTGAATACCATCAAATCTCCGGACTGGTAGAAGATTACACCTCCTGTTATTGCCATATGATCGCTCAAATCATGTTCAACTTGAAGACGTTCAAAGGCTCCACCATCACCAAGGGTGCCAAAAATAGAACAGAGTAATTTTACCTGGGTCGTATCGTTGGAAAAATCCCTGGAAATCATGAGTGCAGTCTGTTGTATGTCCTGCTCCGCATAGTCAGGCGATGACTCGAGGCGCTGGTCAAACTCTGCAATATGTCGATTAACGAACTCTAATGAAAGCATGGTTTCTGAAAATCCGGTGTATTCAACCCCTGCCATAAGGTCGATTCGGTTAAATGTCTCATCTGAGACAGCACCATATTCAAGGTCATGCCACCAGGCTCCTTCTCCCTTGAAAAGCCAATTACCAAAGGCGATATTTCCAGTCATACCACTCATGGATACGCGGTTATGTTCTCGGACAGCAATACCATTTTCTTGGGTAAGGTGGGCCCGATTATCATAGACCCAAGCCTGATAGAAGGACAGATCCCAACCGCTGAAAATACCATTTACGGCCATTGCATACTGTTGGGAATCAAGTGAAAAATCATCTGGTGTTATTTCAGTTACAGCAGAGAAATCGCCAGGGTAAAAGTCACTGTTATAGACCGGGTTCTTATCAAATCGAACCTCATTAATGACAATGCCACTCAAGTTCCAAGGCCCTGTATAGTAGTCAAGTTTTGACATGGTTACAGGTAAACGTTTATATTTAATATCCACCAATCCCCGGATTCTATTGTCCAACGGATTAAGGATATCTGTTACCCTGAGGTTATCCGCCTTACCCCATACCACAACCTGTCGCCCGATCTTAACATCGACATTACCGGTCAGACTTCCTTCCAAATATACTTCGTCAAATTCCAGTTCCTGCTCATAGTCGTCAAGCAGATTGTCTGTATATTGGTCCCGCCCTTCAATGGCATAAGCCGCATCGTAAAAGCCATGGCCACTGATTCGTGCCTGCCATGATCCCATGTCAATATCGACACCAAGCGCTCCTGTGGTTCGAAGCATGGAGAGATCCCGAAAATCTGCTTCTCCCCCAGTCGGGGCATCATGTGCAAAATTCCACGCCCCCATGAGTGAAATGGAGCCAAACGGATCAAACCAAGGAGGAATAATTGGACTGCTAGCATCCGTTTCGTCCATTGCTGTATCCTGATTTTCGTCAAAACCATCCAGAATCCCGCTCATATCATCGGTGATGACTATGCCTTCAGGTTCTGTTGCTGGAGGTGTATCGTCAAATCCGGAGAGAATATCTTCTAGGCCATCATCGGCCCAAACTGTTCCAATATACAGTGGATGTATCAGGCAGAGGGATGCAATAATCGCAGATCGCAAATATATCCCTCTACCCGGCATTACACCTAAGATGTTCACAAGCATGTCTTTTATATCCCTTTCTCCAGTTTTCTAACTGAAAACAGATTGTCATCGAGACCTTGATTGTATTTGATATTTTCATACTCCATAACGGTCCGGTGTAAGACGACCTTGTTCTTTGTTGTTTTTTCATGGAGCTCTGTTGCGACCCAAACTCCATCAATCTGCTTGATCTCTTTATTTTCCTGGTATTTGATTTTTTTGCCTTCTTTCAACCAGTGTACAGCACGTATGCCCATGAAAATGTCCTGGCGAATAAAAAGTACGGATTTGAGATAACCATATCGCTCCTGCACCTCTTCACTTGCTGGAGTTGCCTCAATAAGCCAGACCTTGTTTTCGCCGACCTTATCTTCTTTAAGCAATTTGTATTTCCACTCGTCAAGCACCCGGCGGGTCATATCCGCATAGGAAAAATCTGATCCCATAAATGCAGAAGATTTATCTGAGGTGGCGATGCGCTTTGTTTTATGCAGATCCGGCAAATAAAGCCATTGGTCGTCGTCACGGTCTCCCTCATAATAATCGTAGGTAAGAAAACCTGTATCCTTTACGTCGGCAGGTGAAAGGAAGAATTGCATTTTCCAGGTATCTGCTCCCTTATCCTTTGTAAAAACCTTCATTTCACGGACACGTTTATTTCCCTGCCGGTCGATCAAGATCATTTTGACATCAGCCGTCATATTGTCGCCGTCATCCCGGGCGTCGACTTTTTCCATAATCTGTCGTGCTGACATTGCTTGAGCAGTTGGTACAGCAGTCAGCAACATCAAGACTGCTGCAAGACAGCTTAAATATGTAGTATATTTTTTCATGATATTTCTCCGTTTCAGACAGAAGGTGTTTGTTCGCCCTGTTTATTGGTAGTGGGTAAAGCTAAGGCCATCAGTGCCGGTGCCAGAATGAAATCTGCAAGCAGGGCCACGACAATAGCCAAGCCTACCAGCATACCGAAGTAAAATACGTTATTCATGGAAGCAAGCATGAAGAGGAAAAAACCGATGGAAAGCACGATAGAGGTGGTCAGCATAGCCCTTCCGGCTGTATGCAAAGTGCGGGCTACAGCTAAATGTACATCCCCGCTTTCCTGATAATATTTTCTGAAATTGTAGACGAAGTGGATTGTATCATCCACGGCAAGTCCAATCGCAATCGAGGCCACCAGCATGGTAAACATATCAAGAGGAATAGAAAACCAACCCATAATACCCATCGTGATCAGGATAGGGCTGATATTGGGAATCATAGCAATAAGTCCCATGCGTATATTACCGATGAGCAGAATCATCATCAAAGTGATCACAACAATAGCAATGCCATAACTCTGTGCAGCTGAACGCATTGTGGCGTCCAGAATACGGGCAAAGAGTGACATAATGCCGGTTGTGGAGATAGTAACAGGCTGGCCCTCTACAGTAATATCTGCAAATGCAGAGCTAAACAGATCTTCTATTTCTGCAATAAACGGCACATAGGTAAGTGCATCACGCCACGGTACCTTAATGGTCACACGCGCTTTGGAAAAACGGGAGTCGACAAAATCCTGCAAATCATCGGAGCCTGAATTTTCAAACAGTAGAAATTCCTGGGGGATAAGGGCGCCATTTTTGGGAATAGTGTACATCTCCGGTCTATTTTCATGAAGTGCCTTATGTATTTCTTTTAGAATAATTGTAACAGAAATAACTTTGCCAACAAAAATGGAGTCCTGCTCAAAGTTTTCCAACCGTGCCGCAAGTGTATCTAGTGCCTGTAAAACATCTCTGTCATATAATCCGTTTTCACTCCCTGTATCGAGAACAATTTCCAGGGCAACGCTACCACGCATATTATTATCAATTACCACTGTGGCAACTCGTACCGGTAGATGTTCCGGCAGCCAGGAGAGCTGATTATGGGAAAAATGAAGCTTAGGAATACCTGCACCAAATATCAGGATAACCAGCGCAGAGACGAAAACGATACGTTTGGGATAACTCGTCGTAATTCTTGCTGACCAATCGATAAAACGATCAAATCGTGTATTGCTGTCCCCTTGTTTTGTTCCCGCTTTCTGATCGTCCTTCTGTTTAAGTGGAAAAATAGCGAGCAATGTTGGCAGGAGAATAAGGGTGTACACAAGAGAGATAACGACACCTATGGAAGAAAAAAGCCCCAGGTCGGCAATAGGCGCAACTTCGGCTGTGGCAAATGATATTAGGCCAGCAGCCGTAGTAAATGACGTCATAACAATGGCCAGACCTGAATGACCCATGGCATAGACCAGAGCATCTTCCTTATTGCCACCTAGACGTAGCCGCTGATACACCAACGACAGGACATGAACACTGGCTCCAACACCTACGGCGAGTAAAAATGAGGGCAAAATGATTGTAGGCACTTTGAACTGCACACCTAAGGTAGCCATAAGTCCAAGGGTTGTGATCAAAGTCAGGGCAACAACCAGGAGGGGTAAAATCACTCCTGAAATGCGACGAAACATGATGAATAGACAAACGCCGATTGTGAGGACGGCCAACCGCAGAAACTTTTTCATGTCCTTCATCATCAACTGCTTGACTGTATGGATGACAGCAGGACTACCGGCCATGGAAATTTGAAAATCAGGACCATTAAATGATGCTGCAATGGCTTCAGCTTTTGCAACCAGCTCTGCATTTTCCTGATCTGTCAGAAATTTTAGAGTTTCTTTTTCGACAGGAGCATCACTCACGTCCTCAGCGTCAAATGTGAGTTCATCATCAAATCCAGCCAATATGTCATCACTACTATCCATGCCTACAGATGAATAAGTGTCACTTTCTATGAGGATGGTGCTGAAAGTGCCATCCGCTGAGACGAGTTGATTGACATAAACAGGGTTTGCCATGACCCGTTTCTTCAAGTCGGCAAGATCCTGATCATTTTTAGGGAAGTGGCGTAGCAGATCATCGACGAGTAAGGTGTCTCCCTGGCCCCGGGTATCACGGGCATTGACCATGGAAGTTACATCATTGACATGGGGTAATTCAGCTTCCAGTTGCTCATGCAGTTCTTTCAGTTTGGTCAGATAAGGAATAGTAAAAACATTGTCACTCTTGATCGCCATCACAAGTAAATCATCACGACCGAACTGATCGCGAAAGCTGTTATACGTCGTCAGGATTTCGTCGTCCTGCTGCAAAAGACCTTCGTTGGAGGTGTCGATGGTAAGGTGACGTGCTTGTGCGCCCAGCATAACTGTTACAATCATCACCAAAATGAGAACCGGAAACCGGAACCTGATAAGAAATCGTGTCCAAGCCTCGAACATCGATTCAATACGTTTTTTCATATTTACTTCATCCTTTCAATTGGAAAACTGATGTCGAACCCCAGAACGTTTTTAAAATTAATGCTATATGGACTTTGTGGTCAGAAGCCGAATACAGTGGAGCCTTTGCCCTCTTTACGCAATAAACCAGACATGGATTTTTAATAAAGAGAGCAAGGTATTATAGAAACAATTGCCATTTCACTCGATACAGACGTTAAACAAAGCCATTTTCTTTGTGTTTTGATGCAATTACCTCTGCCATAGAAGTTAAGGCAGTGAAGGTGTCTTCACGCGGCACACCTTTGCAAAGAACGGGATCAATAATTTCTACCTTGAGGTTAGGGACCATCCCGGCAAGCGTCTCTACGGTCTTCCCCCCCCAACCATAGGAACCGATGACCGATAGAAATTTTACATTTGGCCGTAGTGCGTTGGCTAAAAATGTGGCATAGGCTGCATATGGATGTGGTCCTGCAAGAACAGTGGGTGTGGCGACAACAATGGTTGCTGCATCAACAAGAGACATGGCTAGCTTACCGATATCGGTTACAGCCAGATTAAAGGGTTCAACCCGCACACCTCTCTCCACAAGTTCGGTTACCAAATGGTCAACCATCTGTTGTGTACTTTCGTGCATCGATACGTGGGGTAAGACCACTGTGTTTGTAGGTGTTCCCAGAGCCCATTCTTGATAGGCATCGATGATAAATTTTGGCCGTGGAAATATTTGTCCGTGGCCGGGAGCAATCATTTCTATATCGTAGTCAGCAAGTTTTACCAGATTCTTTTGGATCACTTTTCTAAAAGGCATCATAATTTCGGCAAAGTAGCGTTTTGCAGCCTCGTAAACACGACCTTCATCTGTGACGAAAAGGTCGCTTGAGGCAATATGTGAGCCGAAAAAATCACAACTAAAGAGGATCTTATCTTCTTCCAGATAGCTCACCATAGTTTCTGGCCAGTGGACCCAGGGAGTATGAATAAACTTCAACGTTTTATCGCCCAGAGAAAGCTTTTCTCCATCTTCAACAGTTATGAAATAATCCTCTGGGATACTCAAAAGGTCGGTAAGCATCCCCTTTGCTTTTGGGGTACAGACGAGTTTGGCTTCAGGGAACTTTTCAAGAACCTTCATGATGACACCGGAATGGTCCTGTTCGGCGTGCTGGGAGACGATATAGTCAATCTTAGACACAGTCTCAAGCTGAGCCATGAATTCCTTGACCATATGGGGTTCATCTGTATCGAGTAAGGCCGTCTTCTCACTTCCTTCAATGAGATAAGCGTTGTAACTTGTACCGTCGGGAAGAGGGACCAGAGAATCAAAGAGACGACTGTCCCAATCAACAGATCCCATCCAGTAAATATTTTCTTTTATTTTTCGTCGAAGCATTTTACACCTCCCTGGTGTCATTAAAATTAATAGAGTGCTTTTGCATATGGCGTATCCACCAATAACAGCAATTATTGTGACGAAGCATTATCTCTGATACTTTGATTAAGACGCCTGAGCAGCTGATTTACGTCGAGTTTGTATTCCTGGACGACTTTTTTGAGCATAACACCAACATCGAACGAAATGGTAATTATTCAAAGTGCCCCAATGTTAAGGAGTAAAATAGTCTGAATCTTCAGACCCTTCTTTGTGCTGGAACAAACAGGATTGTTTTTTTGTGGAATAGTAAGAAAAGGAAAACAAGAAAGCGGGAAGAGGACGATTGATGCGACTAAGCGCCCTCGCTGAAAAGAACTAATGCGTGGGGATCTTTTATAATAATTTTTTCACGAGCGGATTTAATCCATTCTTTTTTTTCCCAGCTACTGAGAATTCGGCTTACGGTATGAAGAGTTGTTCCGGAATAGTCTGCAATGTTTTGTCGACTAAGAGGAATATCAATGTGAATCCCTTCAGAATTTTTTATCCCGGCTCGGCGCATAAGTCGAAGCAGAGATCGGGCTATACGCTGATCCACAGGTTCACTACAAACCTCAAGGTAGCGGTGCTGCACATCATCAATACGATCAAAGACAGTGCCGAGCAGGTTAATTGCAATAGTCGGATACTGGTGCATCAATGCAAAGATGGTCGGTTTATCCCAGCCAATGACTTCTGTTTCATTAGTGCATTCAGCAGTAGCAGGATATGGTTGATCTCTGAGGACAGCTATCGCCGCCGCCAATTCACCACAGCCTAGATATCTGAGAATTACTTCTTTTCCCTGCTCACTGAACATGGTCAACTTCAAGTGACCCCGATTTACCATGAAACATCTTTCAGCCAGGTCACCTTGATGAAACAGTATACTTTTAGGTTGAAGGATAGTTTGCTGACCCTTCTCAAGAAGGGTCGCAAACTGCACACTTGATAAACCTTCAAAAATCTCAGATTTGTCCAGACTGATCAGCATAGGCACTATTTAGATAATGTCACAAAGTATGAGTTGTTACACCCCTTGGTTTTCATGAAATGTCCAGGTTAAAAGTTTACAAGTCCCAGGTAACTCTCAGGTTTTACACTTGCTCCACCCACAAGAGCCCCATCTATATCTGACTCGCTCATTATTTCAGCAACGTTTGCAGGCTTAACACTACCACCATATTGAATACGAACTTTTGCAGCGAGTTCCGCATCAAACATGTCTGCTACAACTTTTCGAATATATGTGATCACTTCATTTGCCTGAGTGCTTGTAGCAGTTTTTCCAGTGCCGATTGCCCAAATAGGTTCATAGGCTATAACGACTTTTACAAGATCAGCTTTATCGACACCTGCAAGACCTTTTTCAACTTGTTCTTTAACGACATCTTTAGTTTTTTCTGCATCTCTTTGCTCTAACGTTTCACCACAACACATGATTGGCAGAATAGCGTGCTCTAATGCTTTAAGAACTTTTTTGTTCACTGTTTCATCAGTTTCGTTAAAATACTGCCTTCTCTCTGAGTGACCTATAATCACATAGTCCACTGCTAATTCTTTCAGCATTGAAGGAGAAATCTCGCCCGTGAAAGCACCGCTTTCTTCAAAATGCATATTTTGAGCTCCCACCTTGATCTGTGTGCCGGCAGTAACCTCTTTTAAATCCTTGAGCATAGTAAATGGTGCACAAAGAACAGCTTCCACGTCTGTCCCAGTCACCTTGTCTTTAATTGCAGCAACGAATTCCCTCGCTTCTGCAATACTCATTGTCATTTTCCAATTTCCTGCAATTATAGGCTTTCTCATTTTGCTCCTCAATTTATCGCTGCTCATTAGTAACTTCTAAATTATTTTCTGCGTTTTTGTGGCAGGAAATAATTTGGTTAAGGCACTTATCCCGACTTATTTCCCGTTTATCGGGGCTAGGCGTAACACAAACATTACATTGTACGCAGATGGGACTACTTATCATCACACGCATCAATACCTGGTAATACTTTTCCTTCAAGAAATTCCAGAGACGCACCGCCACCAGTTGAAATATGGGACATATCCCCACCAAAACCGAGTTGGTTCACAGCTGCAGCACTATCGCCACCACCGATAATTGTTGTCGCATCAATTCCAGCCAGGGCTTTAGCAATAGCTAATGTACCTCCTGCAAACCTCTCAAATTCAAATACACCCATTGGTCCATTCCAGACCACTGTTTTGGCGTCTTTTAGCTCTTGCTTGAAAATTTCTATAGTGTTGGGACCAATATCTAAACCCATGAATCCAGCATCGATATTTGCGTCATCAGTTACAACTGCATTAGCATCTACAGAAAATGCATCGCCACAAACATGATCGACTGGAAGTAAAAGCTTAACACCTTTTTCCTTGGCCTTAGCTATCATTTCAAGAGCATAATCCATCTTGTCTTCTTCTAATAACGATGTGCCGATCTCATATTTTTGTGCTTTTAGGAATGTGTACGCCATTCCACCACCAATAATAAGACCATCAACTTTCTCTAGTAAATTGTTAATGACTTTAATTTTATCAGAAATTTTAGCACCACCCAAAATGGCAACAAAAGGCCTTTCGGGAGTTAGGACAGCTTCTCCAAGATACTTCAGCTCTTTTTGAATAAGATAGCCACAAATATTAGTATCCATAAATTGTGTCACACCTACCGTTGAGGAGTGAGCACGATGAGCTGTACCAAAAGCATCGTTTACAAAAATCTCAGCAAGTGAAGCCAATTCTTCGGAATATGCTTCTCCATTGGCCGTTTCTTCAGCACGGTAGCGCACGTTTTGGAGTAGAACGATGTCGCTATCTGCCATTTCAGATATCGCTTTTTTGGCATTAGCACCAACAACAGTGTCGTCTGCGGCAAATACAACTTCTTTTTTGAGTAATTCAGAAAGTCGCTTCGCAACAGGTGCCAATGAAAGTTCTGACTTAGGCTCGCCCTTTGGTTTTCCTAAATGTGAACAAAGAATTACTTTGGCTCCATTTTTAAAGAGATATTCAATTGTCGGTAGCGCTGAGGTTAATCGATTTTCATCTGTAATTACGCCATCTTTTAATGGAACATTAAAATCACAGCGAACAAGAACCTTCTTGCCTTTAACTTCTATATCTTCAATCGTTTTTTTGTTATACGCCATTACTCAGGCCTCCGTTGTACATATATTAATATAGGTTGAGTCTGAATCCTATTGCCTGGGCGCTTGATTAAATCTATAAATGTCCATAATTCTGTCGGAAATTCTCAACCGAGCTTATTTCAATATAAGACACACCCTGCTTAGGTCCAAAACTATCTGCAAGGATTACTACAAGATCACTCTCTTTAAAACAATCTTCTGCCACAAGACGACAGATCGATGGTGAGTTCTCATTGTGCCGAGAGAGATGTCACCTATTCTTGAAATAGTTCTGCGAAAGAAGAGAGCCCCTTCTTGTGGCCACCAAAGAATTACAACTCACTCAATAAAAAAGGATTGAGCGATTCCAGCCACTCAATCCAATTACTTTTTCTTACCAATATATCTTCCACGCGGAAGATATAGAGCAGATTAATCACTCAATTGTTTTTGCAGCTCAGCTATAATTTTTTCTTTTCCTTTTATCTGGGCATGGGCTTCAGCGGCTGCCTCGTAATTACCTTCTGCAGCCTGAACAGCATCTGCCTTGGCCTGTTCTGCATGGGATATTTTCTGGATTGAGGCCTCAACGACATCATCCATTTTACTTTCGAAATCGTTTTCCAACGCTTCCAATGCCGACGCTTTTTCATCACGGTCTTGTAACGCTGCTTTAAGCTCCTGCTCTTTTCCGACAAGAGAATCCTTAGCTTCACTGAATTCTTTTTCAAGCAAGGATAGTTTTTCGAAAAGTTCTTTCGCCTGTTCAAAATCCTGACTGTTACCGCCGCCTTTTTTTTGCAACATCACTGCAGCAACACCGGCTACGATAACAGCAGCCGCATACCCACCCCACATAATCATCGTATCCATCGATCACTCCTGTATTGGAAATTTAGGTTTACATCATTCTATGCTCGTGGCAGCGCTCCTTTTTCAATATAAAGTTTATCTCTTTGCGATCATATTGACAATGTTTTCAAACATTGTTTCTATTTTTTACCCACATCGGTTTTTGCAGTCAATATGGGAGAGTTCAGGTGTCGTCAAACACTAAAGTTTGTCTGTTTTTAATGGCTTTGGCTGCTGGTACGAAGGTACCTGTCAGTAACATCAGCGAAAATGGCGTAATAATTTAAATTGATTCTTGAGCAGCCTTACGTTGCAAGTCACTCCATTTCCTTTGAATTTGTAGTGAATGATCGAGTTCTGAGCATCAGGAAGAAGGTTCACTGTGCTTTTCTTGAACTTGTTTTACATTAGCCGCGATAAGCTTTTATGGATCAAAAGAGCATACGTGACAATGCTGTGCCATGTTGCATGTTGCCTAACATCTTCGATACCAGATTACAGGAATAATGGAATATTTACCTCGGTGGCAATAACAGAATTAGTAATTATTATTGATTAAAGAAAGACATTGTTAGCATTGGATTACCCCCAATTTGTATCTTTCAATACTACAAACGGGATAAGGTTATGGTTACTGAACGCAGAGAAAGGGAGCGGTGCAATGCAAAAGGGTTGATAGTTCTTACTTCAAAAGGTGTTGCTCAAGTGGTCAACATCTCCACAAAAGGTATTTATATCAAATTTGCGAATATCGTCAATTTTCCTAATAATTCGGTAATTGATATATACGATGTTACAGGCTTCAGCATGGTCAAATTGCATGCTAAAAAGGTGTGGGGCAAGATTTTTGTTGACCTAGATAGATATAGCTATAAGCCTTTTAAGTCAGAGATATTTGCTGAGTTTGAAACTCTATCACTTTCACAAGAATGTCAGCTTGTATTCTATTTGAGCCAGGAAAAAAACTAACTATACCTGTACAGCTAAAAGAAAGGCAGAGTAGAAAATGGCTCTGCCTTTTTTTGTGCGTAAATCTGAAGAATGTTCCAGATTAGCAAGAAACATATCGCTTCATTCTTCCGCCAACAGACGACAGATACTACTTTCTTGTCCGTAAACGGTTCGTTTTTTAGTTTTCCAGGTAACATCTCTCAGAAAGGGAGTACATGGCAAGTTTGAGGTGCCTAGACTTCGAATCTTAACCAAGAGAATGGGAATACATCACACACAAGGATGTGAAAAGTACTAATCAGAGGTCCAGGAACTGTTCACTTTCGATTTAACTATGTGATTATTTGGATTCTGTCTGAAGTAGAAAATAAGGGCAATGAATCGGTAAGGTTACGGAGAAGAAAAGGTTTTGACATTTATCTCCTGATAAAAAATTATAACTATTAGTACCTTAAGGTTATCGGCAAGTTTTATGTCCCCACTTACAAGGGAAATGCCACAAATAGCATTTCCCTTGTATTATCTCTAAGATAGAGAGTTCTTACCCCCACTAAAGATCAAAACTAAAACTTAAGAAATGGTGTCATTTTCTTTAGGGTTTTTGGACCGATTCCTTTCACATTCATCAGATCATTTGCCGACTTGAACTTTCCATTGGCTTTACGATATTTCAAAATAGAATCGGCGGTTACTGGCCCAATGCCGGGTATCTGGGTGAGCATTTCTTTGTCAGCAGTGTTTATGTTGATAGCCTTTGTTGCAGTTTTTGCCGACTTGGTTGCTTTTGTCGTTTTCTCAACTGTAGACGTTGTATCACTTGCTTTAGCAAAGGTCTCCGCAGGTACTGCAGCAAGACAAAGTGATAAGGAAAAAATAAGTGCAACACAGAGATTGAGCATTTTCATAATGAACTCCTTTTTATTTAAATACACTAGTGCCACAGGCTTCCCTGCGGCGCCCTCAAAACTTATAACGTTAACCTGTTATAAATTAGACTATATAGTTAGTTTTTCAAGATGAAACCCTATAATACCTAACAATCCTTACCACTAACTTACTTTGCCTGCTCAAATCAAAAAAGGGACACAAAAGCCAAAGCTTTTGTGTCCCTTATATAAACCACTCACAAAATACATATCCCCTCAGGTAAGCGACAGACTCCGGGTAAGCGACAGACTCCCCGAGGGATAATACTTACATAATTGGTTTCATTGCACTCATGTATGTGCGAAGTTCTGCGCCCACTTCTTCAATGAGGGTGTAACGAATTGCTTCATTGATCTGAATGAGATCAAGATTATCAACGCCATTGTCTTTTGCATCAAAACCCTTACCAATTACATCGGTATCAATCGTTTTCATGAAATCAGCAAGAAGAGGAACCGCTGCGTGGGCAAAAAGATAATTACCATATTCAGCAGTATCAGAAATAACGACGTTCATCTCATACAGCTTCTTTCTAGCAACAGTGTTGGCAATAAGAGGGACCTCATGGAGAGACTCATAGTAAGCAGACTCTTCTTTGATTCCACAATCCACCATGGTGTTAAAGGCCAGCTCAACGCCGGCTTTAACCATTGCTATCATTAAAATACCGTTATCATAGTATTCCTGCTCGCTGATCTCAACATCAGCGGAAGCGGTAGTTTCAAATGCGCTCTCGCCAGTTTCTTTACGCCATTTCAAAAGGTTGACGTCATCATTTGCCCAATCTGCCATCATGGTTTTAGAAAAATGGCCCGATGCAATATCATCCATATGTTTTTCAAAAAGTGGCGCCAAAATATTTTTCAGCTCTTCTGCGAGGATAAATGCTTTAACCTTAGCAGGATTTGAAAGACGATCCATCATCGCTGTGATACCACCAAGCTTCAACGATTCGGTGATAACTTCCCAACCGTACTGAACAAGTTTTGAAGCATAGCCAGCATCAATTCCTTTTTCTACCATCTTATCAAAGCAAAGTAGGGAACCGGCCTGCAGCATACCACAAAGAATAGTTTGCTCACCCATCAGATCGGATTTCACTTCTGCTACAAACGATGACTCAAGAACACCAGCTTTATGTCCACCGGTACCACAACAATAGGCTTTTGCAATATCCCAACCTTCACCTTTTGGATCATTTTCCATATGAACTGCGATGAGTGTTGGAACACCAAAACCACGCTTGTACTCTTCACGAACTTCAGTACCCGGAGATTTTGGAGCAACCATTACAACGGTAAGATCTTCACGAATCTGCATCCCTTCTTCCACAATGTTAAAACCGTGGGAGTACGAGAGACAAGCGTCTTTTTTCATAAGTGGCATAACGGCAGTTACAACGTTTGTATGCTGCTTATCTGGCGTCAGGTTAATTACGAGATCAGCAGTTGGAATCACTTCTTCATAGGTGCCAACGGTAAAGTCATTTTCAGCTGCATTTTTGTAGGATTGACGTTTGTCGTCAATTGCGGCTTGTCTGAGAGCATAAGATACATCAAGACCACTATCACGAAGGTTCAATCCCTGATTCAAGCCCTGGGCACCGCAACCAACGATAACAACCTTTTTTCCTTTAAGATAATCAACGCCATCAAACTCTGATGAATCCATGAAACGACATTGAGAAAGTTGTTCAATCTGCTTGCGCAATGGCAAGGTGTTAAAATAGTTAGTGCCCATTTTTATCTCCCTGAATCTGTATTATTTTTCGTAATCGATATTGATTGATGGTAAGTCCACATTTGATATATTGGGAAACACCTGTTGCGTCAAGTGATTTAATCGTGATATTGTATTGCATATTATGCAACAATCACAAAAAAGTACGATCCAAAAGAATACACTCACTCCCTGTTTCATAAACAAAGGTGAACTGAAAGAGGAGCAATATTCTACAACATTCTATCAATTTTTCTATGAATATTAGAGAACTCGAACTCTTTAGACATTTAGCATCATCCCTTCATTTTGGTAAAAGCGCCCTGGAATGTAATATCACCCCCTCTGGTCTCACGAGAACTATCCAGCGTATGGAAAGTGAAATAGGAGAGACACTTTTTTTTCGTAACAATCGTTCTGTCACGCTAACTCCTGCAGGATCATTGTTTAAAGAATACTGTGATGAAACCATCAACCGCTACCACCTCTTTCAAAACAAATTAAAAAGTGACACAGTATTACGAGGCGAATTAACTCTCTACTGTTCTGTTACTGCGATTCTCTCAATTCTTCCCAAAATTTTCAAAAAATATCGAACAACTCACCCCCATGTGATGCTTCACGTCCAGACAGGTGATGCGGCTAATGCATTAAATATGCTGAGAACCCACGAGGTTGACATTGCCATAGCAGCACTCCCAGATCAACATTTTCCGGAAGTCGAATTTCTGGAGCTGACTGAAACCCCACTCCTCTTTATCTATCCCAAATTCTTTCCAGAAACTGTATGTTATCATGGTGACAACATTGATTGGAGCAAAACCCCCCTCATTTTTCCCTCAAAGGGACTCAGCAGGACAAGAGTAGAGAGATGGTTTGCCGAAAAAGGAATTCGTCCATATATATACTCACAGATTGCCGGAAACGAAGCAATCATTGCTATGGTGGCAATGGGGGCTGGGGTCGGGATCGTACCCCAACTCGTACTTGAAAAAAGCAGTCTTAAAAATGAAGTGACCGTACTGGAAACAAGCCCGCATCTCAAACCATTTGTGGTCGGGGCATGTGCCCTGGCTGGCAGTCGAAAAAATCACCTTGTGCGTTCTTTCTGGAGTATTGTTGAAAAAGAAATTTTACGTCACAAATAGATCATGAGATCATGACAACAATTTTAATCACTAACGACGACGGTATTCACAGCCTTGGGATCAAAGCCTTGCAGAAGGCTTTGCAACCACTTGGAGAAACCATTATCATTGCACCAGAAAGAGATAATTCAGCAGTCTCTCATTCCCTTACTATGCACCGGCCTTTAAAAGTGCAACAGCTTGAGGAACAGGTCTATTCCGTTGACGGAACACCAACAGACTGTGTGGCCATCGGCCTAAAGAAAATCCTCTCAAAACCACCAGACTTACTTGTTTCTGGGATCAATGCAGGCGCCAATTTAGGAGACGACATCTCCTATTCAGGAACCGTTTCCGCTGCCATTGAAGCCACAATGTATGGGATTCCTTCCATAGCTATTTCAGTGGGCGGCCCTCCTCCTCTTCAGTTTGGAGGTGCCATGCAGGTTGCTGCCTGTATGGCAAAAAAGGTACTGGAGAATAAACTGCCAGAAAAAACTCTGCTCAACATTAATGTACCTAGTGGCGAGAGGTATAATACAATTCAGATTACAAAACAGGGACGAAGACTCTGGCAAGATGCTATTCAGGAGACCCTTGACCCATGGGGCAATAAACGCTATTGGATAGGTGGTGGTACATCGCTGGCCGATCCGGAGCAGGACACTGACGTTTACGTTTTTGCTGCTGGAAACGTCTCGATTACGCCTATTCAACTTGATCTCACGAACCACGCAGGTATAACGTTTATACAAAATACCTGGCGTCTGTAACATAAAGACTGACTACCTCAAAGATACGAACAATGCCCTTAAAAACACGTCATAGAAAAGGAATCATCGCCGTTAATGTCGGCCTTGGTGCAAATGCACTGCTTGCCATCCTCAAAACCAGCGTAGGTATTATCGGCAGCAGCCCGGCACTTCTCGCAGACGGCATAAACTCCACCTCCGATGTGGCCTACGGGATCGTGGTCAACATATTTATGCGCCTCTCGGGAAAACCAGCAGATGAAGAACATCCATATGGACATGACAGATTAGAATCCATAGCTGCAGTAGTGGTGGGAGCTTTTGTTATCACTACTGCTATTTCAATCTTCTGGTCATCAATTAACAATGTTTACGAGTTACTGAGTCACACAAGTGATTTTACCGGAGCCTCCCAGCTTGCTTTGTGGATTGCCCTGTTCACCGTCGTCCTTAAAATTTGGCTCGCAATATGGACCAAAAAGATTGGACAGGAAACTAAAAATAATGTCCTCAAGGCTCTTGCTGCCGACCATCGCAATGATATTTTTTCTGCTCTTGCGGCCACTATAGGAATCATCTTTGGCCAGAGTGGCTTCCTCTGGGTCGATCCTCTGGCTGGCGGGGTTGTCTCCATCATCATATTGATCACCGGAGTTGAAATCATCAAAGATTCTGCAGCGGATCTTATGAACACCTTGCCCGGAAACGAGCTCACCAACCAGATCAACAATGCTATTAAAAAGATGCCCGAAGTAAAAGATATCGAAGAAGTTTCCGGCCACCGCTTCGGCCTCTACATGGTTCTCAATATCACTATTGGCGTATCTCCTGATCTCACAGTTGCTGAAGGCGACGCCATAGCCACACGGGTTGAGCAAACACTCATGGAGGATATTGACTATATGCGCCGCGTTTTTGTTCACTATCATCCTGTAAACGGCAACACAAACTCTATTAAAGATACATAACGTTGCACCCAAGATTAGCCATTGATAAACATATCATTTGGCACTATTTTCACGCCGTAATTGATCCGGGTGGACTGACGGGTATCTTGAATTATAAGTAATCTCGTTTAAGACCAAGGCAAGATAGAAAACTTACCACAGGCATATACTTAATATTCCGAGGATAATTTTTCTAGCTTAACGCAGGTATTGAGCGAAATTGGTATTATTCAATGGTCTCCGATAGCAACGCCCTCAAGATAGCACTATCTCAAGATGGAGTACTCATGTTTCGCAAAAAAATGACAGCACCAGAAAACATTCTCATTCTGGGCTTGGGAGGTGTCGGCTTTTATCTGGCCAAACGTCTTATCCACGAAGAGTATGCTGTCACGATAATTGAAGCGGATTCCAAACTGATTCAGCAGGCGGATGGACAAATTGACGCCAGGCTGATTCATGGCAACGCCATGAGTATTGATGTCTGGAGAGAAGCGGATGCTGAGACCATGGACTATCTCATCGCGGTAACAAACAATGATGCGGTGAACATGATGGCGGCCATGATAGCCGACAGATTTGGAATACAGACAAAAATCGCCAGAGTACGCTCCCTTGAATTCGGCAACAAGGACTCCCTGCTCACCGCCAAAGACCTCAAACTGGATCTTCTCATCCATCCGGAAGAACTAGTCGCCCAGGAGACTGTTCGCCTCATTCAGCTTAACTCCAGCAACGAAATTATTGATATCGCCCAGGGAGAAATTCAACTTCTGGCAACCGGTATCGGTCGATCATCTCCAATGGCCAACCATACCCTCCAAGAGATAGCAGGTATCTATAATGACTTTCCCTTCAGAGTCATTGCCATTGCCCGAGGAATAACGACCATAATTCCACGAGGCGGAGAGGTCATTTTACCCGATGATCATATCTTCATTATGGCATCCCACGAACACCTGCCCCGCTTAATGGAAGTGACAGGCGTTAAAAAACAGCGACAACAGCGGGTTATGTTGCTCGGCGGTGGCCTTGTGGGCTCCAGAATCGCTGAACTTCTTGAGAAATCTGTGGCCGTTCGCCTCATTGAAAAAGATGAAAAAAGAGCCGAGGAACTTTCCTTAAGCCTTGCTCACACCGATGTTCTCTGTGGAGACGGATCTGATGCGGATACCCTTACCCAGGCCGGACTTCTGGATATGAATACTTTTGTGACAACCACCGGTGAAAATGAAACAAACATCATGACCAGTCTACTGGCAAAGCATATCTGCCAGAAAAATACCGGAAATGGTAAAGAGAAAAAATGTAAAACGATTGCCCTTGTAAATAAAGAGGACTACCTCATACTTGCAGCAACGATAGGTTCTGACATTGCTCTTAATAAGAAAGTGATGGCAGCAAATGAAATTTTAAAGTTTATCCGCAGAAGTGAATTCCTCGCGGTAGCACACCTTCACGGCTTTGACACCGAAGTTGTTGAACTTGTTGCTGCTGCCAAATCACCAATTACTAAAAAACCACTTTCTAAGCTGGATAAGAATTATCAGGACAAACTCATCATAGGTGCCATTTTCAGGAATTCCAAATGGCAGATCGCTGTAGGTGATACCCATATACAAGCAGATGAACCCGTTATTGTCATCTGCCCCTCAAAAGCACTCAGGGATGTCAGAAAACTGTTTATAGCGTAATGAACCAGGACCTCATTAAAGGTAGAAAATGATGTTATGTAGAATCTCCAAAACCAAGCGTACTCTCACCATTTCCTTCATTCTTTTCTCCCTTGCTGGTTGTGCCAGGTTCACACCCAACTATGAAGAACCAACCGTTGGACTGAAAACATTTCGGCTCATTCCAACCGATGGTATCGTTCCAACTTTTGAAATTGGCCTTCACATTATCAACCCTAACCGCGATTCACTGGCTGTTAAGGGACTGTTCTATACTGTCGCCATCGAAGGACACAATGTGCTTGCTGGTGTTGCTAATGATCTTCCTGAAATCAAGGGCTATGGAGAAGAGGATATCACAATAGAGGCAACAGCAGATCTTTTAAGTGGAGCCAAACTTATTCGTGCCCTCCTCATACAACCCACAACAAAATTTCAGTACACCTTTAATGCAAAACTGGATATGGGAACATTTCTACCCACAATGAACATTGTGGAAAAAGGACAATTTAGTGCAGATAATTTATAAACAAGACCGTCAAACCGGATAGTTCACGAATCTGAGTTACCCTAGCTCCAGCTGTTTCAGTAGTTTTTCCAATTGATCAAAAGAGTATGGCTTGCTTAAACTCATGGCAAAACCATGTTCTCCATATGAACGCATGACAGGGTCTGTAGAGTTACCGCTACACACAACCAGAATTGCGTCTTCGTGGATTGTAAGAATATTCTGTGCAGTTTCCTCCCCACCCATCCCACTTGGTATATTCAAATCAAGCAGTACGCAATCAGGCTCTGTTGCAAAAAATCTAAATATGCTGTGAAATCATTATATGTCATCAAGCAATAGGAGTCGTTATGAATGATTTCAAATGGAAGCATTTTCGTGGCGAGATAATTTTGGGTTGTGTCCGCTGGTATTGTAAATACGGAATTAGTTACCGTGATCTGGAAGAGATGATGGTGGAGAGGGGTGTTGAAGTAGATCACAGCACCTTGTTTCGTTGGGTCCAACAATATGCCCCCGAAATTGAGAAGCGTATGCGCTGGTACAAAGGGTCTGGGCTTGGTGAAAGCTGGCAGGTTGATGAAACATATGTGAAAGTTAAAGGTAAGTGGAAATACCTGTATCGAGCGATCACCAAAAGTGGAAAGACACTTGATTTCTACCTTTCCCACACTCGAAATGCGAAAGCTGCCAAACGGTTCCTTAGAAAAATACTTCGAAAAATGAAAGAATATGAAAAACCGGCTACGATCAATACCGACAAGGCTCCCAGCTATGACAGAGCTATCCGGGAGTTAAAGGAGGAGGGCCTTCTTAACGACCAAGTCTTTCACCGTAAGGTTAAGTACCTTAACAACCGGATCGAAGCGGATCATGGGA
>JBLHNU010000025.1:0-79964 GCA_047622095.1 Desulforhopalus sp.
GGAGAAGAAAACGCTATTTGAAAAGTTGTTTTCCTCACCAGATTTGTTGAGACTAGAGAAATCTCTCTTTCAAACCTCAATAATTATGGGCGTTAGAGACAAAAGTACGCTTGAGTCGGAAGAACCCTAATTATTAATGTTTAAAAAATTGAGGTGTTGTGGGGTTATCATTTGAACGAGCGGCGGCGGGGGACGTTTGCTTCAGATGATCGGACTTGAGACAGGAGAAGAACGAATTGAGCTGTGAGGAAATGATTTGTGGCTAACCGGGATATTTCATGTAAAACGTGTCTTATTTACAGGTTTTCATGAAATATTCGAGTTCAATAACAAACAGCCACAGAAGAGGAGCAGTTGCTCTTAAATGGCTGTTTATTTATGAGGTCGTTGATTTACTGCCTTTTAGCCCGATATCTTCGTTATACGAAAAAAATAATCCTCGGAGGTAAGCGCAGACTCCGATATCAAATATATGGCTGTGGTTGTTGTTTTCGTATGCCTCGGAGTCTGCGCTTACCTGATCTCGAACCAGATATCGTAGACTTCGAAATCCTAGTAAATCAACAGACTCATTTATTGCTGGAAAAATTCAGAGGTGATACTTAAATTCCTTCAGGGGCCAGACGTTCGATGGTGTACGTCAGTTGGTGCCCAGCTAGCGGGTGGTTGTAGTCAACAGTGACTTCTGTTCCATTAACTTCCATAACCGTCGCCGGTACATCAAATTCTTCACCATCTTTCGTTGTTTTAAGTGTGACAATCATCCCGGGCTTTGGTTGTAGTTTTTTTACCATCTCAGGATTATCCATGGTTTGGACTAAATCTTTTTGACGCGGGCCATATCCTTCTTCTGGCTCAACTCTGACTTTTTGTTTATCGCCTATTGCCATTTTGCTAATGGCTTCTTCGAGAGTTGGGGGGAGGCTGCTGTTGCCGAGAATAACATGCATGGGGTTATCTTTTTCTGCCAGGTAGAAAACTTCTCCATTAACCAAAGTTCCAGTAACAGCAATTACAACAGATTCGTTATTTTGAGGCATGGTCACAACGTTGCTCCTTTATTATATAATAAAACGGTTAAGTAAATCCGATGATGACTTATTCGACTGGTGAACCAGTATTAATATACAAATATACTGGGTACAACAACTGAGTATACCCTTGAGGGCAATCGCGACATATTATAAAAGGAGATAGACTTAATGCAAGTTTATAGAATATAAAAAGCAAAAAAAAAGAGAGTTGCTTGACAAAGATTCATTACCTGTCTACTTTAGACGGCTTTTCAAAGAGATTTTCCGAAGAGATACTGTTCTATTTTGGGAGATGTAGGCTTTTTGTATAGAAAGCTGGCTTCAGCGCACATTTATTTCCTTTATCTGCTTGACAACTTAAAGATTGAGACGACATGGTATCACTAGATTTTAGTAAGTCCGATGATGGGCTTATTCCGGCAATTGTCCAGGATTACAAAACAAATGAAATTCTTATGTTGGCGTATATAAACCAGCTGGCATGGGAAGAAACCCTTAAGTCGGGTAAAGCTCACTACTGGAGCCGTTCACGCTCTAAATTGTGGCTAAAAGGCGAGTCTTCCGGACATATTCAAAAAATCCATGAGATTCTTGTAGATTGTGATGATGACACGGTTGTCTACAAAGTTGAGCAATTAGGTGGAGCCGCTTGTCATACTGGTCATCGGACTTGTTTTTACAGGGTGGTTGACGGAGAAAAACTGATTACTCGTGGTGAGAAAGTATTCGACCCTGCAAAAGTATACGGAAAATAATAAAAGAGATTTAGTCACTAACGTGGCAATTAAGTTTAGGAGAACAGTAATGGACCAATTGAAGTTAGGATTACCAAAAGGAAGTCTTGAGAACGCAACTATAGCTCTGTTTGAAAAAGCGGGGTGGCGAATTAAACCTGCTGCACGAAATTATTTTCCAAAGATTGATGACGACGAGCTTGATTGTTCAATTTGTCGTCCGCAAGAGATGTCCAGATATGTAGAAAGCGGCATGCTTGATGCCGGTATTACCGGAAAAGATTGGACAATGGAAAATCGTTCAGACACTATACTGGTGTGTGATCTTGTCTATTCAAAGGTGAGCAATCGACCTACAAGATGGGTTATTGCTGTTGCCGGAGACTCTGAAATCACCTGCCTTGAAGATCTTGAAGGAAAGAAAATATCCACGGAACTCGTTGGGGTTACAAAGAGGTTTTTTGAAGAAAAAAACATCAATGTGGATATTGAATTTTCATGGGGCGCTACAGAGGCAAAGGTTGTCTCTGGTCTTGCTGATGCCATAGTCGAAGTGACTGAAACAGAATCAACAATACGCGCTCATGGACTTCGTGTTATTTATGAGCTTATGGAATCAAACACTCAATTTATCGCCAATAAAGAAGCATGGAAAGATTCATGGAAAAGAGAGAAAATTGAGAATATTGCACTCATGCTGCAGGGTTCTTTGAACGCAGACAGAATTGTTGGCTTGAAAATGAATGTAGCAAGCGAGAATATGGAAGCACTTGTGAAAGTGTTACCCTCACTCAACGCTCCCACTGTTGCGAGTCTATATAATCAGGATTGGTACTCTGTTGAGACTGTTGTCTCTGAAGATCTCGTGAGAGAGCTGGTTCCAAAATTGAAAAAAGTTGGCGCTGAGGGCATAATAGAATATGCTCTCAATAAAATTATTTCATAAATTTGTAGTATCAGGATAGATAAGCTTCCAGCGATGACGTATTATTATGCTGGAAGCTTGTTTTGATTTGCCTTTATCCCTCCTAGGAGCCAATGATGGATTTTTCAAAAATAGATTTTCTTCTGAGTGTACATAGTCTTAAACAGTTGCCAGAAGAGGGAATGCCTGAAATTGCTTTTGCTGGAAGATCAAATGTAGGTAAATCGAGCTTGATGAATAAGCTGATTGGTCGAAAGGCACTGGTGAAGGTGAGTGCAAGACCCGGGAAAACACAGGGGCTCAATTACTTTCAGGTAGGTGAGCAGTTTCATCTCGTGGATCTTCCAGGCTATGGTTACGCCAAAGTGCCCAAAGGGATGAAAGACGCATGGCAGAGTCTAATCTCTTCTTATCTTGAAAACCGTGCTACACTCAAGTGTGTTGTTGTGATTATTGATATCAGGCATGAGGCTAAGGCTCAGGATACTCAATTACTTGAGTGGCTTAGAGAAAAGTCAATTCCGTGTCTTCCTGTTTATACAAAAATCGATAAGCTTTCTGGTAGTGCAAGGGGTAAAAATGCTCAGATTCTGGATAAAGGTCATGGTATTCAGCTCGATGACCGAGTATTGTTTTCGGCAAAAACTGGCCAGGGGCGTGATGAGCTGATATCTGCGTTACAGAGTTTTCTTCCTTCATAAAATTCTGGCAAAAGCTTTCATCATTTCACACAATTATTTTTTCATACTTCTTCTCAACAATAGCCGATATTGTTCTGTGTATTCTAGTCTGTCCTTCGCTTTTCCTTCCTTTTTAACGTATTATTAATACGGTAGAAAAATTTTAGATTTCTAATTGTAGAGTTCGTATATATTGACTGCAGTTCAAATCAATAAATGATCTTTGCTCGTTCTGAATTCATCTTGGAGTGATAATGCAGGAATTATCTAAATCTCAAAAGGCTCGACATGCAATCCGAACAATCAAAATATTAGCGGACTCCCTTACTTTACAGGGAGCTTATAAACCTTCAGGGAAAATCGGGGAGCGGTTATCTGATGCATTGAAGCAACTCAGCCCTGAAATCTACGGATCAATGGGTGATTCCCGTGTGTCTGAATTGAAAGGACTTGAGTACGTAGTTGATCGAATGCCTAAAGGGATCGAAAATTGTACCCGTATGATCCTTACTGCTCAGGAAGATTTTCAAGAAACCTCTTTTGAAAAAATTACTCCTTTAAAAAGAAGAAGAGTTTCTTATGCTGTATCCGGTAGTGAAATATGTTTTGTGATAACCACCGGTAAGAGCGAAATATACGATATTCTAACCCATATAACCTTTTTAAATATAGAAGCCCAAAAGATTTATCAACAGGTATGTAATAAAGTGGAAGGGTTAAGTACAGAATGGGCTGATCTTGAAAAACTCGTTGCTGAAGAAAAGGATTTAAATTGCTCTGAACTTGAACAGGCCATCTGGAATCTTTCGATAATTTTAGGAAGAACCTACAAAGAAACCCGTGCTACATATGACTACTTGGAACAAAGTCGTGTAGAACAAGATGCAAACAACGGTCTTTTCAAGATAATTTATGGAATCGGTAAAAGAGTTATTGATGAGCAAAGAAATGGAACAAATGAGCTCACTGTATATTTCACACCATCACTCAGGGAGATGATAGATCATCAGAAATATGCGACATTATGGGCGAGAAACTTAATAGAAAAATTAACGGAACTCAGTTTGGTTGAAAGGCCTCTACATATTGTCAGTGCAAATATGCACTCCATGAGAAACTTATTGTTTGGAGCGGGAGCACTGGAAAAGGATGGTCATTCAGTGGCGCCGGATCTTTACGATATGGTGTTGCAATTACGTGATCGTGAAGAGATTGTTGAACGTTATGCCAAGGAGCACGGTTATCTCTATCTTGATGACTGCTCAGGATCCACCATTGATGTAAACATTATAGATCTTGAAAAGATAGATATTAAAACTATCCATCCAGAGCTTCAGGTAGACGATGTATTTGTATCGGAGCACAAACCTGTGCTCATTGTTATTGATTACGCGTTTGGAACCCAAGCATATGACATAATGGACGAGTTGCTTACTCCTGTCCAGGTTGGTGATCAGGTTTTAAAATGTGATTTTGCCTCTGTGTCAATCATGGGTAAGGCAGGGGTTTTGCCAGGTAAAAAGGGTGATATTATGTTAGCAGCCGCACATGTAATGGAAGGTACTGCTAATAATTATATTGTTGAAAATGATTTGAAGCGCGGAGATTTTCCTGAAAATATAAATGTGTTTGTGGGACCAGTGGTAACTGTACTTGGGACATCGCTGCAAAATAGGGATATCCTTGAGCGTTTCCACTCTTCTAACTGGAGAGCAGTAGGGCTTGAAATGGAAGGTGGACACTATCAGAGAGCAATTAGTGCTGCAATTATACAAGGCCATATCCCGAAAACAACGAAAACGAGATATGCCTATTACGCATCAGATAACCCTATGGTGAGTGGGCAGACCCTTGCATCCGGGCCAATGGGGGTTGATGGAGTCATCCCTACCTATATGATCTCCAAAGTAATTCTTGAAAAAATTGTTAATGGTGATGAGCAACCAGCCTGAGATTATGAATAAAGACAACCAAAATTTACGCATTAAACTTCTTGGTTTTTCCCCCTGGATTCTTGGTAGTGCCTGTATTCTTTTGCTTCTTGTTATCGCATTTTTTGCAGTCAGTAATTACGAACGTGAAAAGAAACTTATTAGCCAAGGGCTAGAGCATAAAGGGCTGACATTGGTGCGATTCATTAATAGTTCTGTGAGTGGATCAGTGCGCTCTATGATAATGAATTCGTCGTCCTATGACCAGTGGGAGGCTCATATGCAACCCGCATTAGAACTGGCTGTTGAGCAACCTGGGGTGGATTCAATTATTCTTGTTGATAAGGATTCCAACGTACTCTTATCAGCCGGTAATGATATACAATTAAGAGATAAGGTTGGTGGAGAACTCCTGCGTCTGATCAAAGAATACGGAAGAGGTGAGGAACTCTCGCCTAAGACAACAGTATTAAAGAGCAATGTTGAGGGGGAAAACAAGGCTATTTTGGTTACAAGATATGTTCCTCCAAGAACAGAGTTTAGAGGTAATAAGAATAATCATCGGAACATGATGGGTGGTCGCTTTCGTCATTCAAACCATTTTGAAAGTTTTAAAGATGATATGCGCAGGGTTGGTGCACTGACCCCTCTCTATCTTGTACAGCTGGATTTTTCAGAGTTCACAGCCCCTCTAAGACGACAGTTTATTCAAATCGTACTCGAACTGACCGCCATTTTTCTGGTTGGCGTTGGCGGTACTCTTTCATTTTTCACCCTTCGTGGCCTTAGAGGCTCAGAGTTGAGTCTAGGTAAAATGAAAGAGTTCAATGAAGTTCTTGTTGCTTCACTTCCTGTTGGATTAATTGCAATAGATGAAAATGATACAATTCAGGTAATAAATGACGCAGCTGCAAAAATAACTGGTCTTGTTAGGAGTAAAACAATAGGTATAGATTATGTACAATGTTTGCCCGTAAGTTTGCATGCTATGCTTGGGGATAACAGTAATGAGAAGGGGATTGCATTAGAAACTCATTTGGGAAATTACATTCTTGATGTGAGCGTTGTTCCTGTGACACCTGGAAAAGGTGTCCTGGGTGGGAAAGTAATGCTTATAAGAGATTTAACAAAAGTTAAACGGCTTGAAAGTGAATTGCAGCGCAGTGAAAGGCTTGCTGTTATTGGTAAGATGGCGGCGGGTGTTGCTCATGAACTGAGAAATCCGCTGAGTTCTATAAAAGGACTCACTCTGTTGTTAAAATCAAAGCTTGCAGCTGATAGTGATGGTGTAGAGGCTGCAGACACTCTCGTACGGGAAGTGGAACGTCTTAATAGAAGTATAGGTGAACTCCTTGACTATGCTAAACCGGGTCGTCTTCTTTTAGAGCCATTCCAAATCACGACTATCCTTGATAAAACTCTGTCTCTTGTTGAGCCAGAACTTGCAATTTATGGGGTGAGGTTGGCTAGGGAGGTCGAAGATGGCTTACCAAATGTACTGATCGATAAAGACAAATTAAGCCAGGTTCTTTTGAATATATTGCTTAATGCTTTGCAGGCGATGGAGGATACTGAAGGGCAACGAATATTAACTGTTAAACTTCATGGTGAGAATGATTGGGTATTGTTATCCATTGCGGATACTGGCTGTGGTATAGCCTCTCAGAACTTGAAGAAAATATTTGATCCATATTTTACCACCAAAAACAATGGTACTGGTCTTGGGCTAGCTCTATCGCTCAAGATCGTTGAAGAACACGGAGGAAAACTCTTGGTCTCAAGTGTTGTTGGAGAAAAGACTGCGTTCCAACTCAAATTACGAGCTGTTTGATACCTTTGTTTGAGTTGAAATAAGAATGGCAGAAATTATCGCAAAAAAGTGCCCCTGGTGTGAGTCAAATAAAAAGGAGTTCATAAGGCAACCGCAGAACATGGCGACCACCACACCTTGTAATAAGAAGTTATAAGGTTTCTTCTTGAAGGAGGCCCCAAATAATCCTCCTAGGAGGGAAAGGTACAAGACAACACCCACCAAACCAACCTGTACACCGATAAAAAGGTATTCGTTATGCGGGTTGTCTGATTTCATGGTTTTCGTTCCTTTAATGAGACGCTTTTGCTCAATTTCAAAAGAACCGGTACCGTGACCTAATAATGGCTTTTCTTTGATCAGAGTGATGCTGTTGTGCCACCAATCGAACCGCATACCAAGAGATGTTCTGGAGCTTCCAGGTTGGTAATTCTGTATTTCGCCTACTGCCTCATGAAATCTTGTAGAGAAATTTTCAGAAGAAGCAAAAGCAGCTCCAATTACGGCGCCACAGATCAACATGCCTATAATAGATTTCCTTAAACTCAAATGTTGGAAAATTGTAAGGAGCGCTAAGGCAACAAAAACGAACATGCCCGTTCGGCCTGGTGCGATGTAATACAGGTTTATGCAGGTCGCAATAAAAATAAAGCACCAGAATATACGAAATTTAGGTGATACAATTGCTTTCTGGAGAGCCCAGAATGCAAGTATAGCCATGAAAAAACTGTGGGTAATGTGATAAACAGTCGAGTATCCAAATTTTTCCGTTGGAATGAGGCCAAAGTACATCGAGTAAGAGATTGAGAGTAATAATATGGAACCTGCAATAAAGAACTTTTCCGCCAAGTCAGCCTTGTTCGCTCTGTTACTAAGGTAGGAAAGAGCCATTACAAAAAGAATCAGTTCTCGGTATTTTTTGAGAGCAGAAAGAGCATCGCCAGTTTCTGCAGGACTGTAAAAGACCCCAGCAATCAATAGAAAAAAGAGAGCAGTAGACAATAAAGCGAGTTTATTAGTAAGTAAGAGTTTGGGGAGCTCTCTTATCTTTCCAGATGCAATCCAGCATATGAGAGCAAGAATTGTGGTTGCCCCCATAAGTGAAGAGGAAAATGGAATAAAAAAGCATGATACTATAAGACTATAAAGACCAACCGATTCGATGCGACTAGTAAGCTTTGAAGTATTCATCAGTGTATAGCGTGTTTACGTTTTTCTACTTATATTGCATGTTGTAGAGTGTTTCGTAATCTCCACCAAATGCAATGAGATTCTCATGAGTCCCTTCTTCCACTATTTTGCCGTCTTTTACGACGACAATCCGGTCGGCGTTTTTGATGGTGGATAGTCTGTGCGCAATAACAAAGGTAGTACGGTTTTTCATGAGGTTTTCGAGAGCCTTCTGAACTTCTCGCTCTGATTCAGTGTCAAGAGCGGAAGTAGCTTCATCGAGGATCAAGATAGGAGCATCTTTTAAAATTGCCCGTGCAATCGAAATTCTTTGTCTTTGTCCACCGGACAACCTGGCTCCGCCTTCTCCAATGATAGTGTCAAATCCGTTGGGAAGAGCTTCTATGAAATCAAGTGCGTGTGCTGCTCTGGCCGCTTTATGAACATCTTCAATTGGAGCATCTTGGTCGCTATAGGCAATGTTGTTTCGTACAGTGTCATTAAAAAGAATAGTCTGCTGGGTGACCATTGCGATTTGATCTCTAAGAGATGCCACTGTGACATCGCGAATGTCTGTATCATCAATTAATATTGCACCATCTTTGATATCAAGAAAGCGTGGAATAAGATTGGTAAGAGTCGTCTTTCCACCACCACTAGGACCGACAATAGCAAGAGCCTGTCCAGCGGGCACGGTCAGGTTAATATCAGTGAGAACTTTTGTGTCCTTGTCATACTGGTACTGAAGATTTTTAAATTCTATTTTTTTGCTAAACGCAGGAAGCGGAATAGCTCCTTTCTTATCTTGTATTTCTGGTTCAATGTCTAATAAAGTAAAAACACGTTCTGATGCAGCAAGGCCCTGTTGGATAATGGAGTTGATACGGGTAACACCTTTTATCGGCTCATAGGCTGCAATTAAGGCGGTTAAGAAGGCAAAAAAAGTGCCTGGTGTCGCTGTACCGTTTATAACTTCCAGACCCCCAAACCAGATGATAATAGCTATCGCAAATCCACCGATGAATTCCATCAGCGGATGTTGTAGGCAGCGGTATTTCGCATCTTTCATGGTGAGTGAAAAGAGGCCAAAAATCTGTTTTTTAAATCGGTTTCCTTCATACTCCTCTTTGGTAAACGCTTTTACAATCCTGTTACCGGTAATTGTCTCATGAAGAATGTTGGTTACATTGGCAGTTTCTTCCTGCGTGGAGGTCGAAATTTTTCTAAAAAGTCTACCGAATCGTACAATTGGATACGCTGCAAGAGGGAGCACTATAAAAGTCACCATTGCAAGGCGCCAGTTCATAAAGAAGACAACTCCGAGAAGGATAACAACTGTGAAAAAGTCGCGAACAGATTTGACGAGAGCATTTGAAATAGCACCCTGAAGCAGGGTAACATCTGCAATAATACGGGAAATGAGAGTCCCTGTCGGCATGTCGTTGAAAAAAGAGAGTGACTGTTTGTGGATATGGTTAAAAATATTTAAACGGAAATCTCTGATGACAGATTGGCCAATAAATTCAAGAAGCATGGAGTAAAGGTAATAAAACAATCCTTTTGAAAAGAAGATGACCACAACCACAACAGGCATCAATTTAAGATATATAGTGTTCTTTTCTATGAAAATTTTATCAAGTAGATCTTTAACAAGAAAGGCCTGTGCACCTGTGAAGGCAGACACACATATCATTGCAAACATCGCTATGATCAGTTTTACCCTATAAGGTTTAAGTGTTTCGTAGAGACGTTGGAGGATTTCTTTATTGGTCATTGAACGATTATAGATATAGGTTTAATCAGTTGTGTCACTGATGGAACACCAATAATTTCATTATTGATGTTGTTAATGATGGATTTTAAGAGCCATCATAATACAGAAAAAAGAGAGTATGAAGGGAAATTAAAAGAAAATTTGTTTGAAAGATCTTTTAACGGATGGATACCCTTTTTTCCCCCAGAGACGGTGGAAAAGACTAAACCACTGTTCTGGGTATTTACGAATGAATGGTTCATAGAGGGCTATAGATCTGGTCGCTATATCTTTAATGCTTTCGTCATTTGTTTCTGTGTAGGTTGGCAGCTCTACTTTTGCAAAATCGATGTGTAATTTTCCATTATCCATGTAGTAGACACTGGTAAATACAGGGGCTTTCGTGCGCAGATGAAGCATAGGCGCTCCCTTAGCGCAGGCAAGTGGCGTTTTGAAAAAAGGAATAATTGCCCCGCGACCAGTGTAACTTTGATCAAGGCTGACGATAAGTATACGATTGTCTGAGAGTGCCTTTTGGTATGCCTTCATACCTTCGTAGCTACTTAAATGTTGAAGGCTCGTTCCATATCGACTTCGTTGACGCACAAAAAATTCATCGGAAAGTGGGTTGCTCTGCTTTTGGTAAATGAGACTTGTTGGTAGGTCGTGCAAGTTGAACCATGCAAAATATGCCTCAAACCAACTAGCGTGGATTGTTGTGAGGATAATTCCTTTTCCGTCTTTCAGAGCATTTTCTACTTTATCAAGGCCAGTAATTTCGGCATTTTTGATGAGGCTAAGTAAACTTTTTCTGTGAAGAATAAAGATAAGTCCAAAAGTGCGAGTGAACTGAAGGTACACTTTTTTCATGAGACGTAACTTTGAACTGTGGTCTTTTTCAGGGAAAACTGTGCTTAAGTTTTTATAGGCAACTTTTAAACGAAATGGAAAGACAACCCAGGCAATAGAACCGATGGTAGAGCAAAGAAAGAGAATAGCTTTAACGGGCAATAGGTTGAGGAAAAAAATAACACTCCGTAGAAGAGCGTATTCCAACGTATGTTTTGGTCTCATTGTGTGCAGTGAAAATATGTAAAATTAAATCTTAGTTAGTGTCTGAACGAAAACCTGTAAATTCTGTTGAGTTCAAGGCGGGCGATAATTTTAATCGGAGGATTAAAATTTGAGCCATACAAAGAAATCGGCATATTTGGTGGTTTTCGGTCGAGCGCTAGTTATGAAATATGATTGTCGTAAATGTATAGATGAGATGAGTTCCAAGTGTGCATCGACGAGGTCGTATACTTCTACAATACTCTTTTATGGAAACAAAGAGGTTTTTCTTTGTTTTCGACATATAGTGTGCTAATTCCATCACCCTCTTTTTTTAAGAATAGTACGTTAATTCAATTTTTAGTTACTTGTAATGATAAGAACAGCAAACCGGTATTATTTAGTTCCCTTGATTTGTCTTGCCATGATTCTGCTTATACCTGTTGATGGGGTAACTGGCGATAGTGCTGCGCAAAATTCAACTGACGAAATTAACTGGCCATACCAGTTGAGTGACCTGGAGCCTGACCCGTCCATCGTTCGAGGCATTTTACCTAATGGTCTGAGATATATATTAAAGAAAAACAGTGAACCTGAAGATAGAGTTGCTGCCTATTTAGCCGTTCTTGCTGGATCTATGGAAGAGACTGATGATGAGCAGGGTGTCGCCCACTTTCTTGAACATCTTATGTTTAATGGTTCAACAAACTTTCCCCCTGGAACGCTGATTGATTATTTCCAATCTATCGGAATGGATTTTGGTGGAGATATCAATGCTTATACCGGGTTTGAGAAAACGGTTTATCATCTGATTTTACCAAATGGAAAAGGGAGCGAATTAGATATTGGTTGCAAGGTCTTGGCTGATTATGCAAGGGGGGCTTTATTACTTGATACGGAGATAGATAGCGAGCGAGGCGTCATCTTTTCAGAGAAAAGATCGAGAGATTCTGCTTCATATCGAAACCATGTAGCCTCTTCCGAATTTTCCTTTAAGGGTACAAGGTATCCCTTGCGACGGCCAATTGGTAAGGAATCAGTGCTTAAGGCAGCTGATCATAAGCTTCTAAAAGGATACTATGACAGTTGGTATCGTCTTGATAATATGATTCTTGTGCTGGTTGGGGATCTGGACTTGGATGTTGCCATAAAGGCTATAACTGCAAACTTTGGTAAATTACAAAGTGAGGGAATTGTAAAGGCAAAACCGGAATTTGGTGCGCTAGAGCATACTGGCGTCGACGTTTTTTATAGGTATGATCCTGAAATTGGCAAAACAAATGTCTCTATTGAAACGTATTGGGATGTTTCTCCTGAACCGCCATCAGTAAAGGATGAAAAAGAGGAAATTGTAAAGATTATTGGAAATCTGGTTGTTGGTTATAGGTTGCAGCAGGTACAGGAAACTGCGGAACAACCATATGCTGGTGCACGCTACTCAGCAGGAATTGTTGCACGACGAATAGGATATGGTTCCATTTTGGGAGTGACCGATTCGAAATCCTGGGTAAAAACATTGCGGGTGTTACATGAAACAATTGAGTCTGCTCGTTTATATGGATTTACCGCCAAAGAGGTCACAAGAGCCAAAAAAGAAATCCACGCAAACCTCGAAACAGGTGTGCAGACGGAGTCTTCCCTTCACTCTCGTGTAATAGCGGAGCGTATAGTGAATCATTTTGTGGACGGTGATGTCTATATGTCGCCTATGCAGGAAAGGGCGCTTTATGGGCCCATGTTGGATGAAATAACCATAGAAGATATAAATAAGGGATTTAATAAGATTTGGGAGAATACCAGTCGGCTTATTTCCGTTACAGGCGACACCTCACTAGATGAGGGTGGTAAAGCTGAAATAAAGCATCTTTACGACTCTTTGAGTAAAATAAATTATGAGCCCAAAAATGATGAGAAAGAAATTGTTTTTCCGTATTTAGAATTGCCTGCGGGGGCAGCTGAAATCCTAACGAAACAGGTCTACCCGGCTCTAGGTGTGTCTCGCTATGTTTATGGAAATGGTCTTATTGTTAATCTGAAACGAACCGATTTCGAGGAAAATAAGATTAGAATATCAGCCAATTTTGGAAGAGGGGAGCAGGACGAAGACGTGCAGGGAATGGCCATGATTGCGGACGATGTAATCAACCTCTCTGGAACAAAGCGTTTAAATGTTTCGGATCTGAATTCTGTTATGGCAGGAAGTTCTGTTAAGCTCTCCTATAGAATAGGTAGACAATCAAGTACCTGGATGGGGTCAGCATTATCAGAAGATATCGATCTTTTTGTCCAACTTCTTCATACTATGCTCCTTGATTCGAAATTTGACGAGGTCGCTTTTAACAAGGTGATGCGGAGAATTCAGTTAATGTACAAGAAACTGGATAGCGACATAGATGGAGCTGTGCTCCGTAAAGTTCAGCCGTTTCTTGGGGGGAATAACCCTCATTATGGGCTCCCTTCATTGGAGAACCTTAACCTGCTGAATTATTCAGACATGGAGTCCTGGGCAGAAGAGCATTTTGAAATTCATGATCTTGAAATAAACGTAGTTGGAGATTTTGATGAAGGCCACATTGTGAGTCTTCTGCAAAAAACGTTTGGAGGTCTGAAGCTTGGGCCATCCCCTCAACGGATTTTAAATGAAAAGATTATTTTCCCTGAAGGAAAAGAGCTCGTTGCGCGCGTGCCATCTGAGATTGAAAAATCATCTGTTATTTTGACATGGCCAACAGACGATTTTTGGAACATAGAAAGAACACGACGGCTTAGTATTCTGGCTTCAGTTTTAGAAGACAGGATTCGAAAAACAGTGCGGGAAAAACTTGGGGCCAGTTATTCACCAAGTGTTGTGAGCTATGGGAGTAGAATGCACTCTCATCATGGCTATATACAGGTTGAATTGAATATTGAATCTGGTAAAGAAAAAATTCTTGTAGGTGAGATTAGAAAAATTGTCAGACAACTCGTCGATGCCGGGGTAACTGAAGATGAACTGTCCCGGGCAAAAAAACCTGTTATTACATCAGTACTGGAAAATATAAAGACAAATCAGTACTGGCTGTATTCTGTGCTTTCTCTGTCTGACAGTTATCCTGAACAATTAGAGTGGCCGAAGACAATTGTGAGTGATATTAAGAGCATTAATGTCAGGCAAGTCGATACGTTAGCCGGTAAATATTTGAATGATCAAAAGGTTGCGGTGGCGATAATAAAGGCCGGGCCATATGAATCTATTGAAAATTGATAGTAATGTATTTTTATCTAAGGGCTGAAGGAATTAAGGGAATAAGCATTTGCCATGTTGAACTATTCACGGTAGGTTCATTACTCTTATGCTCCGCTTACTTAAATGTCATAACAAACACCTAAGAAATATTATCTGAAAATGGTTATTGGGAACACTAAAGACACGCAACCAGAAGCTGAGTCAATTTTTGGAAGGCGTCCAAGGAAACACCCGCGGACTCCAGTACGTGATTTTGAATGCCAGCTTGCGGACAGTAAGTCCACATTTAAAGGTAGTATTGATGAGTTGTCCGTGCAGGGCTTTCGTATGTCAACGGTGCCACTTTCTTTTTGTGATGAATCAAAGATATACAGGGCGATTTTTTCAGAGGGTGATAATTACTATAAAATTACTGTTATCCCACGCTGGTCAAAAAAAATGGTTGATAGCGATGGCTTTGAAGTAGGGTTTAAAATTCTCGACCATGATTGGAAATGGGTACATTTTTCTATGGAAATACTCCCATCCAGAATGGGAGAGTAAAGTATTATTTTTCCATAACTAGACGGCTCTTTCTTTACTCTCCTGATCTGTTTCTTGCAGTCTTTACTTCAAAATCCATTGGTTTTATCTTAAATAAGGACTTATCTCACAGACAGCATACACCCCAGCAGGATCATCTAGAGTCAAAAATTGATCTATCTGGGTAGAGAAGGTTTCTTTAAGTAACGTTACCCATTGAGGGTCTAGGTTTGATGCGAAAGGTTTCAGGCCTGATGTAAAATATTGAAGCAGCTGATCTTTAACTGTGCTTGGTGGTTGTATATAGCGGGCTTTATAATCTGTTAGTCCTGCAAGTTTGGCGGTGGATTGTATCGCATCGTCAAGTGAACCAAGATCGTCCACCAGACCTATTTCTTTTGCAGTCACCCCATCATATACCCGACCTTCTGCAAGCCCTGCAACACGAGTTAAATCCATATCACGACCTTCAGCGACGATGCCTAAAAACTGCCCATAGTTGTATTCAATGGTCTGTTGGATCGAATCCTTTATGGGTTGGGACAAGGGGCGAGTAATATTAAGACCGGCGGCTAATGGAGTTGTTCCGATACCATCACTATAAACACCCAGGGATCCGAGGCTTTTTTCAAAAGTTGGGATTGCACCAAATATTCCAATAGAGCCGGTTATGGTCGTTTTCTCGGCCCAGATTTTATCAGCATCTGCAGCGATCCAGTAACCACCTGAGGCGGCCACTGATCCCATTGATACAACAAGAGGTTTATTGGACTTTTTGAAATCAAGAAGTGACTGCCTAATAATTTCAGAGGCAAATGCTGAACCACCTCCACTGTTGATACGAAGAACAAGTGCCTTAACAGTTGAATCTGTTCTTGCTTTTTCTATAAGTAAAGCAAGGGAGTCTCCACCAATAAATCCTGTTGGTTGTTTCCCCGGGAGGATATTTCCTTCTGCAACGATGATTCCTATGTTGTCTTGGCTTGTTCCGTCAGGCGTATATGATGGAACAATGTTATCGAGATATTTTTTGGTGCTTGTGACAGGTAAAGAGTTTCCTGTTATCTGTGTGATAGACTTAAGATGATCTTTAATCTGGCTGCGTGTCATGATCTTATCAACCAAACCGGTGTTGCTTGCTAATTGCGCCGTGTTACCTTTAACTTTTTCTAGTTCTTCTGCAATGTTATCTGTGTATCTGCGAAGTTGAAATGAGCTGATATGGCGGTTTTGGCTCACTATACTGCTAAAGTTTTGCCACAGTTTTGAAAGCCATATCTCATTTTGTTTTTGGTCTTGAGCAGACATGTCTGTTCTTGTAAACGGTTCTAAAGCTGATTTGTAAGTGCCTACTTTAAAGATGTTATAGTTGATTTTAAGGCTGTCTATGGCATCCTTAAAATACAGCCTGTACACTCCAAGACCGTGTAGATCTACCCCACCCATAGGATTAACAATAATGGTATTGGCGTAGGAGGCGAGAAAGTATTGCGTCTGGGTATAGTAATCTTCTGCTGCGATCACCTGTTTACCACTCTTTTTAAATGTCTCTAGGGCTTCTCCGATAGTTTCAAGCTGGTTGAGGCCAGCTCTTCCCATTTGTTTGAGGTTAAGGAGGATGATTTTGATATTATCGTCAGAACTACCTTTATCTATGACATCAAGGATATCCTGCAAAAGGGTTTCCTGTTGCCGGGATTGACCGAAAAGAGGATCTTCTAATATTTGTTCAATAGAGTTCAAGATTTTTCGTTCTTCAACGATGTTTCCATACAAATCGAGGCGTAAAATACTACTTTTGTTGATTGTTACCTCTGGTTGTTTAGATGATGAAAAAAAAGAAAATACCACCACACCTAAGACAAAAATAAAAATTACATTGAGAAAAGTATTTCTGATTATGGTGAAGAATTTCCCGGCATACTTAAAGATATTTACAATGGCAGATATGAGGTCTTTCATAAATTGTTTAGGAGGTTAAATATTGGTGGGTTGTGGATACAGATGAGCAAGCAGAGAATAATCACATTCATCTCGTAATACAAGAGGTGTACATTTGTTATATTGTTCAATTATTAGGGGATGTGACATTATTTTGAACCGGAGTGTTTGAGCATCGATACAAATGGGAGTAGGAGTTGCTTGGGACCAGAGTCTTCTTCTACAAGTTTAGAAAGAGATAAGCCTAGAAGGCGAACTTTCTGGTCACCAGCATTACAGGATAAAAGAAGACGTGGAAGTATATTCAGTATATCTGTTGAATTATATAGAGGTACTTTTGCAGTGTGTGAACGAGAGATTGTGACAAAATCATGGAAACGAATTTTAAGAGTAAGGGTGTAACCACCACATTTTTTCTTGGAAAGGGCATTTCCCACCTTGTCGGCAATTGAGGAAAGAATAGCGTTAATTTCGAGGAGATCTTTTGTGTCTTTGGAAAGAGTGGTTTCACTGCCTATAGATTTCCGACCTCTTCTGGGTTCAACTGGACGATTATCGATCCCTCTTACTATATTATAAAGAAACCCACCTGATTTCCCAAAGTGGAAGGTAAGTGCATCTTCGCTGTATTTACGCAAGTCCTCTCCTATGAGGATACCGAGTTTAAACATCTTTTTTTCGGTAACTTTGCCTACTCCGAAAAACTTACCTATGGGAAGATTGGCTATGAATTCGATGGCCGCATCAGGCGGAACGATGGTGATTCCATTTGGTTTTTTGATGTCTGAGGCAACTTTTGCAATAAATTTATTGAAAGATACGCCAGCAGAACTGGTTAATCCGAGCTGGGAATAAATGTCTTCTCGTATCTGGTTCGCTATAATGGTAGCAGAAGGTTGTTGCAAAGAGTTGGATGTTACATCAAGAAAGGCTTCATCCAGCGATAGTGGTTCTATAATATCTGTATATTGCCTGAAAATACTCATAATCTGGATAGAAACTTCTCTGTATCTATCTAGTCTTGGTCTTGTGAAAATAAGATTTTGACAGAGGCGGGCTGCCTTTGAACAAGGCATGGCTGAATGAATTCCAAATTTACGTGCTTCATATGAACATGCCGCAACGACGCCACGACTTTCAGGTTGCCCCCCTACGACAAGAGGGTGTCCTCTGAATTTCGGGTTGTCTCGCTGCTCCACACTGGCATAAAAAGCATCCATATCAATGTGGATAATTTTTCTCTTCTTGTCCATTACTGTCCATCTCAATTGTTTTGGTGTTGTGGATATGTACTCCCCCAGAATATTTTATAACACCTAAATTTTGCAACTGGTAAGTTCGGAGTCTGCGCTACCTACCGGATATGCGAGGCACCGGAGCTGCAGGCGTATATGTATACTTCAATGCTCCGGTAACAAAGCAGATTTGGTGGAATTATAAGTCCCGAAGGGTAGCAAATATGAGAAAATAATACTCATGGAATGCGATTTTAAAATAAGTATCATGACGGTAATATACTGTTTTGCAAAGTTAAATTATTTTCTTATTTTGTGTATGCAAGATTTAGGTAGCAATTGAGTTAACGAAGTTGAACAATTTTTTTAGACAGTGAGTGATAATCTCGACTATTGAGAAAGCAGGGCATTGGCCAAGTGGTGTCTTAATTTTGAGAGTTGTTGCATTAAGTGGGGCATAAGCTCATTTTATTATGTATATTTGACTGATAGCATAATAATATGCTTACATTACTCTGTAATTACCAAAAAACTCCGCTACCAATTCCTCTTTACAAAAAAATCATATGAATAAAAATGAAATTATTGCCTCAAGTATTCTTTTTGATGGCTTGCCTGCTGATCAGGTCGAAGCACTTGCGGAGATTGCTGTAATAAAAAACTATGAAAAAGGTCAAAATATATTTTTTGAAGGTGATCTTGGGATTGGATTTTATGTGGTGGGAAGTGGGAAAGTTAAAATATCTAAAATCTCTTTTGCAGGCAAAGAACACATACTTCACATCTTTGGCGGTGGTGAGCCCTTTGGCGAGGTTCCTGTCTTTAACGGGAGTCCATTTCCGGCAACAGCTGAGGCTCTGATGAAAACGAAAACCCTGTTTTTCCCAAGAGATAAATTTGTGTTCCTTGTTGAGGCGAATCCGTCACTTGCTTTAAACATGCTTGCTGTGCTTTCTTTTCGTCTTCGAAAATTTGCGACACAAATAGAAAATCTTTCTCTAAAAGAAGTACCAGCACGATTAGCGAGTTATCTTGTCTACTTAAGTGAAGAACAGGAAAATGATAGTTGCGTAGAACTTGATATATCAAAAGGCCAACTTGCAAGTTTACTCGGAACAATACCAGAAACTTTATCGAGAATATTTTCAAAAATGAATGATGAAGGACTTATTCAAGTCAATGGTAAGCGGATTACACTTCTTGACCCAGAAGGCTTAAAGGATAAAGAGTAGGTTCATGAAAGTTCTTTTTCAGTATTTTACCAGTAAACATAGCCAACTATCGTTCACTGGTACGAACTTTAAACATGACGGCTCCCGAACCGATGAGAACTCCGGGCTATCTGTTTCGAACAAATCCTTGACTTGAGAAAGAGATTTCATTAGTACAGCATGGTCTAATTACGGTGACTGATAATATCACCACTCTGCCAAGATAAACTTTCCAGACTACTATTTAGAATAGGTCAGCTATTACTAATCGGGGGTATTGATGTCACCTGAGAAATCCCATTCTCCTCTTATTTCAGTTATTATTCCAGCATACAATCATGAAAAATTTATTGGAGCTGCCATTGATAGTGTGCTTGAACAGACTGTTGATGATTTCGAACTGATTGTAATCAATGATGGCTCGATTGATAGAACAGGGGAAATTGTTGAGAGTTATAAGGACTCTCGGATTTCTTATTACTATCAGGAAAACCAGGATGCCTATAACACTATTAATAGAGGTCTGTCGCTTGTAAAGGGACATTTTGTTGCAATTCTCAACTCAGATGATGTGTACACGACGGATAGATTTGAGAAGATTCTAGCGTTTCAAAAACTCCATAATAGCGATTGTATTATTACAGACGTCATTCCCATTTCAGATAGTGGAGATGAATTTACTGATCCTGAATTTGGCTGGAATCAGTGGCATCAAAAGAATAGAATCTACTATAAAGAAGTAGAGGATATGTATGCCGCTTTTTTGAAAGGTAACTTTATGGTTACCACTTCAAATCTGTTTATGACTTCTGCTGCTGCTATAGAAGTTGGAAAGTTTTGTTCTCTCAGGTACCTCCATGATTATGACTATATTTTCAGGATGATGCTCAAATATCCTACCAGTGTTCATTATATGGAAAATGATAAATTAGTCTATTATCGGATTCATGATGGTAACACTCTGGGGGAGGCCGCAATCCTTGGGCGTGAACAGGATCAGACACTTATTTCAAAATATCTTCAGGCGAAAATACCTAAAGAATTCCAACTTTACGCGGGCGCTGGAGCTGAACGATTAGTTGAGCTTGGCAATGAACTGCACGAAGTTCGTACTGTACTTAACCCTGAACATGCTGTTGGTGTGGTTCCTGCTACAAAAACCTTGCTTTCGAGTCTTAAGACCTGGGCACGGAAAAAACTCAAATAATTCCAAACTATGGATTTTAAAATACATTATTCGCTTAAGAGTCTTATCGAAGAAGGCAGAAAGATTGCCGAGACGAAACAGGTCGTCACCTTTGACCTTTTTGATACTCTTCTGATTAGGCGTATTCATGATCCTGATCTCGTCAAATTACCTGTGGCAAGATTTATATCCGAATTATCAAAGCAGTATAACTGTACAGTAGGATGGCAGAAGGTTCAGGATTTACGTGATGAGATAGAGCGTAACCATAGAGCTGAAACAGGGAAGAGTTATGATGATCATGAGGCATGCTACCCCAAGTATATGACCGAATTACTCTGCCAGATATTTGGAGATGAGGCTGGAACAGCGCTACTGGAGAAGGTGAGTGCGTACGAGATTGTTATGGAAAACAGTATGCTTGTTCCCCGCACGGAGCTGGTTGACTGGGTAAAAGAACTAGCTCTCGCTGGAAAACGTATTTTTATTATTTCTGATATGTATCTTCCGGCAACCCATTTGAAGCAATTGGTTGCTCATGCTGGAATGCTTGATCTTGTTGAAGATGTGATTTCTTCGGCTGATTCTTTTTTAGCAAAAGCGTCTGGAAAGGGTTATAGACTCGTCGCTGAAAAATATGGACTGGACTATAAAGACTGGCTTCATATTGGTGATAACGGATTTTCAGATGGTTTGCGCGCTGTTGAAGCGGGCATTGAATCATTAATAATAAATGATCCAAGAGAAGAGCAACGAAAATCAATAGTAAAGCGATACTACAATTATAGTGATGGAAAGCCTTTCTGGCGTGGGCGAATACTTCAGCAACTGATGGCTCCCCATGAAGGTGAGAATAGGAGTCAGTCTCCTCTGTATGTAGAAGGTTACAATTTTATTGGTCCAATGATTGGCCTTTTTGTCCAGCGCATAGCTGAGCTGTGCCTTGATAAAAATATCACTAAAGTTTTCTTTTTATCAAGAGAAGGTTGGACCTTTAAACGGTATTGGGAACAGGCTATGCCTGCGTTGTATCCCCAGGGTGGGTTGCCTGAAATTGAGTATTTGTATGTGAGCAGGATGGCTCTTGCTGGTTCGTCATGTGCTTTTAAAGGTCTTACAAAAACAAAAGCTGATATTGCTTTTCTTCCTTCCGGAAACCGTGATTTTAGAGATGTTTGCAGGATTTTTAGTCTTAACCCGGATGGATTTGAGTCCTACTTGAGCGCCTTTGGTTTGACTGCTGAGACCTGTCTTAGTCACATTCATGATGGGTATGACCCAGAAAATCGCCGGAAATTTGAAGCAATGCTTGAGGATTCAGGCTTTCAAGAGGAGGTCAAGGCCCAGAGTAAAGACTCTAATCTTGCGATGCTCAGGTATTTCGAGGACGTGGGCTTTTTTGATCATAAAGATGTTGCGGTCGTTGATATCGGTTGGCTTGGTTCTATTCAGCGATTCCTCTTTGAAGCAATTGCACACAGGGAAAATAAGCCAAAATGTCATGGCTATCTTTTTGGAGCCACACGCGGAATACCTTATGACACGACCGAAAAAAACAGTGTGGAAGGAATAATGTATGACCGGGACAGATTTGATCTGGCCGGATCGACGCTATTTTATGCTCGTGATATCTTTGAGGAAGCGTGTAGAGCACCATATCCTACGCTCAATGGATATAAGTTAAAAGATGACGGTTATGAGTTGGTGTTCAGGCAAACCGATGATACCATTGGGCAAGCGGAATTGGAGCAGGATGCATACTTTGCACCGCTGCAGCAGGGTATTTATGACTCAGCCAAACGATTTGGTGCGGCTGCTGCACTCTTGAACTATTCCATGCCCGACTATCGTCCATGGATAAATTCAGTACTTGTGAGTAAACTGGCATTTCCAAAAACTGAAGAAATATCCCGAATTAGAAACCAACATCACTTGGATGATTTTCATGGGCAGAAGAAGCCAAAAGCATCATTTTTTGATGGGTTTGTGCCACTGTGGGATCGGTCAAAATGGCGGTTACAGTTGGATCCGATTCTTAGAATACGCTGCTTTTTCCGTCACTTACGAGAGAGAATAAACGAATGAAACCTGTTTTGAATTCAAGATATGAGCTTGCCGGAAATGAAATGTCTAGGCTTATTAAAATTTCAGCAATTGGTAAATGTGTACCAATTGGAAATCTAAGAGGTGGTCCTGGTGGACGTTGTCTGTGTGTGCTAACACTACTTCATTACTTTGGTTATTGGGGCTACCTGTTTAAAGCAAAATATGCTCACCGCATCACGTTTATAAAGCCGATTCTACGGCGCTTGAAAAAGTAATAACACTATATCGTGCTCGACCGTAAACCACCCATTATGCCGATTTCTTCGTTGAGCTCAAATTTTAATCTTCCGGTAAGCGAGATACGAGACTCCGAGATACATAATGTATTCCTCCGGTTAAAATTATCACTCGCCTTGAACTCGACAGAATTTGCAGGTTTTCGTCCAGGCACTCTGTGAGCTCATAAGGCTTTACTAGGAGTCTGTCGGACAATGCCCTTTTTCCCCAGCTCTGTGTTATTTTCAGAAAATCAATGCTCGCAGGTAAGCGAAGATTCCGATATCAACTATATGGCTGTGCTTGATTTCCTCAAAATGCCTTGATCTGAGAAAAAATGTCTATAATCCGACAGGCTCCTAGCACCTATTATTGCTTTTTCAAAGGTACTGCGATAATGCGTTTTCCATTTGGATGAAGTTTAAATTGACGATTGGTCACAGTTTTTTGAAGTTTTAAGCTTCTGTTGCCAATTCGGATTTCTGTGTCTTTGTACACTTCACCGTAAACGTCGATGGTGACCTGGCCTATGTCAATCCCGCCGTCATCACTGTACTCCTCACTATTGTCTTCAACTGTATCATTTGGCCCTGCAGCCCGGGAGTAGAGACCTGTGCCGGGGATCAGGTTGAAGCGTATACGTTTGACTTTAATCTTTGAAAGTTCCTGCTCCATGTTTCTTATTTTTTTGGAAGTAGAGCTTCCTTTATAACGTTGAAGCCACTGAACTATTGCTTCTTCCTGGTCGACAATACTCTGCTTTAGCTCTTCGTAATCTTGTAATCTTTCCGCCACAACCCCTGCTGCAATATGTGAAGGATCCGAATTGTCGGCGCCAACATCAAACAGTGTGATACTTCCGCCGGCAAAGAGGGTGCCTCCCATTATCGTAGATTCGGGTTTACAGCGAATATCACCACCCGCTGTTACGTCACTGTAGTAAGATTGTTTTCGGACGACACAAAGACCGCCACAGTTGAGTGTGCCTTGTTCAATAAAATTAATATCACAGTCACCTGTGGATAAAATTTTACTTTTTTTACCAGTAATACCACCATTGATCACAAGGTTGGCATCACTGGTGATACTGGCAGACATGATGGAGCCTCCAATTTTGAGATCTCCAGTTGTGTTGACCTTGAATCCGGGTTGGACAGAGCCATTTATTGTAACACAATTCTTTGAATCAACATTGCCAGTTTCATAATCAATATCACTAGTAATGATCTGATGGGATAACACTTTTATAACGTTACTATTTACAATGGAAAGTACTCCGGACTTGGTTGCAATAACTTGCTTGGTTTCAGAAACAAATGTAGCATCATTTAAGGGTCGAACCTTTATGTCAATGGGGATTCGTGCAAGTGTTTCTTCACCAAAAACATTTATTCCGGGTTCACCTACAATGGCGGATATTTTAGTTGCGATGCATTGTCCTTCATTTACACCGACCATGATCCGTCTATCTCTGAAGTCTATTGATCCATTTTCAAGAATTGTTCCGGCAATGGGACCAATGTCCATATCAAAGCGGAGATAAGAATCAAAGCTTTTTCCTACTGATGTGCCATGTGCAAAGGTGGTTTTAGTAAATTCAATTTCCTTTTCTTTGACTACTTTGTCAATTTTCAAAAGGGCCGTATCGTCAATTCCGTATACAATGCCAGCATCCGCAATAATTTCTTGAATAATCTCCTTAGTAAGAGGTGGGGCTTCTTCTAGTTGAGGGTGAAGGGATATTACAGCCTTCATATTGTCCGGTGATATCGTAATCACGGGTTCGATAGAAATGATAGTGGCTACTTGGGAAACGCCTTTGATCTTTTGTTTGGTTACTTTTGGGTATCCTGAGGTGGTAGCTATTATAGACTCTTCATCTTCAGCAAATGCGCAGTTTTCACTAGGTTCCAGAGCTGCCTTTTGATAGCCATCTTTTTCGTAGATTTGAAAGTTTTTGAAGCTCGCCAGCAGATTATTCGCTTTTACTAACTCAGTTACTGTGATTTTATCCGTGGTGTAGTCATCACCAATTTTTATGAGACTGGTTTTGAAATGGAGGTGTGGTTTAATAAATTTGGGTTTTTCAACTTTGGCTGGTTTGTTTTGTTGGACTGGTTGGTCTGATTTTGTGTCTTGCATATAAATACCTGATGAATAAATCTAAAGGGCCTGTAATACAGGAAGTGTTAGTATGTAATAAGTCTATCACAGGGTGTTTTCCATGAGCAATGATTTTTTGAAAAACGTTGTTTATGGAAAATGCTCACAGGGTGTGCTGACAATGCGTAATGAAAATAAATCGCATCTATTTAAAATGGAATCAGTTATTATAGTCGCCTTTACTACGTACCTTATAACCTTGTTATATATCGATATGACAAAACATATATTCAAGCAACCAGATAATATGTAAACAATTTCGGTTTAAAATCAACAGTGCTATTTCTATGAAACCGCAAACTCAATCTTATTGTTACGCTCTTATTACAGTTTGTCTTTGGTCAACTGTAGGAAGTGCCAGTAAAATCACTTTATCTTATATCACACCCACACAATTCTTGTTTTATTCTTCTTTTGTTTCGATCGTTGTATTGTTTTTAATAATTATTTTTCAAGGCAAGGTTGGAGCCTTATTGCGATTTAACAGAAGAGAAGTTGTGACCAGTATAGGCTATGGCTTTTTAAATCCCTTTGCGTATTATCTTCTGCTTTTTAGAGCATATGATCTTTTACCAGCACAGCAGGCTCAGATTATCAACTATACCTGGGCCCTGACTATGACTCTCTTATCAATTCCTCTCTTAAAGCAACGTGTAAGTAATAAACAGTGGATTGCCATTATAACAAGTTATATTGGAGTGCTGATTATCGCAACAAAGGGGCGGATTTTGAGCTTGGAATTTGATGATCCTTTGGGGATAGCGCTTGCCCTTGGCTCAACAATAATATGGGCTTTTTATTGGGTGTTGAATACAAGGGATACGAGGGATCCGGTATTGGGGTTGTTTTTGAACTTTCTGTGCGCTTTTCCAATGATTTTAATTTATTTATATTTTACAGAAGGAATTTCTTTTATTTCAATTCAGGGTTTATTGGGGGCTGGCTACATTGGAGTTTTTGAAATGGGTATTTCATTTGTTCTTTGGCTTAAAGCAATGAAGCTAACAGATAGTACCGCAAAGATAGCCAATCTTATTTTTATCGCACCAATTCTCTCACTCTTTTTAATTCACTATCTGGTGGGAGAGGAAATACTTATTTCAACGCTTATTGGCTTGGCTTTGATATTGGTGGGACTTGGAATACAGGCTTTTGTAAAAGACGGTAAGATTCTGAAATGATACCCTTATGTCTTGATTGAGGTAGGTCGGACAGAGTAGGAATTTGTAGACTATCTTTATCTGGAAATTGGATTACTCGGTTTTAAGCTGGGTATTGGTGGCAGGAGATGATGATGCCTTAGACCTGTCTATTTCTCTTTGGAGTATAGCTGCTTCTCTGTCACGAAGAGTGATGGTGCTTTGTTTCTCAGGAAATTTACCAACCTTGTCTTTATAGAAATCACGGATGATACTGAAGTCATTTTTAACGTCACCGCTTGGGCGCAACAATGGCCCAAGACCAATACTTTTATCTGGATAATTAATATACGCCAAGCATATTTCTACATCAGCTTTAACTGCAATGTTGTAAAAGCCCGCTTTCCAGTGGTCAGTTTTACTTCTGGTTCCTTCTGGTGCAATTGCCAGAACTAGATTATCGCTCTTTTCAAATGAATCCACCATACTTCTTAAAAAGGCAGTGCGTACTTTTCTGTCTACAGGGATTCCACCCATTTTCCTAAAAAAACACCCTAAAGGGCCAGCAAAAAGAGAGTCTTTTGCTACCCAGGAAAATTTTATTCCAAGGGCCCATATGGCGAGTAAGGTGAGTGGGAAGTCCCAGTTACTGGTGTGCGGTGCTCCAATAAGAATAAATTTAGAATATTCTTTGTGTTGAGATACTGTCCTCCAGCCAAATAGCTGAAGAATTAATTGTGATAATTTGGAGACCATTTTGTGCCCGTTACTATATCGTTTTTTATTTTGAAGGTGGAAATTGCATGAGAGTAGACTGAACCATTTCGTTTACTGACTTGGTAAGTTTCTCCGGGCTGTTGTGAGTGAAGACTTCCCGGGTGCCGTTACCTTTCCAGATGAGTTTGCCATCATTGGTGTCGTGGATGTTAATTATTAACAATGCACGGTCGTATTGGCGAACTGATGTTCCTGATTGAATACCGACACCACCGTATCTGCCGTACCTGCCATATCCAAAACCAATGGTAGGTTGGACTGAATCCGCTTGAAGACGACTCGTTATTGTATAATTACAGGAGACAAGAAAATCAGGCTTATCAGAAAGGGTAAAACCATGGTCTGTTAAGCTCCTGTCAATGGCGGTAAAGAACCTATTTGCCAGAAGTTCATCTTCTTGTAAGAGGCCAGTTGTTGCCTCCTGAGCCTTTTTGTTCCAATTATATGTGTGAGCGTTGTTAAAATTATATGTATTATCAAAATCCTGACTCACTTGGACTGTAGCACAGGAGGTGAGACAAAGGGTGGTAATACACAGAAATAACAATAGTATTGTCTTCATATGGGTCACCTTAGTTTTCGATATGTCCATTGAACTACAATCCGAACTATTGCTCGGATTTTAGAACAGCAAGAAATGCAGTTTGAGGTATATCAACATTTCCAACTGTCTTCATGCGTTTTTTACCAGCTTTCTGTTTTTCAAGGAGTTTTCGTTTTCTTGATATGTCACCGCCATAACATTTGGCAGTTACATCTTTTCGGAGAGCAGAAATATTGGTTCTGGCAACGATAGATCCACCAATGGCTGCCTGGATTGCGATCTTAAACATCTGTCTAGGGATCTCTTCCTTTAGCATTTCACAGGAATGAAGACCTCTTGCTCGGGAATTGTTTCTATGTACGAGTTGTGAAAGGGCATCAACATTTTCACCGTTAACCAGGATATCAAGTTTGACCAGATCACTTTGACGGTAATCGAGCATCTCGTAGTCAAATGATCCGTATCCCTGCGTAATCGATTTTAATTTATCATAGAAATCATAAATGACGTCAGCCAATGGGAGTTCACATTGTAGTTCAATTCGCCCGGGGGTAGGGTAGTTGAAAGACGTGTTTTCTCCACGGCGCTCCATACATAAGTTCATGACAGAGCCCATGTATTTTTCAGGCATTAGGATGCTTGCTTTTATAAAGGGCTCTTCAATATTCGCAATATGAGAGGGATCAGGGAAGTGAGCAGGATTATCTACCTGTTTAATGGTTCCATCGGATAGTTCAAATATATATTGTACGGAAGGCACAGTAAGGATGAGAGAAATATCAAACTCACGCTCAAGTCTTTCCTGAATAACTTCAAGGTGGAGGAGACCAAGGAACCCACAACGAAAACCAAAGCCTAAGGCAACTGAGGAATCTTTTTCAAAGGTGAGTGCGGCATCATTTAATTTTAGTTTTTCTAGTGCTGCAGCAAGGTCTTCGTAGTCATCTGTTGTAATAGGGTAGAGAGAAGAAAAAACAACCTGCTGAACCCTCTTAAATCCTTTTAGTGCCGTGCTTGCAGGGTTATCAATGGTTGTTATTGTATCTCCTGGCCTTGTGTCTTCAACGGTTTTAATCCCTGCCAATATATAGCCTACTTCTCCTGCAGAAAGGCTTTTAGCCTTTTCTCTTTTTACTTTAAAGTAACCAACTTCATCAACCTTGTATTCCTGATTGGTGGACATAAAACGAATTGTATCGCCAGATTTTACTGTACCGTTAATAATACGTACAGAAATAATGGTGCCTCTAAAAGGATCATAATTAGCATCAAAGATAAGAGCTTGAAGAGGTAGGGACACATCTCCTTCCGGTGGTGGGAGATATTTGACGATGGATTCAAGGATATCTGCTACACCGGTTCCAACTTTTGCTGAGCATAACTGAACATGATCACTGTCAAGGCCAAGATCTTCTTCAATCTGTAGGGCAACACCCTCTGGATCAGCCGACGGAAGATCAATTTTATTGATGACGGGGATGACCTCAAGATCATTTTCCATAGCAAGATAGAGATTAGCAAGAGTTTGAGCTTCAACTCCTTGGGCTGCATCAATGAGGAGGAGGGCACCTTCGCAGGAACTGAGAGCTCTGGACACCTCATAGCTAAAATCTACATGGCCAGGAGTGTCAACAAGATTGAGGATGTAATCTTTGCCATCTTTGGCTTTGTAGGGCAAGCAGATGGTTTGGCTTTTAATTGTGATTCCACGTTCTCGCTCAATATCCATGCTGTCGAGCATCTGATCTTGAAACTCACGATCAGAGATCATGTTACACAGTTGAATCATTCTGTCAGCAAGGGTTGATTTCCCATGATCGATATGTGCTATTATGCTAAAATTTCTTATGTTTTTCATGTGTAAGTTGGGTGAAATGAGGATGCTATGTGGAATCTGTGAAAGAACTATTACGAAATCGACCATCTGTTTATCATATAGTAGACACTATTAACATATAATTTTGTGCAAAACATATGCTATAATATAGAAACACATATAGTATCTAAAAAATCAAGCGGTTTCGCTCGTCACAAAAATATTGCATTTTCTCGCTGGTAGAGTAGTGTAACAGCTTTTCCGATTTTTCAGGACACATCCTCCGGGGATAAAAATATATGAGTAAAAATACAACTATAGATAAAAAAACAGATGTAAAGCCTAAGTCAGAAGAGGCCGAAGCACCAGTTGTCGAACGAGAAGCGTATGAAAATCCGCTGGTGTCAGTTGCTGATGATGGCAATCTGCCTGCGCTGAGCAACCCTGCTCTTCATCGATATTTGCAGGAAATTAGCCAATATGAACTTCTTTCTCGCGAAGAGACCGATGAGCTTGCTATTCGGTTTCGTGAAGAAGGAGATCAGGATGCTGCATACCGCCTGGTGAGTTCAAATCTTCGCCTCGTCGTAAAAGTGGCAATGGATTTCCAGAAATATTGGATGCAGAATTTTATGGATCTGATTCAGGAAGGCAATGTTGGTCTGGTGCAGGCAACCAAAAAATTTGATCCATATCGTGGTGTGAAGTTTTCGTACTATGCTGCCTACTGGATTCGTGCCTATGTCCTAAAATTTATAATGGACAACTGGCGGCTTGTTAAAATTGGTACGACCCAGGCACAACGAAAGCTCTTCTTTAGTCTGAATAAAGAGCGAAAACTGCTTGAAGGTCAAGGCTTCAAGGCTGAACCAAAGCTGCTTGCTGAACGTCTCAACGTGAAAGAGCGTGAAGTTATTGAGATGAGCCAGCGCATGGATAATTGGGATGTTTCACTTGAAAGTCCCGTACGTTCTGATTCAGATGATGAACAAAAGAATTTTCTTCCAAGTAACGGCCCGGGAATAGAGTCTACTGTTGCTGGAAGAGAAGTTAAGGTTAAGCTCACTGAGTTACTCGATATTCTTAAACATAAGCTCAATGACAAAGAAAAAATGATCCTTGAGAAACGGCTTTTGACCGACGAACCGATGACCCTGCAAAATATTGCTGACAGGTTTGATATCTCAAGAGAACGAGTTCGTCAGATAGAGGTGAATCTTTTAAAGAAAATGAAGAAATATCTTGAAGCTGAAATGCCTGATATTGTCGATTATTTTGATGGTGAAAAAATAGTTATTAATTCTTCACCCTCATAGGCGATAAACGAGCTCCTCAATTTTTTGCAGTAAATAAAACTCAATAGAATAAATCATGAAAATACCTTTGCTCGATCTTCAGGCTCAACTTGATTACCTTGAAGATGATATTATAGAAGCGGTCGTTCGCGTCATTAAATCTACTCGTTACATCCAAGGGCCGGAGGTCGAAGGGCTAGAAACGGCTATCGCTGATTACTGTGCTGCCGGTTACGGTGTTGGGGTTACAAGTGGGACCGATGCTCTACTTGTTTCACTCATGTGTCTTGATATAAAACAGGGCGACCGAGTACTGACGACGCCTTACTCTTTTTTTGCTACCATGGGAGTTATACTCCGCCTTGGAGCCGTTCCTGTTTTTGCAGATATCGATCCAATCAGTTACAATATCGACCCCGTGAAAATGGAAGAGATACTTGCGGCTGATACTGAAAAGACCATTAAGGCAATTATACCAGTACATCTCTATGGTCAGTGTGCTGATATGAAACCCATTATGGATCTTGCAAATAAATATCAGGTACCGGTTATTGAGGATGCCGCTCAAGCGATTGGCGCAGAATATCCTGAGATCGCTGCCGATGGAACTACCACTTATAAACGTGCTGGTGCTATTGGTCTTGCCGGATGCTTTTCATTTTTTCCTAGTAAAAACCTCGGATGCGTTGGGGATGGAGGCATGGTCGTAACAGAGGATAAGGCCTTTGCTGAAAAGCTGGTTTTGATGCGAAACCATGGAGCCGAGCCAAAGTATTATCATAAAATGGTTGGTGGAAATTTCAGACTTGATCCTATTCAGGCTGCAACACTCACAGTAAAACTTCCACATCTTGAATCATGGCATAGTAAACGTCGTGCTAATGCAAGGTCATACAACAGTTTGTTTACTGAGACTGGCCTTGTTGAGAGTGGAAAGATTGTCTTGCCAACCCAGGTATATGGTGATGCGACTGTCGATGGTCGAGAAGCCAATCTACATATTTATAATCAATATATTTTACGCGCTGAAAAGCGAGACGAGCTAAGAGATTGGTTGCAAAAACATGATATTGGCTGTGAAATCTACTATCCAGTTCCGCTTCATAAACAAGAATGCCTTGGTGGTCTTCGTGATGGCTTGAGTTACCCAGAAGCCGAGAAAGCTGCAGAGTCAACTATTGCTCTTCCAATTTATCCTGAGTTAACAGTTGAAATGCAAGAATATCTTGTAGAGAAAGTTGTGCAGTTTTATAAATTGTAGGTTACCTTTCTTATGTAAGATGTTTTTCGTCTATTGACCGTTGTTCCCCATGAATTTCATTGTGAACAACGGGTATTGGTCTGTGAATCCGGGTGTCGTTTATAATGCATGGACAATATATCTTTTAGTTTTGTTATCAGAAAACACATCGCTGCTGGAGTGAAAATTCTATTTTTCAGTCCGATCATTCTCTTCGTACTTTTCTTTAGACCGTATTCTCTGTTTGCCAGTGAGACAGACATAACTCCTGAAAGGGACATCTCTGTGGTGCTGTTTGGCCCCCAGTCGCCTGATTGGAAGATACTTTGGGACGGGGCCCGTAACCTTGTAAGAGATGAACAATACGATCTTGCAGCATATGCGTATGGGCAACTTTTCTCTATTAAACCCAATATTGAGGAAGCGAATTGGGAGTATTGTAAAATTCTTCTTCAAATTGAGGATTACAAAACTGCTTCGAAAATAATATCCCTTCTCCTTGAAAACAATCCAACAAAAAATGAATATCTGTTAGTTGCAGGGCAAGTTGCTAGGCGACAGGGGCAATTTGCCGATGCAGAGCGCTTTTACGGATTAATTTTTGAAAAATCACCTACTGGTAAATATGGTGATGCAGCCCTTGAAGGGCTTGCCTACAGTTTGCGCTCCCATGGTCGAAAAGAACTTGCCTTTCCACTTATGCAGCAGCTGATTATCCGTAATCCAGGTGATAATGAAATTCTCCACGATTTTGCTGTAGATGCCGTTTTTTTTAAACGATTTTCTTTTGCTAGAAATCTATATCAAAAACTTCTTATTGATGAAAATATTGATGAGAGCGTCATCTTCGAAGCTGAATCGTTATTTGTTGAAGAAGGTCTTGAAAAAGAACACACCTCAATTTTAGAGAGATATCTAAAATCACATCCGGATTACCTGCCTTTTCGTATGAAATTGATGGTACGTAATGAAGAAAATGGTGATTACGATGATCTCATGGAACACCTCGTTTTTCTTATCGAAAATTCCGACCAGAAAATGGAATTCCTGTTAAAAGCTGTCGATGTATCCAAAGACCGTCTTAAAAGACCGGATCTTGCATTAAATTATCTGGAACAGATAAGGTTGATACAGCCTGGTGACATTGAGATAAGAGACGCAATTACAGAGCTACAGGAGCAACTGGCACTCGATTTTCTCTCTATTGTTGAAAATGGTGGTTCTGAATTATTATGGACTGATCTTGACAGTATGGGGATGAACAGAGAGCTCATCTTTTTGCGGATGGTTGCGTTACTTGAAAAGAAAAAAAAGTATGTACTGTTACTAGATATTTTAGAAGTTTTGTACCAGGAAGGGGAAAAATCTAATAACGTTATCTTAAAACTTGCCCAATTATATCACTCCCTAAAAAAATATGAGAAGAGTAAACTGTATGTCGATTTGCTCCCAAGCTCTTTACGTGATCGAAAATATTATCGACTAAAGGCGAGCAATGAGAGACATCTAGGGCTGGAAATTGATAGTTTTAACACCTTGACGAAAGCCCTTGAATTTAAACCTGAAAATCTTAAGCTCCGTAAGAAATGCATAAAATTAGCTGGCGAGCTTGGTTTAGTTGATAACCAAATCAAACTATTTAATCATTTGAAGTGGACCTCAGGTAATCCACTGTCTGTTGATATAATTGTATTGCATGTACAACTGCTGGTTCTCAATGAGTTTTTTGATGAAGCTCTTTTGGTTTGTGAAAAAGCTTTACTAATCAACGGTGATGATTCCAGCATTATTCACTTTTATCTGCTCAAGTCTACAGTTCTCAGAAATTCCGGTCGATTAAGAAAAGCAGAACAACTGCTTCGTCAGCTACTAAACGAAAAGAGATATCAAAACACCGTACTTTTACAGCTCTTAGAGAACGCAATAACGGATAACGACTTACCCATGGCTCGAAAATGGTGGGACCTCGTGGACAGCAAACCTATCGCTCCTGATTCTTCGGCTATAGATTCTGGTGTTATAAATACAAAACGTCTCCTTCAAGTACGGTTACTTGGAATTCAAGGGGAGATTGATCAGGCTTTAGAGTTGATAACTCATCTGGTAAAAGAGTCCTCTTCCAGCAAAAAAACTTCAAAACATATTGCGTTTGTACAAGATTTATTCAAAGAAAAATGTAGATTGTATCTTGCTGCCGGTGACTACTTAAAGGCGAAAAAAGTATTAAAAGAAAAAATTGGTTCAGGTAAATTTGACGTCGATACTTTCTTGTTAGCAGAGACCACCCTTCTTCCTGATAATTATTTAGAGTTTGAAAAAGGCTTTGAAAAAAAACTGAAATATGGTGAAAACATACTTTTTTCAAGGGTTCTAGGCGTCGTTGAAAAGGAGATTCAAAGTGGTCAGATTTCGAGGGCAAAAGAACATTTTTCATTAATTCCAGATACGTTCAAAGAATCAGTTAGACAAAAAAATGCCCGAGTAAAACTTGCGTCGTTTGAAGGTGACACTGGTATTGCCAATCAAGAATTGCTGTTTCTCGAAACAAAATACCCCAATGAAAAATCGTTTTGTAAAAGGCAGATCGATATTTTTTCTAAATCTGGAAATTTTGAAGAGGCTTTGCAAAAGTATGATGTATGTTTTCCGAGAAGCGATAGTCGTGATTTAACATATTCTAAAAAGTCGACGAGAATAATAGAAGATGAAATCCTCTATTCTAGGTTGTTATGGGGACATAAACAGTATAAGGCTTCGCTTTCAGAGTATGAAAAATTGCTCGAGCCTCCAATTCATAAGCAGCTTATCAATCAATTTAAAGAAAAACGTATAGATTATCAATATCTCACAAGACATCAATCCTTTTGGAATTCAATGATGCTGTTGTTGGAGTCAGATCCTGATATCATCGCCGAATTAATGGAACCAATATTTCTCTTTGATAATTTGGGGAATGAGACTGGCAAAATTGTTTCTAATAACTTTGAACAATATAGTTGGCAAAAAATTATAGAAAATGAATTTCTGGCAAGAAAAGCCACTTTCCATAAAAATTACCACTTTGCCGCTAAAAGTTATGAGAAACTCCTTGAAGAAGAAGAGTCAACTGAAAGCAAGGTGGATCTTGCAACTATATATGGAAGAATTGGTAAATATAGAAAAGAAGCACAGGTATATGAGGACATATCAAATGTAGGTGAAGTTACACCGGAGCTTCAGCAATCCATCACCAGGAATTTTCTGCAAATTCGACCGACCAATACTATCGATGCATTACTCGAAGAAAGAAGTGGTAGGAACGATTCGGTTGATATTAGGAAAACAGCTTTAGGGTCAACATTTTGGCTGACACCAGACCTGAATAAAGATTTTTGGTTGAGCTACAGTTATAATCAATATCAGTCGATAGAACGAAAAGGTGAAATAGATTCTAACTTGATACGTGGTGCGATGACCTACGAGTTTTCAGGTAATTATGAGTTTCTTACTGGAATTGGTGTCGAAAAATTCAACGATAGCAGTGAGAGTGAGATTCGCTATAATTTTGAATTAAGAGGTCAACTTGATGATTATGTGTCCGGCTTTGTGCTCTTTGAAAAAGCACCTCTCGAAGATACTGTTTCGTCTATAGAAGAAGGCATTTATAGACAGTTTATCCAGACAGGCCTGACAGTGGAAACTGAGTTTGGTGTGACCTTTGGGGGTGATTTACGTTATAGTATGTACAATGATGATAATGAACAAAATCGGTTTTATTGGTTTTCTTCATATTCTATCTTTGGAGAGACACTTCAACTTGATTTACGATACGCCTATCAATATCTTGCCAATAAAGATATAAATGCTCCTGAAGGCTGGTTGGGGGATGACATTAATGATGATTTTGTTAAAAATTACTGGAGTCCTGAAAAATATTCTGAACACCGATTAGGTTTACAACTTAAAAAAGATTTTTTTGGTTCCTTGACCGATTTTGAGAACAAGATAAGCTATTTTCGTTTTGACACCGGATTGAGTTTAGAAGATGAAGAAAATATTGTTTATTCTGCTCGATTTGATATTTTTCTTGAAATGAGTCCTCATTTGTTATTAAAAGGCAACTTCAGTTTTAATTCAAGTGATGTCTATGATGAGAAGACGCTCTCTTTATCATTGCATTACAGTTGGTAATAGAGATTGCCTCTTACTGATTGTATATATTATTTCAGGGTCCCTGTGTATGTGTTTGGAAATTATAATTTGAACTAAATTGTTAGGAATTACAATATTTATTACTGTCCTGTTATTTGCTCTATGTGAGCTTTACAGGATTTTTTTATGGAGGAATAGATGGTTGAACGAATACCGATGTCTATAACAGGTAACAAAAAGCTACGAGATGAGCTCCAGCAGTTAGAGCGTGTTGAGCGTGGCGTTGTTGTTAAAGCTATTGAAGTTGCAAGAGAACATGGCGATTTGAAAGAAAATGCTGAATATCACGCTGCAAAGGATAGACAGGGACATATTGAAGGGCGAATTATTGAACTAAAGGACAAACTTTCCAGAGCAGAAGTCATAGATTGCGAAAAAGTTGGAACTGATAAAGTCGTATTCGGTACTGTTGTTGAACTTCTTGATTTGGATACTGATGAAGAAGTGATATATCAGCTTTTAGGACCTGAGGAAGCAGATGTGAAGGGTGGATCTATTTCTGTGCTGTCACCCATTGGTAGAAGTATGTTAGCCAAAGAAGTGGGAGACGAGGTTGTCGTAGTCACACCCGGTGGTAAAAGAGAGTTTGAAATAGTGAAAATTACAGGAAGTACTCACCCGTAGTAGACGGGTTGAGTAGTTTTTGGATTGAAAAAGTTATTGAGGTTTTATTATTCCGCTGAGAATAAGTAGCATAACCTGCTCTGAGATTTCATCTACTGTATAATGACTTTCAAGAGAAGCATTCCAAACTCTGCATACTTCGTCCAATGAGCCAAAGATAATCCTCTTAGCAATTTCTGGGTTAATATCAGATTTGTACAGATTGGCCTGCTGACCTTGTTGGATAATATCAGCTATGATGGATATATACTCAGTAAACTTGTTCTCCCGATAGGTCTTAATGACTTTATTGGTTTGGCGTAATTCTATCTGGATGACCTCTGCGAGATACCTGTTTTTCTTCATTGCAAGGAGATGCTGAGTAATATAAACTTTCAGCATTTCCACGGGATCATCTTCTTTGGCAATTAATGTTTTGGTATTTTCTACAATTTTTCCGACTTCTTCTTCGAATACTGATAATAAAATGTCGTACTTGTTGTTAAAATAAAGGTAAATAGTTCCATCAGCAACCTTGGCTTCTTTTGCTATATCGGATATTCTTGCAGTGAAAAATCCTTTTTTGGCAAAGACTTTGGTTGCAGCTGAGATTATTTTTGTATGTTTATTGTCTGCCTTCATTTTTTAGTAGTATAGATTGATAATCTAAGAGGGTTTGTGAAAAGTGAATGACTATTCATTCATGTAATATCTCATATGTCTTTTGTCAACGGTCAATACGTCTGTAAGGTTCGACTGAAAATCCTACAGAAAATCTTTTGAAGATCTTTTCTTATTTATTAAATCATAAATTTCTGGAGTAAACCATGAAAATTCTTGTTGTTGGTTCTGGTGGGCGTGAGCATGCACTCGTATGGAAAATCCAACAGAGTAAAAAAGTAGACAAAGTCTACTGTGCTCCAGGTAATGCTGGTATTAGTAAACTTGCTGAATGTGTAAACATTGAAGTAACTGATGTTGAGAAGCTAAGACAGTTTGCGATTGCTGAAGGAATTGATCTTACAGTGGTGGGTCCAGAATCTTCACTTGTCGAAGGGATTGTTGATGATTTTGAAAAAAATAACTTGAGAATATTTGGTCCAAATAAAAAGGCCGCTATTTTAGAAGGCTCTAAGGTGTTTACTAAAGAGTTTTTGAAAAAATATGAGATACCAACAGCTTCATTTAAGGTTTTCAAAGAAAAGAAAAAAGCTAAAAAATATATCGAATCCTGTGGAGCTCCAATTGTAGTAAAGGCCGATGGACTTGCAGCAGGCAAGGGCGTTGTTGTTGCCAAAACTGTTAAAGAAGCAAAAGAAGCAGTAGATCTGATTATGGCCGATAAAGCTTTTGGTGCCGCTGGTAATAAGATTGTTGTTGAAAGCTGTCTCAAGGGTGAAGAAGCTTCCTTTATTGCATTTACGGATGGAAAAACAGTTTTACCCCTACCAACTTCTCAGGATCATAAAGCTGCGTTTGATAACGATGAGGGGCCGAATACTGGAGGGATGGGTGCGTATTCGCCTGCACCAGTTGTAACCGACGATATTGCTAATTTTGTGATGGAAACGGTGATGATGCCAACAATTAAAGGACTTGAAGCTGAAGGGCGACCATACAAAGGTATGTTGTACGCCGGTCTTATGATTGATGGTGATGATATTAAAGTGCTCGAGTTTAACTGTCGATTTGGTGACCCTGAAGCCCAACCGCTCCTCATGCGTTTAAAGAGTGATATTGTTGAAATATTTGAGGCCGTTATTGATGGAACGTTAGACAAAGTAGAAATGAAAATTGATCCGAGGCCAACAGTTTGTGTGGTTCTAGCCTCAGGTGGATACCCAGGCACATACACCAATGGAAAGATTATTAATGGCCTGAGTAAGGCTGCGGTAATTCCAGGTGTTGAGGTGTTCCATGCAGGAACTCTGAGAAAGGGTGGAAGAATTGTTACTAATGGTGGAAGAGTCCTTGGCGTTACTGCTGTGGGAACAACCCTTCAGGTTGCAATAGATAAAGCATATAAGGCCGTTGATACCATTGGCTGGACCCAGAGTTTTCATCGTACAGATATTGGAGCCAAAGCTCTTAAACGTAATGTGGCCGTAGAGAAAAAAGGGCCAGTTGTAGGGATTGTGATGGGTAGTGATTCAGATCTTCCTGTCATGCGAGTGGCTGCTGACTTTCTACAATCTGTAGGCGTTGGTTGTGAAATGACTGTAGCGTCTGCACACAGAACCCCTGAACGTGCAGCAGAATATGCTAAAACAGCAAGCGACAGGGGGCTTAAAGTTGTGATTGCGGGGGCAGGAATGGCAGCACATCTCGCTGGAGTACTTGCCTCTCACACTGATCTTCCTGTAATTGGGGTACCTCTTGATGCGTCATCATTGGGTGGGCTGGATTCGTTGTTGTCCACCGTTCAGATGCCTCCAGGTATACCCGTTGCCACTATGGGGATTGGTAAGGCTGGGGCTAAAAATGCAGGAGTCTTCGCTTTGAAGTTGCTCGCACTTTCAGACCCAGAGCTTGCCCAGAAGGTTGTTAAACTTCGGCAGGAAATGGTCTTGGAAGTAGAGGAAAAGGCTAAAAAGGTTCAATTGTAACGAGAACTAATGAGCAAGATAGGAACCTCAATTGACCTTGCTGTAGAGCAACTACAGCAGGGTCGAATCGTCGCATTTCCCACTGAAACCTACTACGGGCTTGCAGTGGATCCGAAAAACGAATCTGCCGTAACAGCGTTGTTTAATCTCAAAAAAAGACCTGTTAATAAACCACTACTGTTACTTGTGAAAAATACATCTCAGTTATCACATCTTATATCGCATGTTCCACCAGAGTTAAAGCCACTTATGGAAAAATACTGGCCTGGACCGCTTACCTTGATTTTCCCGGCCCATCCTTTAGTAAATAACAAAATTACAGCTGGAACCGGGACTGTTGGAGTTAGAATATCACCGAACCCAATTGCAGAAAAAATAGTTGGAAAATTTGGTGGAGCTATTACTGCTACCAGTGCAAATATCTCGGGTAGACCTCCAGCAAAGACCGCTCAGGAGGTTGTTGATATGTTTGGTGATGATATTGATTACGTTCTTGATGGTGGTGGGACTACAGCTGGTCTCTGTTCAACAATTATCGGAGTGAAAAACTCTCAACTTCAGGTCATACGAACCGGTGTAGTCAATGTTTTCCCATTGTAAATACTTGTAGCTGTGACAACTATTTATGAGCCCGTTGATTTACTGCCTTTTGCCCCGATATCTTCGTTTTAAGAAAAAAATAATCCTCGGAATATCAAATATATGCCTGTGGTTATTTTTTTCGTATGCCTTGATCTCGAGCCAAAATCCAAGTAAATCAACAGACTCATTTATACATCTTAATTAACTTCTGATTTTTAATCGCTTTTTTTACTAGATAAAAAAAACGGTTTTGTCATATAATTTATCATGTATTTAATTATGTGAATGAGTGCCTTCCTCCCCCCCCTATAACGGAGTTAGTCTTTTGTCTCTAATATCTTAAAAGGAACGATCTATGATCGCATTAAATTGGAATAAAGAGTTTGCCATGGACCAGGCAGCAGATGATGTAGAGTTGCTGCAGGAACTTTTAGAAATATTTAAAGACTCACTTAAAACAGATATAGGACTTATTGAGGAAGGGTTAGAAGAGAAAAATGCTGAGAAGATTAGCGGGGCAGCGCACTCAATAAAAGGAGCTGCATCAAGTCTTGGTATACAGGGGCTAAATGATGTAGCATTACTTGTTGAAGAAGACAGTCGGGATGGTGGCTTTGAGGTAACTGCCAATAATATTGATAATCTTCAGGAACTCTTAACGCAATTAAAAGCACTGTAAGAAAAACACCACCCCGGTAATCTGGAGTGGTGTGAAAATGCTCTTTTTAATCTCTTGTTAAATTTCTGTACTTGATTCTGTGTGGTTGATCTGCAGCACTTCCAAGACGTGCTTTTCTGTCTTTTTCGTAATCTGAGTAGTTACCTTCATACCAAACTACCTGCGAATCACCTTCAAACGCAAGAATATGGGTTGCTATTCTATCGAGGAACCATCTGTCATGGCTAATCACTACTGCGCAGCCTCCAAAATTCTCTAAAGCTTCTTCAAGTGCGCGTAGAGTGTTTATATCAAGATCGTTTGTGGGCTCATCGAGTAGAAGAACATTACCACCATCTTTAAGGGTACGTGCAAGGTGAACACGATTGCGCTGACCACCTGAAAGCACACCCACCTTTTTTTGCTGATCGGAACCTGAAAAATTGAATTTCCCAACGTAAGCACGGCTGTTTACTTCACGAGTTCCGAGCCAGATAGTCTCTTGCCCCTCAGAGATTGCTTCCCAAATGGTATGGTCAGGGTTGAGATTATCACGGCTCTGATCAACATAACCAATTTTTACCGTATCGCCGACACGAATGGTGCCGTCATCTGGAGTTTCAGATTTGGTAATCATCTTAAAAAGAGTTGATTTACCGGCTCCATTTGGTCCAATAATTCCGACAATACCACCAGCAGGCAGACTAAAAGTCATATCTTCTACAAGCAGTCGATCGCCGAAACTTTTTTTAATATGTTCGGCTTCAATAACAACCTTACCAAGGCGAGGTCCGGCTGGAATGAATATTTCAAGCTCGTTAGCGAGTTGTTCCGTATCCTTTTCAAGCAGTTTTTCATAAGAACTAATTCTTGCTTTAGATTTACTTCTTTTCCCCTTAGGACTCATCTTGATCCATTCAAGCTCACGTTTTAAGGTGCGTTGACGGCCAGATTCTTTTTTCTCTTCCATTGCCAAACGTTTTTCTTTTTGTTCAAGCCAGGATGAATAGTTGCCTTTCCAAGGGATCCCAACTCCACGGTCTAGTTCCAGGATCCAGCCAGCAACATTATCTAAGAAATATCGATCATGGGTCACAGCGATTACAGTACCGGGGTATTGTTGAAGGTGCTGCTCAAGCCAACCGACAGATTCGGCGTCTAAATGGTTTGTAGGTTCATCTAAGAGGAGGATGTCAGGTTGTTTGAGCAGAATTCTACATAAAGCCACGCGTCTTTTCTCGCCACCAGAAAGCAGGTCACAAAGAGAATCTGCTGGAGGACAACGAAGTGCATCCATAGCCAATTCAAGGCGGCTATCCAGGTCCCATGCGTTCAAATCTTCTAATTTATCAGAAACTTCTCCCTGCCGTTCAATGAGTGCCTGCATTTCATCGTCTGACATTGGTTCTGCAAATTTATCGTTTATTTGATTGAATTCATTGAGGAGATCAACGGTGTCCTGCACACCTTCTTCAACAATTTCTTTTACAGTTTTACCAGGATCCAGCTCAGGTTCCTGTGGCAGATAGTCAACACGGAGGCCTGGGGAAATATTGGTCTCACCATTATACTCTGTGTCAATGCCGGCTAAAATTCTGAGTAATGTACTCTTACCAGAACCATTTAGGCCAAGTACACCAATTTTAGCGCCATAAAAATAGGATAAGGAGATATTTTTTAGAACAGGTTTAGTGTCATAGTATTTACTGACTTTAAACATCGAGTAGATGATTTTTTTGTCGTCGGTACTCATGATTAATTCCTCATAGGAAGTGATATATTTAGTATCTAAACCTGCTTCTAATATTTTAGGTAAACAGGAGTGATGATTTTGCGAAGATAGTACAAAAAAAAACGCGATAATCAAACAATTGATTATCGCGCCCCTTTAAAAATAATAGGTGTACCTTTGGGATAAAGTAACTTTAACTAAGGTCTTTATCGTCACTGAGGCCTTTTACGGCCAGAGCACCTACAAGGCCTAAAAGCCCTAAGCCTTTAACCTTTTTCATTGCTGGTTTGACAAGAGATGCAAGCATCGCACGTCTTCTTACCTGAACCATATCGGCAAGTTCTGGGGTTTGTGTACCTAAAAGAAGCTCCATATCCTTTTTCTTGCCATAGTATCTAGAATTTGGCCCAAGGCTTCCACCTTCAGCTTCAATTCCTACTGCTCCTTTGTTGACATATTTTGAAACCTCAGATTCAGGGTCATCAAGGTCACCAAAGATTCGTGCATTAGTAATACAGGTTTGTACACAAGCTGGCTGTAGGCCCTCATCTACACGAGGTTTACAGTAAGTGCATTTATCCGCCTTGCCATCATCAGAGACATCGTCGGTCTGTTCTGTGTTAACATAGCGTGCATTGTACGGACAGGCATCGACACATGCCCCACAACCAATGCAGCGGCTTTTGTCGATCTGTACGGTACCGTCAAAAGGATCCTTCCAGGTTGCAGCTACTTCCAAGGTTGTGGTCTCACCAGTCTTGGCATCGGTAAAAATCATGTCCACTGTATCTGCAGGACATTCATCCACACATACTGGTTCTGAACAGTGATTGCACAGGCCGGGGTAGTACGTTGATGCCATTTCCTGGCCAACAAGACTTGGGCCCATACGATAGACCCAGTTACGATTGTACTCTACAGGGACCTCCCACTCTGCTCTGCAGGCGATGGTGCAGGCGTGACAGCCTACACATCGTTCAAGGTCGATAATCATTCCATATTGCATTGTATCCTCCCTAAATGATACCTTAAGCTGAGTTAGACAGAGGCGGGAATAGCCAGAATCTTGTCATTTTTTATAAGTTGTACAAAATTATTTCTCATGCCATGGGCACCAGTTTCCGGATCAACAGTGATCTTGGTCATAAGGCTGGTATCATCTACTCCTGCATTAACCGCAACACTCATAAGCGGATTGGCAGAGCCATAGCCGTGTGCCATATAAACAGCATCCTTTCTGATTCCGGGAGTTGTCTTTACTGTAGTTTGCGTGCGTGACTTGAAACCATCCTGGTTAATGAAACCGACAGAGTCGCCATCCTGAAGACCAAGAGATTTGGCTACTTCATCATTAATCCAGACAGGATTGTCAGGCATTGAATTGTGGAGCCAGGCATTGTTTTGGGTACGGTTAAAGGTGTGTACCGGAACACGGCCATAAAGCAGTCTTGCAAAGCCTGTTGGCGGTTGCTCTACTGGTATATAGGTTGGAATTCCCGGGAAGCCGACGTCCTCGATATCTTCATTATAGAAGACCACTTCAAAATCTTCCGGCATATTGTAAGGATTTTTTCCTTTTTGAACGTGGATTCCACCTTCTGCCACAATTTGCTCAAGGGTGAGACCCGCGACAGCGAGATTTTTTTCAACCATCTCTTTGTTGGATTGTACAGGGATATCATCACCGTAACCCATACGCTTGGCAATCTCATTGGTGATATACACCTGATCTTTACGCTCAAACATAGGTTCTGCAAGAGGTATTCTCGGAGCAATAAATTGCTGTTGAGAATCGGCAAAGTCCCATTGAGTTCCAGTCTTGATAAGGTCATATCTCTCGAGATAACTCGACTCAGGCAACAGAATATCAGCCCACATGGTTATGTCTGTAGGCATAACATCGACACACATAACAAAGTCCATCTGGCGCAGAACATCCTTCATCTTCTCAGGACCAGGGATGGTTTGGATTGGGTTTTGTCCCCAGATAACACATCCTTTAATAGGATAAGGCTTGCCTGAGAGTGCAGTATCCCGAATGAGTTCGGTTGCTGTTCCAGGAGGAGAGAATGGGTAAATGGATTCTTCATCCTCTTTCATGTTCAGGTTGTGCTCGCCACCATGGTCTTTTTTAGCCCAACTCATTTTGCCAACTTTTGGATTCTTGGCAGGAACCCAACCGCCTTTGACAAAGAATGCACCTAGAACACCGGTAAGACATGCTAAGGCACGTTGACGCTGAAAATCATTCCCATACCAGGAAACGTGTCGTCCTGGGTGGATTGAAACACTGGGTGCATTTTCAGCTAAGAGTTCTGCAACTTCTTTGATTTGCTCTGCAGGAATCTCACACTCTTTTGCCGCCTTTTCAAGGGTCCATTCAGTGATGCCGTCTTTGAACTCATCGAATCCATCACCATATTCATCGATAAAATCCGCATTATGCTTATTGTTCTTGATCAGGTAATTCATGATCGCAAGCAAAAAGGCTGTATCGGTACCAGGTTTGATCTGAACCCATATATCTGATTTCGCAGCCGCAGCAGAATATCTTGGATCGACAACGATGAGTTTTGCACCGTTTTGTAGGCCTTTGATGTATCTCTTTATGTGGCTAACATGAACGTTTTCACCAAGGTGGCTACCGAGAAGGAAGATAGCCTTGGCATTTGGCATATCAACGAACTCGCCAGGGGCCATCCCAATAGTTGCAAGATACGCAGTGTCTCGAATACCTCTACACTGGAAGAACGAAGCTTCACTTACATTATGAGTTCCAACTGTTCTTTCAAAAAAGTGCATTGGATACTTCGCACTAGAACCATGAGGGAAGACTGAGATGCCCTGAGGGCCGTATTGTTCTTCAATACCTTTAAGTTTAGCACCACATTCGTCTAAAGCCTCTTCCCAGCTGATTCTCTTCCATTTAGGATTGCCTCTTTCACCTACATTTTTCAGTGGGTACTTCAGGCGGTCCGGATCGTATAAAAGTTGGACACCGGCGTTTCCTCTTGCGCATATAGAAGATCCGTTATCGATGGATTTTGGGTTTCCTTCAAGTTTAACAAGTCTGTCGCCACGTTTTTTTCCAACGAGTTGACAGCGCCAGAAACACATCTCACAGACTCCACCAACAACGGTTTCATCTTTGACGGTTCCTTTCGGCTCAAATGGTGATGCCTCAATACCAGTTTCGGATGCAATAACATCAGATAACGGCAATGCAACTGCTGCAAGTGAGGCTGATTGTAAAAATTTACGCCTCGATAGTTTAAATGCCATATTCCTCTTCCTCCTTTGTGAAAAAATCAATAAGGCTTATAATAATTGGATAAAAAGGATGTTGTGCTTCCTCTTTAACTCTTGTTGCAAATACTGGAAACCATGGCAAGAAAAATTGAGATAAAAATTCTATTTCTCCTTCCTTGTTCTGATCTCCTACAATAAATGAAAGAAATTCAAGTTGATGAATAATGCTATCAGGTAAATCTGCACCTGCCTTTAGGTCATATCCTAACGTGTTGTAAAAATGTAAAATTTTGTCAGAGTATGGCCCGCGCAGTGTCTTTTCCATATAAACAGAAGCATAGGGCGGTGCAGCAACGTGAGGCACACCATTAATGAATAATCTGGTGTGTTCAACCTGAAGGTCTTCAAGAATATCGCTACTCTGAGTAAAGCTCTTTTCTAATGCTTTGGATTGATCATCCCCCCCCAGTGTTGCGAGAAGCAATTGAAGTTTTTCACGATATTGATCGTTGAACCAAGACGCATCGGGGTATTGCATGCTTTGAGCACAAAAGCGATATAACGTCGCCACGTGTTCAGCGGGTGATTGATTATGCATGTAATGATATTTTATATAAAAAGTTGTTACAGAGGATTATCGGAAAACTCTGAAAAAATTGGTTGATGAATAACTACTACGCTGTATCCAAATTATAATATTACTTTTCAGGCGTACATTTGTAAATACCAAACCCCGATAAATGGGAAATAAGTTAACTCGATCTGCGCTTGTTTCTTTAAGTACCTATACATTATGATTTAGGGGGTAGTAGAGGGGAAGACACGGTTTCGTAGTAAATAAACATAGTAAGCGTTGATTTTTCCAATGAGGTCTTCTGTTTCTCTATAAGGAGCATGTTTGCCATTCTTAAGAGATTCAGTATTTTCACCAGCATTCCATGCAGAAACGACAAGATCGAGTTTACCTTCAAACTTTGCGTTATATTTTGAAATGAGATAACAGGTGATCAGTATATTTACAGCGGGATCAAAGAGATCTTTTCGTTTAAGATTTTGTAATGTGGTTTTTGAGACGTAACGAAATTGAGTGTTAGATTGCGCGATTACTTGTGCTGTCTCTTGTCCCGTGGTCAGGATAATTTGCCCTAGTCCCAGTGCATTTTTACTTGATACAGCCAGATGGTTTGCGCTGGACTCTGCCAGGATGAGCGCACGTACAAAATCAGCACTGACCTTATGGTCAGGAACAAAATATGAAAAATTGCTGAAGTAGCGAACAAGATGATCATATTGTTGTAGTTTTTGGATGCTTGTTTGGCTAACCTCACTGTCCTTATATTTAGTAACGGAACCGTGAAGACTACAAAAGGCGTTACCTGTAAAATAGAGCAAAATGATTGAAACAATAGTCCCTTGGAAAACAACGCGCTGTACAATTCTCATATGTGTAACAATTGCTTGTGGGTATCAGTGGATAAAAACTGTACGAGGGTTTGAAACAACATTTCTGGATCTTTGCTTCCGGTAAGTTCTCTTATAGAATGCATACCAAGGGTGGGGGCGCCAATATCTATAGCCTGAACACCAAGACGTGCTGCGGTGAGAGGGCCAATTGTTGAGCCACAGGGCATGTCACTTCGCATGACAAATTCCTGAGGAATTATCCCCGCTGCATCACATATATCCTTATAGATTGCCGAGCTCAGACTATTGGTCGTATAACGTTGATTGGCGTTAACTTTTATTACGACCCCCTTGTTGAGTTCGATATCGTGACATGGGTCCATGGTGTCCGCAGCATTTGGGTGAGTCGCATGGGCGTTATCAACAGAGATCAACAGACTATTACTGTAGGACCTCTGTCTTCTTTCATTATCCGGCATAAGTCTCTCAAATACTGAACTTACGAATGAACCCTGTGCTCCAGCAGCTGACATAGAGCCGTTTTCCTCATGGTTGGCAATATAGAATAAACTGTTTTTCTTGTTGCCTGCCTGTATCATTGCATTCATACAGCTATGTGCGCTCAGCAGGTTATCTAGCCTTGCTGCAGAAATAAATTCGTTATCTATTCCTAATAAAGAAGGCTTTTGAGTATCTACACAGAAAAGATCAAAAGAGTGTATTTGAGTAATATTTCCAGTATCAAAAGTTGAATCTATGTAATCTTTAAGGATATTTTTGATATCAGTTTTGTCATCGCCGTTTATTAGGCCAATCACAGGAGGCAAATCTTTTTGCTTGTTGATTGAGTTTGAATTGTTCGCCTCTCGGTTGAGATGTATTGCGATAGAAGGAATAGTGAGCAGGGGACGTTTAAAGTTAACAAGAAATACTTGTAATGAACCATCTTCAAGTTTGCAGCAGACACGTCCGGCAAGTGTAAGATCTCGGTCAAACCAGGGGCTCAGCAGACTGCCTCCGTAGACCTCAACTCCTAATTGACTGTATCCTTTTTTATCGAATTCCGGTGTGGGTTTTACTTGAAGGCAAGGGCTGTCACTATGGGCGGTTAGAATACGAAAACCGTCAATTGCTTCTTCATCTTCACCTAAGGTAAAGGCAACCATTGCACCTTGTTGCCTGCAAACGTAATACGATTTGCCTTTTTCAAGAGTCCATGAGTCACTTTCTTGCAATTTGATAAAACCTTGAGCATTGAAATTGTTTTCCAATTGCTCAATGGCATGAAAAGGAGTGGGCGAAGCTTCAAGAAAGTCAAAAAGTGTTGAGTTGTATGTAGAAATTGTCATAAGAAGAGAAAATGAAGGAGATAATACCAGAATTACATCCTGGAGTAGTTACATGGCAGCCATCTGCTCATAGGCAGAAATCGATGCTTTTAGAGAGCTGATTGAAGGTGAGACATTTTTGCTCGTGTTTTCAGGTTGGTCAGATTCCAAAGAATTTGTGGAACCTTCTTTGGCATGTAATAATTCTTCCTGTTGCACTTGTAATACTTCCTGTCTGGCTTGGGCTGCTATTGCTTCAGCCTGTGCTGCAACCTGACGGTCTGTAGAAGAGGGACTAGCTGGAGCTAATGCCGCACGTTTAACTGTTTGCATTTTTTGTATAGTAGCACTTGGGTCACTTTCCTGAGACAAGTCAATTCCTACTTCGCCGCCCACTGCGTAAGATTGACCATCAGGGCCTTTCTGATAGGAAAAAGAAGCGCCACCAGTAGCATAACCACCCGCGGCAGAAAGGTGAGCTTGTTCATGGGTTCGTACTTCAACATCACGTGCTTTTAATTTGGTAAGTTGAGCAACGTCCTCTTGATTGAGCTCTGCAGAATCAGAAGGCCCAGGTTGTGTCCCGGGATCAGGATTCTTAGACGAAGCATCTTTGCCTTCTTTCGAAATTTTAACAGAATAACTGGCTGTAGAAGACGGGTTTTTATCGGTGGCCTGGGTTTGATTTGATGTAGAATCATTCCTTGCTTGAAGTGGGGGCTTACTGGTCGCCGCTTGTAGTTGAGTCGAATTGTTTAGTTCCATAAAGTCGCCGTAGATAAATGTATATTAATTAGTGTATCTATTTAGTGCTTAGATAGCAACATTGGCGCTTATTTAAATGAAAGAAAATTATTGCTGTGTTTGGTTACTACTGAGTTTATTGCATTTTTTACAATACGCAACCTTCATATGTATGATCATGAGACGAGAAAAGAAATGAATGTCTTGATGATAAAACAGAATGAAGCGAAAATGGCATATTGCCATACAATTTCACTGTGCAGCCGTTATTGATTATTACAGCACGGCCGCATTTTTATCACCTGCTCAGGTGCTCAACTTTTTGGTACAGCCAAGCAGTAAGGGTGGAGAAGCTGCTTTGCATACTTACCGTATTTTTCCTGGGCCTCCAGGCAGATTTGCGGATTCAATGGACAGTTGAATTGCGAATCGACTTCCCGTATTCGTAGTGATACTTTTTCTTCGATCACAGGGTCGGCATAGCTGTTACAGTTATTCCCTTCGTCCCAGGTTCCATCTATGTAAACGGATAGATCGAATTTTTTGTTTTGCTCCCAGGCCTTCACAATTTTCATATGCCTGATCGAAGCAACAACTTGAATATCGCAGGTCACATATGGACTATCAAGTAGGGTATCCACAAATCCTAGCAATGGGTCGTTGTTTTTCCCGAGGACCCTATTCCAGAATAGCAACCCATTAAAATTTGCGACAAGATCGGCAAAGGAAAAAATTCCTGTTGTAGTATAGCCATATATCCCGCTCTCCTGCTCCTTTCCCCACTGGATGGCCTGTTCAATATTTTTACCATTTTCTCGGGTAAGCTCAAAATATTGCCAGCCTTCTGCAAAGAAATGGCCAAGTTTATCGAGTCCGATGAGATGCCCATTGACACGTACGACATCGCTCAATTCCTTGAAATTAAGAGAAAACCCTTCAATATAATTAATATCACGATAGATCGAGTCATTTAGTGACAAAGAATAACTTCGGTCAGCCAGCAACTCTCGAAGCTGTTTGTCTAGACTATAACCCTTCAAGCCCCAAGAAGCGGTAAATGACTGGAAGATTGCTTTTCTCAGTTCTGCGTAGAGGATTTCTTCATCACAGAATTCTTTCGTCGTCAAATTCTCGATATCATCTCTTCTGCCTTTGGCTTTTTCTATTCCCTCAATCATCCGCTGGTTGAATATTGCGTTGATAGCCTGAAGGCTGTTATCTAGGTGAATTCTGCGCGTGATGACACTGTCAATTTCTGAAGCATTGCTGGGCGAATGAGCGAAAATGGCAACTGTAAGAAAAACTGCAATTATTCTACTGAGAGTAAATGACATAATTAAGCAACAAGCTATGAAAAGATAAGGTTAGGTCTTTCGACTTTATTGTCTATCGACATCAAACTATAGCTGATTACGATAAACTATTATAATAATATATTGGAGGATTGAATCTGTCCTTGTCTGTATACGACTGACTTTTATCCGGGCAATAACGATTAGTATTTCAAGACGGTAAAAAATATAAGGGAGTTTTCACTTGATTCATCATGTAGAGGTTCAAGTTCTTATCCTTCTTCTTATCGCTTCTGTCGTCGGAATCTTGGCAAGGCGGATTCGGCTGCCGTACACCCTTGCGCTGGTACTGGCTGGCCTGGCCCTCAGTTTTGTCCAGTTGGAAGCATTGAGCGACGTGACTCTAACCGCAGATCTATTAATGCTCCTATTTTTGCCGCCCCTCCTGTTTGAGGCGGCCTACCATTTACCGTTTGATGATTTAAAAAAAAATGGGCATCATATCGCCTTTCTTGCTCTTGCAGGTGTTTTGATTGCCACCTGCTTGACAGCTGTAGGTACCTTTGGTGCCTTTAATTTTTTTGGCTTGCTCCAAGAGTTTCAATGGTCCCATGCCTTTTTATTTACCGCTGTTATCTCTGCAACCGATCCAATCAGCGTTCTTGCCCTGTTCAAGGAAGTGGGAGCACCAAAACGACTGTATCAGGTTGTTGAAGGGGAATCACTTATTAATGACGGCGTCGCTGTGGTTATTTTTGCCATTATTGTAGCGGTAATCGGTCTTCCATCAAGTCATGGGCCCACAACTGTACTCAATGGAATGCAGGAAATAATAGTTTTTTCCTGTGTCACATTTGTCAAAACCGCAATTGGCGGTATTTTGGTGGGTGCGGGTATCGGTGGACTCGTCAGTGTGATGACCCGGCAGGTTGACGACCATCTTATCGAAATAACTCTCACTACCCTTGTTGCCTGGGGATCATTTTTAATTGCTGAGGAACTACATGTGTCTGGGGTGCTATCCACTGTTACGGCAGGTATCCTAATGGGTTCTTTTGGAAAGCATTTTGGTATGAGTGCATCCACGCGGGTTGCAGTTCAGGACTTTTGGCAATATATGGGATTTCTTTCCAACTCATTTATCTTTCTGTTGGTTGGGTTGGAGCTGGATCCCGGTGCCTTTATCAGGAATCTACCGGTGGTAATGGTGGCCTTTTTGGTAGTGGTGTTGGCACGAAGTATCGTTGTTTATGCAGGAATACCAATTGTCGATTTTTTCTCGACGTCTTTACCCACTCTATGGCGACATGTGTTGGTGTGGGGAGGGTTACGTGGTTCATTGTCTATGGTACTTATCTTGGGGCTTCCAGCTGATTTTGTTGGACGATCTTTTCTGATCAATCTGGTTTTTGGTGTGGTCTCTGTATCACTTTTCCTGCAAGGTCTTACAATGGCTCCGCTGATGAAACGGTTGGGTTTAACCCATGAGAACACCGAGACGAATCGAGAGTATGAAATGGCCAGAGGGCGCTCGCTATCCTATCGTCAGGTCATAAATGAGACAAAAAAACTGCTTGATCGCGGGGTACCTTACGATAGCAGCTACAGGGAAGTCCTGAAATATTATAATGATGCTAGGGAAAAGGCCCAGGCGGACATTATTAAATATGGAACAGCGCAGGCGTCACCAGATCGTCTACTTGAGACGGTGAAGTCTTTAGCGCTTATTGAACGTGAGTCCTTATCCCATGCCTTGTCGAAAGAAACGATCTCCGCTGCCACCTGCGCTGAGTTAATGAATAGCATCAACATAAGGCTTGATGAGCTTGAGACCGCCGCTGAGGAGAGCGAAGAAGCGATGCTGGAAGTTTTTGAGAGGTTATATGGTAATCTTGCTGAGTCGCAAGAGTAGTTAGTGATTGTAATATTTAGCTTTAATTAGGCACAAGTTCAGTCTGTAAAATGATACAAAATCATGAGACATCCAGCACTTTTCGGATCAACTTAGCAATATCGTTTTTAGAAAGTGGTTTGAATGCAAACTCTTTTATGCCCATAGATTTTGCTTTTTCCTCCGAAATAATAGTGGAGTGGCCAGTGCAAAGGATAATGGGGATATCTGGTCGAATTTGCAGCATTCGTCGACTAAGGTCACCACCCGTCATACCAGGCATAGTTTGGTCCGTGATAACAATATCAAACTGATCAGATCGATTTTGAAAGGTTTCCAAGGCCTCTGCACTGCTATGTCTTACGGTAACAGTGTAACCAAGGCTTTCCAGCATATATTGGCCCATCCGGGTCAGTGTCTCCTCGTCATCAATAAACAAGACCCTTTCGTTACCTTTTGGGCACTGTGCAGAAAACTCTTGTGCTGTTATCAGATCTTCCTTAACGACTGGGAGGAACACATTAAAAACGGTACCCTCACCCAGTTCACTACTGACTGTAACAAAACCTCCATAGCCTTTTACTATCCCATGAATAATTGAAAGGCCCATTCCGGTGCCCTTACCGGTCTCTTTCGTCGTGAAATATGGTAAATAGATATTTTGTATTATCTCAGGAGCAATTCCAACACCTGAATCACTCACTGATAGTTGGACAAAAGTACCGGCATCAATTTCTGGTTCATGAACCAGATCTTCAGAGAAGATTTCTGTTTCCTTCAGTGAAATACTGAGCTTTCCGCCAGTATCTTCCATTGCATGATAAGCATTGGTGCACAGGTTCATCAATATTTGATTTAGTTTGGTTGGATCAGCCAAAACCAGACCCGTTGTAACATCAATATCCTGATTAATCTCAATGGTGGTCGGCAGTGTAGGACGCAGCATTTTTATCGCTTCTTTTATAAGATCTGCAGACTGTAGAGGCTGCTTACTCTCTGTGTCACCCTGGTGGCTGAAGGCAAGTATTTGCTGAATGAGACTCTTGGCTCGAAAACTGGCATTCATAACCATATTCAAATCTTGCTCTATTGCTGAGCCCGCCGCGCTGTCCTCTTTTGCCATTTCTGTGTAACCAAGTATTACACTTAATATGTTATTGAAATCATGTGCTATTCCACCTGCTAAAGTGCCAATAGCCTCCATTTTCTGAGCTTGCTGAAGGCGTAACTCCAGGTTTTCTTTTTCTTCTTCAATTTTTCTTTGTTCTGTAATGTCACGCTTGATAGCAGCAAAATTAATAATTTCATCCTGGTCACTAAAAACCGGAAAGATGGCGGCATGCTCGACAATAATTACGCCATCCTTAGTTCTATTTGTGACATCCCCAAACCAGGTTTTGCCAGATTTTATGGTATCCCAGATATTTTTATAAAAATTCTTGTTATGTTTACCGCTTTTTAACAGGTTAGGGTTTTTACCAAGAACTTCAGCAGACGTATACCCAGTCATTTTGGTAAAGGCAGGATTTACATATTCAATGTTGCCCGCAGTGTCGGTAATAATGATATAGTCATTTGACTGCTCAACAACTGAGGCAAGACGAGCGGTTATTATTTCAGCATGCTTGCGTTCGGCGATTTCATTTTTTAGATCCTGATTTGCCTTGGTTAAATCTGCAGTACGCTGGGTTACCTTATGCTCAAGTTCAAGCTTTGTTTCTCTAAGCTCATCTTGAACATTCTTGATTCGAAACATGACCCTGATACGGGCGGCAAGTTCTATATTGTCAATGGGACGGGCAATGAAATCGTCGGCACCAGCCTCTAATCCTTTGGCCCTTAGACTTGCGTTCGATTTGTGGGCAGTTACGAGTAACACTGGTATGTGATTGGTGCCAGGATCTTCTTTTAATTGCCGGCACAGGTCAATACCATTTTTACCAGGCATTTGAATATCACTTAAAATCCCGTCTGGAATTCGTTTTTTTGCTATTTCAAAAGCTACATCGGCATTAGGTGCTGTAAGGACTTCACATAAAGGGATGTATTCATTCACCAATTGTTCAATGATAAAAAGGTTATCAGCTCTATCATCAACAACGAGTAAAATGGGTGCTAAATCGGTCATAAATCTATCCTTTACACTGGTAAGCACGTGGTGCAATTAATGGGACAAAAGCTCTTTACTTTGCCGTTCAATAACAATATTTGAAAGAATCAAATCAGCTCATCCATTTACGTACTTTTTCCTGAAGCTCAGCAGGGTTAATTGGTTTTGAGACATAATCGTTAGCACCTGCGGCTAATACATTTTCTTTATTACCCTTCATTGCTCTGGCAGTGACGACAATAATTGGGATTTTATTAGTTGCAGGATTATCTTTTAAAATTTTAATTGCCTCTATGCCATTCATAACTGGCAGCTGAATATCCATGAGAATCAGATTCGGTATTTTCTCTGTCGCAACCTTTACACCTTCTTCACCATCTTCTGCAACAATCAATTCGGCGTCTACATCTTCGAGAATAGCTGATATCGTCAGCTGGTTATCTGGGTTGTCCTCAACTAACAGAATACTGCGGGGGTTTGCCTCAATTGTCTCCGACAATGGTTTTACCAGCGTCTCTTTGGCATGTGACAGCATTCGTTTTACACTGGAAACAAGCTGCTCGCGGTCAGCTGTTCCTTTTTGGATCAGTTGCTGGACATTGTTATGAGTTAAACGACCTCGCTCAGCCGTGGTCAACTCCTTGGCTGTAAGGATGAGGACAGGTAGGGTCGCTGTTTGAGGTTTCGATCGAATCTGCTCCAAAACCTGAAAACCGTCAATTTTAGGCATCATCAGATCAAGCACAATCCCTGCAGGAATATTTTGTTGAACATGTGCCAAGCCTTGTTGGCCGTCTTTTGCAACGACAACGTCAAAACCACTGTCCATTAATGCGGCAGCAATCTGTTCACTGGCGATATCATTGTCATCAACCACAAGGATCTGATTCGATGTTGGCGGTGTGTCTAAACCCAAGGTGGTTCTATCATAACCTTCGAGCGCGACTTTAACTTGATAGAGAAAATTTTCTTTGTTCAGTTTGTCTTTTCGGATAGTCTTAAATGATGTCGTAAGGTGTCGGAAATCATTTTCTGTAAGATCCTTTGCTGTCAGGATAATTACTGGAAGATCCTGAGTCTCAGGAGAATTACGCAGTTGATCAAGGACGCTGAAGCCGTCAATGTCAGGCATCAAAAGGTCAAGGATGAGCAGTTGAGGAGGGGAGACAGCTACCATTTCCAAGGCTTTTTTTCCGTTATCAGCGGTTTCGATGACATATCCCTTATTGCCTAAAAACTCCTTGAGGAACTCTAAAACTGCAATATCATCATCAGCAATCAGTAGCCGTGCTCCTGGTTTCGGGCCAGATATTCGTTGGATTTCTCTCAGCAGTGTTGCGTTATGTATTGGCTTAGGAACATAGCCTGCAGCTCCAAGGGCCCACCCCGTATCTTTAACCTTCGAAATTGAAGAGATAATTACCGGAATGGCGACAGTTTCTGGAGTGGATTTCAGGTTCCGTAATACTTCCCAACCGTCCATGTCAGGCATCAACAGGTCAAGGCAGATGATGTCCGGCTGAGCTGCTTTTGCCATTTCAAGCCCCTGTTTGCCATTGCTTGCGGAAATAACGTTGTAACCGCCGTCATTAAGATATTTTGAAAGTGTTGCGCGGGCATCTTCTTCATCATCAATTACCAATATCGATGTACCTGATTTTCTCATAAAAGGCACCACAAGCTCAGCTACTATATCTCTGTTTTTTTCCTGGATTGGATAGCCAGAAGCATTTGTGGGCAGGTTTAAAGTGAAAGTGCTGCCAGTACCTGGAGTTGACTCAACTTTTATGTTCCCTCCCAGTAGAAGTGCAAGCTTGCGGGAAATGGCAAGTCCAAGGCCTGTCCCCTCGTGGGTTCTAGTTAAGGAACCATCAACCTGCCTAAATTGATCAAAAATATTTTCAATATTTTCAGCGGGGATACCTATCCCAGTGTCTTTTACTGTAAAAGACGTCGTGCCGCCTGTTTCCTTGACAGTGAGGCGAATAACTCCTTTGTTAGTAAATTTTATAGCGTTTGAACAGCAATTCAGGAGTATTTGATAGACCTTTTCCTCATCAGAAAAAAGAGGTTGAGCATTTGCAACATCCATCTCAAACTTTAGGTTTTTCTTTTGCGCCAAAGGGTGAACGGTTTCTATTATTCGTTCAACAAGTTGTTTTGTTTTAAATCTTGTTGGAAATATATCCATTCGGCCTGACTCAATTTTTGTCAGATCAAGAATGTCATTGATCAGATTGAGCAATTGTCGGCCGTTTCTATCGATAACATTAAGATATTCCAGAGATTTGCCAGGGTCCTTGTCAACGCCTCTACTGATCATCAATTGTGACAGGCTCATTATACTGTTTAATGGGGTGCGAAGTTCATGGCTCATATTTGAGAGAAACTCCGACTTCAACCTGTCAGCTTCTTCAACCTGTATGCGTTTTGTCTCAAGTTCAGAGGCCTGGGCTTGCAGTTCCTCAGCTTGGGCCTGCAATTCTTTGTTTATTGCATTAAGTTCTTCATTTTGGGCGTTGATTTCACTGGATTGGGCTTGTAATGCATCGTTGGCTGCCTGGGATTTGTCAAACAGTACTCTTATCTTCGTGTTTTGCAGGCTATTGTTGAGCAGACTGGCGACAGCAGTTGCAGCCTCGTCAATAAACTGCATTTTCATATCATCTATGGGTTCAAACGAGGCAACCTCCATGATAGCCAAAAGTTTCATGTTATATAGTATTGGGACGACATAAACACTGATTGGCGGTTCACTGATTGTACCTGTATCGGTGCAGGCGTCATCTCGTGATATATTTTTTAAAAGGATAGGCTTTTTTTCCTTGGCAACTTGGCCAACGATACCCTCACCCAAAGAGAAACTACGGGCAAAATAATTTTTTTCAATAAAAGCATAAGAAGATGCAAGATTGCAGTTACCATTCTCATCATCAAAGAGATAAAAAGCTCCAGCACAGGCGTCAATGCTGTGAGCTATAATACTGATACATTTGTCGGTCATCTCATCAGAAGATATGTCACCGCCTAATTCCCGGTTAATTTTATCGATGTTGTTACGGAGCCAAAACTGATCTTTGATCGCAGATATGAGTAAATTGAAGTGTGTGGCAAGGACTGTTATTTCATTGTTACCCAATATTTCAACAGGTGTCATTGCTTTGGTACTGGTAATTGTGACCATTTGGTCCTTCAAAAACCCCAAAGATTTCAGAATACTATGGATCACAACAAGAGATAGAAAAAGACAGATAATAGCAACAACACAGAAACTAACAACGACCATGACAGTAGTTTGCTGCTGACTGTCATCGGCAGTGGCCATAAAACTTTCGGCTTTTGCGTGGGCATAGCCCGTGAGCTCTTTCATCTGCCGCTCTAGCTTTGTGACGTAATCTGCTCCCTTATGACGGGTGATCTTGCCTGCAGGCACTCGGTTACCCTTTAAAACAAGTTCTTCTACTTCAACCCTAATGGGTTTCCAGCCAGCAAACATCTCAATGGTTTCCTTGACAAGTTTTTCACCTTCAACTCCAAGTATCCGCTTTTTGACGATCTCAAGATTTTTGTAAACATTTTTCTCTTCATCTTGAACAGTTTGTATAGCTAAATTGATTCCCATTTGTGTCGTTGCCATCGACACGTCTTTCATCCCTCTGTGCATTCTCAAAACACCCGATTTTGCATGTAAGGAGGCTTCTGAAACCTGTAACGGATGTTCATACATGGTCCTTGTAAGGCCGCCGAGGGCGTTAATGTGCTTGATGGTAAACAGTCCAAATAACGCAAAGAAGACAAGGAAAATAATAAATAGTGCTATTATTCGAAATTTGACTGATATCTTGTTCAAGAAATCCACGTAATAGTTACTCCTATTTGGTTTTGTATATTCTATTTTCGAGGTCAATTTTCATAAAGGCAGATTTTTCACTCTCTTCAATCCATTCAGATTCACCAAGAACAAGATAACTTTTGCTGGTCAGAGTCTTTATGAATTTTCGGAGGGCCACTTTTTTAGCCGAATTGTTGAAATATATCATTACATTTCGACAGAGTACTAAGTCAAATGAGCCAAAAATCGATGCTGCAGGAGCAATTTTTTCCGATGAAATAAGGTCATCAAAGGAAAAATTGACCATTTGGCGAATGACTGGCTTCAGTGTATACTTTTCCCCCATACAAGTAAAATACTCGTCACAAATTCCAAGCCTTGTGTCTAATAATTTATCACGGGAAAAGACGCCTTTGCTGGCCTTTTTGAGGATTTTCTGGTCAATATCGGTGGCAAAAATGTGGATCTGCCACTGTTTGATTACATCTTTAAGGAGCTGGTGGAGTAGAATAGCTATACTGTATGGTTCTTCTCCAGATGCACAGCCAGCACTCCACACCCGTATTTCATTGATGCCTTTCTTGCGTTTTGCTTCAATTATTGCCGGAAGGATGTGATGCTCAAGAATTGAATAAACCAGTGGATTACGAAAAAATGAACTGACGTTTATGCCAATTTCCTGCAGTAGAATTATGGCTTCGTCAGGTGCTTTACGAAAAAAATCCAGATATGCTTGTTGTACTGTAATGCCTAAACTGCTCATTCGTTTGTTAATTTTGGTTATTAACAACGTGTTCGTAAAGGAATTAAGATCAACATCATACCGTTGTTTAATTTCTTTGGCGATATCTTCAATAATGAGCATCATGACAATGGCAATCCATGGTGATAAAACTGCTATTAATAAGGATAGCAAAAAAAGACGGTCTGTCCAACAAAAGGCACTTTGAGTGCCTTAATCCAGAAAAACTGCCATTGAAAACAAGAACAATAGGGACTGTATTGAAATTAAGAGCTTAAAGTTACCTCCATATAGTAAACATATAGAGACTTTTTAGGTACTTATCCCAGCGTACTCTCCCGTTTACAGGGTTAGATCCTATGCTTACACTTTCACGCCGGATTATGCAATTTTTTCTAATATCACCCTTGGATGGGACATCTCCACTTTTGCCTCTCTAAGCCCGTATTCACTGCAGTCGACTTGTTATCGTAGATCCCTCGACGGGATGTTTCTCCCAAATTAGGAGAATGCTTGGCCATTGGCATCAAATATAATCTTCGAAATCTTACGGGAGAGGTTGCTATAAATGGCTAACGTTTGTGGCTTATCAGAAGTGATCAACCTTCACCTTTTGGGCAAATCTGCAAGGATTTCCAGCTAATAGAGTTGGTTAGTGTGTTAGGTCTCGCTGGGGTGAGGGTACCGATGTTACCGGTAGAATCTATATTCTATCTAATGCGTTACTGTCAATTTTGAAGGGTTACATTGGCAGTGCTAATACGACTACACCATATCCCGTGGAATAGTATAATCCCAATTCTGTGAATAGACCCTTTTATCCCCTTCGTAAGCATCAAGTTCTGCTTGTAGAAAAAAATTATTTGCAGAAGATGTGAGGACAGTTCGGGTAACGGTCCGCACTGACCATTTCCCACGGCGAAACTCACGCTCCCAATGTGTTTTTCCTTTAACAGAAGCAAAGTCATCTCCTTGATAGGTATACCATTCCTGGGCTTTCCTACATATGGTAAGGTCGATTCCCTTGAAATACTGACACCCTGAATCATTGATAACTTCAAGCCGGGAAATATCAGCTGCAAGGTCACGAATAACTTGCCAATTATAGTATTCGGGCCGAATGATTTCTGGTCTTAGCGGTGGTGCTGCCTCAGCAGACTTGAATTTTCGTAGGCGTTTATCTTCGGCTTGTGGTTTACGTATTGGCAGCAACAGACGACTTTTTCCTGTGTAAATCATAACAGCGGCAGATTCCGGGGCTGGCCAGGCCATTGGCCAGTAGGAGGTCGAAATGGCTACCCGCAGACGATTACCTGCGGGTAGCACCTGAGCAGTATGATTAAGCTTTATCCGTACCAGATATCGTTTACCGGGAGTAAGCGGTTTCGGGTGCTCATGGCTGTCTCGGTGGGTCAGATTGAGCAGGCCATAGGTAAATCGTGTTGCCTTGTTGTCTGTGCCAATATCAGAGAGGCGCACGGCCAGCATAGCCACAGGTTTATCAGCTTCAATCTCTAATTCTACCTCCGGAGCACCAAATATTTCTAATGATTTTACCAACGGCATGGTGTCATAAACCCTTGCTCCACCGTCTTCTAGGCGTTGATCGTATGGCATATCAGGAGCAGAAGTGTATGAACACCACTTGCCGGCAAAAAGTCCAGTGCCAAGGGGAGATTGCAGTGTGCAACACTCAGAACCTATTTCTTCACCAGCATTAACAAGCACACGGCTGGACCCAAGAAAATATTCCTTCTGTTTGACTCTCGGGGAAGGCCAAGAAGATTCGGCAACCCACCTGCCAGGTCGGCAATCATAACTTGTCGTTGGTGGAACACTATCCTGCATCCAGACCCGAAGCATGGGTTCATCCATAATTCCTGTGTCTATCTCTTTAAGCCAGGTATCCCACCAACGGACGGCCTCCTGAAGAAACCCTATAGCAGGGCCAGGTTTTCCAACGTGTGGGTATTTATGTCCCCAAGGCCCTATCAAGCCCTTACGTGGGACATTCAGGTTTGCAAGAAGGCGAAAGACGGAATTTGAATACCCATCGGCCCAACCACTTATCGCCATGACAGGGCATTGAATGGCTGTAAAATCCTCACACACCGATCCATGTTTCCAGTAGCTGTCCCTGCGTTGGTGGCGAAGCCATTTCTCTAGCCAGAGACCGCTGCCACGCAATCTCTCAAACCAACGATCTCTCCATTTATCTCCGGTAATTTCAGGGTCTGGAGGACAAGAATTGTAACTGAACATTGTAGATGCCCAGGATAGATTATCCCCCAATAGGCAACCACCCATCTGGTGTACGTCGTCAGAAAAACGGTCGTCCGTCGAGGATGCGGTGATTACAGCTTTGAGTTGAGGTGGTTGTAGTGCAGCCAATTGCAAGCCATTGAAGCCACCCCAGGAAATGCCCATGATTCCGACTCGCCCATTACACCAGGACTGTTCCTCAAGCCATTGCATGATCGCTATACCATCATCGAGTTCTGTTTGAAGATACTCGTCTTTCAATATACCTTCGGAGTCTCCGCTTCCACGTATATCAACACGTACGCCAGCATAACCGTGACCGGCAAAGTAGGTGTAAATTTGAGTGTCACGGCTTCGCATGGAATCTCGCTTCCGATAGGGAATATATTCAAGTATAGCCGGAACCGGCTCAAGCACAGCACTTTCAGGCAACCAGAGACTGGCTGCCAGTCGCACCCCGTCTGGCATCGTGATCCAGACATTTTCATGATGTACAATCTTGTGTTCAAAGTTTCGTATAATTTTCATTGGCCACTCCCATTTCGTTCAATGTTAAATGGCAACATGGATAAGGCTGTCTTGTAGTTGGTTAATAATTCTTTGTGGCTCTTGGCGCCCATGTAAATATCCGCAATATCATAGCTGTAGCTGTCTTGATCGCGGAGTTCGGACAGACGCATGCCGGATTCGATACTGATGAGTACCTCTGTTTCCGGAAAATTGTGCTTAACCCTGTCAATGTCCTCTTGGTTGGGGACCTTTTTTACCAATCCATCCTCATAGTGCCGAAGCATAAACTTGGCGGCAACCTGAAACGGTCCCTTGTTTTTGGGGAAATTTGGTTTTTTCCCTAAAGCGAGGTCGATCATTACTGCATGGTGGTATTCTCCATCTACCATCTTAAAGAGTGGGAGATGTGATTTTGAAATGCGGGTATTGATCTCGAGCAGGGAAATGGCATCCTCGTCTTCATCCCAGTAAAATTCGATATTAAAAGGGGCGTTGTCATATCCTGTATTGGTGAGAAATTTACTCGTAACTATTGTCATGCGGTCTATTACATTCGGGGGCAGAGTGGAAGGATATTGGTATCGCGTAAAACTTGTCTGCAATTGTCCCCCCCGGACAGAATCGACAACACCATAAATATGAATTTCACCATTATAAACGAAGCCTTCAAGGGTACATTGACGTCCTTGTGATATCAAGCCTTCGGCAATACAGTGATAACCGTCAATTCCCCTGATTTCAGGTGGCAAATTGGCTTTGTCCATTATGTAATTAAAAGGAGCGGCGTAACGTTCGATATTCTGACGTGTTGCATTAAGAGCGGTCTTGAACGTATCAGGATCCTGGACAAGAAATCCGAGGTGGGACAAGACAGATTTTACAGGTTTTAGCCAGAATGGATATGGTACGTCGCATTGTTCCATAGCATCGTCTCGGAATGGATCGATTGCGGCAAACGAGGGAATGTAATCCGGGACGACCTCTGACTGAAGCATGCGACTCCAGTACTTATGCTCGCATTTGAGGACTGATTCCAGGGTGGGGCCACCCAGGCCGACTATTCTTCTTACGAGCGGTAGCACTGTACTTACAGGGAAATCCCAATAACCGACGACCGCATCAACAGTACCCGGAAAAGAAGTGAGTCTTTGGTGAGAATATTCAAGAAATTCCTGAACCGGAAATGTATCACCGCACTTTATCTCTTCGTAAGACATCAGTGGATGAAAACAATACTGTCCCGTCTGGTTCAATGCGGTCAACTGGTTCAAGTGGAAAGCATCCAACCCTACAACAAAGATGTTTTTTGCCATAATATTTCTCCACTAAAGTTACACGTTTTAAACGCCACAGTTAGTTTAGGAACTATGAAACCATTATGAGTGGTGATTATGGAACTAAAGAGTTTTCAAAGAGTAAGAGAAATGGGCTCTTCATTAAAGGATAACAAAAGATGGTGAGACAAACAAGGAAGTGGAGGGAAAAAGCTCCGTCATCAGATTAAATATCAACTATTTCGATAGCTTCTTTGAGTGCCATTATCTTTAGTTTGAAACACTCCATATCTCAATAGCCATATGCTTTCCCCTGAATCAATCTAGCGATAGGAGTCTGCTTATGATATCTTGATTATAAACAACCATAGTTGGTAGGATAATGACAACACGATTTCCCAACAATTTTATCTCTTTAGGTCGGTCGTAATATGACGAATTCTCCTGAGGTCCACCATGTTTCTGAATCCGAAGATCTTCAGCAATTAAGAGATCTGTTCAGACAAGCCCCCATCGGTATACTGCGTACCACATTTGATGGCTGTATCTTGACTGCGAACCAAGCTTTTGCGAACATGCTTGGATATAAGTCCTTCAAAGATTTCTCCACACCCCCTCGAACAAAAGTTACTGACCTCTACGAAGACCCTTCTTCTCGTGAACAGGTCATAAGAATGTTGGCGCAGAAATATGATGGTCCGCTGCATATTGAAAGTCGCTGGCGACGTAAGGACGGTACTGTTTTTCCTTGCAGGATCCATGTGAGAGCCACTGTCGATGGAAGCCGGAATATAAAGTACTTTGAGGGGTTTGTAGAGGATATCTCTGAACAGAAAACCATCGAAAAAGCCTTAACTGCCAGTGGGGATAGATATCGCAGTATATTTGAAAATACAGGGACCGGAACAATCATTATTGAGAAAGATACAACCATTTCTCTTGCTAATTCCGGTTTTGCCAATCTCATTGGGTATTCTAAAGACGAGATTGAAGGGAAAATGAAATGGACTGAGGTTATCGCCAAGAATGATGACCTAAGCAGGATGATCAGTTATCACAGCAAAAGGCGAGATACTGTTAACAATGCTCCAATTGAATATGAGTTTACATTAAAAGACAAACAAGGGAACCTTAAGGAGGTCTTTCTTCGGGTTGATATGATTTCTGGAACAGACTCCAGTGTAGCATCCCTCAACGATATCACTTCCCTTAAATCGGCAAAACGTAACTTCAGGGAAACTGAGTCACGTTTAACTGGTGTTCTCGATGCATTTGACGGATACATATATGTATGCACCCGCGAATATCAGCTTGTTAATGTGAACAGGAAATTGGAAAAAACAATAGGGCTGACCGATGATAACAGTCTTTGTTATAAACGTATTTTTGGCCTTGATTCTCCCTGCCTTTTCTGTGCCCAACCGCGTGTGTTTCAAGGGACGACAGTTAAGTATGAGTTGCTGAATCCCAAGGATGATCGTTGGTATTATGCGGTAAGTTCTCCTATCTATGAAGATGAGAATATTGTATCGCAAAAACAGACGATTATGATTGATATTCATGAACGGAAATTGGCAGAAATGGCATTGAAAGAACGTGAAGTATATCTGCAAAAGGAAAATCTTCGTCTGCGAGAAAATATTCAGGATCGGTATAAGTTTGGGGCCATTATTGGTAAAAGTAAGCCTATGCAGCAGGTCTACGAACTTATTCTTCGCGCTGCAGCAACGGATGCTAATGTTATAATCTATGGTGAATCCGGAACCGGTAAAGAGCTTGTTGCCAGGGAAATCCATAATATGAGTGATCGTAAAGATCGAAATTTTCTACCAATCAACTGCGGTGCAATTCCAAGCCAGTTGATGGAAAGTGAATTTTTCGGTTACCAGAAAGGTGCCTTTACCGGAGCCGTTCAAAACAAAGCAGGCTATTTTGCGCAAAGTGATCGCGGTACACTTTTCCTCGACGAATTGGGTGAAATAGGTGAGTCGATGCAGGTTAAGTTACTCCGTGTACTTGAAGATAACGGCTACACCCCCTTAGGTGGTGTAGAGCTATTGAAGCCAGATGTACGGATTATCTCTGCCACAAATAGCAATTTGCGGTCAATGCTTGATAAGGGCATTATGCGGGAGGATTTCTTTTACCGAATCCATATCATTCCTCTTAATTTGCCGCCACTCAGGGATCGATTAGACGACATTCCGCTTCTTGTTGAACACTTTTTACACAAGCATGGTAAGGGCACTGCTCCCTATGTGAATGGCCATGATATGGACAGACTCATGAACCACAACTGGCCTGGCAATGTAAGAGAGTTGGAGAACACCATCCAGCGTTTTCTCAACCTTAACATTCTTGAGTTTGTCGAGACAGGTGGTGAAATTAAGGATCCTTCCAGACCGTCAAAACAGGAATCACAAGCGATCACAAATGTAAGCCTCCGTGCGGCAGCGCAACAGTTTGAAAAAGAGCATATTTTGCAACAACTTGAGGCCTGCCGATGGAACCGAACTCGTACTGCCAAGATTCTAGGGATACAGAGAAAGACACTCTATCTGAAAATGAAACAACTCAAAATAATTACACAATCGAGTAATTAGTTACCCAATCTGGGGTATATGTACGCATACTCATTTATTATCTATGATAATATATAGTTAGAGCATTATTTTCTTTCTAATTGAGTCGTTTCTAACTCAATCCTTTCTGGGACTTATCGCGGATATCAGCTTTAACATCCTATATGTACGTCTACTGTACCAGTTTTATCTCTGGTACAGAATTTGCTACTCATCACATAGTCTCCAATAACTAATAGTTCAGGGAAAAGATATGTAAACGGTAGAACTTCAACGTAGCAAATATGCCATCAGGAGGTTACATGCAGACAAAAATCATCGAATCTACACCCTCAGCTTTTTCTCATCCTCTTCTTATTAAAAATCTACTGACAACACCGCTCATCTATTCTCCACAACAGAAAATAGTTTATCGTGACCTGAAGGAGATCACCTATAGTGAGTTTGGCTCCCGGATATGCCAATTGGCCCACGGGTTGAATAACCTGGGAGTTAAGGCTGGCGATACAGTGGCTGTTATGGATTGGGACTCTAATAGGTATTTGGAGTGTTACTTTGCTATTCCGATGATAGGAGCCATTCTGCATACAGTTAATGTGAGGCTTTCTTCTGAGCAACTTCTTTATACTATTAACCATGCGGAAGATGATGTCATTCTGGTCAACTCAGAATTTCTACCCCTTCTGGAAGCAATAAAGGATAAACTGTCCACCGTAAAAAAGATTATCCTGTTAACAGATTCAGAGGTCCCTGCACCAACAAGTATAGTCATTGATCATGAATATGAGGCTATGCTACAAGAGAATCCGAGAGAATATTCATTTCTCGATTTTGATGAAAATTCTATAGCAACGACTTTCTATACGACCGGGACCACAGGTTTACCTAAGGGTGTCTATTTTAGTCATCGGCAACTTGTGATGCATACCTATGGTTTGGTGGCAGCTCTTTGTGGCTATGACTGTCAGGCCAGGGTCAGTTCATCTGATGTTTATATGCCGATCACTCCGATGTTTCATGTTCATGCCTGGGGAATGCCTTACTTAATGACGCTATTGGGAGCTAAACAGGTATATCCAGGTAAATACGAGCCTAAAAAGTTGTTGAAACTCATTACCAAGGAAAAGGTAAGCTACTCACATTGTGTACCTACCATTATGCATATGTTGCTTACCTCTCCAATTATTGATGAATGCAATCTAGAAGGTTGGAAGGTTATGATCGGAGGCTCTGCACTATCGAGTGGAATGTGTAAAACTGCGCTTGATAGAGGTATTAATATCTATACAGCCTACGGAATGTCTGAAACTTGTCCTCTTCTGACCGTTGCCAACCTAAAATCCCATATGCTTGAATGGAACGAAGAAGATCAGATAAGGATCAGGTGCAGAACTGGGTTACCCGTAAGTAATGTCCAACTTGAAATAGTTGATTTGGATGGCAATCCTGTAGCTCATGATGGCAAGGCGGTGGGTGAGGTCGTCGTTCGCTCCCCCTGGCTTACCCAGGGATATTTAAAAGATCCCGAAAAAAGTGAAGAGCTATGGGCTGGTGGATGGTTGCATACTGGAGATATTGGTTTTATAGATGAAGAAGGTTACCTGCAGATTACTGACAGACTAAAAGATGTCATCAAAACAGGAGGGGAATGGATTTCGTCCCTTGAACTAGAAGACATAATTAGCCAACACCCTGGAGTAAGTGAGGTTGCTGTTGTTGGTGTACCTGATCAGAAATGGGGTGAGCGGCCTCTCGCCATAGTTGTACTCAAAGAGTTGTTTAAAGAAGAAGTCACAGAAAATGATATCAAAGATTTCTGCATGACTTTTGTTGAGAAAGGAGTCATTCCAAAATTTGGCGTGCCCTCAGAAATCATATTGAATAGGGAGATTCCAAAGACCAGTGTGGGGAAAATCAGCAAAAAAGATATCCGTGGACTGTATAAATAAATTCCATGAATAAGCCTGCCTTTTAGGCTTTTTTTGGAAAAATCATCTAGCGCAGACTTTCAATTATCTGTGAAATCGATGTGATTGCTGCGCTGGATTGAGTCGTTCGCCTGTGAGGATAAAGATTATCTAAACACGTAACGTTCTCATTAAACCTAAATTTTGCAATCGCCAAATTTACCGGAGATGAAAGGCAACAGACACGTAGACGTACATGTGTACCTCAAGTGGCTGTTAACGCAGCAGCTTCGGTGAAGTTGGTGATCCCGAAGGGTGGAAAACATGGGAAAAACACACTCTTTGAGTTCATTAATAAATGAAGATATTCCTTTTTCAAATGAACATTAACGTATTGAGTTGATGTGGTAAAAGTGTTTTTTCTCATGTTTGACATGCAATATTTAGGTTAAAATAATAAAAACCCAGTTACGTGTATAGGTTGTTGATGGAGAAGTTGGCATGGAAATTATGAAAAATGAGGCTCCATTATTTGGAGCGATGCATTAATATTTACTTGTTCCTGGGCTTAAACACTCTTTTTGCAACATTAGCCACTATCCCTCTACCTGTTAGTTTTTATCCATAGTAATTAAGGCATGGGGATAGACTGCTTCACGATTCTGAAATGAGATAATATCTGGTTTTAGAATAACGCCTGCATCGATATTCACTGCCTGTCGAATGGTCTCATTTTGTTGCCAGCTGTCATAGCCCGCCAATACGGTTGGCAAATGTACAATGAGAGCAGCAGATAAAGAGCGCGAAGCACTTTCCCATAGGTAGCTTGGGGTATGATCAACGGCGTAGTAATCTACCGTTTCAACTTTAAACATAGGTTTTTGAAACGAGGTTGGTTTGGCAAAATAGAATCCCATACCCTCATCGCAACTGATGTCAATAATCAGGGAACCAGGATGGAGACAAGATTTTTCATCTTCGGTGACGAAAAGGAGTGGGTGATCCGGTTCTTGGAATGTTCCGTTTACGATGATTTCTGATTCGTTGATCAGATCAGTCAATGACTGTTCAGTTCCATCGTGCTCTATGACTAACATGCGAGGTTCACCCTCACGGCCTTCCCGAATACGGACATAGTGACAATCAAGTACTTCCTCGCGCACCTCGTGGTCAGGACGTTGAATACAAATTGTAATATCTCTGAAACCATGTGCTTTGAGGGCGTAAATTGCGCCACGACTAACCGCACCAAAACTAAAAATAATTACTTTGCGCTGGTTGCCGTAGTGGCCATCGATTCCTTTTAGTTGCAGAGCGTGTAAGACCGCACAATAGCCAGCCATTTCATTATTTTTATAAAACGTGTGGCGACCAACCTGACCGTCAGGTCCCCAAACATACATATCTTCAAAGGCGATAAGTGTCTGTTTTCGATCGATTGCAGCCTGAGTGTGCGATCTTTGCTGAACACAATGTGGATAGCCCCAAAGGGTTCCACCTTCGCAGAGTTCTTCCAGATCCTCTAACACGGGTTTGGCAAGGATTACATTTCCTATATCGGCGAGTAGTTCATGGCGTGTTGCAACACCACCAGACTGTTTGGCCATTTCAGAGTCGGTAATACCAAAAGCTTCTCCATAGCCTGTCTCAAATATGAGCTGACGTCGATTTTGTTCTGAAAGGCGCATCAGATGTTCTGGATGGATTGGAATACGTCGCTCATCCACTTTTCTTGAAGTCCCAATGACGCCAAATTTTAACTTATTCATACAGTATCCTTTTTCTAACAAAAATTTACTTTTAGAGTATTCTAGGTTTTTTCAATTTATCATTAAACCTTTACTATAAGGTTTGGCGAGTCGAGTGGGGCGAAACCCGTGTCGGATGAATCGATTCAAAGATGATAGATATCTGTTTTCAAAAGAAAGATATCTCGTGGACATTTAAGATGCGAGTAAGGGGGTATTGTACAAATATTTATTTTAGTACAAATGAAATGTACACAGCTATTGATTGAACATTTGGGTTCTTAACAATCTGGTAAATTTGTTGTTGCAGCCCAAATATTTTCATCTGTTGGGTGATAATCCATTACAAATAAAATCCAATCTAAAGGAGTATCGAGAATTTCTAAGCCCATTCGTTTTTCTGAACTATTTGCATTGATCCATTTTGGTAGGACAACCATTTTGTACTCTATGTTCCTTGTAGAAACGATTATTGACAACTTTTCACTACAATCGTGCAGCTCTTTAGGAATGTCTGTGAGTAGCATGCCGACACGAGATATATCGTTTACGGTTCCTGAAAAATTTCCAACTTCATTTGATAGATTGGCAACTACATTTTGAACTTCGATTCTTTGGTTGAGGCGCCTGTTCATTTTCACCTTCCTATGTTGAGATTATAATTCCATTCCTTCACTCAGAAGAACTGAGTACTGTGTTAGTTGGCTAGGTAAAGGGTGGCGTTTGTTTGTTCGGATCGTGAGGCAACTACTACATCGAGAAGCTGTTTAAAGAAAATCCAGACAGGGAAGAATTTGCGGTATACTAGGGGTTGGAAAATAGTTAGCAATACTCGTTCGCTGCTTGATAATGTTGTGAATTCTGTTCTGTACTAAACGTGTCGTGCAAGATCAGGGGATAGTGGTCAGTAAGAGGAATTAGGTGACCATTTCACAAGTTGTGAAAAAATATTATACTGTAAAAGTCACATTAATTCAATGTTTTTCCGTTATTATTGACTCAACGACCGTATCAATCGAGCAATTCTTGCATGATTCAGGAGAGGCCGTGATGTGACTTTTGATGCCTGAAATTGTACTGGTCAAACGAGGGAACCAACTTGAGAACGAAAGCTTTTCGGACCCAAGTTGTATGAAAAAGGAGGACTCTCAATGCTCAGGATCAGTAAACACTTCAACTAATGGCACACCAGCAGAACCAGAAGGCGGTTTTGTGCCCATATATGTAGCAAGAGTCGTTGCAATATCAACGACCTGTACCCGTCGTACCACATGTTGAGCTGGGATATCCATGCCCCCAAAGATGATAGGGACATATGTATCGTAGCTCCATGGAGAGCCGTGGGTGCAAGATACTTCAAGACCATCAAAATCTCTTATGAACCAGTGGGGCTCAAAGACTATATAAATATCACCCGAACGGTTTGGATTAAAGTTATTGAGAATCGCATGGTTGATAGGCGTGTCGGGGAGATTAGCCCCCCTCAGGTCACTACTGGAAACAGCCTGAGCTATGCCCTCAAACTGAACTAACTGTTTGGCAACAGCTTTTTCAATTTCAACCAGATTAAGTTTGTTTTTCTTAATTACCTCATGGTTCAGATATACGTAAGGATGGTCGTAACCGACTATTAAGTCCTTATCAACGCCAAATTGCTTTTTTAGCTCAGTTAGAGCCGGCTGCTTATCCCAGCTTTTAGGTTCAACAAACCCAGCCTGAATTCCTAGTTCCTGTAGATACCCGGGTACCTCAGGGGTGCCATGATCAGCTGAGAGAACTATCAAGGTATTTTCAAGACCGACATTCTCATCGATAAAGGAGAACAATTGAGCAAGGGTCTGATCAAACTGGAGGATATTGTCTTCACTTTCAAGGCTTGATGGTCCAAACATGTGGCCGACATAATCGGTTGTTGAGAAGCTAACGCTGAGATAATCGGGGACATCATCTTTGCCTAGTTGTTCATTTGAAATTAAGGCCTTGGCAAAATCCAGGGTCAACTGATCTCCTGCGGGGCTTAAAGTTAAAAATGTTGTAAAATATTTTTCATCAGCCTTACCAAATGAATGTGGAAATGTGCGGCCAAAACCAGCAAGGTCAGTCTCCCAGGGGTAATCATCCGCATCACCAAAAAGATAACTGTCTTGAGAATTGAGCAGATTCCAAGATTTGCCAGAGTAGGTGAGTGCGAGTTGTTTTTCATTCCACTTCGTTACCCACTCAGGATAGCTGTCATAGTAGTAGTTGCTTGTAACGAATTCACCATTGGCTTTTGAAAACCAGAAGGCTTTTCCTGCATGGCCAGCCATGGATACAGCACCACGGTCCTTTACTGATACTGCGAAAATTTTTGATCTTCCCGCTGTATGAATCGCCAGTTCATCCCCAAAGGTAGTGACCATAATTGCAGATGGTGAACGGCCATCGCTTTTAGCCGCTTTTTGGGTCGAATCAATTTCCGCATCTTGGTCAACACCTGCACCTGCGGTGAGCAGTTTATAATTGTCATCTTCAATATTATAGACAGTTCGACCTTTGGTCCGGTCATACCAGAGATTACCAATCATTCCATGAGCAGAAGGGTGAGCACCTGTCGCCAGGGTAGTGTGACCGACAATAGTCTCGGTATTGGCATGCCCATGGTGAGCATCAGCAAAGACCGTGCCTCCATCTAAGAGATATCGAAAACCATTTTCACCCAGTCGATTATAGTAGCGTGTTGTCAGGTCGCCCCTAAGAGCATCGACAGTAATTTGTAAAACGAGCTTGGGTGTCGCCTTTTTATGTCTTAAGGGTTCCGTGTTGGCGGCTATTGCCGAATGTAATGCGGATGTGGAAGTTAGACCAACTATGAGTGTAATACCCATTGTCCATGTTATAGCGCGTAAACTTGATTTGTCTCTTTTGTGTGTGATCATTGTTTGCCTCCATGTCTGTGTTAATAACGTTTAGCCAACCGTTTAATGTCAAGAGGAGTTGAACAGTTAGGAATCTGCTCAAAAAACGATAATGTGTGATATGTATAAAAAAGAATAATGAATTTTTGAATTATGACTTATACAGAAAATTACACTCTGAATGGTCTTTGGGCAAGAAAAAGATATTGAGAAGATCAGGTTGATTGGCGCACGGTGCAATTTTTATCTTTGCTCCATTGTTACGCCTGTATGAATTCATAAAGTGTTTCTATAGACTGAATCCTAACTGTACGTTTTATTTCACTGTTATTTCGGTATAATATCAATGTTGGAACGGCCTGGATATTGCATTTCCGGGCAATCTTTTGATGTGTTTCGACATCAACTCTGGCAATTGCTAATATCCCACTGTATTTCCGGGTAAAGTTAATGAGTGTTTTGTACTGAATATGACAAGGAGATGACAAGGTAGTACCAAAAGCAACATATCGATAGCATCAACTTTGGATTGTTTGTTTATTACGGTATTTTCTTGTCCCTTTGTTGCCAAGTCGTGCAGAGCGCTACGGCTTTGTTCCTCCCTACTTTTTTTTCACAATTGTAGTTCTTGCTTTCGGTGAAATAGTAAGTTTGTCGGACGGAATTTCTTTGTCTACGGCGATAGAAGATATCTCCGTCTGCTGTGGTTCTATTTGTCTAGTCAGTTTATGCTCTTTTGCTAATGGTCTTCTGAGATGTTATGCATGGCAATAGTTCTATGGGTTAGGTAACAGGAGGATGGTTAAGGATGGGTTAAGGTTTTTATATGAGTAAAAAAGTGGCGAAGGGGGAAAACGCAGACTGACACTCTACGTGAGGAGGGGAGTTTTCTGTGGATGTTGTCGCTACAGATGGGAACGGTGAAAAAATTGAAGGTAAATACTGACACCGACAACACAACATTGCATTACTGTCATAGATTTAGTGCTCAATGAATATCTTTTCTCAGGAGAATATACAATGTACTAGATTAATAGTATGCAATGCCATGTAGCCAGTATCAATTTCCATGGAAATCAATTTGGGATCAAACAAGGTTGCAAAACCAGGTCACTTGAAATTATTCTCATGACCCGGATTTGCTAAAGTAAAATCCTAAACCTTTGGAAATTAGAATTTGAGAGAAACGCGAACACCACCCTCAAAGACATCTTCATCACCGGTTGCGTCACCAGCTACGAGATACGCCAGTACGAAATCTGCGGTAAGGTTATCCATGAGAGCATAGGTAACTTTTCCATCAAATTCGAGGCCAAGTTCATCTTCTCCTTCATCATTTTCTTCAGCGAGCATTGCATACCATACGTCACCGGAGACTGTTATTTTATCCATTGGTTTTATGGTGACACCACCGTTTAAAGCAGTAATGTTACTGATTTTGTCTGCAGGAGATGATGCGGAAGCGCTGTTGTCAAAGATTCCATACCCCATGATCTCAGACCAGTAGTATGACTGTCCTGGTGCTGAAAGAAAGGAATCTGTGTCAACATTATCTGCATCGTCATCACCGGTTGCGTAAAATACCTGACCATGTGCTACACCAACATTTGCACCAGCTGCTGCGAGAAAACCGTTGATGTCACCATCTTTGTACTCACCACCGTTGTAGATGAACGTTCCCCAGAGATTTCCCATGTCAATGTTCATATCAAGGTCAACACCTACGTAGTAAGCATCCCAGTCTCCGACATCAACCATATCAACATCTTCACCGTCGGTAGCGCCCCAATATACAAAGTAAGGAGCAACGCTCAGATTATCATTGACTTTAACATCGGCTTTAATAAAGCCCATTCCCTCATCGTATTCAGCATTACCGCCGTCTTCAGTACGTACAGAAATGTAACCAAAAGGCATGGAAACGTTTGCAAACTGTGGTGTTACAACTATTCCAGAAAAGTCATCATCAAAGAGAAAACCTCTGGCAAGAACAGCTCCCTGTATACCAAGTTTTGTATTTACTGATCCGAGAGTAAAATCAGCGTAAGAATTTTTTACTTTCCAGGTATCACCATCAGCTCCGATGTCACCACCTTCGTCATCGCCCCAATTTGAGTTGAATTCAAATTTATTGACGAATTTAAAATCATCTGAAAATTTCGCAGTATAGTAGAGACGGGTACGGTTATCAATTCTGAAATAACTGCCATCTTGATCAAACTCATCCTGTACAAACATTCTGGTACGCCAGTAACCACCAAACTGATTTTCTACAGCTGATGCGCTAGCTGCAACACCTCCAACCATCATAAGTCCTAATGCTGATGCAATAATCTTCTTCATCTCAATCCTCCGGTAAAAAAATTTGCCTTTAAGTAAGGCTTTTATGTCTCTTCATTCGTTTGAAACCACTTGTACCTTCTCTTAAATAGAGAATCATTTTCAAGAGTTATAGAGCAAGCACCGTGCCAAAAGTTAAAATGTTGATATTGTACAAAAAATTGTATTTTCAAAGAATTTACTCTCAGTATATTGCAAATTCTGTCTCAGTATATTAAGGATGCGTCGAATGTTACGACAATAAGGAGACGGCATGGATTTAAACCAACGTGATTTTTTTAGACAAATGACTATACGGATATGTGGCAGTCTTGATATTGATGAGGCTCTCACAAATACATTTGAATATATTAAACAAATAATTCCGGCTGACGGATTGGGGCTTGCCCATCTGGACTTGGAACGTGGTAAAATAGTCTCTGTGGCAACGGTGCTGCGTAAAGGAGCCCAAGTAATGTTTCATGGACAGAAACCAGAAATAGATATGGATAAAGAACAAGTTCAGTCCCTTCTGGAGAGTGTAAATGATAGTACTGTTGCCTATATAAGTAACAACCCAGGATCACTACCTGATGGTCTGATAGATGTGTTCCCCAATCTCGCGTCCTCATCCTGTTTAAGCCTGCACTTAACAATGAATGATCAGGTGATCGGCAGGTTTATCGTGGCTGCTGAAGGCCTCAATCGATACAGTGAAGAGGATGCTAAGTTACTGGAAACAGTAAAAGAACCTATTGCCATTGCTCTGAGCAATGTACGACGATTTCGGGAGCTTCACCGTGTCAAGGTAATACTTGCTGAGGATAATCGGACACTGTCTGATAAGCTTAAGCGATTCACAGGTGTTGAAGTGGTCGGCCTTGAGTTTGGTCTCAAAGAGGTGATGACGCAGGTTCATCAGGTTGCACAATCTAATAGTCCAACATTGCTGCTTGGGGAGACAGGAACAGGAAAAGAAGTTATTGCGGATGCTATTCATATGGCTTCCCGTAAACAAAAGGGGCCAATGATTACCATGCAGTGTGGCGCTGTTCCTGACTCACTACTCGATAGTGAATTGTTTGGTCATGAGAAAGGTTCTTTTACAGGAGCGTCAGAGTCTAAAAGAGGCCGTTTTGAGAGAGCAGATCATGGAACTCTTTTTCTCGATGAGGTAGGAGAGCTTAGTATGGAAGCTCAGGTTAAACTCCTTCGCGTTCTCCAGGAGAAACGCTTTGAAAGAATTGGCGGTAGTAAAACTATCAAGGTTGACGTTAGAGTGATAGCGGCAACCCATAGGGATCTTGAAAAAATGGTGCGAGAGGGTACCTTTCGCGAAGATCTTTGGTACAGGCTTAATGTATTTCCTATCAGGATTCCACCACTTCGGCTTCGTCGTGAGGATATTCCAGCATTAATAAAATATTTTGTACGTTGCAAAGCCCTGGAGATGAATTTAGTTAACGTTCCTCGTATCAAAGATAATGAGATCGATCGACTTAAAGCTTACGAATGGCCAGGTAATGTTCGTGAGTTGCAAAATATTGTTGAACGAGCACTTCTTGTTTCTAAAGGTGAGTTTTTGCTTTTTCCACCGCTTACAGGTGCTCATCGAAAGGAGGGAACCCATCTACAGCCAGGTCAACCTACGGGAGATTTATCCTTAGATGCAATGATGAACCAGCATATACGTTCTGTGTTAAATCAGGTAGGTGGTAAAATCGACGGGGAGGGTGGGGCCGCAGAGGTTTTGAAAATGAATCCGAGTACTCTGCGTTTTCGAATGAAGAAACTAGGCATACAAAGAAAACAGTTGTATTAAAAATAGCTCAACAATGATTTGCTGTTTTATTCTTAAAATATTTTCGCATTTTGCGTATGCTAAGTTTAGGTTATAGATGAAAGTGTAGTATGCCTGTTTTCTAACGATTATAATTTTAAAATAGAGAGAATTCTATGAAGTTCAATGACCCCTTTGGTCGAATGGAAAGCCGACATAAACTCGGGTACGAATCGATGCGTGATACAATGCGTAAGAGTGGTGTCGATTCCCCTAAGGCTGCATTAGAAGTTGTCGCAAAATCCAAAAAACGTGCTTTCAATTACATAATGATTGGAACAGCAATCCTCCTGATGCTGACCTTATTAGCACCAAAATCGATACCTGTAACTTTTAGTCTCGGTGTCTTTTTTACTGTATGGATTATAACTTCAATGAGGAACGGCCAGCGATATATTGAGCGTTACATTGATGAGGAGTTAACAGTAGGAATAACTAACGATCGTTAGTTTGACATCAGTGATATCCGGTTAAAAAATTGCACTTCAACGGAGTCCTTTGCCATGACCATTGGAAACCCTATTGCAAATATGATTGCACTCACGCCTTATGTAATGCACACCACATACGAGAGCTAACACGAGTGTGGGAGCAAGATGACTAGCAATGGGCACAACGTCTACAAAAGTTGCTTGAAGAAATACACAAGCAGGTAAACGAATCCTGTGGTTTCCTGAGTCGTAGAGATTCGGAAATATACCGACAAAAATATCGATCAATTATAACGAAAGCAGAAAAAAAAGCCCTCCCCCAGAGTATCCGTAGCTATATATCCTCTTGTCGTAAGCAGGACGTCAGCTCATCGGCCGCATTGGATATACTGTTCAATCGGAAATCAACTGATTTTGTCGATTAGTTTTGGTAGCAATAAAACAACACGGCGAATAGTTTCTAAATTTTAAGAATATTTTTCTTTCAAGTCGTAGAGAGTGTCGAGATAAGAATCACGCAATTGCAGATTTTTCCCGCCATTTTCAATCTCTTCAATGAGCGAATCCACGGCAGGCCGGATATCTATACCATGGCGGCTGTTACCAGAATTATTTGCTCGATCAATAATAAGAATAGCGTAGAAGCTCACAGCCATACGTGAATTTGAGTCACGTCTGAAGAGATACAGCCTTCCGCCCATGGTGTTGAGGAAAAAACCGGCGTAATCGTAGAGTGCGTCAGTGTCCAGAGAAATAGAGTACGCTTTTTGAAGGTATTCTGGTTTATACGTCAACTGGTAGAAAGATTGAAGTATGGTTTCAAAAGAGTTCTTCTCCCGGTCTAGAATACCCTTTAATATTAATATATTATCTTTTCCTATGACTCTGAAAAAGTGGGCAGTATTTTTAAGCAGGGTGAAGAGATCATCGGTTTCTCTCGCGACAATAGGCGGGTTGTCGATGAGTTTTTGAATGAGCTTTGAAAAGTGGTTTTTGCTCGACTCTTCCAAAGTAAAATTTTGCATATACTGTTGGGCATCAAGATGGGTGTAAAAGTTATCTAATTCTTTGATCAAGGAGTTATAATCAGCGCTTTCTGCACTTTCTTTAGTAAGAATGATCTCGGTTGTTTGTGGATCTTCTGAATGTAATTGAAGTTGGGTTGAGTTGTTTTCAGAAGTTGGAAGAACATTGCTTGGAGAAAAATTCTCTGTGGGGGAAACTCCTGGTTGAGTGCTGGTCGAAGTTTTGTTTTCTAATTGGGAACTGGTCTGGTTAATGGACGTTTCTAGAGTTTCATTTTTTGATAAAGCCCCTGAAGTGTCGTTTTGAGTAATTGGCGCACCATACTCAGAAGCGTCCAACTGATGAAACGTATCGATATTTTTTTGGTAGAAATAAAATCCACCAATAAGGGCGATAATAGTGACAATGAAAAGGTAAAGGACGCTATTAGACCCTTTTTTTGTGCGAGATCGTGGCGGCGAGGTTTCTTCGTTATTGTTGATATCTGTCATAGTATAAGGCGCGAAAAGATTGGCAGGGCACGAGCTGGTAAACAAGCATACCCAATATAATATATCGAACTATTAAAGTCACGGAAGAATGGGGAATTGTCCAGAATGTTGATATAAAATGGCTTGAGAATATAATTTTAAGCAACAAAAATTGGTCAAGCTATGCAAGATATTTTTTAATGCTTGACTGACTTACGTGAACGCACTATTTTGATTTGTCAATTCAATAAAAGTGCACAGTTAATACTGATAATATAGTAGTTTTTACGTTTTTTAAGATTAATACTTTTTTGGAGGAACACTAATGACTATTCACGTAGTTGGACACGCAAACCCTGATACTGATTCCGTAACTTCTGCAATCGCACTTGCTGCATTCTGTAATGCACAGGGACAGGACGCTAAGGCTTGTATGCAAATTGCGGCTGCTGATTTGAATCCAGAGTCAACAACTGTTCTGAAGCGTTTCGGACTTGAAGCTCCTGAGTTCTTAGATAATGCTGCAGACAAAAAAATTGCACTTGTTGATTTCAGTGATTTGGCTCAAGGTCCTGCAGGACTCGACTCAGCTGATGTTGTGGCAGTTGTTGATCACCACAAAATTGGTGACGTTACTACAAACAGCCCTATCCTTTTCAGAGCAGAGCCTGTTGGTTGTACTGGTACTATTCTTAACAAGATGTTTAAAGAAGCAGGTGTTGCTATCCCTAAAGATGTTGCTGGTGGTATGTTATCAGCGATCTTAAGCGATACTGTTAACTTTAAATCACCAACGTGCACTGAAGATGATAAGGTTGCTGTTGCAAATCTTAAGGCAATTGCTGGTGTGGATGATACTGATGAGCTTTTCATGGAAATGTTGAAAGCTAAATCGGCTGTAGCTGGCGTCGCCCCCAAAGACCTCCTCTTCCGCGATTACAAAGATTTTGATATGAATGGCAATAAAGTTGGTGTTGGTCAACTTGAACTTGCTTCTTTAGATCAGGTAGCAGAAGTTAGAGATGCTCTTATAGGTGCTATGAAAGAAGTAAAAGCTGACGGTCGTCACACTGTTTTGCTTATGCTTACTGATGTAGTTAAAGAAGGTACTGACCTTGTTGTGCTCTCTGACGATGACGCTCTTATCGAAAAAGCATTTGATTGTAAGCTTGACGGTGGAAGCATGTGGATCGATGGTATGATGAGCCGTAAGAAGCAGACCGTACCTAATCTGCAAGGTGCTTTTGGATGCTAATTAGTTAGTATCAAAGAAGTTTAGTTCGATGTAATGAAGTGAATAAAGGCCGATTACTTTGAGTAATCGGCCTTTTTTTATATTAAATTTGGACTATGCGGCAATGGAGGACACACTCATTTTTTAATTATTCTTAAGAGTTAGTTCTTGGCCGATTGTTCTTTCACCGTTTTATCGATATTTTGTACTATTGATTCAATAGAAGCGGGGGCATGTGTCGGTTGAACCGGAATAAAACGTAATCTGTGCTTATTGTAAGGGTGATCACCACGTTCTGCTTCCTGTGCACTTCGTGTTTCAATTTCTTTTTCTAACCGCTGTTGTTGTCGTTGAAGCCGTGAGATCCTTTTCTTGTTTGCGTTGTTCTTATTATTTCCCAGCTGTGTCATTTGGGTCTCAATTGTAGTTCTTCTTTTCTTTAATTCAGCTAAAGGAAGGAGTCTGTCATTGTACCATGCATCGCCATGATTCCATTCAATATCAATTTTCCCCAAATACTTACCTCTACTTGAGGTTTGAGTGATAAGAGCGTTGTTGACCACTTTAGGAGCCATTTTTCCAAGTGCTTTATCAGAACTAATGAGAATATCAATTTCTGGAAACTGGTTCGCAATCACCTGGTTAACCTTCGCCTGAAGATTAGAAGTAAGCGCCCCACAAACCGCTTCTAGCATTACCCCATAAACTATGTTCCCGTGAGCACTTTCAAATTCAAGGAGGTGTACATGGAACCATCACAGGAATCGATTTCAAAATCAAAGCAAAAATACTG